>RPGO01000020.1 GCA_004193545.1 Candidatus Argoarchaeum ethanivorans | reverse complement strand
GAAGTGACAGCGTGGACCAGGAGACGGAATGACGATGAAAAGAAAATCAACTGGGGGTTTACGAGTGAGAATGCTAACGAGAAATTGTCCAAGCATTATGTATAAGAACTAAATTGTCGAGACACTACTTCAACTTATTATGGTTGATTATGAAAAAATAACAGGATTTGGCTTAAATGGTTCTTTTAACCCGGAGATTATTTTAGAAACTGAAAACGATTTGACCTGTCCATTCTGTCACAAATCAATTGAAATGCAACCATTAAGTTATGTTAATTTTGGAAAATATAATAATCAAATTTTACTAAAATGTAAGTCCTGCAAAAATGCTTTTATTGGATATACTACCAGAAATAATAATACTGGCCACTTTATTATTATTAAACTATCAAAAGGAACTCATAAAACATCTGAATTTTCTAAAGAAATTATAGACTTATCTTCTACATTTGTAAAAATTTATGGTGAAGCTGAATTTGCTGAACAAGAAAACCTAATGGAAATATGTGGTGTTGGATACAGAAAAGCGTTAGAATTTCTTATAAAAGATTATTTAGTCAGTATAAAGCCAGATGAAGAAGAAAACATCAAAAAGAAATTTCTTGGACAATGTATAAAGGAAGATATTGGTAATACTAATATAAAACAAATTGCTGAAAAAGCAACTTGGTTAGGTAATGATGAGACTCATTATATTAAAAAATGGGAAGATAAAGATTTAGGGGATCTTAAGAAACTTATTAATATAACTGTTCACTATATCTTGATGGAACTTCAAACAAAAACATATTTAAGCGATATGGAAGATAATAAAAAAAAATAAACCATTCTTTTTCTAAAATATAGACTCACTTCATTCGAAATTAATATAAGTTAAGTAATTAAAAAACTGTCACTTCGGTCAGTCGACTTGCAATCTTCTCACATAACAGGGATTATGAGAAAAAATCCTGCTGAATTTTCTCAGATCGGCTTCGTCGACTTCTCATAATACCAATGTTAGTTTCAATTTTTGAGAATGCCTAAACATTAACTGAAATTAGTAAAAGTTATGTACTTTTCCGACAATCCCAATTTCAAACCAGAGGACATTTGAATGAAAATTTAAAAGTTTTTCGAAGATACTGCTCCTGTAGTAACAGTTATATCAAGTGTTTTGGTATACGTGATAGTTGTGTGCATGGAAGAAGAACTGCAATTTGTTTTATCAAGAATTGATGAACTGATCTATGGGGTTGATTTTGATCCGGTGCGTAGAGAGGGAAAAATTGTTGTTAATATCTCAGTGGTACCTAAAAAAGAGCTGGATGGGGTGATTGAGACATATAGAAGAGTTATTGATGCAGGACTTTCAGTAAGTCCTTTCATCACATTAATTGAAGGGGAAGAGCTTGGTTTTGGTAGTGACGAGATGTGCATTGGCGATACGTGCAGTATTACGATTGATGGTGTGTTGTTGAAATCTGGCATCCCGATAAATCCTCTTTTTGGTGGTGTGGTGGAAGTGGTTGATGGCAGTCCAACCCGTTTTACTGATATGTTGTTGTATAACGGCACCACCATTGACCCTCTTGAAGTGTTAACATCCCAATACCTGACATCCCTCGATGAAATGCTGAACTGCGGTTCAGGCAAAGTGCTTGCAAACCTCAGGGAAGTACCGATGGTTGCAAAGAAACTCGTTGAAGAAAAACTCGATGAACTTGCAAAAGCAGGCTTTAGTGGCATTCTCGAAGTAGGTGAGCCAAACACAGAGGTCCTTGGTGTCGAGATTGGGCGTGACCACGTTGGCGTAGTGGTTGTTGGAGGAACAAATGCGGCTGCTGCTGCAATAGAGCAGGGATATAAATTAAAAACACATGCCATGTCACGGTTAATAGAATACAAAGAAATGGTACACATCAATGAAATCTGAAGGGCAGATGCGTGTTGGTGTGTTATTTAGTTCTGGCAAGGATAGCACCTATGCTGCGTATCTTATTAAAAGACAGAACTGTGAACTAACATGTCTTATTACGCTTAAAAGCGAAAACCCTTATTCATACATGTTTCACACCCCAAATATTGATATTGTGGATTTACAGGCAGAAGCAATGGAAATACCATTAGTAAAAGGAAATACCGAAGGCAAGGAGGAACTTGAGCTAAAAGACCTTAAAGCAACCATTAAGAAGGCAAAAGAGATGTATACACTTGACGGCATTGTTACTGGTGCGATACACTCCAATTATCAACGAACACGGATTGAGAAAATCTGCAGAGACCTTGACCTTGCTGTGTTTTCACCTCTCTGGAACATGGATCAGGAAGACGAGATGAGACACTTAATCTCTGACGGTTTTAAGTTTATCTTCACAAGCGTTGCAGCATACGGACTTGATGCTTCGTGGCTTGGAAAAGTTATCACATCTTACGAAGTTGATAAACTTGTAGAATTGAATAACAAAATCAACATCAACATTGCAGGAGAGGGAGGAGAGTTTGAAAGCCTTGTACTTGACTGCCCGCTGTTTAACAAACACCTGACAATCAAAGAGTACGAAATAAAAGAAATCGACGAGTATACAGCAACAATGATTATTAATAGAGCAGAACTGACATCAAAATAGATGTGCCCATGACAAAGCACCAATGGCCCTATCTTAAGCAGTACGTGTTTAGCTAACCACGAGGTTACACAGTTTTTCACGAGAAAGTGTGAAGAAGTAAGATATAAAATTGACCAATGTTATATGTCTAATATGTTATATGTCTAATACCATAATCTTGTGTTAATCTCGTGGTTTTTTTTTCGACGCATCTAAACACATACCTTAAGCAGATACTACTGTCTCGACAATTTAGTTCTTATACATAATGCTTGGACAATTTCTCGTTAGCATTCTCACTCGTAAACCCCCAGTTGATTTTCTTTTCATCGTCATTCCGTTTCCTGGTCCATGCAGCCACTTCCCGGACCAGTGTCTCCATATCTCCAATCCGTCTGTCAGTGCATTCGATATCCATCACATTGATCTCGATTTCAGCGGCATTAAGCCAGCTTGCATGTTTTGGCGTGTAATGAAACTCGATCTTGCTCAAAATCCTTTCCGCCTCCTCCTCACTGAATGCCTCGTAAAATGACTTTTCCTTGTGAGTATTGAGGTTATCCATGACCAGTTGGATGTTTTCAACGTCTGGGTATTCTTCATCGACAAGCATCCTCACAAATTGTGCAAAATCCACCATGGTTCTTCTTTTGGTGATCTGGGTCACACGTTTCCCTGCTTTGAATTCGACCGCCATGAATATGTTTGCTGTGCCGTTCCTGACGTATTCATAATCATATTTCACAGGGATTCCAGGCTTCATAGGGATGGAAATCCTTTTATCTCCAAGAAGTTGCTTTGGTTTCTCGTCAAAACAGACAATGGGACTTCCCGGGTCGTACGGTTCTTCGTACAGATCGAGAACATCGTACATCCGTTCTCTGTATTCGGTGT
>RPGO01000019.1 GCA_004193545.1 Candidatus Argoarchaeum ethanivorans | reverse complement strand
TAGTGGCTGCTTGTCTTTAGTGCCACTGAATACACCAAGTGGTATCTGTGCTGCTGCAAGTGTGGAATGCCCTCCTGCACAGTTCTCTCCGAAAGCCTGCTTCATATACTTGCCAATATTGATCCGTATATCACGATTGCGTCCGGACACATAAATCATATCTTCTCCAACACCAAAAATTACGGTCGTAGTAATGCCTTCAAGATTTAACAGACAATCTGCTGCCTGTGCCAGAGCATCTCTATCGCGAACAATACCAACATTTGAAATCAAATAACTTCCATAAACTGTTCTATTCTTTATCGCATCACCAAGCACGTCAAGGGTCTCTGTAGACATGGAAGGGGTTTTGATTTTCTCGATTAATTCATGATTTGCTTTTGGGTGCAAGAATGCTGCAGCCATAAAATCGATTGGACTGGTGTGCCTTTTAAAATCGTTGGTGTCAATACGAATGCCGTACATGAGTGCTGTTGCAACTTCTGTTTTCAATGGTATGCCAAGTTCTTTTAAGTAGATCGTTAAGATAGTTGAAGCTGCGCCGACATCAGGGCGTATATCAATGTACTTTCCTGAAACATGCTCAATATCAACCAGATGGTGATCAATTACAATGTCTACATTTGTGCCGACTGGCAGAAGATTGTTAGCACCGGGAATTGCGCATTCCACAAGAGATATGTTGCCATAATCTTCCTGATGAAACTCTTTGGTAGGTTCAAGGTCAAACTGCAGCAGATTTACAAAAGCTTTGTTTTCGTGATGCCCAAATTCTCCTCTAAAAAGAATGTCTGATTTTACACCAACACTAGCTGCAATTTCTTTTAAAGCAATCCCACTTGCAATGGCATCCGGATCGGGTTGATCATGAACTACAATAGCAAGTTTTTTAGATCCAGTCTCGTGTATAATTTGCAGGAGATTTTGTACATGTTTGTTGGTTGTAGCCCTGTCGAGATAGTCAATAATGGCGTTTGCGACAGACCTTGGCGGCAGATTAAAAGGCAGTACAGCAAGATCTGCCCCAGCCATTTCGAGTCCTTTTTTGTTTGCGACATCCATTGCTCTGCTTATTATTAAAACGTCGGGCAGCAGGGTGCGGAGATGTTCAATTGCTTTTTTATTTACCTCAACAAATGTGGTTAACACAAAAATTGCTTCAAGTTCGTTCATTGTGATGCGATTGATTGTCGCATTATCTGTAATATCTCCAGCAAACGCATTAAAATTTTGTTCTTTCAGTGTCTCTACCTTATTTTCATCAATATCGATAAGTATCAGTTCTTTGCCCCTCTCTTCAAGAGTCTTGGCAACAGCGAAACCTATTCCACCACATCCAAGTACAGCATAATGAGGCATTGCAATCTCGCCATTGCCTGGATGTACACTGGGAGATAAGAGCATGTCTGATGTGGGTTCAGAGAGCACTAATAAAGGCACTTTATTTTTCATTAATCATCACTTTTCGTCTTTGTTAATATATAGAAGGGTATAAACGTTTCTATAACTGTCAACCGATGGACAAACAAGGCGAGTGCTAACTGGAACTTTGCAACTCGTTGATAAATTTTTTTCGTGTCAAATAAAGCTGTAATATATACAGGATTAATATTGCCCATACAATGCCAAAAGCAAGTATCATATTATTCATACATGCTATTGTTTAACCTACGAGGACTTAAGTTTTATCAAAATAGTCTCAACACGGGATGGCGGGCAGTTTCATCACAAGGTATTTTACTACAAGCTTGCAAATAGTGTATGATGTTATCGGAGATGATGCACCATGCCAGAAGATGTGCCAGTGTGATTAAATCGCAGCGAGATGTGGTGGTAGTATCACATATAGACGCTGATGGGCTTGCATCTGCTGCAATTATCTGCAAGGCACTTGAGAAGGCTGGTATTTGTTTTGATGCTCAATTTGTAAAACAACTTGGCGAAGATGAGCTTTCAGATATTGCTAACCTTAATCCGCCTTTTGTCATTTTTACAGATCTTGGAAGTACCATGATTGAGCAAATTAAAAAGCTTGGCATCAATGCAGTGGTATCTGATCATCACCAGTCACCTTCCTGCCTTGCTCCTGGTGACCAGAAAGGGAATCCACTCCATCTAAATCCACATCTTTTCGGCATAAACGGCTCGCAGGAGCTTAGCGGCTCAGGAACTACCTTTTTACTTGCCTGTGCTCTTGGTGATTTTCCAGACCAGAACAGAGAGCTTGCAGACCTTGCTGTGGTTGGGGCTGTCGGAGACCTTCAACACATAAAAGAGGGTCGTCTAACAGGAGCAAATCGTTCTATCCTTGAGATTGCACGTGATGCAAAGGTATTATCATACAAAACAGACATTTTATTTTTCGGAAAGCAGACACGTCCTGTATTCAAGCTACTTCAATACGCTTCAGATCCTTACCTTCCCGGGCTTACCGGGAACGAGAATGCATGCATCGCTTTTTTAAAAGATACTAACATTCGCTCGCAAGGAGAACGGTGGAGGCGGTGGATCGACCTTGAAAAAGCAGAAAAACAAAGAATTATCTCAAAGCTTGTCAGGTACCAACTTTCAGAGGGCGTTCCTGCATACAAGCTTCAACGTATGATTGGAGAAGTGTACATCCTTCTTCGTGAAACAGAGGGAGTGGAATTAAGAGATGCCCAGGAGTACTCCACACTTCTTAATGCAACAGCGCGATACGACCATGCCAAAGTCGGGCTTGCAGTGTGTATGGGGGAACGCGGGGGCGCCTTTGAACAAGCACAGGAACTACTGGCAAACCATCGAAAAAATCTTGTGGATGGACTAAACTTTGTTAAAGAGAATGGAGTAACAACACTTGAAAGCTTTCAGTATTTTGATAGCGGCAACCGAATTCGTGACACTATTGTCGGAATTGTTGCAGGTATGAGCCAGACCATCGTTTCAAACCGAAGTTTGCCTATTATTGCCTTTGCCAGTGCATCCGGGAAGAGCGATCATACTGTTAAAGTTTCAGCGCGCGGCAACCAGGATCTGGTACGAAGAGGTTTGAACCTTGCAAAAGCCTTATCTACAGCAGCAAAAAAGGTCGAGGGCACTGGTGGCGGACATGACATTGCAGCAGGCGCGACGATTCCATCAACCGCAAAAGACGAATTTATCATTTATCTTAACGAGGAAATAAAAAAGCAAATTTTCACAGCTACATTATAATATAACGTTGAGGCGCTAAATTAGGTAATGTCCCAGTTAAGAATATTTAATTGAGAAATAAAAAAATTCATTCCAGTCCCATATATGGTCTGTTAATCCTTCTAACATTGCAGGCGTTGTTCCTCTTTTAAATTCATTTATAAAGTCCCAGTAGAACTGGAATAATTCTATTGCATACTCCAGTCTTCGTTTATATTTCGAGAAACATTTTGTCTTTCGCACCAATCTGCCGATTCTTTCTCGTAAAATTCGGTAATGTCCTATAAACCGTGACCTTTATAAACCCCAAACCACATAACACATTCCATGACTGGAGCAAATCCAAATGACCAGATATGTTTGAATCCGAGCTGTCCGGACTACCGAAAGAAGAACACAGGACACATCATTAAGAAGGGATTCAACGCCAAAGGTAACCAGATGTTCAAATGCAAGACTTGCGGTGTGAGATTTCCTGAGACCAA
>RPGO01000018.1 GCA_004193545.1 Candidatus Argoarchaeum ethanivorans | reverse complement strand
ATGGATGGGATATTCATGTAAATATATTTAAACTTTTACAGACAGCTTTTAATCAGTTATAGATGTACTCATTTTTCTAAAAACCATAAGCAAGGAGGCTATTAGATTCCTTAACCGATCACCAATGTACAACAATCATACCACAATTTTGCCAGTTAACAACCTTTTTAAACAGATGCATCTATAAAAGAGCATGTATGGGTAATGATAAATCTTCTCAGTTCATGTTCTGGGATTGTGTGCAGTTAATAGAGCTTACCAATAGAAAAGCAACAGATCTTCATGATCTTTTGGAAGGTATAAAAGAGGTGCCCCCCAATTCAATATTCCTGCACATGCACCAGTCTTTTTTAAAATATCATTTTGTTCATCCGGAGTACAATAATGATTTCTCAGAATGGTTATCGCGTAAGCTTGGAGATGATATATTAGCTGAAAAACTCTCGGAACTCGATCCATTCGAGTATACAAGCATTGAAGACCTTAGAAAGACGATGATACAAATCCTGGAGGAGCACACCTGCAACGGATTAGCCTGTGGAAAGGTTGCCAAAGGCGATGAGTTCTATTTTGACCAGTCAATAACACTTGAGACACTTACTGATATTAAAGCAGGAAATCTTGTTGAATTCAAGGAGTGCCTGGAGAAGATTCCACTCAGTTCTATTTATTACCACATCTTTGAAGCACGACTTCGACTTGAGAAAAAAAGTGATGACTTCTCATACTGGATAGAAGATAGTCTCGGACTTCCTGAGCTTGCACAAAAGATACAACAGATGGATCCTTATGTGCTCAGTCTTGAAGATATTCGAAAAGAATTGATAAATATGGCCGACTCTTATGTATCATAACAATCACAATAAAACAATAGATGACTACGAACCAATCGTCGGGGCAAACGTAATAGATCAGCTTCGAAGGCTTGCAGACAAGCTCAGTGGAGCAAGAGTACTGCATGTGAACTCCACCTCAAAAGGTGGTGGTGTCGCTGAGATTCTTGGCTGGATGGTTCCGATACTCCAGAATCTCGGCATCGATTCGAGGTGGCAGGTGATAAAAGGTGATGAAAGTTTTTTCAATGTCACAAAGAATTTTCATAATGCTTTGCAGGGCGTGCATTACGAGATTAGCCAGGAAGCAGAAAAAGTATACAAGAGGCACAATGAAGAAAACGCTTCTTCGATGAATCTTGATTCTGATTATGTATTTATCCATGACCCACAGCCAGCACCATTGATAGAGTACAAAACCGATGGGATATGGATATGGAGGTGCCACATAGATATCTCAAAGCCTTATCCGCCAGTGTGGAATTTCTTAAAAGGGTATGTCACCAGATACAATGCATCGATTTTCTCAATGCCACAGTTTGCCCAGAACCTGCCAATACCACAGTACCTTGTACCACCTTCTATCGACCCTCTGAGTGAAAAAAACAAACAGCTTACAAAGGAAGAGATAGCAAGGGAAATTGACAGGCTGGGAATCATCCATGATAAACCAATACTGCTTCAGGTATCCCGCTTCGATCGTTTCAAAGATCCAATCGGTGTTATCAAAGCATATAAACTGGTGAAAAAACACGAGGATTGCATACTGGTTCTTGCAGGAAGCGAAGCTACTGACGATCCCGAAGGTCCTGCTGTTTTGCAGGAAGTTGAAAAATATGCAGCAGAGGACACTGACATACACATTCTACTGCTTCCACCATTTAGCGACCTTCAGATCAATGCGCTTCAGAGAGAAGCTGACATCATCATCCAGAAATCATTGAAAGAGGGATTTGG
The DNA here is from genome assembly GCA_004193545.1 of Candidatus Argoarchaeum ethanivorans. Lineage (GTDB taxonomy): Archaea > Halobacteriota > Methanosarcinia > Methanosarcinales > EX4572-44 > Argoarchaeum > Argoarchaeum ethanivorans. The sequence continues at coordinate 13,977 of RPGO01000018.1, read as the reverse complement.
TCTTACTGTGACCGAGGGGATGTGGAAGGGAAAGCCAGTGATAGGGGGTGCAGTTGGCGGCATATCTATGCAGATAAAAAACGGTGTGAATGGGTATCTTATAAATTCCATTGAAGGCACTGCCTACCGGGCACGGCAGTTACTCCATCACCCAGACCTTGCAACAAGCATGGGCTACTATGCCAGGGAGTATGTTCGACACAACTTCCTGCTAACACGACACATAAGAGATTATCTCTCAATAATGATTGCAACACAGCACCCCAATGAAACATACATACAGGTGTGACGTGAAACAATCTACTGGTAAAATCTGCATTTAAGGTATGCTTCGGCGTTGATGTAATCTAAAAGATGGCATGACCAGTAGCAGGATGTTTACAATCGTGCTCATTGCCGGCGGTTGTGCATGGCAAGCACTGGAGTGAACGCGGCTGATGAGATGAATGCAACGTTTGAATGAAGTTGCGACACAGTGGTAAACAACAATCATAAAATAACAAGAAGTGTTTAGTTGTTAATTTATCTCTGCTCGCGTTGTGTACAGTTCGGTAAACAACAACCATAAAATAACAAGAGGTATTTAGAGAGTGCTATGAATATGCTTATGAATACAGAGGGCAAATCTGCAGTGCACCTTGCACGAGAATCCATCGAAGCGCATCTTGTTGGTATGCCAGACCCACGCATACCGGATGATGCCATATTTCAACAACAAAGAGGTGTGTTTGTTACTCTCAACACCATAAAACACGAACTGCGCGGTTGCATCGGGGTGCCATATCCAGTTATGTCTCTTGCAGATGCCATACTAAACTCCTCGAAGGATGCAGCCACTAAAGACCCACGATTTCCACCAATTTCAACAAAAGAATTGCAAAAGATAGTGATAGAGGTTACGATTCTTACAACCCCGGAAAAGCTTGAGGGAAAACCGACTGAACTCATGGAGAAGATTAAGATTGGAAGGGACGGGTTGATCGTCAAGTATGGGCATTACCAGGGGCTTCTCCTTCCACAGGTAGCAACAGAATACAATTTTACTACAAAAGAATTCCTATCACAGACCTGCATGAAAGCTGGGCTGCCTTCCAACTGTTGGCTTACAGGTGCTGAAATATATGCTTTCAAAGGGCAAATATTTGGAGAACTAACACCGGGAGGCAGCGTGCAGGAGAAATGATTGGAAAGTGTAAGGTAAAATAAATCAGGCAGTTATATTGACACTATCTCAAAAACCGGTGATATTTTCTTTAAACGCATAGGAAGGTATAAACGCATTTGTTTATCTTGCACTTGATTGCTGCGCAATGAAATCCAACCGCTACTACTATCAATCCCACCAACAATATTCCAATTGCTATTCTTTTCATTTTCCCCCTTTCCATTTTTATATAAATTCTTCTATCAACGCCTCAGCCAATGGTACTCTATATGTAACATATCCACGACCATTACAAGTAGGACATGTTTGTTTTACCATCTTATAACCACGACCACCACAGTCAGGACAGGGTAATAAACCAAAGGCTACTTTTCCATCTCCTCCACACAAGTCACAGGTAACTTTACTGGTTATCGTACCATCACCCTCACAAGAAGCCGTCAAATTAGCTTTTTGATTTAAAAGGCTATCTCTTTTTTGGGTATGACCTGGTTTTGCGGGCATGCTACCCCCCCACCGACAGCTTTAAATACTGTGCAATGTCCCTCACTAATGACAGAAATTTCAAAAGTTTTCAAAGGAGTCTCTTTCACAGACTCGCTTGAAAACTATTTTACTTTAAAAAACGTCTCGATATGCCAATTTTTATTTTTCCTAAATATAGCAGACATTGCACAATATATAGAACACCACTTCTACAGCGATAAAGATTGGCATTTCAGATACGATGTCGGAGCAATGATTAAATTTGTGGTAGTGAAATTTTTCAGGCAGCAGCCGTATAGGAAGGTTGTTTTATCGAAAAAAGAAACCTGGTTACTTTGTTTCAAAGAAAAGGATGGTGTGATTCAGATACCGTCTGGCGGTACGCTCCATCATTTTGTGAAGTATCGTTTGGGTGTTAAGGGTGTTGATAAAATTATGGAAATGGTTGGTGAAAAAGATTTCTCAACAGGTTCGCAACTCGAAGATGCTAAATTGGATTCAACCCTCTGAGGTTTGGTATTCTAAACATAGTGATTCTTCTGCTAATCCAAATATAACTGCAAGATGGATAAGGCTCATATTACGATGGTTGGCTACATTAATCCTGTCTTTGGCGGACTCCATACGAATGGGCTTGCTGCTGATTCTATTTCGCTAACCTCGCATATAGATGATCTTTAAAAATGAAGCGCCGGAAACGAGTAATATCGACTTGACGGCAGTTATGATTCTTTTGAATCATGCTATCTGGTACAAGTTGAAAGCCAAGCCATTGATTTCCCTGCCGGTAGACGCTGTAATCAGCAAAAGTTGGCGAGTTAGGAAGAATCAACCACTGGGCAAACAAAATGCGGAAATTCGGAGGGTCAAAACACATGAAAATCAATAAAAAGTTAAAATTTCTCTAAGGAAAAAACGGAAAAACAGGGTGGTAGGCATGTATCTACGAAACCAGAACCTTAAAAGACAAAACATTTTAGAGATTCTCATGCAAACTCAGGAGGAATGCGAGAGAATACACGGACATATGAAAAACAATAGTGAAATTTGCAGACGTTCGCAGAGTAAGAAAAGAAAGCTGAACTCTACTAAAGATTAGCCTCGTAACATACCACAGTTACTGGTTAATTAACCAACCTGCAAAACCGCAGAACATCAAACCTGCAAACTCCTTCTCGAAAGCTATAAGTACTTAACCTAAGCCAAAAGCAAAAACAAGCCTGAAAAAACAAGATATTGGCCAGCCAACCTTTTGACTAAATTAAAACTCATACAACCATAAAGACCGGATAAAAATTGCTATATAATCTTCTTGACAAAACACGTTCTCAGTGTTGCTTGCAATTATAAGCAACTCCTCAGTTACGTAAGTAACCAAGAGACAAAAGCAAAGAAGCCTCAATAGAACAGATAACCATCAAATTAGAAACACGAAATTCACGGGGTAATTTGACAGCCTCCAAGACAAGATACTGAAGTCACCACAATATTTCTATAGGAAAACAAACATTTGCCCGTCTGTTAATTTATTGGAGGTACTAATATATGGCAGGACAATTAGCCGGACAGCCCATCTTTATTAAAAGAGGGCACCCAACGATCAAAAGGAAAAGAAGCACAGAGTAACAATATTACTGCAGCAAAAGCAGTAGCCAATGCAGTTAGAACCACACTTGGACCAAAAGGCATGGACAAAATGCTTGTAGATTCACTTGGAGATATTGTAATCACTAATGATGGTGCAACAATTCCCTAAAAGAGATGGATATAGAGCACCCTGCTGCCACGATGGTTGTAGAAGTTGCCAAAACACAGGATGACGAGGTAGGAGACGGAACCACAACCGCAGCAATACTTACCGGTGAACTCCTTAAAAAAGCAGACGATCTGCTCGAGCTGGATATACACCCAACAATCATCGCCAATGGATACAGATTTGCAGCAGAAAAAGCAAAAGAGATTTTAGAGTCTATTGCAACAACAGTGTCAGCGGATGATGAGGAATTGCTGAAAACAATCGCAGGAACGGCAGTGACAGGTAAAGGTGCAGAAATATCAACAGATAAAATGGCAGAACTTGCGGTAGCAGCGATAAAATCTGTACTTTCAGAGGAAGACGGTAAACAAACTGTGGACATTGAGGACATTAAAGTAGAAAAGAAAGTTGGTGGCAGCATCAACGATTCAGAACTTATAAAAGGCATGGTCATAGACAAAGAACGAGTACACACGAACATGCCAAAAGTTGTGAAGAATGCTAAAATCCTTCTCACAAACGAAGCTCTTGAACTCAAAAAGACGGAAGTGGATGCTGAGATCTCAATCACATCACCAGACCAACTTCAATTATTCCTTGATCAGGAAGAGAAAATGATCAAAGATATGGCAGATAAAATACAGAAAAGTGGTGCAAACGTTTTATTCTGTCAGAAAGGAATTGACGACATGGCACAGCATTACCTGGCAAAAGCAGGAATATTTGCAGTTCGTCGAATTAAAAAGAGCGATATGGACAAACTTTCAAGAGCAACCGGGGCAAACATTGTATCCAATCTTGATGAAATATCACCAAAAGATCTTGGTGAAACCGGTGTTGTTGAAGAGAAGAAACTCGCCAATGAAGATATGATCTTTGTCACAGAGTGCAAGAATCCAAAAGCAGTCTCTATAGTACTGCATGGTGGAACAGAACATGTTGTTGACGAGACAGAACGCGGATTGCATGACGCACTGCGAGTGGTTGGAGTGGTAATAGAAGATGGTAAAATAGTGGCTGGTGGAGGTTCACCAGAAATAGAACTTTCACTGAGACTGAGTGAATACTCAGCAACCCTCAAAGGCAGAGAACAACTTGCAGCAAAAGCCTTTGCAGAAGCTCTCGAAATGATACCACGCTCACTTGCTGAAAATGCAGGACTTGACCCAATAGACAAGCTCGTACAAATGCGAAGCAAACATGAACAGGGAGATAAGAATGCAGGACTCAACGTCTACACTGGTGAAATAGTGGACATGATGAAAGAGAATGTCATAGAGCCACTTAGAGTTAAAACACAAGCCATCAGTTCAGCATCTGAAGCAGCAACCATGATTCTACGAATCGATGATGTAATCGCTGCAAGCAAATCAGGAGCACCAGATATGCCGCCAGGCATGGGTGGCATGGGCGGAATGGGTGGCATGGGCGGGATGCCAGAATACTAAAATAAATAATCCCTCCTTTTTTCTTTTTTTTGGACTCGTGGGGTAGCCTGGACATCCTAGTGGGCTTCGGACCCGCGGACCCGTGTTCGAATCGCGGCGAGTCCGTACTCGATTGCTTCGCAGTCGAGAGTTTATTTTCACACAACGAAGTTGTGTAGATGCGGGCGAGTACGTTAATTTAATTAGTATACCCCGCAGCTCTGCTGCGGTTGGGACAAAGAGGAGTATAGTCAGATGGAACTTTTAGATTTTTGAATAAGACCGGATAACAAAGCGATGGCACACCCCGCTGCAGAGCAGCGGGGTGTGCCATCGCAATTTGACTATCTATATTTTCGATAGTTATATTCTTCAAAAGGTAAATCGATGCTGTTTACCATACTAACGTCTTCAAGATTATTCATCAGAATTTTTCGTGCTGAGATAGTATAAAGTACATCATCCATGTAGAGTGCTCTACGTACGGCATACAGCGAATTCCAGTAATAGTATTCTTCTTCGTAATAATCAACGTGTGTTACTGTGCCGCGAAGCTTAAAACCGCTGCTGGTCACATTAAACACGTAAGCACCCTGCCACACCCTCTGATCAAAATTTCGATCGTACCTGTTTCCCTCTTTAACTTCTCTGATTGGGATTACAAGCAGATTCTTGTTTTTGTCAAAGAGAAATGCCTTATGATCTCTAAGAGCTTCGGAATCAGTACCAGCTTCACCTATCTCATACTTATCTACCTGTTCTGGTTTCTCAACATCAGAGACATTGAATAATGCCAGCTTCACTCCTTTGATTGAGACATCGCCCCATCTGTTTGTTCCAGTCTCCTTACCGATACCGATTATGTGATTCTTATCATACGGGTGCAGGTAGTCAGAAAACCCTGGTATTTTAAGCTTACCTAATATTTCCGGATTTGCCGGATCTGATAAATCAATCACAAATAATGGATCAATTCGTTTGAAGGTTACCATATACAGTCTCTCGCCCATGAATCTTGTTGAGTATATCTGCTCATCAAAAGCGATTTTCTCTATACTTCCAGTAATCTTAAGATTAGAATCCATTACATAAACATTATTAAATTGTATAGAGCCTTTATTTCTTGTCCAGAATTGTGATGTTGTGGCAACCCTGAAATAGCCATCGTGTTCATCCATTGAGAACTGGTTTAGAAGCATTCCCGGAACTTCGCCCCTGCCAGTATATGCAATCTCGCCCTTGTTGATTTTGATCTTCTGGATTATTGTTTGATCTCTCTCCTGTAATATTTTCTCCTCGTATTCTCCAACTGCATCTCTAATTCGGTTAAATAGATCACCTTTTTCTTTTTCATCCATACGGTTGTATGTTTCTTCCAGTACTGATGAAATGCGATTCCACTTCTCATACGGGCTGACGTTAGTTTCTTTTATTGCGTTGATCCTGTTTTGTGCATCCGAAGGGAGCAAAGGCACAACAATCTTGTAGAACTCATCTTTTCGCTCCTGTTGGTAGTACCTGTAAGGCAGATTCTTGCGATATGTTATATAAATATTATTTTCTGACACATATAATTTGTCAGAGTAGCCCATCATAAATGATTTTGCACGAATGTCACCATCTTCAAGGTTAATAGACGCAATCGTATGGAACACATAGTTTCGTTCAGGATTGTCAAAATAATACACATCGGGTCGTAGAATCTCTTCTGATGCATGCTTGATTGTCGGAACATCAATAAAATTATTGTAATGATATACATAATCCTTCACAATGAAATATACATAATTACCGATCATCCGTGACTGGAAGTAATTACCAGTAAGGTTATAATCAGAAGCAAGCACTGGTTTTTCTCGATCAGAGATATCATAGATCAGTGTGCTTGTCTTTCGAGCATACCGCTTTCTTGGAATAAAATCATATTCCGGATAAAAAAGAACCTCGTTGCGATCCTCGCTGAAAACCACAAGCTGATTGCCATTTACAAACATGTTTCTTGGTGTGCCAGGTATCGTTGTCTCAGAGAGAATTGTTGCATTTTCCGGCGGATAGGAATCAACAATGAGCAGCTTGTTTTGCACCAGAACATAGATATATTTTCCATCATTTTTTACAAAATCTGCCTCATCAACGCTCTCTACCTGAATATTGGTTGTTGAATACTCTGATGCCTCCTGGGCCACTGGTGCTGACGACGGCATTGGGGGTCTTACAGCATCGGTTCCCTCTGCCATAGTTTCATCCATAGGAGGCGTTTCAAATGCCCCACCCTTCGTCATTCTTTCAAATCCACTATCACCAACCTGTGGGCTATCGGCAGCATCTTCAAGGAATTTACGTATTTCTGAAGCTGAAGAGAATTTCTTCAGTTCCTGGGTTGATTCCGGAACTGAGATATTTATGCTGTGATCATCCACGATAGTAGCATTTCTCTGTTCGACACATCCACTGAAAACAGCTATGCTAATAACAAGTAATATACTCAGTAAAATAATTATTATTTTTGTCATATCTTTATCACTAACCTTATAGTATTAATAAGCAGTATAAATAACAAGTCATTCTATCCACAGGAATAATAGAATAGTTACATGAAATCTGCAAGTCCTTTCTGCTTGCTTTTGTCGTTTTCAAAGAGTGATTTAATCTCCTTTTTTAGAAGCTCTATGCGTTGCTTGGTGTAAGGTTTGATGTTGTATTGTTCCGCCACTCTCAATGACACATCAAGATATTTTTTTACCGAACCTTCATGCACTGTGAGCACAATTCTTCCGCCGCATCGTGGGCAGCTGTTCTGTAGAGGCGGGCGGCGATACTTGGCGCCGCATTTAACACAGCGTACCCTCTGTTTTGTAAACGCGTGAAGGTTTCCAATAAGATCAGGCAGAAAGTGTGAGTTGATTACACGTTCTGCCACATCCCAATCATCAACAGCTCTTATTTTGGTTGCAAGGAGTAATTGTGCATTCATCTTGTCTATCATGCTTTCAAGTGTTTTATATGCACTGTTTTTAGGTCCTGCTGCAATATTATCTGTGTGGTGTGTGAACATCGTTTCCTCGTATTGTTGTGGTGTACCAAGCCTGTTATGGACAGAATCTATGTATGGGACGATCTCTTTTGGGTTTGTATACGTAAGTGTTGCATGATAAAATTCAAGTGGGTACTGTGCTGTAACATCGATGTTGTGAGCCTCCTTATCTATTTCATTTGGATCGATGTGTGTTGTAAGAACGAGCGGTGCATCCATTTTTCCCCCTCGTTTGTCTGGAAGATAAGATTTTGAGAAGTTAAGTAATCCATCCATCAATAACATAACACAATCTTCATCCCCATCACAGTTTGCGCTGAGCACGAAGTCATTGACCAAAAAATTATGATGCTCTTCAACTTCTATGTCGTATAAGAACTCAAAATCTGATTTGATTGGTTCCATCTTTTTTATCCCATCAAGAACAACGTCACCAAACGAGGAGATGCGCGGTACTCTCTCTTTCGCGAATGCTGCTCTCAATGCAGCGTTTTTTTGTTTCTCTATAAAACCGATCGCCTCACCGAACTTTCTCGCATATCGTGATCGTATAAATAGATAATGAATGTCGAAGACCTTGAGTTTATCTTCGCTTCGACCTTTTTGCTCGTAGAATTGTTTCGCTAACCCTCCGGCAGCTTTTCTCTCACTTTTTAATCGGTAGAATATGCCAAATCTAAGCAGCTGCAATCCAATGTCCTGCAGTAGCTTCTCGCTTACTGAGGAACAAGAGACAACGAGTTTGCCTCTTTCCACAGAGCCATCGCCTGAGAAATAAGCACTTAGCATTTCCTTTATTTTCCATCGAGGTAAGTCTCTCAGCAATAATGGAATTCGCTTTTCCTTAGCGCCTTTCCCGGTTCCAAGGAGGTCCACAAATAGATGGTAGATCAATCGGCTTGATATAACTATCACTTCATTTTTTCCACTGGGAACAAATCCAAAAACATCTCTAATGCAGTTCGCCATGTCATTTCTCATCTCTTTTTCCCACGATGCCATGCTGACCTGATAAAACTCCTTTTCAACGCTTCTTGCATAGCCTTCTGCAAGATAATAGCCGATAAGCCGCATGAAGCTACTATCGAACTTGATAATTCTTGGGATTACCGTGTGGTCCCTTTTAACGCTGAGTTGGCACTCTCTTGGGATTGCAGTCCAATCGCGGTGCGACCGCTCAAGTAACGAGTGCAAAATGAGCAGAGGGATACGATCACGATAAACATAATTGGTAAATGTCTTTTCCCTAATTTCAATCTGCTCAGCAGTGGATTTCATCCCCCCCATTTCTTTCACCATTCTTTCTACAACTTCTCTAACCCCCCTTACCATCACGTCACCAGAAATATTATCGAAACTCAAAAACGCCTTCAGAAGGTCTATTTCTGCTCTATCCTCTTCTTCCAGATCGAGTTTTTTCGGAACCAATAGTTTGTCGTCGCCACCCAGTTCCAGAACTTTTTTGTGATGGATTTTACCGTTTGACAACACTACCATTCTGTGTTCAGGCGAGGAAACAAACGATCTCCCGGACATTGTTCTCACGCTCACCAGATGTGATGGTGCAGGCGTTTTAATTACTGATTTTACATCCCTTAGTTCGAACCGTCCGTTTTCCGGATTCAGTGCATACGCCTTAATTCCTTCAACAATTTTTCGTGTTGTACCAAAATCATCAACAGCCTCTTCACGCGCGTTTTCAAAGCGATACAACGACTCAAGGTCAATGTCCTTTAATTTACCAGCGCAGTTCGTAATCAGAATTTCGGTACCCGGTGCCAGACAGTTTCGCCTTTTTGCTGCATGGAAAAACGGGTGTGCATAGCCTACTGAAGCTGTAGTGTAGCCAATCAGTCGTGCCAACACGCCTGCTGATGTGTGCGGTGCAAGTCCTATCAACAGTTTTCCAATGAGGTCAGACCGATCCTTTGCATGGTAGTATGTATCAGTTTTATAATATTTTAATAGTAAATCATCGATGAATTGTGCAGCCCGTGTGAGGTAATTGCCAGCATCAGTTGAGAGTATAATATCCTGCACTTTTAACTCTATGACCTGATCTGCGGTTGTAAGAGGTTGATTATAGATGTCGTGGTTGTATCCAAGCTCTCGTATTTTTTCAATACTTGTGCCGATCTCCCGTGGTATAAAATGTGTGAGTGGAAGGTCAGAAAGGTCATATCTAATCGTGCCATCCTTAAAGGTTACCACATCATTTTTGGCTCGAAGCACTCCCTTTTCAAGTGGTTCTGGTGTTTTGTTCTTGGAGATTAGCCCGGTTACGCCTTTGAACTTATCAAAGTTGTCTCGTTCTTTGAGATTTTCAAGAGCTTTGTAGTATTCTTTCTTAAACTCGATTTTCATTTCGACTGAAGATGAGGTTTGTTTACCACATTTTGGACAGGTGTCAGAGTCAACTTCGATATGGCATGCTGGGCAGGAAAGTACTGGTTTTGTAAACTTACCACATCGCTCGCATCGGTTTTTGAAAGTACGTGTGTTACATCCTGGGCAGACTCTTTTCCCCATTTGCACAGTTATTGTGCCGATGTTGTCCTGCATGGATTTGCTGTAGTTTTTTGCATCCTGCAGTGAACGTGTGCGTCCCCCGGCAACACCCACCGGGAATAATACATGCGGTGCTGGCTTCATTTTCCTTTTATCTGATTTTTCAGGTCGCCCCATGCGAGCACCAATACGAGTTGGTGCACGCTTCCGAACAATGAAACCACTCAGTTCTGATACAAGCTCCACAGAATCAGAGATATTCTTACTTTGAATACCGCATCTTTTGAGATTCTCATCGAGTCCAAGACAGCGTATTAACGCGAGAGGTTGGTCGATTGTGATTGTTTTCTCGTCTATCGTGTGGTGTACAAGCAGTGTTTCCAAGATGTCCTTTGCAGTTTGATCAAGTGGCAGTCTGAGTGTTTGATCGTATTCTCCCTTTGCTTCCACATACTCTGAAAGGCACGTCACATCTTTGGTTGTGATGTCGTGCCAGAGATATGTAAATTTGGGATGCAGTGGCACGTGATAAGTTTCACACAGGTTAACAGCAGTGCGGTCATCAGGGTCTTTGTAGTCCTGGTCGTGTGATTCTGCATACAACGCAAGCAGAGAGTTTTCTAACACAGGTTTTGCACATTCAAGTTCTTGTTCCCCTGTATGCTTCGCATGCAGAGAGTGTTCTGACATCGACCTTGCGGACTCAAGTGCACATCCAAGCTCCTGTTCCCACCATTCATAACAGTACGATGCTGGAACAAGCGGATGATTGTTCTCAATAAAGTCTCCAAAGTTTATTAGAATTTCACCAACATCCAGTATTTTCTCGACATCGCCTCGCATTCCCAGTGCTTCGAGAGTGTCATCAATACGAAGCACATCCCCGTTAAACAGTCTCACAGTAGGTCCTTCAAGAGAGTCCACTGGAGCTATTCCAGCTGCTTTGCCGGGTCGTTCAATCTTTAGCTGCGTGCCAGCCGCAATAAAATCATCCATCAACACCATGGTTGCCGGACTGATACCAGCAGCAGCAAAACCTGTGTTTCGACTGCGCCCATAACGAAGGCGAAAGCCGCCCGCCCGTGACGGATAGCCAAACACCGGGCGTCCTGCAATAAGATCATGAAGGTATCTATCCAGCGGTTTTACCACATTATCTTCATCACCGCCACCCTTACCAAGAAACGTGTCAAGCCAATCCCAGCCATCCAGTTTGAGGTTTACAACGTGTTTTTTTAGCTTCGGTGCTTTAAGCGCAATACCTTCGGCAATTACAAGAGCCATGCCGCCGCGTACACGATTACTCAGAACACGTTCAAGATCACGATATCCACTGACCTCCACTTCCTCGGTAGGTTCACCATCGACACAGATCGGACAATTCTTTACTATCCTGCGAATCTCATCGGCATCAGGCGTGTATTGAAGATTTACAGCATTTCGATATATCGGTATTTCTTCAACACATCGCTCCACTTCCTCATCGCGTGGTTTGTACCTCCCAATTCCCAAACTGCGCCGCACATAATCAGCTACCAGCACTGATAGTGCCTGTGCAGTTCCACCGGCACTTCGAATTGGCCCAGCATAGAAAATTCGTACAAACTCACTTTTATCATCATTCTTTTCAATCTTGACTCTTGCAATGCCTTCGAGTGGTGCTGCAACAACACCTTCTGTTAGTACAGCCATAGCTACCCTAACCGCTGCATCCATCGCATCTTCCCGATCTCTAAAATCACCCACCTTTCCAGAGGCAACATCCACGGCAAGATAAAGCGATGCTTCTTCCCGACTCATGTTTTTTTCAAGCTCACGCAGCCTCTCTGCAACACCTTCAACTTCGATCAGTTGTTCAACACGATCTGCAAGGTCCTTTGCTAGTGGTATTTCAACATACGGAACAGGGTCAGCCCCTCTTTCTCGTGCACGACCAGCCAAGTTAAGAGCTAACGCAACCTCGCCTTCAAGTGTGTTAAAATATTCAAGCATCGCCTCGCTTGCAACAACTTCGCTCATATTCAAAACCAACCAATACACATACAAGATATAAAACTAACATCACTCTTGTTGTTCGGTGTAGTGTATAGAAATCTTTATGAGGTTATAACGCCTATATTAGTTAATTAACATTAGTTAATATCTGTTTTATTGAGGCTATATGACATGGGTAAGAGAACTCGCATTATTAATGATCCGTCTGAACTTATTACATTACTGAGGATATTTGGTTCTGAACCGCACAAAAAAATCTTTGATGTGCTCAGTACTGAGTGGAAAACCGTGGAAGATCTTTCAACAATATCTGACAACGATGTACCTGAAATCATGGCATTCCTCAAAAAAAGCGGACTCATTGAAAGTAAATGGAGAATACCTGAGCCAGGCAAAACACCAGATAAAGAATACCATACATCCTACTCAAAAGTGCAGCTTAACTTCCAGTGTTCATTAGAGGATTTAAGTGGCTTGATACAACTAACCTTTAGAACTGAAAATGAAATTAGGGATTCGATGATAGCGATTGAGGAAGAAGTTAAAAAAGGCAACCAGTCGATGAATGGTTTATGTAGGGTGTTTGGCAAAAGCTCACTTTTCATAAGAGGGATTGCACGACGTTCTTCAAACCTCAATGTCAAAGGACAACGAATCGAGTGGTCTGAAGGGGTGGAATAATTGGTAGAAACGGTAGAACTTTTCCGAAGTAAAAAAAACATAACCAAATTCCAGATACTTGTAGAAATAATGGAACATCAACCTGTTGTACGACAAAGAGAGATTGCAGATACTATTGGGGTAACACCACAGGCAGTATCTGAATATACAAAAGAACTGCTTCAGGAACACATGATTCACTCTGATGGCAGGGTTCGTTATCATATCACAAAAAAAGGAGTGGAATGGGTACTCGAAAATGCAACAAACATCAAGAAGTACGCCCGCTTCATCTTAGAAGATATCATAACACACGTGACCACATGGCCAGCACTTGCCAGAACAGCACTTATAAAAGGTCAAAAAGTTGCACTCTATATGGAAAACGGACTGCTTTATGCAAAGCCTATTGAGCCTGACTACAAAGGAACAACTGGTACGATAGTTACAGATGCCAGTGAACTGGATGATGTTGGAGTTACAAACATAAAAGGCATGCTAAAACTTGAACCTGTTGAGATAGTCATCTGTAAAATCCCACGTATCGAACGTGGTGGATCGAAGACTGTAGACCTTGAAGAATTAAAAAAGCTGATTCTGACAAAAAAATATATTGCAGCTATCGGAGTTGAAGCATTGACTGCTCTTAGAAAAATAAATGTCACCCCAGATGCGTTCTTTGGAACAAAGGAATCTATCATCGAAGCAGCATACCATGGTGTATCTTCACTTGTTGTAGCAACAGACGAAGAAGTGCCAGCCCTGCTGAGACGAATAGAACAGGAAAAATTCACCTACAATCTGGTGGAGATAACAAAGTAGTGTCTCAGCAACTTAATTTTTAGACAAAGTTTATAAACCTGTGAGTCCAACCATATTCTATGGAAAAAATAAAACTTACAGAGAAAGAGGTGGAGTATCTCAACGATTTCGTGAAAATGGGGCG
>RPGO01000017.1 GCA_004193545.1 Candidatus Argoarchaeum ethanivorans | reverse complement strand
CGCCCCATTTTCACGAAATCGTTGAGATACTCCACCTCTTTCTCTGTAAGTTTTATTTTTTCCATAGAATATGGTTGGACTCACAGGTTTATAAACTTTGTCTAAAAATTAAGTTGCTGAGACACTACACTGCATGAAGTTCATGAAGTAATACAAACTTCTGATATTTTCAAAGAAGGAATTGCAATAAAGGAGATGTGTAAAGATGGCAAAGAAAAAAGTATTTGTAAGTTTTGACTACGATAATGACAAACATTACAAGAATTTACTCGCAGCTTGGGATGCAAATCCAAATTTCGAGTTTAAATTTTCAGATAAATCTCCACATGAGATTAATTCTGGAAATGTAGGTCGAGTAAAAGCTGCTTTAACTAACAAAATTAATGATGCCACTTATACTTTAGTATTAATTGGAAAATATGCAAATAAAGAGCATCCAGACTCTCGTTTAATCAACGATATTAATTGGATTAATTGGGAGATAAATAAAAGCAAAGAATTAGGAAAAAAACTCGTTGCCGTAAAGCTGGATCGTGGTAATGAATCCCCAACGGCTATTATGGGGGTTGGTGCTAAATGGGCAATGAGTTTTACGCAAGAATCAATAATCAAAGCTTTGAAAGACGCATGAATTTAATTACAAGTTTGTGAAAATTTCGTGCTCAGTGTGTCTGTTATTAAATTAGCAGATTTGCTTATTTTTATACTAAAGTGCAATCACTGCTACCCCAATAAAAAGTAATCTTGCGGAATATGTATTCTTTCAATAGCAATTTAAGTATTGGGCATCAATCCTGATGCCACATAGCTCGTAGTCCGAGTTCAGTGACTTAAGTGAGGAGTATAAAACTGAAGTAGACATCGTTAAGAAAGAAATGGACTGTAATCGCAGGGGCATCAATTTTAAAGGAAGGATTAATATAACTGGAAAATTATGAACGTGACTGTATATGAAAAAGCATTGAAAGTGCTTGAAAACATTGCAAAGGATGCCTTCAAAGATAGCAAAGTACAAATAGTCTTATTTGGATCGAGGGCAAGAGGCGACTACGCTAAAACTTCGGACATAGACATAGGAATACTTCCTAAGGGCGAGATAAACAGGAAAAAACTTATCCTGCTGCGCGAAAAGGTGGAGAACTCAAACATACCTTACAAAGTGGATGTGGTAAACCCTTCTCAAACATCTAAAGAATTCACAGAAAAAGCATTAAAAGAGGGCATATTATGGAAAAGCTGAGAAGACGAATAAAGGAAGCGGAGAATGCTTTGAAAACCTTGCGAGAGATTCTCCGCGAGCCATACTCGGTAATAGTACGAGATGCAACCATTCAGAGGTTTGAATATACATTTGAGATTTTCTGGAAATTGGTGAAAGAATATCTGTACACCCATGAGGGGATAAGGTGCAATTCCCCGAAATCATGCTTTAGAGAGGCTTCAAGCGTTGGTGCCCTGAGTGAAGAACAAACCATTACATGCCTTGAGATGACTGATGACAGAAACCTGACGTCTCATACTTACGTAGAAGAAGTTGCGGAGAGCATATACAAAAGAACAAGAGATTAGTGCGAACTCATGGATGCTGTGTTTATGTATATTCGGAAGGGCGATGCAGAGAAGTGACCGAACCGATGCAGGGACTGTTATAAGGTGAAACATTCTGATACCTCATATTCCGCTGTCACACGCGGTGGACGTGTTGGGATACTTCCTGACAGAACCCTCTGTGACTGCCAGTATTGCCACACTGTGGCATCTCTAACAGGTGTCGCTTGGAAGTGGAAACCAGATGTGCTGACCATGTAAGGCATACACTGCCAAAATGATTGCTGATTTTCCTGCATGGGCATTGGAACGATCGTGGGCTGGATGTGGCTTAATAACAGCAAAACAACAAAAATTATTTATGCCGCTATTACATTGCATTCCAATTCCAGGCTTATGACACCAACAGGACAGTTAAATGTACAGGTTCCACATGTTATGCATACGTCTTCATCAACCACTGCTTTGCCATTGATGACCATTATTGCCAATTCTGCTGTGTCGGGATTAAACTCATCCCCATCTTTCAACAGATTGTTGACCGGACACACAGATTCGCAGATGCCGCAACCTGTACAGTATGTCGATAGTTTTACTTTTTTAAAATCCATATAATTCACCATGTCAAAAGACAATTCAACAACCACAGATATGAATGTTTCTAAAACACGCTATTTTGAAGTGACAAAACGAGATGGTTCCGCTCGAATAGGAAAACTGCGAGAGCTTGAAAAGATCGTACATACACCATGTATCATCGATGTTGTTAGGGATCCGGTAATCAGCAGTTGCAGCATCTGGAATGAAAACATACAGCGAAACAATCTTACAATACTGCCTTACGTCCCACTCCCGCTTGATGTACCTGTCGAGTATATTACCATTTGCAAACAATTGCTTGATGCTAACAGCCCTGTAACTCTTCGAGTTGCAGATCAGAGAGAGGCATCTCAATATTACAAGCAACCTCTTGATGCTAAGAGCCCTGCAATAGGTGTAGTGATTCATCCAAAAGGAGACATTCCTGAAGGGTTTGATGTCTATGTGCTTGGGGCGTCGGCTGATCTGGCAAATAATCCACGGGCTTTTACAGCAGCTATCATAAGAACAAGAGAACACATCACGCCAGACAGTGCATTGTATGCTCCAGCTATTGCCACATCATACAATCTTGCACTTCTTATCTTCAGTGGCATTGACATAATCGATTACACAAGAGCAACCATTGACGCTTACAAAGACCTGTATTTTACAAAAGTGGGAAGCAGACTGCTGCAAAACCTTAAAGAACTCCCCTGCCGTTGTCCAGCATGCTGCAATCACACACCAGCATCCTTGTTGCAGCTTCAACGAAAAGAGCGTGCTCGACTCCTTGAACAGCACAATCGCACAATGATGGATCAGGAGCTGGCTCTTGTAAAACAGTTAATTAACGAGGGACACCTTAGAGACTACATGGAAGGTGTATGCAGAGTGGAAACGTGGCAGACTTGCGCACTGCAGCATTTCGACTTGCAATATGCATATCTTGAGAAGCGCACACCAGTTGTGCGGCGTGTGCCACTTTATGCCTGCACGGCAGAAAGCCTGAACCGTGTAGAAGTGCAGCGATTTGCAGAGCGAGTACAGAACCGGTACACTCCTCCAGAACGTGATATTCTCCTTTTGCTTCCCTGTTCAGCCAAGAAACCTTATTCGGCATCAATGTCACATCAACGCATCAGTCATCATCTTGGCAAACTGAGACGATCCCTGCACGAAGTGATTATTACTTCACCTCTTGGGATAGTGCCGCGCGAACTTGAGCTTACGTACCCGGCTGCCCACTATGATATACCGGTAACAGGACACTGGTCATCTGATGAGCGCACATTTGTAGAGGAATGCCTTTCAAGATATCTAACGAGGCATCCCTATCAAACCATCATTGCGCATGTCAGTTATGCATATAAAGAAATCTGTGAAGAAGTGGCTTCAAAACTCTCCCGCGAGATTATCTTTACAGCACAGGATAACATACTATCAAAGAGCTCATTAGACAATCTCAAAGAGCGTATTCAATCCTCGATAACAAATACCACGCGCAGTGTGAGTGCTGTTGATGTAAAAAAAGAGTTGATGCGTGCCATTGCAGATTATCAATTCGGGGAGTCTGCTGGAATAGATCTCATACCCGATGGAAGAGACAACTCGAGGATTTCGATATTTCATTCCATATCGCCTGCTAACAAATACCTCAGTCATATCTTCACCAAATACTTAGGCTCTTTTGGTTAGATTAACAGCGAAGCCTCCATACTCCCAGTAATAACAGGTAAAAGACTATGCCATTTTATTTTGTCTTGCTTATTGAAAAATCCCTGATTTTAAATTTCTCTGTATTTGTTTCTTCAAGTTGTTAGCAACATCTGCATTAGCATCCATCATGGTATCTTTTGAGTAGACTTCCACAACAAATTTTGCTGCATTTCATCCATTAAATATAATATATATTTTGGGTAATCTTTTACATGCCTTTGTTCTGTAACTTTTCTTTCTTTGTAAATATTTTTTTTTCTTTACATTCAATATAAACATCTCCCTTCTACTTAATAAGAAAAATCAGGTACTCATCTTTCCACATCAAGAATTCAATAATATCATAACCTTAAATGGTAGAATGCCGATGCTAGTTTCACATTCAAAAACAAAATGGATTCAACCAACAGGATGCTTTAAGATTAGCTTCTTAAAACTTATCATTGAACTTTATTTCCATTGCATTACGGATATAATAAGCTGGAGCGATTAAACCAAGCTGTTGAATAGGGTAAATCTGTCTTTCTTCAGTTTCTTGTTCTCGCAAAGCATTTGCTTATTAAGCCAATTCTTATTATAGATGTTCACCCTCCTCTTCACACAAAAATAGTATTTGTCTTGTGTCCTCATAGTTACCCGGGACGGATGTGATAGGTTGGGGCTATGATGCAACGGGGCACTATGCCAACGCAGAAAGTTTGACCCTTCCTGTTTTTGACTTTGGTCCATTTGATGACATTATAACGGCACCAAATGGCAAAGTCTACGCATTGCCCAGCTCAATAAAAGAATCATGCATGTTTGCAGACATGTCTCATGGAAACTACCACCGTATTAGTGGCGAAACTGCTGAAGAGTACAGAAAGAGCTTGAGTGTCGATGTCAAAGTGTCAGGTAACTACGGACTCTTCTCGACATCTGTTAAAACACACTTTTCAAAGGAGGAAATAGCCAGCTTCAACCATACCTTTGTGACGTTGTATCATCACTATGACTTATGGAGAATAGGGCTCCCTGATATTGCCACGTTAAGCATGTTACCGTCGGCGAAAGCTGATATCGATGGAACAAGCGGCATGTCTCCCTCGGGGGTTATTAGAAAGTATGGAACCCATGTTGTGGTTAGTGCCGTTATTGGTGGTCGTTCAAGATATAGTTGCTTCGTCGACCGTTCAAAGTATAAAAGCGAGACTAATATCGTTGTGGCTGTAGAGGCAGCTTATAAAGGTGCACTAAACTTGGATACAAGTATGGAGACACAGCACAAGGAAGCTGTAAAAAAGCTCAAGAGTAGTGCAAGGGTTGACTTCGATACCATTGGCGGGAAGTTCATGCCGGACTTTGATCCTGCGAGTTTTGTCGATTGGATGAATTCGTTTAAAGAGCATCCTGTTCTCGTCGATTTCACTAAACGGAGCCTGATTGAGATCTATAAGCTTGCTGCCAATGAACAGAGAAGGAATGAATTGAGAGATGCGTTTGTCCAGTACATCAAGGACTCCGAGAAACTAGTGCCAGACGATATACCGCTTCTTGAGGTAGAAGTCGTTTCAGCACAATCCGTCGATCGCGTAGGCAGCGATAGTGGTAGCGGTGCAAGAAAGGATCTGGCAGTTTACAGACCTAAATTGCCGGAGGGATGGTATTGGGTGGGCCAATCGGGAAATAACAATACTAAGTTGATTAGAGTAAAGCCGCTCGTACCTGGCGCCGTTATGGAACCGCTTGGCTACCAGCGTGCATGGACCGATGCCAAATCTGGTAAAAGCCATGGTTACTCGCTCTGGAACATCAGCCCCCAGCCCAAGTACCGAGCTCTGGGCGGCATTGCACGTCTTAGAACGGGGAGAACGGATTGGGGCCCGCCACATGGAAAAGAAGTGAAAGGTGTTGCTTGTGTCCACGAGTCACTTTGCATCGAGGGAGATATTGGTGGCATGATCTGGAACGACAGAGGAACTCATGCGCGGCAGGATGGAAGTGTTTGGGAAATCAAGCCTAAAGGTGAAAATGGAATTGATGCACATACCTTCTTCTGTCAGGGTAACCATTCTAAGCCCAGCGCAAAGGTCTATGTGATAGCTAAGGGAACCAAGGTCAAGTTTGTAGACAACTCCTAATTAGTTCTTGGGGAAATCGACTCTGGCCTTGTATTGCCAAACTAAGTAATGCCTTAAACACCTGAGCAGCCGACACGCTAATCGCGCTCGGCTGATGGGTAACC
The DNA here is from genome assembly GCA_004193545.1 of Candidatus Argoarchaeum ethanivorans. GTDB lineage: Archaea > Halobacteriota > Methanosarcinia > Methanosarcinales > EX4572-44 > Argoarchaeum > Argoarchaeum ethanivorans. The sequence continues at coordinate 49,462 of RPGO01000017.1, read as the reverse complement.
TTATAGAATAATTTCAAGCTTTGGCATCGATCTAATTTGGAGGATTTTGAAAAAACTCCGAAACTGTTGAAATTATGCGCTTACGTTTGGAAAAGAAACACGATGGAGAAGTTTTAGTGAGTTAAAACTATCCTCCTCTCAAAAGCACCTGCAATCAGTGCTGTGCATCTAAATTATTCACAAAAAACCAGGCAAACTATTATAAACACCCCAATCGAGCATCTAATCGATGCTCCGTTTTTCGAAAGCGGGGTCGTTGACTGCATTCTGCGCTTGTTCTCATGCTCCAATAAGGCGATATATAACCAGAACTCTTCACGAAATGCTAAGGCTTAGGCGCTTAGCTAAGTGAAGATCGGGTCAATACGTCTTTACTCCAAAATTATAAGACATATGCGATGCGGATATAATTTGTTAAGTGAAAGTTTCCTAAAATCTACATCATAGAAATTAAAAACAACGTAAGGTTAATATTGCTTTGTGGCTGAGATAGGGAAAGAAATGAAAAGAGAAGACTACGAAAAAGCTTTCAACTTAACCAAACTCGTTGAATCTCTGCACTTTTTTTATTGGCTTCTTGGAAAAGATTGGATACACAAGCAAACCGAAGAAAGAGACATGAGACACAAAGGAGACAAATACTATTTTTTGTGTGAAGAGGAGGGTGAACATCCTATAATAAGAAATTGGCCTTTAATAAGCGAAAAATACTTTGCGAAGACAAGCGAAGAAAGACAGATTTACCCTATTCAACAACTTGGTTTAATCGCTCCAGCTTATTATATCCGTAATGCAATGGAAATAAAAGGATTCAATGATAGGATTTTAAAAGCTAATCTTAAGCATCCTGTTGGATTTGAATCATTTGTTTTTGAATGTAAAATAGCATCGGCATTCTACCATTTGGGTTATGATATTGAATTCTTGATGGAAAAAGATGAGCCTACCCCTGATTTTCTTATTAAATGCGCAGAAGGAGATGTTTATATTGAATGTAAGAAAAAAATATTTACAAAGAAAGAAAAGGATTACAGAACAAAGGCATGTAAGATTGCAAAATATATATTATATTTAATGGATGAAATGCAGCAAAATTTGTTTGTGGAAGTCTACTCAAAAGATACCATGATGGATCTTAATACTGCAGATGTTGCTAACAACTTGAAGAAACAAATACAGAGAAATTTAAAATCAGGGGATTTTTCAATAAGCAAGACAAAAATAAAATGGCATAGTCTTTTACCTGTTAATACAGAGGAGTATGGAGGCTTCGCTGTTAATCTAACCAAAGAGCCTAATTATTTGGTGAATATGACTGAGGTATTTGTTAACGAACGATATGGAATGAAATATCGAAATCCTCGAGTTGTCTCCTTTTACACTGATGCCAGTCTTGACCGTGTTGAGCCTTTAGTAAGTAGGTTTAAGAGTAAATGTTTGTTCAGCTGGGACGAAATTCCAGGAAACGATAACATAAGACTCATAGAATATCTAAAAGAGAAATTTGGTATTGATTGGGTAAATACAGCAAAAATTGAGAAAATCGACGATATAACAATAAAATTACATTTTGAAAAAAATTATCTTTCACTAAAACTTAACAATAAAAAAACCAAATTAAACATGAAAATCGATGATGGTAGAAAAGATAAATTAATTGTGAAAGTAGATAATGGTATGCTAAACATATACCAAAAAGATGCATTAAGGCAAGTAGAAATATACTCTCATAGCTTGATATACCTAGAAGTAGAGCAAGGTACAAAAATTCAAGACTTGCAAGAAGCAGAAAGGCAAATCCAACAAACGTTTAATCCTTTAGCTCAGAGTTATGATAAGAGAACAAATGGCGTAAGATACTGCATTTTTTCTGCCATAGAGTTAGTGGAGGAAAACGGGATGGTAGGGGAACATACTGCTTCAAGAACTATTGAGAACAATTACTCACAAGTAGATTTACCGCAAAGTTTCTTTATTCTTGGAAAATGGTTTCTTGGGAATGCTGATCCAAAAGCTATAATCAACGCGGGGGTTAAATTAAGTGAAGGTAGGAAATATAAAGAAGCCATCTCTTATTACGAATTCGCCCTAAAAGTAAGCCCTCATATCTCAGAAGGTTGGAATAATAAGGGCAATGCTTTAAACCTGACAGGAGGATATTCGGAGGCTCTAGAATGTTTAGATATTGCGCTGAAGATAAGTCCACAATATGCAAGTGCTTGGATGAATAAAGGAATCTCTTTAGTAAATCTTGGGTACATTGAAGATGCTTTAGGATGCTTTGATGAAGCAATAAAAATCAACCGGAATTTTGCTCAAGCATGGTATAACAAAGGATTAGTTTTATTCAATATGGGAAAGATTAACGAGAGCCTATCTTGTGCTAACAACGCTTTTAAAATCAACCCAAAATACGAAAATGCTAGAAATCTAAAAGAAACGTGTGAAGAAAATCCGTCGGGCAATTCCACTTAATAAAAGATAAAAACCAGTATCAAGCATCTTTGTTTTAATTTGTTTCAAATCTTTACCCAGAGGGACAGTAAATGAAGTGCGTGCAGACATTCTTTTTTGTCCATTTTAAATTACACATCTGCGCCTAAAAGAAATATTGAATTCGCGAACCGATAGAAATGCTAAACCTTGAGCATCCGCGCCGGGATGTTCCACACCTTCCAGTGCGGAGTCCGTGACTTTATACACGAAGTGTGTACTACTGCACAACCAAAACTTACTATTTCTACGCACGTTGTGTGCAGCTCTTCGTTTCACTTCTATGTTGTGTAGTAATATTCGCCTTTTCTACGTTGCTCTCTGTCGAGTTTCGAGTCTAACTTGTTTACACGCGGTCTCTTGGTTTCCTCATCTCGTCTGAAGGTGATATTTAGTTCGTGAAGGAATTTATTCATACCATTTCGCATATCAAAAGGTCCGTGTGTTGTTCCATTGTATGCTGGTTTTCCATCGAATACAAGGAGGCTGTCGCTTATCATGTCTACCATGTAGATATCATGGTCTGCTACAAGAGCGGTTGAGTTCTGGTTTTCTGCATAGCGTCTGATCACTTTTGTTGTCATTGTGCGTTGTTCCACATCAAGGTGTGCGCTTGGTTCATCAAGCAGGTAGAGGTCTGCTTCACGTCCAAGACAGGCTGCAATCGCCACACGCTGGAGTTCGCCACCGCTCAGATCATTGAGGTTTCGTTCATATATTCGATCTATTTGCAGTGGTTGGATGATTTCTGTCATGTAATAGCTTTGTGAAAATCTTGGGTTTATTGCATATAAAAATGCCTGTGTACTCATATCGAGGTCTGCTTTGATGTATTGCGGCTTGTAGGATATTCTAAGTTTGATGTCAATGTTTCCTGTGGTTGGTTTTATTTCATTTGCAAGGAGCTTGATAAAAGTTGTTTTTCCAATCCCGTTTGGTCCCACGATACCGACAACTTCGCTTTTTCGTATTTGCCCGTCTGTTACCGTAAGCGTAAAATGTTCGTATTTTTTAGTGAATTTGCTGAATTCTATCAGTACAGGATTCTCTTTTTCGCTTCTTGGTGCATGTGTTTCAAATTCTATTGCCTGGGGTCGTATGCGCACGTTTTCCTGTGGCAGATAGCCTCGCAGGTATTCGTTTATGCCAAGACGCACAACTTTTGGCTGCGTGATTACACCATAAGCTCCTGGTGTTCCGTAAGATATGTGAATTATATCTGCAAGAAAGTCGAGAACCGCAAGGTCGTGTTCGACTACAAGCACGGCTTTTTCCTGTGCAAGCTCTCTTATGAGCCGTGCACAATTCATCCGCTGGTACACATCAAGGTAGGGCGTGATCTCGTCAAAGAAATAAAAGTCGGCGTTCCTTGAAAGACATGCCGCAATCGCTACACGCTGGAGTTCACCACCGCTCAGGTGTTGAATATCCCGGTTGAGAATATGTGTTATATCAAGTTTTTGTACGAGTTCATCAACGACTCCCCGCTCATCGGTTGCTTTGAGTAGTTGCTCTACTTTCCCGGTGTAAGCTTTGGGTATCAGATCAATATATTGTGGTTTTTGCGAGGTTTTTATTTTCCCTTTTGATATATTTTTGAGATAATCATAAAATATGGTTCCTGCATAGTGTTCTAATACATCATCCCATGTCGTTTCAGGTCTTCCAAGATTGGGCGTTAGAATACCTGATAGAATTTTTACGGCTGTACTTTTTCCGATGCCGTTTGGTCCAAGTATTCCTTCAACCCGTCCTTTCTGCGGCATTGGAAGCCCATACAATACAAAGCCGTTTTGACCATATCGATGTGTTGGCTCGTCCAGTTGTTCTGGTAAGCCTATGATCATTATAGCGCCAAATGGACACTTATTTACACATATACCGCAGCCTACGCAGAGCTCTTCTGATATAACTGGTTTTCCATCTTTGCCAAGTGTTATGGTTTCATCGCCTGTTCGAACTCTTGGGCAGTATTTGATACATTCAAGGCTGCATCGTCTTGGCTGGCATTTGTCTTTGTTGAGAATGGCAATCCGCATGCAGTTTATGTGTTACAGGTTTAAGAGTAGTGTCCAGCTTACAAGGAAGAAATCGAGCACGATAAATTCTACATAAAACCAGTCTTTTTTTCCAAATTCACGTGCATTAATACCTGCTGCTGGATATATAAGGCGCTGGATGTAGTATGAAAAAACTAATAATACAAACAGTATGGTAAACCATATTGACTTATGCCCGGAACCGTCACCGATTAAGATAAAAAATACAACACCGGCAAGGATTCCAATTATTCCCGGTATTATGGTCTTTTTGATACCTTCAACGCGTTTTTTTTCTTTTTCTTCTGTTGTAAGTGGCACAGGCCCGGTTGTTGTCGGGCTTTCAACAATCTCACCTTCAACAACCTTTGCTTTTTTAACTTTCTGTTGAGCCTGTTTTTTTGAGCTTTTTTTAACCATGTTCATAACCTTTGTAAATCATTGTTACACTCGATTACTGCGTAATCGAGAACTATTGGTTGTTTTCTGCTAAGCGAAAGCTTTGCAGTGTTTCTCATAATCGAAAAGTTATTTCCGCACACGGAGTGTGTGGTTCTCATAACCTTTGTAAATCATCGTTCCAATACCTTCATCCGTAAACAGTTCAAGTAATAATGAATGTGGCTTACTGCCATCGATTATATGCACTTCATCAACACCTGTTTCAATAGCCATGGCAGCAGAACGTATCTTTGGAAGCATACCCCCAGTTATAATCCCATCCTTTATAAGCTCCTCTATCTCAGATGTTGCAACTCTCGAAATACGATGATTCTTATCTAATGCATTTCTAAGTATCCCAGGTACATCTGTTAATAAGATAAGCTTTGTTGCACCAAGAGCACAAGCGATGTCACCAGCCACAGTATCAGCATTTATATTCAAGTGATTGCCCCCTTCGTCAACTGCAATAGGCGCTATAACAGGTATATACCCTTTACTAGTAGTTATCTGTATTATTTCAGGATTAATAATTTCTGTCTCACCAACCCATCCAAGATCAATATGATGTTCCACACCTTCTACCTGCACCACCTTTGGCTTGAGCTTTCGTGCAAGTATTAACTTTCCATCACTTCCGGATAAGCCGACACCTCTGCCACCGTACTTACCTATAGTAGACACGATTTTTGAATTAATATTTCCAACAAGTACCATTCTCGCGATTTTAAGTGTGTCATCATCAGTTATCCGCAGCCCAGCACAAAATTCACTCTTCTTACCCATCTTTACCATTGTTTCAGTTATCTCAGGACCGCCACCGTGTACAATCACAGGATGTATCCCAACAAAACACAAAAGCACAATATCCTGCACTATCTGCTCCATAACCGCGGTATCAACAATCGCATGGCCGCCAACTTTCAGCACCATCACAGTGTCATGAAACCTGCGTATATAAGGAAGTGCTTCAATTAAAATTTTTTCACGAGATAGAGACATTTGAATCTAATAAACATAGTTGTCAGCTAATAAAACTTACGTATTTATTCCGCGCCTTGATTACTGCATAATCAAGAGTTACCAATGTCCTGACAATTTAATTTTTAGACAATATTTGAATCCAGTTATGTTCTATAGGAGTCAAAAAAGAGTGTGTCGAACCTTCCATTTAGCTTTTTGCCTCATACATCTGGCAGGAGGTATGGGGATAGGCGTTAGAGAGCTTGTTTATTGGTGAAGCTGGGGGGGGTTATATATAAAGTCAATACATTTGGGATTACACCACAGCCGGGCACATCATAAGATTTATAACGTAAAAAACGAATGTTTAGATATTAATGGACAGTAACGTGGGCACACAACACAGAATACTGAAGCGGGGTGCATTGATCTATTACGCAGGCTCGGCGATTTTTGCATCAGGTATTGCACTGTTGGCGCTGGGAGTTGCATTTATCATGATGCAGAAAATACACTATGGCTCTGAGCCTGGAGAAATCTTTCTCTCCTCCATTTTCATAGGCGTTGGAGCCACGATGATTTTAACAGGCATGAATATGATGATGAGGCAGACGCGATATGGGTATTATCTCGTTGGCGCAAGTACGTTCGCATCATTGTTTGCACTTCTCGTGTTTACATACAACTATCCACAAAAATGGTACTATCCGCTTATAAACTATGTTCTTGCCCTATACGTTGTTGGGCTTTTGGTATTAGTAGGAAATGCGTTTGCAAATGTGGTTCTCTGGATGATTGAGGGTGAGCCAGGGGTTGCTGTAAAAAAAGAGGGGCTGAGAATATATACAGATGAAGAAATAGAGCGAGACATAGAAGATGCAACAAGGAAAAGTATAGAGCTTTCTGCTAGTGAACTAACATTCAAAGAGCCCTATGCAGAGGATGTAAAATATGGAAGGATTTTTCGTGAGACGCGCGGAACCACCACCAGGATCAAAGATAACTTAGATGAAGTGACAAGCCTTGTGAAGACAGTAAATCCTGGTGGGAGGATAAAGTCGGGTTCTGCAGAGATTGAAAGCGCATCAAAGAATCTCGTGGATATTTTAAGAGTAGGCTCTGTTAAGAAAAGTAAATCCAGAGAAATAAAGGATAAAGTCGTGGCACGATGGAAAGGTTTTATTCATTGATTACTGTAAAGAGGGATGGATAAATTGATCAATATTATTGTATTTATGTACTATGTTGTATGTAATAATGTTAAAAATAAGGTGATGTAAAAATGGCAAAAGGTATAGATATAGGAACAATGAACATTATCTGCTCAGAGAAGGAAGATGGAGACATTGTGTTCACACAAGAACGGAATGCGTTTTTGGAACTTGAATCAAGTGACCTTACAAAGACGATGCTGGACAGTGCACAGGTCCTTTATGTTGAACGGGATAATGTTGTTTACGTACTGGGAGAAGATGCATTCAAATTTGCAACAATATTTGGGAAAACTGCGAGAAGGCCAATGAAAAGCGGTATAATAAGTCCTAGTGAAAAGGATGCAATACCAACGATCAAGCTGATATTGGAACGAGTCGTGGGAGAGCCACGTTATCGAAATGAAGTGCTGTGTATTTCATCTCCGGCAGACCCTATAGATACAAATATGAACGCTTTGTACCACAAGAAGATGATGGAAGCGCTGGCAAGGAAAATGGCTTACAAAACACACGTGATTGACGAAGGTTTGGGCGTGGTTTATTCCGAACTTTCTGAGTATAACTTTACTGGACTTGGGATAAGCATAGGCGCTGGACTCACGAACGTGACGCTTGCATACTTAGCCACGCCAGTGATGTCATTTAGTATAGGCAGAGGTGGGGACTGGATTGACGAGCAGGTTTCAATCACGACTGGTCTCTCAAAGGAGTATGTGTGTGCAGAGAAGGAGAGAGGATTTAAGATTGGGCTGGAAGTCGAATATGGAAGCGCGGATGGTGCACTTTCCATTTATTACGACGCTTTGATGACATATATTATAAAAAACATTAACAGAAAGCTTGCAGAGATAACACCGCCAAAAGTGGAGTTTCCAGTTGCACTCGCGGGAGGAAGTTCTCTGCCAGCTGGATTTTCAGAGATGTTCGAGCAGAAATTGAGAGAAGCGAAACTCCAGATTGACATATCTAATATAAAGCGTGCAAAAGAGCCGATGTATTCAGTTGCAAAAGGATGTTTGATTGCAGCAAGAGCGCAGGAAGGAGAAGAGATATGGCATGAAGAGGGAACAGAAGAAATTGTTTAAGTAAGTAGTATTTGTTTCAAGCTTGAACCACAAGATTGTACAGATTTCATGAGAGAATGATATATTATTCCATAAATATAATTTGAGACTTTTATGGCATAAACCACATTAGGTACGAATGGGTACAGGGAGTTAGGTTTTGTCTTCGAGAACGAGTGGCATAGCTTCCGCACCAAAAAAGACTGGGATCTGGAGCCTAAGTTTGACAGATTTCACTTTTTTTGAAAGATGATATCCCTTCTTTTAGCTTGAAAGTTCCTGTGTTTTATCTAGAAAATCTAATTGACAGTTCACAAAAATTTATGTCTGAATCTATGAAATTCCGTGTCTTTGTCTTAAAGTCAGTGTGTTTTATTTTTTATATTCCGTGTATCCACATCTCCCACATGAACGCCTGTCTTCGTGCTCTGCAAGAAACACACCTTCTCCACATTTCGCGCAGGTGACTTTTAGTCTTTTTAGCGTATCCCCCTCTATTTTATAGTAGTTTTTTGGCTGCATCATAATCACTCTTTTTATCCTTCTTTTTTCTTTGAATCTCGGTTAAGCATATAAGCATTCTCAACTTTCATGGCTTCTGCTGCACCAGTATATATACGAGCACTCACAATTATTTCCTGTTTTCCAAATTCTGTTTTAATCTTTTCTACAACCACTGTATCAAGGGCTGCGCCATACTTTGATGCTATCTTTTCTTTCATCATTTTGCGGGTTGGGGTGGTAGATATACTGGATACTTTGATTACTAGCTCTCTTCGATCAAGCAAAGAATTTGTATGATCTTGTATTACTTCAAGTTCCATTGTGTTTCACATGTTCTTTTCTTATCTCCATAGCATATAACGTTTGGGTAAAAACGTGACCGTTTCAATTTGTGTTGGTGAATTTTAATAAGTTAATCGGTGTCTAAGTGTGATACCATGTTTTGGGATCTATTATGCGAAAAAAATAATCTACAGCTACAATTAAGCGATTTTGAAGATTAAAATTCAATTAAATCTTTAGAAACAACGATAAGAAATTTTAAATACAAAAATAAGTCCTCAAAAAGTGAATTTTGTAAACGATGTGGGAGCTACAAATTGATAGGTTGGGGTGGTTATAGAAAATTGATAGGTTGGGGTGGTTATAGAAGGAACATCCGGCACATGTATGCTAAGGATGAACGTGTTCGAGCGATTCGATTTAGGTGTAAGAAGACATGTGGAAAAACATTCACAGTATTGCCCATTGGTGTTACTTTCTATAAACGATTTGGAGATAAAGATTATCAGGAAATGGTGGAACAGAGATGCAGTCGCGGCTCAGGTTATAGAAGATTATCGAGAAGAGGCAAAATCAAATACTGCAGCCATGTTACAATGTGGAGACAAATGCAAAAAACAGGACAACAAACTCTTAATGCCTTTTTCGATCTTGGAGATTTAACATTTTCAGGCATAATAATCATTGATGAGAGGTGGCTTTCTGTAGGTAATGGAATCTTCCATTTTGGATGTATTGCACCGGATGGAGTAACCGGAAGAATGATTCTTGCAGAAGTTTATCCTGATGCTATCAGACAGTATTGCATATTCCATATCAAGAAGAACATTAAAAAAGCATTTCGTGAAACAAAATTGATGAAACTTTCAGGTGAAGCTGTTAAAGTTAGAAAAGAGATTTTGGATGTCTTCAATGCAGAAACCAGTGATGAAGCAATTCGGAGATTAGCGATTTTAGTTGAAAAAAGACACACGTTGCCTCCGATGGCTCAAGATGTTGTGAACAGATTAGTTAGTAAGATTGAATGTTTGTTCCGGTATCTTGATTACGACATTCCAAAAACATCCAATCAAGCAGAACATATTTTTTCCCTTTTTCAACCGATTATTGATGCCGCAAAGAGTTTTTCAACGGGCGCTGGAAACTTTTTCAAGACTATTATGTTTTATAAAAATTTCCATTTCTATTCTTCGGGATCAAATAAAGATAAGAATACAATGCATTCCATAGGAGTTAATTCAGATTCGATGTTTGATTTTATCCAATTGCCTTAAGAGCACCAACATGTAATGTAACGGTCACGAAACTTCGATAACTTCATATATCACATGAACTATGTGAATGTTGTTTTTTAATAATATCTGGAGAATATTTAAATGAAGTTTGTTTCAAAAAAAGATGCACTTTCCGGGATATTGAACCCGTTTCGCGAGCTTGTAAGGGATTCAAAGAAGATCACATTTATTGGTTCAGTCGGCTTCTGCACCCCTTTTGCAGAGCTAATGGCGTATGTTATTAGAGGTACGAAAAAAGAGATGGTATATATTGCTGGTCTTGACGCTGAGCATGCAAGAGAAATCATATCCGATACACATGGAATGCGATTAGGAGAAGAAACAGATCCTCATGCCGATACGATAGTACTGCTTGGTGGACTTGCGATGCCAAAGATAGGTGTTGATGTGGCTGATATGAAAAAACTGATTGAAGAGCTAACAGGCGGTGACGGGCTCATCATAGGCTCATGTTTTATGGGCATCTTCGAGCGATCAGGTTGGTACGAGCACATTAACTTTGATTATGTGTTAAACAGCATTATTGATAACGAACTCTGGAAGCGATAACAACACACAACAACAAATGTTGGGCATAACCTGTGATAGACCTCCACACCCACACAATATTCAGTGATGGTGAACTCATACCATCAGAACTCTTGCAGCGTACAAAGGCGATGGGATATAGTGCAGTTGCCATAACAGATCACGCAGATCCAACAAACATTGAATACCTGATAAAAAGCATACAGAAAATAAAAACATTCCAGAGCCACTATGATCTTCAAATACTTGTGGGGGTGGAGCTAACACATGTGCTGCCATCACAGATATCGCAACTGGCAGCAAAGGCACGAAAAATGGGGGCAGAAATTATCGTGGTGCATGGTGAAACAATTGTAGAGCCAGTAGCAGCAGGCACAAACCACGAGGCACTGAAGTCAGACATCGACATCCTGGCACACCCTGGTTTTATAACACCAGAAGATGTTAAACTTGCAGCAGATAATGACATATTTCTTGAACTTACCAGCCGCTGCGGGCATAATTATACCAATGGATACCTTGCACGTACAGCAGCAGATTACAGTGCAAAGCTTGTGGTAAATAGCGATACTCATGCACCATGCGACCTGATGACAGAAAAAAGAGCTATCGATATAGCAGTTGGTTCCGGGTTAACGCGAAGTGAAGCTGAACAGGTGATGAAAAACTCAAAAGAACTGGTTGACAGAGTAGCTGGATTGTAGCCGGCTATAAGTCAACTTTCATAGCACTGTGGAATTGTGACCAGTCTGCAGACATGTGACAAGAAGTCATATAATAAATTGCTATAGGCTACTCCTTCTGTTTGGGTAATCCTACTGAGATATACGTCATCGTTCAGATACTTTCGAAGTTTTACTTTTGTTTTGCTCATGCGAAACACCATCCGTTGAGTTCCAAATTTACCAAACATTGTTTGGAATTATTCTATCTTTTACTCGATCAGTTGTACATAAATGTTTACGAAAGTATAAAAGAATCGACCCCTTTGTTCGCATGCGTTTACAGACATGATGGGAACTGCGGTTCCCGGGGTAGTTAACAGCACAAGTTTTTATACCAGATGTAACCAAATAGGTATTATAGAAACTATAATAATAGTTTTAACCTGAAACGGGTGGCGGTCAGTTCGCCAGACACCTTAAAAACGCCTGTTAGGGAAGGAAGCTCTGGTTTGTTTGGCATCAGATCCGGTGAAACTTTCTTTGATGAATCAGGAAATAAACGCCGTCTGGTCAGAGGTGCCCAATATGGGCAAGTTTCACGGAACGGTTTTTAGACTTAACAAACGAAACGAAACAACTATTGAATTAAACAATAAAAGGAGAAATGATACGATATGAAGAATGTTGAAATGACACAGGAAGGAGACATTTTAACTATTAAAGTTGATCTGTCTAAAGAGTTTGGGCCATCATCTTCTGGCAAAACGATCATAATTGCATCAACTGAAGGTAACCAATCAATTCCTGATAAGGAAAACATCAAAATCGGATTGAATATTTATAGGAAGAAATAATCTGACAAATGGAAAACCAATTTCAAACCTGAACTAAAATAGTTAAAAATTGTTAGTTCGTTATGACTACTGACTTAACCTTCATAACAAACGAGGAAGATAATAAGCTGGTAGACAGGTTTGCCGCTTTTATTAAAGATTCCAGTATTTTGATTGTTTGGTTGGAGGCTATCAAATTACCCCGTGAATTTTGTGTTTCTAATTTGATGGCTATCTGTTCTGTTAGGGTTTCTTTGCTTTTGTCTCTTGGTTACTTACGTAACTGAGAGTTGCTTACATGCGTGATCGGTTAAGCTCTCCACTCATCCATTAATCTCTTCCGATTTACGTTCGGATCAAGCGCTTGACTTTGATAAACTTCAAATAGCTCTATAAGGCTTGCATCAATATCTGAATAGTTGAGAATAGCATCAAAGAGTCGGTGTGCTTTACCGCAAGGAGGTTTTCGGAAGATCTTGTTAACTTACATTCGATATTTAGTTGATAAAAGAGATAAGGGGACCATGGAGATCCACGATTTAAGAGCTTGAAAAAGGCGAAGCCAAGGTTTTGGATAATTTACATTCCTGCACATACTAATAATACCTATTGCGGGGAGTTACTACAAGGTTTGATACCTATGGGAAGAGGGATGCAGAAGAATGCATAAACTATAGGATTGATATTAAGGCAAGAAACATATAAAGAAATAGGTGATAATGCGGTAGGAATTGGCGAAGCTCAAGGGTGAAATGCACCGAATTGATTAAGACCCAATATTTGAAACTGCTTGTCCGGGCCGGATTTAAATGAAGTGACATTGATTTGGTGATGATAAGGTGATTTCAAGAACAAATTTCATAAAGTAGCGGCGTTTGCTTGGTTTAACCCGTTTTAATAGAACCCTTGTGTGTTATACAAGAAGAGGAGTTCAGGAAGATGATGGCTTTGGATAAAAATGAGTTTCAGAAGTAGAACATATTTACTGGCCAGTTCCGCCAGACCCTGCTCGCCAGTTCCTCGATGGGATCTGAAAGGCTTTTTCCGGTTGCGAGGCTTTGAATATCAGCTGCCAGGACTTTCCATTATTTAACTCTTTCCCGTTCTCCCTTCCGATCTCATCAACATTACTCTTTCCGGCTACTTCCCTTCCTGTACTCTTCGCTATCCTTCAGCGCTGCCGGTATAATACCGGCATTTGTCTATTCCTACTAAACGCACTCGCGTTTAAGCTCAACGTAAGCGAGGTCCTATTACCACGTCCATCAGTATTATCCCCCATCTACTCTACCGAGTTTCGCTCTACATACTGATAGGCAGTTTCCTTGGTCATTCAATTCAATATTCTACCATAGCGTTTGAATCCGATTCCACCGATCAAAATGGTCATCTTCACCAGCCAGAATATTGGTGATCCCATCCCGCCATGACGACCATTGAGGGTTAAATCGGTAAAGGAGATTTCGAACGTCATAAAAACTTCATTCTTAAGCATTTCGCTATAAATTCGCTCTCCACCATTTTTAAAATACGGAATTAACCTTCATCGCAAAGCTCTATTATATCTAATGAAGATCCGCAGCATCCTTAAAATCTATTATCGCCTGTGAAGAAGTAAAGGTTTCGTCAAAGGATGTATGGATGGGATATTCATGTAAATATATTTAAACTTTTACAGACAGCTTTTAATCAGTTATAGATGTACTCATTTTTCTAAAAACCATAAGCAAGGAGGCTATTAGATTCCTTAACCGATCACCAATGGGCAATTATCGGATTAAAATATAATTCTCAAAGTTGAGATGCAAGTGATAGTGGTGAAGAAGGTAATAAGATAAGATGAAAGACTTTAAATAGTGATAAAAAGAATAGGGCTATTTGATGCGTATGCGCCGAAGAAGATTGATTGTGATTTTGGTTTTAACGATGGTGATGCTGGCAGGTGTGCAGGTGGTGGGAGCGGCAGATTCGCAGAGTTGGCATCTTTTGGGTCACGATGAGAGTGAATATTCGGGGATAACTGCCGGCAACAGCACACATCACCATAAGGATCTTTTCATGAACAAAACAGGTAACGCCACTGCACATAACCACATGGTTCTTCCTAATATGACCAAAAAAACTACGTGGTGGTATGCTGGATACCCGGCGCAATTCGATGGTGTAACATTTGGAGAGGATGATTGGATTGTAAATATTAGTCATTCAAATTATAACGATTTCTCTATTTTTGTTGATGTGTGCAAAGTAAACGAAAGTGGTGAAGCAACATATCTCGCACATGGAAATAAAACAGCATCTGGAAAATATACTACTATTACATGCTCCGATAATGCTACAACAAATCAAACATTCAATAAAGATGAAAGATTAGCACTCAGGATATATCATAACAGGACAGGTACTACTACTACTGCAAATATATATTACTACAACGCAGGTATCGGTAGACTCTCTAACCTCACTTCTCCCTCATCCGACCCGGGCTACCCCGTCCCCGAACTCGGCACCTTCATCCTGTTCTCCACAGGCTTGATCGCACTCGCAGGATACGTTTTATTAGCAAAGCGGAAGAAATAATAAATGGAACCAACCGATCGGTATATTTTTAAATTACTGTATGCGCTATGGTCTGGTGATATAGATGGGAGAATATAAGACGCAGATAGTCAAAGACGTTGTTAAGGAAGCACTGGAACGTTTGCCGGAGGATAAACTTACGGAAGTCTTTGATTTCGTGAGCTATCTCTTAGCAAAAGAGAAGAGGGAAGAGGAACGGGAGGAAGAACCAGAATCAGACCTGGACCCCGAAAAGTATCCTATTCTGAAATACGTTGGGGGGGGTATCAGTTGAACCCTTTGCTCACAAGATAGACGAACTACTTTATGGTGAGTGAGAGAGATTGAAACTCTTATTGATACATGGGGCTGGATTGTATTAAATAATAGGCGGGAGCGGAGGCACAAGGAGCTTAACGAGTTTTATTCGTCGTGGAGGAACCGCAAGGGTGTAAGTTACACTACCGATTACATCCTTGACGAAACCTTTACGCTTCTCTTCAGGCGATTGCATTTTAAGGATGCTGCGGATTCATTAGATATAATAGAGCTTGCGATTGCGGAAGGTTACCTCCGCTTAAAGCGTATTACAGGAGAGCGATTCGAGAAGGCGAAATGCTTAAGAATGAAGTTTAAGGACAAGCCAAGAATCTCCTTTACCGATTTAACCTCAATGGTCGTCATGGCGGAGCGGGAGATCACCAATATTCTTACAGAAGATGACCATTTTGATCAGGTAGGAATGGGATTCAAAAAAGTATATAAGGTTGCGAATATTGAATTGAATGACTAAGATTAAGGTGTCAAAATGGAACCAAGGAAACCAAGCTATCAGTACAGAGCGAAACTCGGTAGAGTAGTGGATGGGGATACGATGGACGTGGTAATAGACCTCGGCTTCTACGTGGAGCTGCGCGAACGAGTGCGTTTAGCAGGAATAGACACGCCGGAGATATACCGGGTGTCGAAGGATAGCGAAGAGTACAGGAAGGGAATGGCAGCGAAAGAGTACGTTGAGCGGAGATTGAAGGAGAATGGGAAAGAGTTGATAATAGAAACAAAGAAGCGAGGTAAATGGCGAAGATGGCTTGCAACCGTGTACCTGAAAGACTCGACAGAGACGTTAAATGAGGAACTGGTTGAGCAGGGTCTGGCGGAACCAATGCGGTAGGTAGTGCTGCCGAGGTTCATAGCGTTACACCTTCCTCAAATACTTCTGATATAAACTCATTTTTATTCAGTATCATCTTCCTGAACTCCTCTTCTGTATAACACAAGGGTTCTATTGGAAATCGGTTAAACCAAGAACGCCGGCAATTCTCTTATGAAATTTGTTCTTGAAATCACCTACTATCACCAAATCAATGTCACTTCCCTCATTTAAATCCGCCCGGACAAGAGCCAAATACAATTATCTTAATCACCCGGTATTTCACCCCGAGCCTCTTCGCCAATTCCTGCAATTTAATATCTATTTCTTTATATGTTTCTTTACCTTTTCCAATATCAATCCTATAGTTTATGCATTCTTCTGCATCCTCCTTCCCATAGTATTCAAACGGTGCTAAATCCCCTGCAATACCAGGGGGTATTGCGCAGGAATGTAAACACTATCCAAAACCTTTGCCGCCTTTTTCAAGCTCTTAAATTCGATCTCCAGGTCCCCTATCTCTTTTATCAATTCAAATATCGAATGTGTTAAGATCTTCCGAAAACCTCTCAGGTATAAAAACGATTTCAACGCTTTTTCCGCACTTTGTTCTGATTGAAAGCACGCCCACTCATAATCGCCAGAGTCCAAGCTATTTTTAGCACTGGTCAAATCCTTTTCCGCCGGTTTTAACCATCTCAAGGCTTAATTCAAATTCCCACTCATTTACTTAGATTACCCCTTTCAATTCATTCATCACGACACGGATCTTCAAATAACTTCTTGCTAACCAGGATTGTCTGCCCTTTTCGTCCTACCACAAATTGTATCAAATATATACGTATGCGTATTTCTGTGCGGGTTGGATAGGGATATAAACGATCTGAATGACAAAAGCAAACAGATTGATGAGTAAGATTGCATTAATCTGGATGTTAGCAGCTTTATTTTTACTGCCTTTACTGCGGTTTCTGTTGTGAGTGCGGAATCATGCGCCTGGGGCGACATTTGCGTTAATACTTTGGGCTGGTGACGAGACGGCGGTGCGGGAATGACTAACGACACGATCCATGCGAGCATCTACGACTGGCAGGACAATCACGACAAGGGTAATGTGACGTTCTATCGGTTCGGGACTGGTCCAAGTCCATGTGCACCGGTGCCGGAATTGCCAACGGTTGTGCTGTTCAGCGTGGGATTGGGAGCGCTTGCGGGGTACGTTGGGTGGAGAAAGAGAAAAGAATAGATAGCTCATGGATGGAGTTGCGAAGGGTCCGGCGAAATTGACGGGGTAGCGGGAAGGGAAAGTGGAATCACCAGAAGACGAATAAAGAAGGAAAAAGAAAAACGTATTATCTTGATTCTTTCAGCCACGTTAAAGCGCAATGAGCAGTTTGACGGAGCAATTACTCAAGTTGAGCAATCCTATAAAAACCAAAGAGCTTTTATAGTGAAATGCGCCTATAGTAAAACATGCACCTTTTCTAACAATTGTAGGTATATCAAGATAAAAAGGTGAAGCGAAGAAGGAAAAGTAAAAAAATTAGGAGGATATAAAAAGATGAATAAAACGAAAAAAGGCATTGTGATTTGTCTATTGACAGCGGCGTTACTGGTATCGATAGTTGGAACGGCGAGTGCTAACCCTGCTACATCATGGGACTTTGGTAATAATTCTGTTATGTATAAGAATGTGGTTGTTCCGCCCCCAGCATACCAAGGAAGTTTACCTATTGCTGCAGGAACAAGTAAAATCGTGAAGGCAGAAAATGCTGCTCAACTTGATGAGGGGGTTTCCTTCACCGCACAATATTGGAATGGGCAAGTAGAATGTAGCTCTCCCGCGGCAGCTAAAAAGTTCACTGTTGAAATTGGCATATGGGACGGAAGTTCGTTCACTTCTAAGGGTAAATCTGATGAGAGAACATTGGATCATCCCTCAGGGTTGGGAAGAACATATGATTTACTTGGCGCTGCATTTACAGTTCCTAAAGATCAGTGGTTAGCGGTAAGGATTAACAGTACAGGTAGTGCAGACTTTACGATGGTATGCGATGGTAGTAGTTTTACTGACTATCCGCCCTACTCGGAGTACCCAGTCCCGGAGCTGCCGACGATAATACTGACGAGCACCGGCTTGCTCACACTCGCGGGATTCGTGATGTACAGCAGAAGAATGAATAATAAATAAAAGGATATGATAAAGAGGAGTTTTTTTTATCGCTCCTCTTATCGCTTTTTTTTGATTAAACTTTTACCAAAAGTTTAGTGCGAAAGCGTTTTGATTAAACTTTTCCTGAAAGTTTATAGAAGAAGAAACAATAAATAGACCATGGACAAAAGGGGATAGTATATTAATGAATATAACAAAAGTCACCCTTTCTGTATCACTCCTATTAGCACTCTTATATTTTCGAACGTTTATATGGCTTGTAAATGCGTGGCTCACAGAGCCTTATTATTCTCATGGTTTCCTGGTCTTGATCGTCTCTGGCTTTATCGCATGGCGAAATATCCGCGAATATGAAAATAAAAATCTGGAACCCGCACCTTTTAAACCCGGGCTCTTCATCTTCGCCTTTGGACTCTTCCTTTACGTCATTGGGTTTATCAAGGTATTCCCTTTTTTAACTGCACTCTCATTCTTATTCACCGCGAGCGGTTTAATCCTCTATTTCTACGGTAAACCACTGATGCGCGCTTTTCTCTTTCCTATTGCCTTCCTCATCTTCGCTATCCCCATGCCTTTTGTATTCCTCAAAAAAGTCGCATACATTCTACAATCACTGTCTGCTAGTTATCCCGCATTAATTATCGAAATGCTTGGAATTCCGGTTACGAGAGTTGGAGCAGAGATTCAACTTACTGATGCTTCTTTTGTCGTCGGGCTACCGTGCAGTGGCATGAACTCGCTCATCTCGTTACTGGCGCTGGTAACAATCTTCATCTACATTTTAAAATGCCCGCTTCATAAAAAAGTCACACTTTTATGCTTAGCAATTCCTATTGTGATTCTCGCTAACATCCTCAGAATTACGTCCCTGCTACTGATTGCAAACGCTTATGGCGCTGAGACCGCGAGTGGCTTTTACCATACTCTATTCAGCCCTATGCTATTCATCATTGCATTTATATTCCTGATGCTTATCAGTATAATCATTGGATGTAAGGTCAAAGGCTAACTAACCGTCGCATGCAAGGACAGGAGGAAAAACAGAAATGAAAAATTTCTTTGAGGAATATTCAAAGATCATCGGACTTTTGGTGCTCGCATTCGTGATTATCTTCCTATTTTCAACGCCTTCCACGATCCTCGCAAAATCCATCACCACTATCGGCACAGAACTCTCACATGCAACCGAGGATGAAATGAATGTGCGAACAAAGATGGATTTCGGAAGCAACGAGCACATGCGGACATTCCCAAAGCAGATCGGCGATTGGAACGGCTCTGATTACAATACGACACGTGCTGCAGAAAGCTTGGGTGCGGACGTCATACTCATGCGTGCATATTCGCATCCGAAATTGTACCAGCCCGTGTTTTTCCTCATCGTGCAGTCTAACAACCGCTCGAGCTTTCATCCCCCTATCGTCTGTTACCCCGCATTGGGCTACACGATAGAAGAAGAGGGCAAAGAGAGAGTACCAGTGCAGAATGTAAGCTGGGTAGAAGAGCCTCTATTTAGGAGTGGGAAAGAAAAAGTTGAATCCAACATAACAACTTCAGCAAAAAAGCTCATTGTGGTAAAGGAATCAAATGGAAATGTCACAGAACGACGAGTCGTGCTCTATTACTATGTTAAGGATCACCCCCTCGCTTCAAATACCGTTACCATGGTCCGTGTCTCAGCACTCGCACCTATTAAAGGCTCTTACGATGGAATTCTCAATATAACAAAGGAGTTCATGGGTGATACTGTCCCATACATGTTTGAGATACGAGAAGAGGGGCCTACTCTCTTTACCATCCTTGCCTCTGGCTCTGCCACCGACAAGGTAATGATGATTATGCTATTCCTTGCTCCTTTTATAATTATCTTTTATAAGCAACTAAGTATAATACTGAGAAGAAAATAGTTAGTCTAACTATGGCAGGTATTTCTCTGGACATTTTTCTCGCTTTTTTTTATCACCTTCGGACTTCAATATTGGGATTTAGAAGGTTTTGTCATGGGAACCTTAACTCCGCATCAATTGGGGAATATGTTCAACCCAAGTTTTTCCTCCAGATCCTTTACCTTCTCTGGAACCTCAGTGATCATGCCACGGCCATGCATCTCAAGATGGTAGACCTTGCTGTATTTGAACAACAGATCAATCGGAGTAAACTTATGATTCAACTCACTCTTATTCAAGAGCTGCTCCAGCTTACAGTGGATATAGAGTGAAAGAAACGCGATGAATACGTGTCCAAAGACACTCTCATCGTCCTGCAGGTAGAGCTTGTCCGCATTAAGAATCATCTTGTACGTGTCAAACATCTTCTCAACCACTTCTCGTTTCTTGTAGAGAAGATAAAATTCCAGCTTCTCGACATCCATATCTGAGATAATAAGGATTTTTCCTGCCTTCTTCATCCCTATATTGTATTTTTCCTTCTCGATCTCATGCTCGTCCAGTTTCCTGTACAGCGTCTTCTGTTCTTCCAGCCGAAGGTTGGGGTTGTAAACTCTCCGGGTGTTATGCCAGAACTCTAATTTCTTTCATGCGTTCAAACCTAGAACAGCAGACATTATACCTGAATACGCAACCAGGTCGAAACAATGCCAACACCCAATAACTTTACAACCCCGTAAAAAGGCAAACATTAAAAAGAACGTTGCTCTTTATTCTCTCAAGCGTAGTTTCGCCACACATCTGCTGGAAAGCGGTGTAGATTTGAGGTATATTCAGGAATTACTGGGGCATAAAAGTTCAAAAACGACAGAGAGATATATACACATGTGAGTAATAAAGACTTGAGTCAAATAAGAAATCCCTTAGACAGGTAGTTTAAAAATAAGGGAAGTGGTGATGTAAAAAGATGGTTGGGAAACGTTTGGGGAGAAAAAGTGTTCATACAGGGGGATATATATGCGAAGTAGTTCAGATATACTGCCAAAATGTAAGGATATACGAACTCGAGTTTGGATATACTGAAGTTAAGTGAAATTGCCCTCTGTCGGATAGAAAAAAATAAACGGAGAGTGAACTAGTGTCTCAGCAACTTAATTTTTAGACAAAGTTTATAAACCTGTGAGTCCAACCATATTCTATGGAAAAAATAAAACTTACAGAGAAGGAGGTGGAGTATCTCAACGATTTCGTGAAAATGGGGCGTAAAAGCGCGAGAGAATTGACCCGGGCACATATTTTGCTTCTGGTCAATGATGGAAAAAAGGAAATGGAGATAAAAGATACGCTGCGGATCAGCAGGGCAACCGTTTCCAACACCAAGAAGAAATACCGCGAAGAAAGTCTCCAAAACGCCCTCGCGGAGAAACCAAGATCCGGTCAGCCTAAAAAGTATACAGAGAAACATGAGGCGGAAGTTATAGCGCAGGCATGCACCGAATCACCTGATGGGCGCAAGAGATGGACACTTACACTACTAACAGAAGAAATGCGAAAGAAGGATGGGTTTGAAACGATAAACAAAGAGAGTATCAGGCTTATTTTAAAAAAAGCAAAACTAAACCTTGGTTAAGGCGGATGTGGTGCATACAGACGATCGACACCGAATACAGAGAACGGATGTACGATGTTCTCGATCTGTACGAAGAACCGTACGACCCGGGAAGTCCCATTGTCTGTTTTGACGAGAAACCAAAGCAACTTCTTGGAGATAAAAGGATTTCCATCCCTATGAAGCCTGGAATCCCTGTGAAATATGATTATGAATACGTCAGGAACGGCACAGCAAACATATTCATGGCGGTCGAATTCAAAGCAGGGAAACGTGTGACCCAGATCACCAAAAGAAGAACCATGGTGGATTTTGCACAATTTGTGAGGATGCTTGTCGATGAAGAATACCCAGACGTTGAAAACATCCAACTGGTCATGGATAACCTCAATACTCACAAGGAAAAGTCATTTTACGAGGCATTCAGTGAGGAGGAGGCGGAAAGGATTTTGAGCAAGATCGAGTTTCATTACACGCCAAAACATGCAAGCTGGCTTAATGCCGCTGAAATCGAGATCAATGTGATGGATATCGAATGCACTGACAGACGGATTGGAGATATGGAGACACTGGTCCGGGAAGTGGCTGCATGGACCAGGAAACGGAATGACGATGAAAAGAAAATCAACTGGGGGTTTACGAGTGAGAATGCTAACGAGAAATTGTCCAAGCATTATGTATAAGAACTAAATTGTCGAGACACTAGAATGGCAAAATCAGGAAAAAACTTTGAAAATTTGGTTGCAAAGATAGAAAAAGCTTTTGCGGGACCGGCAGAGGTAAAACAAAATGATTATTTGCTTGATTTTACAACGGGAAAAAAACGACAAGTTGACATTACTATTCGGTCAAAAGTGGCCGAGTATCTAATATTGATCATTGTTGAGTGTAGAGATCATAAAAAACCCGTAGGTAGTGGATATATTGAAGAAATATGTACAAAACGTGATTGTGTGAGGGCAGATAAGACAGTTATTGTTTCTTCAAGTGGTTTTAGTAAGCCAGCCATACAAAAAGCAAAGAATTTTGGAATAACGTTACTTAATATAGAAGACGCAAATAATTTTCCATGGCAGAATCTTCTTCCAACAGTCATTACTGGATCTAATATGCTTCACAGATTCAAAGCGTTTTTTCATGATTTTAAAGAAGATATTACTAATTTAACCCCTGCACCTGAATATATTGCATTTTTGGAGAATCCCGATCAAGAAACTAAAATTTTTCGCGGTGGCAACAATGAGAGATATAGTTTGATTGATATTTGGAATAAAAAGATAAATTTAGATTCTGCTTTTAAGCAAATCCCGGTTAATTCTGGCATCGTGGAGAGGAAATTTTGTGTCCAATTTAATGAGAAAAATTGTATATACATTAAGTTTCAAGAAAAATTAGTGCCTATTGAGAAATTATATCTCACTGTTTTATTATCCAAAGAAGAAAAATTTAGTGAAATTTTAGATCGAAAGGTTCGTACATCTATGACAAATCAAAAACCTCCTATATCCTATACAAAAGCTGAATCTAAACATGGATTTTTTGATATGGATTTAGAAGTTATGTTTAAATACGATTCTATTAAAGTAGTGAAAAAGGAGGATTCTGAAAAGGAAGAGGAAAAGAAGAGTCGGCAGTAGAAAAAGGACATGGTTTCAAAAAGAGATGGTTTAATGATGTCCATTTCAACTTAAAAATGGTTGTTAAAAACATCAGCTTTGGGCAACTCCATGACACTTCGTGCCTTGCCTCGCTACGCTCGGTCACTTAACAGAGCGTATCTGGCTTCGTGCCTTTGGCACTTCTCCCAAATTTGCTCTGCTTTGCTCTGCAAACTTCAGATATACCAAATCCGTTATTTCTGCACTTGATTACTGCGTGATCAAGAGTTAAAGGTTACTCGATTGCTTGCGCAATCTGGAATTAAAGGTTACCGGTTACCGGTTATTTTCTATGCACTCGATTGCGTTAGCAATCGAGAGTTATTTTCTGCATACGGAGTATGCAGTTCTGCACAACGAAGTTGTACAGTTCACAATAAACCAAGTAACTTATGCATCTGTGGAATCACACGTACACAATCAAGATACTCACCTGCTGTATCCATCAACTCAATAAGATGCAGAGTATCCAGAGCATGCGAGCTTACTGGTTGCAGCACCACGGGAATACATGAATCAATATCTGCTACTGCTTTAACAGCCGGCAGTAAGCTGTCAGTTGTTGTCTCTGGTAGAATGATTATTTTAATAAACACCTCACAATTGTTATAAAATTCTTGTACAGTCTTGAGCGTGCGATCAAACAACGCTGCATAATCATCAGATGCATGATGCTCTTCAAGTTTAATATCGCATGCTGCAATATCGATTACATCTGCAATATTTTCTGCGGCAAAGGGAAGCGTTGAGTTTGTTTCAAGATACAGTGGATAATTCGTGCCTTCTGCAAGCTGTTTTATAAATACGCTTTGAAGAAGGGGTTCGCCACCAGTCAGACTTACGTGTCTTGTTGAAGAAGACCAGAGGCGTTCAATCGAGTTTATAACATCCTCTACTGAAAGAGGGTTTTTAAGAGTGCTAAAATCTCTACACAAGGGTGCATGCTCAACTCTACAGTGTGTAACATCCATCATCCGTGCCGGAAGAGTGTCGCAGTAGCTGCAGTGAAGATTGCAGCCACAGAATCGTACAAACACCTGGTGCACTCCAGCGTATATCCCTTCTCCTTGTATGGAGCTAAAAATCTCCTGCACAGACGCACAACACTGCAACATTTCTATTTGCTAAATCTAATCACCAAGAGTTATATATCTTAGCCATCATGCAGATTAATGATGAAAGATAATATAATTTCAAATATCGATCTTGCCAGTGAAGGAAAAAAAAGAATCGAGTGGGCACGTCTCCACATGCCAGTTTTGGAAAGTATCAGAAAGCAGTATGAAAGAGACAAACCTCTTCTGGGAGTAAATGTTACAGCATGTCTGCATGTGACGGTCGAAACCGCTAATCTGGTATACACACTTAAAGCAGGTGGTGCAAATGTGGCGCTTACTGCTTCAAATCCTCTAAGCACACAGGACGATGTGGCAGCAGCACTTGCTTCTGATGGTATTAATGTGTATGCAATATATGGAGAGGATGAAAAACAATACTACGAATGCATCGAAGAAGCACTGAAGATTGAGCCACACATAACTCTTGATGATGGTGCGGACACGATTGCAGTGGTGCATGAAAAACATCCCGAACTAACAGAGCACATCAAAGCTGGGTGCGAGGAGACTACTACTGGCGTCATCCGTCTTCGTGCAATGGCAAAGGATGGAGCACTGCGATATCCTGTGATTGCAGTCAATGATGCTGAAACCAAGATGATGTTTGATAACAGGTACGGCACCGGTCAAAGCGCGCTTCATGGAATCATGAATGCTACCAATGTGCTTTTTGCAGGCAAAACGGTTGTTGTTTCTGGTTATGGCTGGTGTGGTCGAGGGATTGCCATGCGAGCTCGTGGTCTTGGAGCAAATGTGGTCGTTGTAGAGGTTGAAGCGAGAAAGGCTCTTGAAGCAGTAATGGATGGCTACCGTGTGATGCCAATGCTCGATGCTTCAGCAGTCGGGGACATATTTATCACAGCAACAGGCGACATCGCGGTTATTAACAGGGAGCACTTTGAGGTAATGAAAGATAATGCTATTGTTGCAAACTCAGGGCACTTCAACGTTGAAATTAACATACCTGCACTCGTTGAGATGGCAGTGTCGACTAAAGAAATGAAAAAGGATGTAGTTGAATACGTGCTTTCCGATGGAAGGAAAATCTACATACTTGCAGAAGGGAGACTGGTGAATTTAGCATCTGCTTACGGGCATCCTCCCGAGGTCATGGATATGAGCTTTGCCAACCAGGCACTGACTGCTAAATATATCAACGAGAACAGTGAGAAACTTGAAAACAAGGTGTATACTGTCCCACCCGAGATTGACAATACTGTTGCAAAGCTTAAACTCGATGCAATGGGTATAAAAACAGAGTCGTTGACTAGTGAGCAAAAAACGTATCTCAGTTCCTGGACGATGGGAACATAGTTCATAGTTCAAGTTTCCAAGGTAATTTAAGCCATGGCAAAGAGTGAATCAGGTCTTGTTGTGCCTGTAATAATTATGGGACTTCTAATGTTAATTGTTGAGCTTATAGCTCTGTTTTTAGGAGCCCCACTTGATGCAGCAGGTATCCATGCTTTTGAGGACCCTGATTCACCTGCAAATTCTTTATATTATATTGGATTCATCCTTCTGTTTACACTGTTCATCCTTCTTATTATCAAATGGGACAAGAAATGGATGATCCAGCTAATGATTTTTGGTGCAATTATATCCACTATTTATTATGTATTGTGCCCTTTATTTGTCAAATTCTTCCCCCTCAACACTTCAATTGTCCTCTCGGTATCTATTGCTGTTATTCTCGCCTTGATTTTGTACGTGTTTCCGGAATGGTACGTCATTGACTTTGTAGGACTTATTGTGGGAGCAGGAGCGGCAGCAATCTTTGGCATATCACTTTCTGTAATCCCTGTGTTGGTATTGCTTGTGCTTCTTGCTGTGTACGATGCTATTGCAGTATACCAGACAAAACACATGGTAACTCTTGCGGAGGGGGTAATGGATTTACGCCTGCCCATACTGTTTATTGTACCAAAACACCGTGGTTATTCGTTTCGGGAGGAGACATTCGATAAAGAAGAGAGAGACGCTTTTTTTATGGGGCTTGGAGATGCTGTTATTCCGTCAGTACTTGTAGTATCTGCTTATTTTTTTACAGGCTCATTAACAGTAGCAGTGTTTGCTATAATTGGCTCATTAATCGGATTTGCTGTGCTTATGAGACTTGTATTGAAAGGAAACCCACAAGCAGGACTGCCTTTTCTAAACACAGGCGTTATAATAGGCTATGTAATAGGAGCACTTGTTGTAGGCATTCCTGTTATATAAAAAAAAACGTCGAGTTAAACGCTCTACACTGTCTTGTATCCTGAAATAGCATTTTTGCGCAAAAACATCAAAGTTACAAAAACAACAACAGATGTTAATATCAATAGTATCGTTTAATGGTGGGTGAACACTTGAAGCCGTCAAATTAGAAACACGAAATTTCTGAGGTAATTTGACAGCCTCATATACACAGAGCCTTTTATTTGCGAAAGTCATATATACGATTAAATAGTACACAAATGTGAGTGAGCGGGAAAACTCTTTTTTAATATTCTAACCCCCACTCCCAATATCCGCTCACCCACCCACCTCTTATGTAACATCTCTTCAAGGAGTGAAAATGCTTATGAGAAAATGTGCAGGTATCACGTCTAAAAATTAAATTGTTGAGACAGTAGTCTGACTCTGCACTGGAGATATTTTATACCTGTGTGTTTTGTGCCTGTTGGCGATACTTTTTTATCTTTTTATAGGTATCTATCTTATCTGTTCGTGATGATTGCATTTTTTCCGCATCATCCATACACCAGAGGTTAGGTTATGATTCCAGGAATAATTATTGCAGGCACCAGTAGCGGTAGTGGTAAGACAACTATAGCCATAGGCATCATGGCAGCATTATCACAGGACCACACTGTACAGGCGTTTAAAGTTGGACCGGATTTTATTGATCCAACACATCACACAGCTATAACGAACCGGGCTTCACGCAATCTTGACACGTATATGATGGGGGAACAGGGTGTAATAGTTTCGTTTAATCGTGCTGCATCAGACGCTGATATTGCTGTTGTGGAAGGTGTCATGGGATTATTCGATGGTCTTGAAGGAGAACTTGCAAGCACAGCACATGTTGCCAAAACACTGCACCTGCCAGTAATCCTTGTGGTTGATGCAAAAGGGCTGGGGCAGAGTGCTGCTGCTGTGATAAACGGGTATGCAAGCTTTGATCCACAGCTTTCTCTCAGTGGAATAATCCTCAATAGAGTTGGAAGCCCCCGACACACAAACATAATCGTGGAAGCACTGCGAAAAGCACACATCAAAATCCCGGTTATTGGGGCAGTTCCAAAGAATCCTCAAATCCACACACCTTCACGACATCTTGGTTTGCACATGGCATACGAAACAACAGCTTCTTCGGAAGCTACGCAACTTGCAGGAATCATAAGAGAGCATGTAGATCTGAAACAGCTTCTGGAAATTGCAAAAACAGCAGACACGCGGGAGGTAACAGTAGAAAAAGAAGACGCAGCTTCACTGGTTCGTGATGTGACTATCGGTATCGCTTTTGATGAGAGCTTCTGCTTTTATTACCAGGATACTTTTGATCACCTGCGAAGGTATGGACAGCTTGAATTCTTCAGTCCGATGAAAGAAGAGCTTCCGGATGTGGATGGACTATATCTTGGAGGTGGGTACCCAGAGTTGTACGCAGAAGCGCTTTCAAGGTCTGGCGTGCGAGAGCAGATAAAAAAAGCGGCTTGTGATGGAATGCCAATCTATGGTGAGTGTGGTGCACTGTCATACCTCGGCAAAACACTGGAAATTGAGCACAACACCTATTCGATGTGTGGTGTATTCGATGTTATGAGTAAGATGACAGGGCGCTTGCAGGCTCTTGGCTATACAAATGCACACACCATAAACGATAATATTCTAACAAAAAAAGGTGCAACATTGCTTGGACATGAGTTTCATTACTCTACAACAAGCTGTGAGCACGACCAGCGATTTGCTTATGAAATGAAGCGTGGAAAAGGTGTGAGTAATGGGTTTGACGGGCTGATCTATGAACGCACACTTGCAAGTTATACCCACATACATCCTTCAAACACACCATTTGACGGATTCATAGAACAATGCAAAAAATACAAGAGGGAATGACATGCTGACATTTATAGGACTTGGACTGTGCGATGAAAAAGACGTAAGCTTGAGGGGACTTGAAGCAATACGAAGTGCTGATAATGTGTACCTTGAATGCTACACTTCACTCTTTACTGGTACAAGCATCAAGAAGCTTGAGAAACTCTATGGCAAAAAAGTTCACCTTTTGGAGCGGGAAGACGTTGAAACAAACAACTGGTGGCTAAAAGATGCAATTGATCAGAGCATCGTGTTTCTAACAGGCGGTGATGCAATGGTTTCAACTACCCACATCGATCTCCGGTTAAGAGCAAAAAAACTTGGAATTGGTACACAGATCATTCATGGGGCATCTATAATTTCAGCAGTCTGCGGGCTCTCTGGTCTTCAAAACTACCGATTTGGAAAATCAGCAACAATACCACATCCTTATACTCGAAAAGAAAAAATCATCAGATCTCATACACCTTACGATACGATCAAAATCAACCAGAAAAACAATCTGCACACACTAATATTTCTTGACATAGATAAAAATATTGGATGCATGAGCATAAAAGAGGGAATTGAACTGCTGTTGCAGGTAGAAGAAGAAATAGGCGGTGAAGCAATCTCGAACTGTATTGGTGTGGGAATCGCAAGAGCAGGCTCTTTCGCACCAGTGGTTAAAGCAGACTATCTTGAAAACCTGAAACACACAGATTTTGGAGATCCTCTGCACATATTGTGCATACCAGCAAATCTTCATTTTATAGAAGCAGAAGCCCTTATAGCCTTTGCAGATGCCCCGGGGAATATTCTTAATCACCACAAGGATTCACTTTGCCAGGACTCGGTATCGGAAAATCATGCACATTGACCTTTTCCGGATTTCCTTTCGGTCTAAGTTCACGATCGCCATTTTTGAAATTTCTACTGTACCATGACTCGCGATAAACACACTGTTAAATTTACAAAGCAAGTTCACTCAAATCAGTACGGCATGCGGCTCGCAACGCCTGAAATCGTTGCAGAGTACATAGCCAGCCGATTGAGAACACATACGATTGCAGATCTTGGTTGTGGTATTGGCATACAGGCAATCTTCTTTGCAAAGCAGTGCACAAAAGTATATGCTGTTGAGCTTGATAGCGAGCGATTTAACTATGCCAGGGAAAATGCTCGTTTATATGGTGTATCAAATATTGAATTTATACTTGCTGATGCACTGTCCGATCATGTTATCAAACGGCTTTCTGATGTCGATATTGTTTTCTCTGACCCGGCTCGCCTAATGCAAGAAAAAGAGCGCAGACTTGAAGGGTCTCGCCCGCCAGTCCTTGAAGTAATCAGGAAATATCAGCACATCACAGACAAAATGGCATTTCACCTGCCACCAAAAATTGAGCAGTCAAAAATATTCTTTGACTGCGAGCGCGAGTACTTGTCCCTAAATGGCCAGCTTAATCGATTTACTGTGTATCTTGGAAGTCTTAAAAAGTGTGATCGTTCAGCAGTTGTACTGCCAGAAGGGGCAAGACTTGAATCAAAACCTGTACAACCAATCGATAAAACCTCGACTCCTCGAGATTTTATTTTTGAGCCGCAGCCATCAGTAGTGCATGCAGGGCTGCTTGGAGAACTTAACGAATACCTGCCTGCAGACGCAGCAGTTTATTACTCTGATCAAACACGTACACTGATCACATCAGATAGTCTCCTGCATTTACCGTTTTCGTTTTTAAAAGACTGTTATCATGTGATCTGCACAACAGATTTTAAACCTGACAAAATAAAAAGGGCACTGGTTGAAGGCAATGCTAAAAAAGTGGTCCTTCGATTCCAGATTGAACCTTTAAAATACTGGAATATGCGAAACATGTTTGAAGAAGGACTATCAGGAGATAAAACAGTACATTTATTTAGATGTAACAATACTGCAGTGGTGTGTGAAAAAGTGCAAAAGGAGCAAACATGAGAGCAGTTATACCATTTAAAAAACAAAACTGCAAAACACGGCTTTCATCGGTATTGAGCTTACGAGAGCGAGAGCAGCTTGCATATACCATGTTAACTGACGTTGTCGCTACACTTAACAGGTGTAACGTGGAAGTTGACATCCTTTCAACAGGGGTGAAGCAGCTTGACGTTAATGCGAACGTTATCTATTCTGATACCAGCTTGAATGATGTATTAAACGAATATCTCTCTGGAATGGCATCTTATCATAAGCCCCCTCCAGACATACTTATCGTAATGTCTGATGTGCCGTTGTTAACAGCAGAGCATATCACACACATTAACAATCGAGATGAAGATATTGTTATTGCACCGGGAAGTGGTGGAGGCACAAACGTGTTGTATATCAAAAACCCTGCCTCGTTCCATGTGGATTATTATGGAACAAGTTTCCTTGATCACATTGGAATAGCGATGAAACGTAACTTAACGGTATATATGTACGACTCATTTTATCTCAGCTGTGATATGGATGAACCCTCTGATTTGATCGAACTGCTGATACATGGAACTGGCAGTGCTTCACAACTTCTTAAAAAGTGGGGATTTTATGTGCTAAAAGACGGTGTGGTTGGACTATATCGTAAGTAGTGCCTCAACAAGTAAACTTGATAGAGCCAGAACAATTCAACCACAGGGGGCACAAAGAGGTTTTAATCGATCCTGCATTGTCAACCTTGCCTTCCCGCACACACCTTGACAATGCTAACTCTTACACCAATACCCATAATAACAGAAGAAGAAAAGAATGTAAAAATAGCTACTGATATATGCAGGGGTGGCGCGGTCAGGGTAATACAGTTTTTTATTCAAATTCTATTGTTGCTGGTGGCTTTGGTGTAAGGTCGTAGAGTACGCGGGTTACGGTTGGTATTTCTCGTGTGATGCGTGACTCGATTTTTTGGAGTGTGCTCCATGGTAGTTGCATTGCGTCTGCGGTCATTGCATCTCTTGATGTTACCGCTCGTACTGCTATGATCCAGCCGTGCACCCTGGTGTCGCCTACTACTCCTGTGCCTTTTTCAAGCAGTGCTGCAAAGGTCTGCCAGGGTTCGTACTTTTCTAACAGTTCTTCTTCCACGATGGCGTTTGCTTTTCGCACCACTTCAAGTTTTTCTTCTGTTACTTCGCCTATAATTCGCACAGCGAGTCCGGTCCGGGGAAAAGGCATGCGTTCGCTTATTTCCGGTGGTAGTTTGAGTGCTCGTGCGACATCTCTTACCTCGTCTTTGTAGAGTTCGTCGATTGGCTCTATTATTTTGTCGAAGTCTATGTTTGTGGGCAGTCCGCCAACGTTGTGGTGGCTTTTGATGCCTCCTTCTGATTCGATCCGGTCCGGGTATATGGTTCCCTGTATGAGGTAGCGAATATCTCTTTTACGTGCTTCTTCTTCAAAAATTCGTATGAATATTTCGCCAATGATTTTTCTTTTCTCTTCCGGGTCTGTGATTGCCTTTTAAGGCTTGCAGGAAGCGGTCTTTACCATTTATGACTTGCAGGTTCACGTGTTTGAATGTTTCTTTTATTCTCTCTGTTTCTCCTTCTCGCATGAGTCCTGTGTCGATGTATACTGGTACAAGGAGTTTGCCTATTGCTTTGTGTGCGAGAACTGTGCAGATTGAGCTGTCTACCCCGCCTGACAGGGCTATCAGCGTTTTGCCAGAAGCCTCTCGTTTGATTCGCTCAACTGCGTTTTCGATAAAAGTTTCAGTGTTAACCATTGTTTCAAGTCTTCTTTTGGTTTTTGTTTTTGTATTGGATCATTGCTTCTACAAGGCTTTTGAAAAGTGGTGCTGGTTTCCCTGGTCTTGATTTAAATTCCGGGTGGAATTGTGATGCAACAAAGAATGGATGCGTTGGTATCTCAAGTATTTCCATCCGATTCTTGTTTCGTCCTGTAAACATCATGCCGTTTGCTTCAATCTTTTCTATGTATTTTGGGTTTACCTCGTAGCGGTGGCGGTGGCGTTCGATGATTCGAGTTGCGTTGTATGTGCGGTGTGCAAGGCTCCCTTCTGTTATTTCGGCTTCGTAGTTTCCAAGTCGCATGGTTCCGCCCATATTTTCCACGTCCTGCTGTTCCGGAAGGAGGTCTATTACCGGGTGTTTTGTGTTTGAGAATTCTGAACTGTCTGCATCGCTGATCCCCAGAACATTTCGTGCAAATTCGATTACTGCTAACTGCATCCCGAGACACAAACCAAGATATGGTATCTTGTGCTCTCGTGCATATCGTATTGCAGCAATCTTCCCGTTTGTTCCACGAGAGCCAAAACCACCAGGCACAAGTATGCCATCATAGCGTCCAAGCTCTTCTATTAATTCTGGTTGCTGCTCCAATTTCTCTGACTCGATCCATGCAGTCTCCACTCTATAGCCACACTCGATTGAGGCGTGTTTAAGTGCTTCTCTGATACTTATATAAGTATCCTGGAGGTGTGTATACTTGCCAACAATCGCAAGATTCACTTCCTCACTTATGCTGCTTCGCAGCAGTTGCTCAACCATCTCGCTCCACTCAGTGCGAATCGCAAAAACCGAGAGGTTCAACTTGCGCATGAGATAATCGGATAATCCCTCCCGCTCTATCTGTGATGGCACCATGTAGATGTCAGAAGAATCATGAGCACTGATAACAGCCTCGGGAGGCACATCGCAGAACATAGCTATCTTGCTCTTGGCATCCTTGTTAAGAGGCACTGGAGAGCGTGCAATAATCATGTCAGGATGCAAACCAAGTTCTCGAAGCTCACGCACAGAATGCTGCGTAGGTTTTGTCTTCTGGTCTCCCTGGCTATCCAGCGGCACCAGTGTGACATGCAAAAACGCCATCTGTCCGCGTCCCTCCTCAGCATGCATCTGACGCACAGCTTCCAGGAAAGGCATGCTCTCGATATCGCCAACCGTGCCGCCAACCTCGATAACACAGACATCAGCACCACTCGCCACTGCCACGGTTTGTATCCGCTCTTTTATCTCGTTTGTGATATGCGGAATAATCTGTACCGTCTTGCCAAGGTAATCGCCACGACGCTCCCTGTCAATCACACTCTGGTACACCTTTCCAGTGGTGATATTGTGATCTCGTGTAAGTTCCACATCAAGAAACCGTTCATAATTCCCAAGATCAAGATCAACCTCGCCACCATCTTTTAACACAAAGACCTCGCCGTGCTGATACGGACTCATGGTTCCGGCATCAATATTGATATACGGGTCAATTTTGATAGCAGTGATCTCATAGCCTTTGTTCTTCAAAATCCGACCAACAGAAGCAGCAGTGATGCCTTTACCAAGCCCACTCATCACACCGCCAGTAACTACAATATACTTCACGCCAGTAACCTCGCCACCAATAAATCCACAAGACAAAACATGCATCAACTCTATGGCAACAATATACTTAAAAGTGTCAGCTTGAATCTATTTTTTGCTTGTTTCTCATGTTTTCTATTTGTTTTGTTACTTCTGTTATCAGGAGTGTTGTTGCCGAGAGAAGTATTATCGTAATCCAGTCGCCCATGTTGAGTGGTGTTGTGTGAAAAATGCTCGTTAGCGGTGTGTAGAGTACTGCCAATTGCAGTAAGACTGTTGCTGCTATTGCGTACAGTAGTGGTTTATTTGTTAGTGGGTTGAGTGTGAAGAACGATTGTCGTTCTGATCGCCAGTTGAGTGCGTTAAACATGGAGGCTATTACTATTATTGTAAAAACCATGCTCTGTGCTCTAACCAGATCATCGATGTACCACAGGAATATTGCTACTGCCTGGATTGTCATTATTATGCCAATTAAGCTGCTGTAGAACAGTACGCGTGTTGTGATAATTCCCTCGCCCCTGCTTCGAGGATGCTGGTTCATAATCCGTTTTTCAGGTGGTTCAAGTGATAGCGTAAGCGGTGGTAGTCCATCAGTTACCAAGTTTATCCAGAGTATCTGTATCGCGATAAGCGGTAGCGGCAGTCCTGCAAGCATGGTTGCAAGTACAACCAGCACTTCAGCTATGTGGATAGCAAGCCCATAAGTGATGAAGTTCCGTATGTTTTTGAAGATGTTTCGCCCTTCCTCGACACTTGAAACGATTGATGCAAAGTTGTCATCGGTGAGTATCATGTCTGATGCTTCCTTGCTCACATCGGTTCCTGTTATTCCCATCGCAACTCCAATGTCTGCTTTCTTTAATGCTGGTGCATCATTGATGCCGTCACCAGTCATTGCCACAACATGTCCCATTTTCTGGAGTGCGCTTATTATACGCAGCTTGTGTGAGGGGTCTGTGCGTGCATACACCTGGATATTTTCAACTATTTTTTCAAACTCGTAATCGTTCATTTCATCGAGTTCTTCGCCTGACAGAACCATGCTTTTTTCATTCAAGAGCCCAAGTTCTGCTGCCACTGCCTTTGCTGTTAACAGGTGATCTCCTGTTATCATCACGGTATTTATGCCAGCGTTTTTACAGGTCTCAATTGCCATTTTTGCTTCTTCTCGCGGCGGGTCAATCATGCCAACAAGTCCTGCAAACACCAGTTCAGATTCCACGTTGTCCATGCCTGCGTCTTTGCCCGAAAGTTTTTTGTAGGCGGTGGCAATTACACGAAGTCCCTGTTCTGCCATGCCGTAACCCTCGTGCATAATCTCCTCTATTGTCTCTTTATCCAGTTCCTTTTCACCAGCCTCTGCGGAATAACGTGTGCATTTACCAAGTATTACCTCTGGTGCACCTTTTGAATACGCATAGTGACCATCTGTTGTACTGTGGATTGTGGTCATCTGTTTTCGCTCTGACGAGAACGGTATCTCATTCACGCGCTCGTTAGAAGAATTCAGCTCGCTTTTCACCAGTCCGGCTTTTGCAGCCGCAACTACAAGTGCACCCTCTGTCGGGTCTCCTGTTATCTGCCATCCACTTTCTGTTTGACTCACGGTTGAATCATTACAGAGTGCACCTATCGTCAACACACGCTTCAGGGTTTTATGCTGCGCGGAGTCTACTGTTTTGTTGTTGTGCTGAAAACTTCCCTCTGGAGCGTATCCAACCCCGGTTATGGTAAATATCCTGCCAGCAGTGTACACTTTTCGTACTGTCATCTTATTCTGTGTCAGAGTGCCTGTTTTGTCAGTGCAGATAACTGTTGTCGCACCAAGAGTTTCAACAGCAGGAAGCTGTCGCACGAGAGCATGTCGTTTCACCATGCGGCGAACTCCAAGCGCAAGCCCCACCGTTACAACAGCAGGCAGTGCTTCAGGCACGGCAGCAACTGCAAGAGCCACCCCCCACACAAACATGTCAACCGCATCATAGCCGCGGATTACGCCAAGAAGAGACACTGCCCCGACAACCAGGAGTGTGAGAGTTCCAATCCATCGCCCAAGACGATCGAGATTTTTCTGAAGCGGTGTTCGCACCGATTCTATCTCACTTAACATTCCACCAATCTTTCCAAATTCACTGTTCATTCCTGTTGCAGTTACTACGCCAGTGCCCCGCCCCTCTGTTATTGTAGTTCCCATAAAAACCATGTTTCGCCTGTCGCCAAGCGAAGTTTTCTCCTTGAGTACAGAAGCATTCTTTCCAGCAGTTACCGATTCGCCAGTTAGCGCTGACTCGTCCACCCGAAGGTTCGCAGCTTCAATCAACCTGCAATCTGCTGCAATCCGGTCTCCGCTTCGAAAGACCACGATGTCGCCAGCCACAAGATCTCTTGCAGGAACTTCTCTCTCAACACCACCACGAATAACCGCGGCGGTTGGTGCTGTCATGCGTTTTAAAGCTTCAATATCTTTTCCAGCACGGTATTCCTGCACAAACCCAAGAATTGCAGCAAGCACAACAATCAAAACAATAACAAAAGCATCTGTTGGCGAACCAACAACTGCTGAGACGATTGCAGCAGCAAGAAGAATGATAATCAAAAAATTCTTGAACTGGTTAAGAAGTATCTCCCACGCAGGCGTTGCTTTCTTACCGCTGATCTCATTCGGACCATCTTTTTCAAAGCGGCGAGAAACTTCATCAGCCTCAAGACCGCTTTCTGATGTATCCAGATGTTTTAAAACTAAATCGGCTTCTTCACAATAAAAATCCATCACAACAACCAGAAGCTATTGATAAACAATACCCTATAAAAAAACTCGGTAATGTTCGGACGCAGTGAAATGAAGCCAACCAGGGAGCACAATGTATTAACCAAACCCTCACGAGTCGTTGCCTCATGCATGAAGCATGAAAAACCTATATACTGTTCTTGTTTCATATTATAGAGAAACAAAGAAATATAAGGTCTGTGGAGCCGGACATTCACAAGAGGTTTCTCGTGGCAACGATTCTTTTTAGAGATGGGGCTAAAGCAACTGAACGATTTGGTATGACACTTGATGAGGTTCTGAAATTCAAGGGATGGGTAATTGAGAGCGATTGTGGACAGGGAAATGTATGAAGAGAATGGAAATACTAAATCAAAACCTGTCAAATTTGATCGGACTTCCTCACCGATTCAAATGACTGAACAGGATATGATTGATACGCTATCGAATGCAGGATATGTTATTAAAAAGAGAGA
This sequence comes from Candidatus Argoarchaeum ethanivorans, assembly GCA_004193545.1. Lineage (GTDB taxonomy): Archaea > Halobacteriota > Methanosarcinia > Methanosarcinales > EX4572-44 > Argoarchaeum > Argoarchaeum ethanivorans. The sequence continues at coordinate 12,340 of RPGO01000017.1, read as the reverse complement.
TGCACGGGGGTGCATATAGCCCCCACGTTTTAGGAGTGATCCGAGTTTTTCATAGGAATAAAGAAGAATCGCCAGTCATGGGTCGATAAAATTTTGCATCCCGAATTGATAATAGTTCCAAGCTTTTATCTAACAGGAAGTCGTTTATGAGACAACCATGCAATATTCACTTGACATAAATATACAACTGAAAGGAGGTATGCTTGATCCGGAGGCGGCCGCGATAAAACAATCCCTCGAACGCATTGGATTTAAAACCAGAGAACTTAAACTTGCAAAAAAAATACAGGTAACAATTGATGCAGAAACAGAAAAAGATGCAGAAAATACTGCAAAACAGATGTGTGAACGGCTGCTTGCAAACCCTGTAATCCATGACTACACGATCGCAGTAACAGTGGTGAACCAATGAAGTTTGCAATTATACAATTTGGGGGCAGCAACTGTGATTACGACGTACACTACGTACTAAACAACGTTGTTGGAGTACAGGCAGACCTTATCTGGTACAAAGAAAAACTGACAAACTACGATGGTGTTATAATACCTGGGGGCTTCTCCTATGGCGATTATCTGCGGGCGGGTGCCATTGCAGCACGCACACCCATTATGCAGGAGGTAAAACAGATGGCAGCTCAAGGAAAACTGGTACTCGGCATCTGTAACGGCTTCCAGGTACTGACTGAATCAAAACTCCTCGAGGGCGCACTCATGCTAAACAGATACCCTAAATTCGTCTGCACCCAAACACAGCTGAGAATAGAAAACAACAACACACCATTCACCAGTAAATTCAAAGAAGGCGAACTAATCAAGATTCCCATCGCACACATCCAGGGAAACTACTACGCAGACGAGAGCACCTTAACCAGGCTTGAATACAATTTACAGGCAGCACTGCGATACGTAGACCAGAAGGGCAAAACCACAGACACCGCAAACCCAAATGGTTCAAAAGAGAATATTGCAGGCATACTAAACCAGAACAAAAATGTCCTCGGACTGATGCCGCATCCGGAACGTGCTTCAGAACAAATACTTGGAAGCAGTGACGGGATTAAAATATTCAAAAGTATGGTTGAACACGTACAAGCACAGGCAGAATAGAGTATTTCATAAAAGTGGCCATAAGATTACATCTACAATCGTCGTATGTGTTGTACTATTGCCCTTGTGCTGCACAGCCCGCATTCTTCAAAGTTTTTAATCCGTACGATTTTAGCATGAATTCCTCTTTTTTTCAACTTTTCTGATAGTTCTTCTTCCTTAAAATGCTGATTATAGCCAAGTGTTATAATAGCTGGTTGTATTTCTTCTAATGGTTTGAACATATCAATTGCATCCCCAAGCACTGCACAATCAACAACTTTCAGTGCTTTTACCACCTTCAGGCGTTGTTCTTCCGGAAGAAATGGTTTAGGTTTATGTAAAATCATACTTTCACGTGCTACGATCACATACAGTTCATCACCAAGTTTCCTGGATTCACGAAGGTATGTTATGTGTCCCGGATGTAAAATATCAAAGGTCCCTGTAGCAAGTACACGTATCAAAACAATTCACCGCACCAAATCATGTCGTGGCTTACTAAATAAGTAATTGTCCATATCACAAAGAGCGAAATCACTCAGTTAATAACTGTTTATTTCGATAATACAAAGTAATATCAATATATACCAGTGAAGCATTGAGGGCATACAAACAAATTACGATATCAAAGCTAAAAATTAGTTTATGGAAAATTCCTGCAATATATCCTACAAAAACCACACACAGAAATAAAATACTTTTCCCAGCAATTTCTCTTGATTTATACGATTTATAGATGGAAAATGGCCAGGCAAGGCCAAAACATATTAACATTATAACTTCGAAGATGCTCATCTTAGAAAGCCCCGAAAGAGATTTGAACCTGCAAACTTCGTTTGCAGAAAACAACACTGAAACAACAATAAATTAAAGCTCCGGTAGAGATATGAACCTACAAACTTCGTTTGCAGAAAACAACACTGAAACAACAATAAATTAAAGCCCCGGGAGGGATTTGAACCCTCGACCTAGAGATTACAAATCTCTCGCTCTGCCAGTCTGAGCCACCGAGGCAATATTTTTTTGTCTTTTAGTAATAGAGATGTATAAGCTTTTGGACTGAACCCCATTTGGTAGACAATGAGTTAAGCTAATATATTTAAAACCATCGCCTTCTCAAAATCAACTGGCGATTTGTAGCCAATCGAAGAATGAAGGCGTTTTGAATTGTATGCCTCTTCAATGAAACGATCAATGTTCTGTAATGCATCATCGAATGTTCCGTATTCGTTCAAATAAACTTCTTCATATTTCAGTGTCTTAATGAAACTCTCAGCAAAGGCATTATCGTATAGGTTACCCTTACGACCCATACTTATCTTTATTCCATGCTCTTTCAAGCAGTTAACATATTCATGGGATGCATACTGAACACCCTGATCTGCTGGAAGCTTGCGATTCAATCAAGCACCTTTTAATCGGAGCTGTATGGATTGTGGGATGCCAGCCCACTCCTTTAATCTCAATGCGATGAATTCCATCGTCTTATGATGTGTTTTGAATTTATCAGTGGCTCTATACCTGCCATTTTCAAACTCGAGATACTCAGAAAGATGGTTCTGGATAAGGTCTTCCATTGCATTATTTACTTTAGATATTAGCTTACTTATCATAGCAGGTTGTATCTTGTCGGATAGTCTTTCCAATCCGTCATCCACCAATTGCACCGGCGTCTTTCCATCGCTATTTGGATCAAATATCTGCATGACTATTTCAATCAACCCTCTGCGGAGCTCTCCCCCTTTCCCAACCATTTCTGGAATTATGGTGATGGGTAGCTCCGGAAGTCTTCTTAAATCCATCCCTTCTGCCTTGATTAATTCATCTTTCAGACGTTGATTGTGGAGATACTCTTCTTTTTGTATTTTAAGAATGTTATCTACGGTAATCTGGCAATATGGGCCATCATCAACATTATCTGATAATCGACTTGTCATAACGTCGGGTTCACCGTCATGGATAGAAAGTCCATATTGGTTAAGATATCTGGGGTCTATCGATCTGTACCGATCAAGTTTCGGTTCCTTGGACTTTGGTTCAGTTGTCAACTCTAATATCAGCCATCCGGTTTCACAACTTGCCACTATATCAGGTTCCAACTTTTCACCCTGCTCAGAAGATAGAAAGAGCGGTTCTACATTATATCTAAATCCGGCAGCTTTGAAAGGTCCTGCAAAACCGGGTCGGTTGTACTGGTAGAACAATTGAATTGTGTTGCGCCACAGAACTATCCGATCACCCTGTTCAGGCAAAGATTTCCACCCCGTCATGGAAGATAGCGGTTTTTCCAGCGTTATCTTCTCCCTGAATGGTCGCAATTCGAGGTGCTGCATTAACACAGCCTTTACCAGGGATTGTGAGGTATGCGAAGTCAGGACCAACATCCAGCAAAACACGGTCCCAGGTATGTAGATCCACGCCCCTGAACCTTCTAAAGTCGGATTCGGCTTCTGTTTCCACCAGCCACAGTTTCATTTTACCCGTGCCTTTCGCAACAGTATTTGAAAAAGCATCCAGATCAATCTCCTGACTGAAATCGATTTCAAAAGCACACAGGGTCGTGTCGCGAAGTTCGGTTGCATCGGAGATGGCATCATCATACCGATTCGCCATCTCAGAAACGGATAACAGAACCTCATCAACATCCACTGCTCTGTTAATGGTGGCTTTCCCATTGCTGTACCATTCTGCAGAGATCGCCACAGAACCGTTTCTTCTTTTTTGCCACCTTGCGCTATAAATAGCAAATCTTTCCTTTGCTTTCTCAATAACTTCATCCAGACCTTCAATATGTCGGTTCGCTCCGTACCATGCTTTGAGACTGAACTTGCCCGCCTCTTCTTCAGGATAAAGACCATCGGAGAACCTGAGTCCCAGACCTCTCTGACTCCAGTCTTTCATATTTCCCCAGTGCAACAGTTGTCTTCTTGATAGCCAGCACCTATCAAGCCCTTTTCTACTTTTAACCCAGTTCTTGATGATCGGATCCGATTCGGCAGCATCCAGTATACTGTAGATTATCCACACTCGTTCTCTCGTCCCATCCAGAAACAATGTGTTCGGAAGTTTTTCATCCTGATTCCCATACCAACCAGTCGAATCAAGTCCTCGCCACGTCCCGATAGGGCAGCCTGCACCAGCTATACTCTGATTACTCTCTATCAGGTATGCTTTTAGCTGGGTTGAATATGTCTTCCCAAACGCCTCCAGAGATTCTTCGTTCTTCTCAAATCCTGCTTGCAGTCTTCCCTTCAAATCGCCAATGGTCGTTATTTCGCGCATGATTCTATCTCCACAACCTATTATGGAATTTTATAGTTGAATTCATATTTATGTTTTTATACATGATTTTTATACCTTTACACTGTACTTAAACAATACTTAAAATCGTGGCTGTTCCATAGTTAAGTATCTGTTTCTTTGGTGTTTGATAGGATAAATTATCAGTTGTCCTGCCTTCAGTCTTCGATTATACCCTGTCCTTTGAATATTTCCTTGGCTTCTTCAAGTGTGAGGTCGTCTGGCGGTATGATAATATCTGATTCGACAATTTCCCCGTCTGGTACTGGTGTGCCATGTTTCTGCACGTACGATATTAATTCGGGGTAGGTTTTATTGAAGCTGTCGTAGTCGTCCTTTTCCACGATTTCTACAATTAGGTTGTCTATCGTGTTAAGATCGTCGATGTACCTGTCTTCTATGTGGTACTGTCCAAGTCCCATTAATCTGGCTATCATTATTTGTTCACCTCTCTTTGCAGGGCTTCAAGCTCTTCGTCTACTGTGCTTTTCTGTTTTATGGCTGCAAGTTCTCGCTCAATTGAGTCCCCGCTTTCAAGTGTATCTTCAAGCGTGCCTGTTTCAATCAGTTCGTCAAGTGCCTCTGATCTTGCTCGCATATTTTCGGTTTTGTCTTCAGCTCGTTGTATGGCAAGCCCAACATCAGTCATCTCTTCACCGATGCCGCTCACTGATTCTGTGATTTTAACCTGTGCTTCTGCTGCCGAGTACTGCGCCTTGATCGTTTCTTTCCTACTTCGGAAGGACTCAACCTTTGCCGAGAGTCTTTTCTCGGTTGCCACGAGTTTGTCCTGTTCATGCCCCATATTTACTATCTGCTGGGTTAGCTGTTCGAACTGTGTTTGTTCCTGTGCTTTAAGTGTGAGTGCTGTTCGTGCAAGGTCTTCTCTTCCTGCTTCAAGAGCAGCTTTTGCCTGTGAGGTGTGTTTGTCAATATTTGCCTGTAGTTTTGTGCGCTGTATTTCCAGTCGTTTCTTGGAAGTTGCCACTTCTGCCACGCCGCGCTTTACTTTTCGCAGCATTTCAAGCTGTTTTTGGTATGAGTAATCCAGCGTCTCTCTTGGGTCTTCAAACCTGTCAAGGACTTTACTTACTTTAGCTTTTACTACTGTGCTCATTCTGTCTATTAATCCCATAATATCACAACCAATTGTTACTTTTTAATCACCACGATGGTGCCATCCACTGTTTTAACATCCACCGCCTTTTCGTATAGTAGTATCTTGTTTTTAACAGATATAGCTTCTGCTTCCTTGGTAATGCTGCCACCGTCTGTTTCAAGTCTGTTGTTTTGAAATCTTGATATGGAGAATATGAATAGTAACGCCAATAGCTATTAGAATCAAAATAATTCTTATAAAAAGAATGTGAACGATGAAGACTCCTGAAAATATTATTGTAGCCCATAACAGAGAAATGGACAAGATCTTCATTTTTAATGGAATTCCTTCCCCGTTCTGGTAATTTTTAAAGTAAATCCCAAACCATTTATTATTTAAAAGCCAATCGTGAAATCTTTTTGAACTTTTGGCATAGCATGCACTGGCAAGTAATAAAAATGGAACAGTAGGCAAAATAGGCAAAAATATTCCAACGATTGCAAGCCCTACAAAAAAGGTTCCCGCAACAATCAATAACGTATGGACTAATCTTTTCGATATTTTATTTAGTCGATTGAAACTATCACCACACTGTCCTTCGTCATCGCTTTTTTTCATAACAATTCCATTCCACCAATTTCGTATAACACTGTCTCGTTTTTTACAGATATAGCTTCTGCCTCAAAAGTGTCCAATACAGGGAGCTTTATGGAACAGGATATTTATATAATAAGCAGGAATTGTACAAGTCATGGAGTATATTTAATGACGCAATTATTAAATCTTCCGCGTGTGATGCTTGCTGCTGATCGTTCTTCGTCTGGAAAGACCACAATCTCCATGGGAATAATGGCAGCACTTAAGGATATGGGGTATACTGTGCAGCCTTTCAAAGTTGGTCTGGATTACATCGATCCTGGTTATCATACCGAGATTACCGGAAGACCTGCTCGAAACCTTGATGGTTACCTGTGCAAGAGTCATACAATTCATGAGATCTTTCAGCATGCTTCAAAGGGCTCTGATATTTCGATTATCGAGGGCGTACGCGGCTTATATGAAGGGTTAGACGCAACAAGTGACACCGGGAGCACAGCACAAATAGCTAAAATACTGAACTGTCCGGTTGTATTGATAATCAATGCCCGGAGCATCACCAGGAGTGCTGCTGCGATAGTAAAAGGCTACACTCTCTTTGATCCGGGGGTAAAAATTCTTGGTGTTATCCTAAACAATGTCGGAAGCACATCTCACAGCGAAAAAGCGAAGAAAGCTATTGAAACTTACACCGACATCCCTGTTATTGGTGTGATACCGAGAGATGAAGGTATGCAGATAAGCATGAGACATCTCGGACTCATGCCTGCTATCGAAGGAAGACGCAGACTGCATGATTTTGATGCACGTCTTGGCACTGTAAAAAGCATAACCAGAGAGGGAGTTGATATGCAGCAATTACTTGAAATTGCGCGCAGTGCGCCCCCCCTGCCAGAGCTGCCACAAACATTGTACGTACAACACCGAAAACCACCTGTTGTCAGAGTTGGCGTAGCACTCGACGAAGCATTCAATTTTTATTATCGAGACAATCTTGAATTATTAGAGCTTGAAGGTGCAAAGCTAACTTATTTTAGTCCGCTTCATGATAAGAAAATTCCGGAAGTTGATGGTTTATATATTGGTGGTGGCTATCCTGAGCTTTTTGCAGCAGAGCTTGAAAAAAACAAAACCATGCGAGAAAGCATATATAATGCATCACAATCCGGCTGCCCAATCTTTGGTGAATGCGGCGGTCTCATGTATCTTACCAAAAACATCGTCACAACCAGGTTAAACCACAGCAAATATCATATGGCAGAAGTTGAGCCTGGAAGCTATGAAATGATAGGAGCACTGCCAGGAAATACACATCTTACTCATAAACGGGTTGTGACCTACACAGTGGCACGCATAATGAAGGACACACCAATAGGAGTTAGGAACACCAGTATCAAAGCGCACGAGTTCCACCACTCTGAGATACTTGATTTGCCAGAGGATGCCACTTTTGCAATCAAAACAGAGCGTGGAACCGGTATACACAACAAACAGGATGGACTCATGCAGGAGAACACCATTGCAACATATCTCCACATACATGCAGCATCATATCCAGGGTTTGCCACAAGTTTTGTTGAAAAATGCAGACAACACCAACAACGCAGGTAAAGGATAAAGTTAAAAACGTTTGATGTATGTGGAATAAACGGCGACTATTTATGAAAGAACTTAAAAAATTATTGGAACGACTATCCAATGCACATGGATTATCAGGTTGTGAAGAAAGCATCAAAAATATTGTTTATGAAGAGCTTGAATCTTATGTAGATGAAATTAGAACAGACACGATGGGAAATGTGATTGCAACTAAAAAAGGCAGTAAGCCCTCGGTTATGATTGCAGCACACATGGACGAAATCGGACTTATGTGTAAGTACATCGATGATAAGGGCTTTATCCGCTTTGTTAGGATCGGCGGCTGGTTTGATCAAACACTCCACAGCCAGCGTGTAGTTCTCCATACAGATAAGAGCGATATTTATGGTGTCATCGGCGCCAAGCCTCCACATGTAATAAAAGAAGAAGATAAAAATAAACTCTTGAAAGCAGACGATATGTTCATTGATATTGGAGCTAAAAACAGGAAAGAAGCGGAAGCTCGTGGTGTTAGAGTTGGTACACCCATTACAATCGATCGCGAATGTAAAAGCATGACTGAGAAAGTTATGACAGGAAAAGCATTTGACAATCGTGCTGGAGTCTGCGTGATGATACATGCAATGAAGCGAATCAGTGAACTTGGCAGCAACGTAACCGTTCATGCAGTAGGCACAGTACAGGAAGAAGTCGGCTTGAAAGGAGCGAAAACCAGTGCTTTTTCATTGAATCCTGATGTGGCTATTGCAACCGATGGTACCATACCAGGGGATCATCCTGGAATTGAAAAGAAGGATTCCGCTATCGAAGTTGGAAAAGGAACTGCAATCACAATCGTTGATGCGGCAGGGAGGGGGCTTATCGCACATCCGACTGTCGTACGATGGCTTGAAGAAACAGCAAAAGAGAAAAACATCCCATACCAGCTTGATGTTGGGGATGGAGGCACAACCGATGGTACTGCCATACATTTGACAAAAAGTGGCATTCCAACCGGTGTAGTAAGTGTACCTATCAGATATATGCACTCACCAGTGGAGACACTGGATATTGACGACCTTGAAGCAACTGCAGAATTGGTTGCACAAGCAATAACAACAGTGGACAGATACTTTTAACCTGTAAAGCTGCGCTTTGCAGAGATAACCTGTAACTGCACAACTTCGTTGTGCAGAACCGCACACTCCGTGTGCGAAAACAACTCTTGATTGCATTAGCACTGCAAAGCTGCGCTTTGCAGAAAATAACCGATAACCTTTAATTCTCGATTGCGCTAGCAATCGAGTGCACAAGCAATCAACGACCTCCAACCGGATGTCGGAGGCATCAGGAGGATGCTCATGTTTTTTTCTATCGGTTATCACTTTCTTTTGAACTGATTTTGAAGTTATGCGCTTCCGCCTCAATTGCATTATTATATTATTTTTCTAATTTATCTGAGGGGATATATCCTTTAGTAAAAATTGTTCCATTTGCATAATCCAGTATGAATCCCTTTTCTTCTGCCAATTCAACGAATGCTTTACCTTTAGAAGTAAGTAGAATTTTATCTCCGGTAAATTCAATAAAATCTAATTCTTTATAACCATGCAAATTATCTTCTATTTGCTGGCCGACTTCTGTTTGTTTATCTTTTTTTTCATTATGCCCTTCAATATGATAAGAATCATTACGGTTTGGGAGGATAGGAAGCTTTGAAAGAGCAATCAATTTATAAATATCAGACTCTCTATCCAATGAAGAAATCAATTCCATAGCAAATCTATATTCTTCTTTATAAATTAAATTAAAATCTTGAATAATCAATTCTATTGTTTTTCTTAACTTATCTTCATATTCTTTTTTCCCAACAATACTATCTACATATTTAATAATTCTAAAGTGAGTAATATCCAAAGGAACGCTATCATATTCATCATGAGTTATTATAATAGTCTGATTTTGTTTTAGAATATGTGCGATTCCAAGTTCATAAAAAACATTAGGATTATCTCCAGAAATATCAATAATTGTTATTACAGATTTTTCAATAGCAGAAATAATGTCATCCAGTATAGGATTTGTTGTAAATAACTCATCTGCTCGTTTAATTTCAAGATCAAAAGATTCGCAAATAGGTTTTGTTGAGAAACGGTATATTTCATTTGCCAGTTTATCTTCAAATGGCATTACCATAAAGACTATCTTTTTCAAAATTTCCTCCTCTTCATGATTTCAATTGATATTTATTAATGCAAACCTACTTGTCCAATTATCAAATTTCCACATGTCCTGCAATGTCTTTCTTTAAGACTATTTCCACAACTTGGGCAATTTCTCATACCAATACTCAATTTTGTATCGCAGTTCTGACAATAAAAACGCCAATCTAAACCAAATTCACCACCGCAATATGGACAGAAAATACTACTCATTTCAACTAAATCTCTCGATCTTGTTCAAACATTGAATCTTGTTGTTGTTTCGACTTTCTCAATAACAATGCTATATTCTAATCTGAAATAGCATTGTCCTATTTAATTATTATTATTGGCACCTGATTCTTACCCTTCAATAGGTTTTCATGTCTTCTATCACTGAAGGAGCATGAATCAGCCTTCTTCCACAGTCAAATTGCGACGGCACACCCCCTTGCAGAGCAGCGGGGTATAACAATTAAATCAAGTTTTCAGTAGTTTCCGTACTGGTTCAAACATCTCTACCATGTACTTTGCTGCACTTTTTTTCACGTCCTGTGGATGAAGCTTTCTTGCTGCAAAGTCCCTTTCGAGTGAATCGTAATCTACGTATTCAATATCCCCGCCAAATTTGGATGGGCGTTCGATTACAAGAGTATTGTATCGCAGGGCTATATGATATTTGAATAGTTGTAGTATCGGGTTATCTTCAATTATGCCTTCCGGGCAGTAGGCTTTGTTAATCTTTCTTTGCATTTCCTCTGGTGTATCGTCTATAGACAGATCGTTTCGTTTTGAGCTTGACATTTTAGTACCGTCGAGTCCAATAAGTATTGGAAGGTGAATGCATAATGGCGGTTTAAATCCAATGGAAGAAAGCCCCTCTCGTGCAAGCATGTGTATCTTTCGCTGATCTATCCCACCAACTGCAACATCAACACCAAGCATTGCAATATCTACTGCCTGCATGAGCGGATAAATCATCTGCGACACGTAAGGGTTTTGTGAATCCCTGCTCACTTCGTCCATGCTTCGTTTCGCCCGGTTCAGGGTGGTGTTTCTTGCAAGCTTGAGCACATTTAGCATGTACTCAGGACCAAGTTGAAAATCTCTTCCAAACACGTACTTTGTGTTCTTTTGAGTAAGCCCGAGTGCTGTGAAGCATTCTTTGTTATAGATAGCTGTTTTTTGTATTTCTTCGATCGTTCCTTTCTGATTCAAATATGCATGAAGGTCAGCGATCAAAACCGTAATCTTGAATCCTGCATTCTGAAGGTCTATGAGTTTGTTTACCGTCAGTACATGCCCCATGTGGATAGTACCACTTGGCTCGTACCCGACATAAGCAGTTGGTGAATGGTTAGAATCACACAAATTTTTGATCTGCTCGTCGGTTACAAGTTCATAGGCATTTCTCTTGATTAACTCGAATCTGTTCATGGAAATCTTATTTTATGATGCAAAAAACGGATCTGGAATGTACGATCTGTATGGTCGTCCTTGAGAACTCAAAGCCACAGTCACTATAGAAATACTCACAGTATATATAAAATTCTGAGGATGTACACCGCTTACTATTGATATCTGCAGCCTCGCATTGATCAATGCGTGGGCATATTTCAGGTAATAGTACTGTTGTTTGCTTGCATTTCATTCTAAATTATGTACTAATTTTTTATAATATATAGCTATCGTTTAATCCTTCAAGCGGTGGCTTGTGCAGATGATAAAAAAAGCTTGGCATAATATATAGATGTGATCTATTTAATGAAAGCTATCAAGGATGTGTTGTTGGTTACAACTGATATAGATGGTGTTGCTCGCTATGAATTACAACATTATCAAAATATATTTTGCGTACGTAATAATTGCTCTGGTTGTTCCAGTCAATATCGCAAGAGATTTCTTTTCCTTCACTGAAATCCACTTTCTCTACACTCCTGACTCCATGGAACTTTACTGTATCATCCCTGGTGCCAATAGTATTCGCAAGCAGCCTCAATCGAAAGTCAACATTTTCTAAAGGGTCAACATCGTATACGTCTATTACGCTTTCTTTGAAATCGCCTTCGCGTGTGATTTGCCATAATTGGGGATTTAGGGTTCCCTCACTGAAATTGTCTCGCACGGCGATGACTTCGTCCGTTCGATCTCCAATTTTAAGACCATAACACAACAAAACAAGAACAAAAACAAGAGTTATCAAAACTACCGTTTTCATTTTATCCATTATTACTTACTTCTTTAACAAAAACTTTAAGTCTTCCCAACTTTGATACAAAAAATGGTGGGATGCATAAATGCACCCCTATTTTTTCATTTCACTCTTTTAATCCAACTTTTTAGTTTCGCTAGTGTCTCAGCAACTTAATTTTTAGACAAAGTTTATAAACCTGTGAGTCCAACCATATTCTATGGAAAAAATAAAACTTACAGAGAAAGAGGTGGAGTATCTCAACGATTTCGTGAAAATGGGGCG
>RPGO01000016.1 GCA_004193545.1 Candidatus Argoarchaeum ethanivorans | reverse complement strand
GTATTAACTGGGTGTATAGGAAAGTTTATATTTTCCTACACATAAGTAAGATTAGATGCTGAGTGTAGTAGAACATTTCCCAGTACTTATTATTATAATTTCTCTCCTTTCGGCATTCACTATTTTTATTGCTGGCTGGCTGAACAAAAAATCCTGCTGTTTCATATCTTTTGCTACTATTCTCGTTCAATTCGTCATGTCTATTTTTGTCCTGAACCATGTCCTCACTGTTGGAACTATAAAATACAGGCTTGGTGGCTGGGCTCCTCCATGGGGTATAGAATACGTCGTTGATACGTTGAACGCTTATGTACTGATCATACTCCTGTTTTTAGCACTGGTATGCGTCATGTATTCAAAGAGGAACATAGAGCATGAGCTACCTCGCAAAATTGTTTCTTTTTATGTTCTTTATCAACTCCTTGTAACAGGTCTCTGTGGTGTTACTGTAACCGGCGACATATTCAACATGTATGTGTTTGTCGAGATATTTTCGCTGTCAGCGTATGCGTTAATAGCTTCAAGGGGCAAAATAGCACTGAGGGCAAGTTATACTTACCTCATTCTTGGCTCCATCGGTGCTTGTTTCTTCTTGATTGGAATAGGATTTTTATACTCGGTTACAGGTACACTGAACATGCATGACCTCTCGTGCATACTAAACACCGGCGATTTGTATAGCAATAGAATAGTTCAGGCGGCGTTTGTCTTCTTCGTCATTGGACTCGGTATAAAAATGGCTCTTTTCCCGCTCCATACCTGGCTACCTGATGCACATTCATTCGCACCTGCCGAGATAAGCGCAATGCTTTCTGGTATTATTATCGAAGTTTCCACTTATGCATTCATAAGGATCTGTTTCTCTGTTTACACAGTAAATTTCCTTAAACTCTTACCTATATTTGATATTCTCTGCTGGGTAGCAGCATCAGGTATAATCATAGGGTCTGTTCTTGCAATAGCGCAGGATAATCTAAAACGAATGCTCGCTTATTCTTCGGTATCGCAAATGGGCTACATTATGCTTGCGGTAGGACTTTCTGTTTCCTCTCACAATGAACTCTGGGGCGGGCTTACCCCGGCATTGATGCACATATTGAACCATGCACTGATGAAGGGCTGCCTGTTCCTCGTTGCTGGTGCATTTATCTACAAGGCGGATTTGTGGAACATAAGTGATTTCCGGGGTTTAGGGAAAAAAATGCCCTTCACCTGCGCGGCTTTTGTTCTGGCAGCAATTTCCATGATTGGAGTGCCTCCAAGTGTCGGCTTCGTATCCAAGCTGTATATCATACTTGCCTCATTAGACGCTGGTAAATTCGTTTTTGTGGCGATTATGCTTATCAGCACTCTTCTTAACCTCGTATATTTCTGGCGGGTGATAGAAACCATGTACATGAAGCAAGAAGAAGGGGCACATAACCATTCATCCTCCCGCAGAGATGAGGTTCCAGCAAGCATGCTTATTCCAATATTAATACTTGCATCTTTATGTATCATCGTTGGTATTATCTGGCTTGCAGAGATACCTATGCCTATCATGGACAGCGTTAATTCATTGTTTGGACTCAGCGGTGGGATGACATGACTGTAACCATTGAATCGATGCAGCCAACATTTGCAATTATGTGCCCGGCAATTGTTTCCATTCTTATCCTGTTATTTGGCAAGTGGCCAAATATAAGAGAAAGCTGGACGCTAATTGCAGCCATAGCCCAGTTTTTGATTGTCATTTCAATGGCACCTGTTATTCTTGCAGGAAATATCATTGAGTGCACGTTTTTCACCATGCTTCCAGGTGTCGATTTTGGTTTTTCTGTAGATGCTTTTGGCCTTATCTTCGCTATCACTTCTTCTTTTCTCTGGATTTTGGTATCATTATATTCCATAGGCTACATGAGGTCACTCAATGAGCACGCACAGACACGATTCTATTTCTTTTTCGCTCTTGCCATTTTTGGTGCGGTTGGTATAGCAATGTCTGGAAACCTGTTCACCATGTTCATCTTTTACGAGATACTGACAGTGTCAACATATCCACTCGTCGCTCATGAACAGACGCCAGTGGCATTGGCTGCAGGTCGCAAATACCTTGCATACCTGCTTACATCAGGCACTTTCTTCCTTGCTGCTATCGTGTTAACATATTATTTTTCAGGAACTACAGATTTTGTGAACGGTGGAATACCAAACCTTGCTTCAGAAGCATCACGAACTGCACTGATGGTACTATTCGTGATATTTCTCCTCGGGTTTATGAAGGCAGCATGGATGCCTTTTCACTCATGGCTCCCAACAGCAATGGCAGCTCCAACACCTGTAAGTGCACTTTTACATGCAGTTGCAGTGGTGAAAGCTGGTGTATTTGGAATTATCAGGGTAGTATGTTACATATATGGAGTAGACTTGATGAGTGCTCTTGGGCTCGGATTGGCACTGGTTTGTTTAGCTACTTTTACACTAATAGTCGCTAATTTGTTTGCTCTTGCACAGGACAATTTGAAAAGAAGGCTTGCATACTCTACAATAAACCAATTGTCTCTTATCATCTTTGGAGTTGCATTGTTATCGTATGAAGGGATAGAAGGGGCAATGATGCACATTCCTTTCCATGGTTTTATGAAGATAACGCTTTTTATGTGTGCTGGAGCGATAATGGTGGCATCGGGCAAGAAGAATATCAGTGAGATGGCTGGCATAGGAAAAAAAATGCCTGTGACGATGATTGCATTCACGATTGGTGCACTTGGAATGTGTGCACTCCCACCAACCGCTGGATACATAACACATCATCTTTTTGTTCACGGCTGCGAAGAAGCGGGAGGATCAATGACGATTTTTCCATACATCCTGTTAATCGTTGCTATACTGGATGTGATGTATTTCTTCCCAATCATATACACGGCGTTCTTTAAGAAGTCAAAAGATGGGGGAGATCGCAGGATACAAGAAGCACCCATTTTCATGCTCATTCCAATAGCAATAACTGCGACGGTTTCCATTATATTTTATTTTTACCCTGATTTGTTTTATATATCAGATCTTGTACACACAGCGATCAGCGGTTTAATGGGGGGGCATCCTTAGAAATGATGATTGATGAAATCCTGATGTATGCTTTTGTTGTGTTTTGGATAGCATGGGTAGCAGTTAGTAAAAAAGAACCGGGGAGATGGCTCATAAGGTTCTGTGAAGGGCCGTTGACGACCTTTGCAACCTTTATTGACCAGAACGTGATAAAAATGGCAGACTTTTTTGTCTGGTCAAGCAAAAACCCTGTAGCAGCGTTGCAAATAAAGAAAGAAGAAGTGAAGCTAAAAGTAATAAAACCTGTTGGTATTACAGAGGATATAAAAGAATCAAGAAAACGATATCCTGGTGAGCTTCCAAGATTGACACTCGGCGCTTCCCTGTTTTTAATCCTGTTACTTTTCTTAATTTATTTGATATTGTATTTACTGTGGTAAAGCTTGTAGATATAAAGATTGAGCTAATAATATGCTAACAATTCACGCAATACATCTGTTTTGGATATTACCCCAATTTGATTGCCATCTCCTGTGATAAGGATGCGCCCGATGTTTTTTTCGTTGAACAGTTTAACGATTTCATAAAAAGGTTTGTTTCCTTCCATTGACACAAGTTCCTTTGACATGATCTGTTTTACTCTGACGTTGACCTTCCCACCAGCAAGACTTTCTGCAATATCCTTAAATGTTATAATCCCTACGATGCTGTTTTTATCAATAACCGGTGCTCCATGCAGGTCGTGCCTTACCAGAATGCGTGATGCTTCCTGTATATTTGCATTTGCAGGAACAGTTATTGTTTTTGATTTTATATAATTCTTTGCTGGTCGTTTCGGGAGAGAGATCATCTCTTCTATAGAAAATATTATTGAATTTTCACTATCGTCTCTACCTGTTACTATCCCGCGTATGACCAGTTTGTTTACAACAGTTGGTCCGATTAGTATTTTATCTCCAATGTCAAACTCTCGCACATT
>RPGO01000015.1 GCA_004193545.1 Candidatus Argoarchaeum ethanivorans | reverse complement strand
GAAGAGTCTCTGCGCCTAACCGTTCGGGTACCTCTCAACCGGCGCTTCGTAAAATTAGGCCGGAGTCTTATGAGTCGTCATCAAAATGACCTTGATCTAAATAACTATGATCTCCGCCTGTTCCGTCGCCTCTTTCTTTTTTTTCTGGCTCTGGATAATCACTGGTCCGGTTCAGCTTGTCATTGCATCATTGAAGACTTTCTCACCTTAGCGAGAGATGTGGTTTGGCCGCTCCTTAACCATAACCAATGGGTAGGACAAGAACTCATATTTATACAGCAAACCGCCCCCATCTCTCAGATTCTCCTTGAGCTTGACAGCAAATTGCGCGCGACCTTCCGGGACGTTATTTAACCCGGAGAACGGGTTTACCTTGATCGGTGATTATTGTTATAGTAGATTAAATCCTATGGTTTCATAAACAACACATCAGATTATACGTTAAACGGCTTAGACAAAGGCTTTGCGTTGATTGGAGTTACCATCATAAGATCTAACCGTTGGTGGCATCCAATGAAAACACTTTTTTTTGCTGTGTTGTTTACCTTTCGGAAAGCCGATGATACCGCATCTCCTTCGTTATCAAGGCCTTGCGGTAGACGACTACAACTGTAGCCTCTTGATGCCTTGTTGGAGCGAAGCGGAAATCCCGTCATCGGGGGACCTGTGGTATCCTCGACTTTTGCAACGTTAGGGTAAACATAGAGTAGAATGGTGAGATGATAGAGTAATGGCCTCGGTGAAACAGAAAGATGTAATAAACAGGATACCATTAAAGAAACCCGTAATTCAGACCTCGGGAAGCATAGATTGAATAGAAACGCCGGAAGCCTTGTTATACAAGCATCTCAGCTATTACACAATGATTTGTTGGACAATCACAAGTGGAAATGATTAATAAATAAATTGGACAGTCAGATATTCAATATGCGTAATTATAATAATTTAATTTAAATAGTGTTAAATTTTCTTGCAAATAATGTTTCTTCATAGTAGCCTCATAAAAAATATCACATCGAGGTATCAAGCATGCAAGAAAATCTATTCCCGGAAATGTCACAGAAAAAAAGTGATAACACCAAAGTGATTGGTGCAAATTTGTCTTTGATTTTTAACAGAAGAAATAAGAATCTGAAGTTTCCCATAAAAGTATCACGCCGCGATGCGCAGTAGCACGGCTACAAGAGAATTAACAACGGATTTGCGTGGTACAGGGCAAAGTATACTAAAATTATCATCCAATGCCGCTTTGGCGATCAATCTTCGAACATCGGAAAAGGCAAAATGGTTCCGACCTTTAACAACGTGTCGTCGACTCGGAATTTTCTCGAGTAGACTTGCGTAAATCCAAGCAAGTGAAGTTGCCATCATACAAAAGTGCAGATGGTTCATAACGGCGTTAGGGTGTCTGGTCTGTGTGGCCGCGCTGCCAATATCTCTTTTGAGTTCTTTGAAAGCCGCTTCAATCTTCCATCTGGCTCCGTAGTATTCGACAATTTCTTGAACAGAAAGGGTCAGGTCAGTAGAAAAAAGTGCAACCCACCGGGTCTTGCGATAGCAATGGCATTCGTTTAAGATATGGGGCCATTCGTTTAAGGAATTACAGGGGCAAAATTATTGGCGGTGTTGCCAAGGTCTCCTTTTTCTTCTTTTTTGTAGGACGCCATTTGGATTCGGGTTTCATGGATTTCCGAGCGTATGAGCGACCTGGTCTTTCTTTTTGATTTCGGCCAATAATGAAACGATAGACGCGTTCGACTGCGGTATTCATCTTTGTTTGCAAGAGGAGCAACTCTTCAATGCTTCTTGCAAAGACGTGAATGCAGTTTTTGAAATTTGTTTTGATTTTACACATTTGCCAATTCAACGAAAGGCGCTCGTGGTCTGTTGTGTTAACTGCTGGATTAATTGAATCGTTGGATTGGTTGAGGTCAGCATCTGCCTGATTGGCGAAGATCCGGTTCATAGTGACAAGTGCAAAATGAGCAAAGATTTCTTGTTTGACGCCGCGCTCGCTTTTCGCGTGAAAATCCTCGATGACGAATATGCGCTTACTGACTTTATAGAGTTCCTCCACTCCCCATCTCGCATGATATATATCAACAAAGTTCTGCGTGTTGCTATATCGGTTCTCGTCAACAAGTGTTGTTCCTAGACAAAAGGTATTATCGCCTATCTGATATTTGATAAGACGCATTTGAAGCGGAACTATTTCGAGGTCCGGATGCTCAAGCGTTATGTCCCTTCGCGTTTTTGAAGACGGATAGATGGTGGTGATAATATCTGTCTGCCAGCTGGAGAAGAAATCCCGAATAATGGTGAAGCTGCTTTCTTGTAGACGAAAAACAGCGTGAATTTTCGATTTCAAATGTTGATGGAGCATGACGTAGGAGAAATATCCTCTATCGTAAACGACGACATCGTTCTTCTCCAACACCTTCAAGTGGCGTTGAGCGCAAAAACGTTCGTTTGTGTGTGAGACCAAGTCAAAATCAAAGGGCATCTGTGATTTAAGTTGGTAAAGGCAGCTCAACAGACCTTGTGGATGATATGCCTTGTCCGATGGCAGTTTATAACCAAACGACAGTAGGCTCCGGGGAAGATTGACCCTGGAGCCATCTACCGCAAAAATCCTGTGCCCCAACCATCTGTATGAATTGTTTTGATATTGCTGCGCGTAAGTGGCGATGATTCTCTGGTTGATTTGCTTGAATGCAGTTTCATCCAGCTTCTTCCGTGCCGTACAAAAGGAAGATGGGGCGATGGAGCTTTTCTGTGGTAAAGGCAGATCCAATCTGTCGCAACTGTCCCAAAGCTCGTCAATTGTCGTACCGTAGCTTTGTGAATTTTTTGAGCAAACCAATCGAAAAATCAAAAGAATGATCAACATTGAGTCGATGACGCGGTTTCTGACTCGCCACTGTTCATCGTACTGTGAAGCAACTTCGCTGATGACCTTAACGACCTTTTCCCACAACGCCACAAAAGCGTCGCCAACTGAACGAGTGTTGCTCGATTGAATGTCGTTCCTGTATTTCTTCTTCAAGGATGAGGAACGGTGGCAATTTGTTAGGGTGTGCCGCCAATCAGATTCTAGTGGATACACATAAATGTCTTTGATGGTCTGTTTACATTCGTGTTTCGGGTCAAAACGCCCACGCCCCTTGGTTTTGCCAAGATATTGCCAATTCGCTGCCAGATAGCATGTGCCGGAATATTTGGTCGTATCGACAAATGTCTCGATGAGCACCGGGCGATACCCATGTGCACTCAACCAGTGGTCACCAATCTGCTTTGTGGCAAGAGATAGAACTCGGCTGGCAAGATTAGGAACGTTTATCCACGGAAAAATCAAAAATCTGTCGTTGCTAATGACAAGATGCAGGAGCTTCTGCCGATGCTTTTTCTTCCAGCCAATTAATTCATCTCTGGGAGCCAGTGCCCAAGCCGCCGATGCCGAAAACAAAAGACAACCGAGCTTCTGTTGCCGTGCTTCGGACACGATAAAATAGCCAAGATGAGCTCCAACCGGATGCTTGTAGCCCAAATAATGGTGAGTTTGTAGATAGGCTTTCCAACACTCTCGATCCTCCTTCGAAGTTATCCGTTGCAATGTGATAGGACCAACGGAGTCGAGCGTGTCGTTGATAGGAGGAGCCTTCGGATGCTCATCGAAAGCAGGTATGGGTCGAACCTGCGCCTTGGTTTTTCTTTTAGCTGGAAGCGTAACGATGCCGTGGGATTCCAGTTCTCCCAGCAAAGTCAAACAGGAGTTGACCTTGAGCTTACCGTTGGGAGTCTGCCAACTGAGGTGCTCACACAGAGTTAAGGCCAACTCCTTACGACTTAGACTCTTAAACGTCTGAACCGTTTCCTGAACCTGCGTCAGTTGCTTCCTGGTGAACCTACGTCCGCTGAATGTGGTCTTCGGTAATGTGTCAATAGCTTTCATCGGATTCTAACGTATCCGCATCTCGCCAGGAAGTCAAGCAAAAAGTCGCAAACAATTGCTCCTTTCACAAAAGGTTTATTAATTCAGAGAGTTACGCTGTTGATTCGATAGGATGGGTTCTTGATAGAGAAAAAGCGAATGCCATTGGCCGTAAGGCTACTCCCTATCCCGATGAACAGACCTGCGGGTCTTTTGCAATTAAAGCCGTATTCTGCTCAGACTGCGCTATGGAGATTGTAAGATCGCCTCTGTTTAGAATTATCGATTTAACCGGTAAAATAGCCGCAATCCACGGTCTATAAGATACATTCGATTGACTCTTAACTCTCTTTTGAAATGATTTAGGCATGATCGTTACAAATTTTCAAAAAGCCTTTCGTTAATCTCTTTTAGTTTCCATTTCTCCACAGTCTGTTGTAGAGAAAGCACTTATATATATGATAAATTTTTATGCTGCAAGAGACAAGATTTTATCTTGCAGATGTGATGGACTCGGGTCTTTTGAACGTTTCTGGCCTGGAATGACTCCAAGAACAATCAGACGTTTGCCGCAGACAGGACAGCATTCAGGGTGTTTTTCACCTTGTTGACCGCATAATGTCTGCCAGTCAAGAAACTCGGGTTCTTCAATTGGGGGTTGGCCTAAAAGCTGCCGGCACAGCGCAAGTTCTTCTTTATGACTATGGTGGTATAATCCATATGAACGAACCCTGATAGAATTCGATATCGGCACATGCTGTAAATACCGGCCGATAAACTCACAGACCGGCAGAGTCATAAGCTCAACCTTTTCACGGCCGTAGTTGAAGGTTACTTTGCCATCTTTAATTGAGAATATTCGCTTGTTGGATATGGGCCCGCCTCGAAGGTAGCGTGCCAGGTAGATCAATACTCCATTACCGTGAGAATATGTCTCTTTCAGATGCACGTTCCATTTCTTCCTGCCAAGTTTGTTGAGCAGGTTCTCTAATTGCTGAGGATGCATGCCATCCGGCAGGATAAGTTCTCCATTGCGTAATGCCTTTCTGATGTGAGCAATGAATTTTCCTCGAAACTTATTTCGCACAACTTGAAAGGGAAGTAGATAATTCTTCGATACCTTGATCCATTTCTTTGCTACCAGTCCTCCGCCGGTAATCAGGCAGTGAAGGTGCGGATGAAGGGCTATTGTTTTACACCAGGTGTGAAGTGATGCAATAATCCCGGGACGTGCGCCCAGGTATTTCTCATCTTCGAGTAGTTGAAAGAGAGTTTCTGTGGCGGTTTTAAACAGAATCTGAGTCATTACCTTTGTATTAAGACGCCACAACTCATGGAGCTTATCGGATATAGTGAAAATAACGTGGTAATGATCGGTATTCAAAATGCGGGCTTTCTGTTTGGCAAGCCATCTTTCAATCTGAGTAAAGGCGCACAGAGGACACATGCGGTGTTTACAGGAATTGTACCAGTGGCGCTTGTAGTGACCATCGGGGCAGGCCTGGGTATGACCTCCTAAAACAGCGGTGCGGCAGACCATGATGCAGTGGGCAGCTTCTCGAATATGGTCAGATAGTTTATACATCTGATCATAAGACGCATATCCTAATAAAAATATCATCTGGATAGTCGCTTCCATTGCAGTTTATCTTGTTAGAAAATATTTCCTCATTTGCTTCCCCTGCTTCCAGCAGGTCTGTTCAACGTTTTAGTTAACCTGCAACGGGTCAAAAGTAAAAAGCTGTCTTAACCCTTACAGAGCTTGATTTATCCTCTGAATTTCTTAAATGATTCTGATACCAGTTGTCAGGTTCAACGATTTGTTGAACAGACCTGCGGGTCTTTTGCAATTAAAGCCGTATTCTGCTCAGACTGCGCTATGGAGATTGTAAGATCGCCTCTGTTTAGAATTATCGATTTAACCGGTAAAATAGCCGCAATCCACGGTCTATAAGATACATTCGATTGACTCTTAACTCTCTTTTGAAATGATTTAGGCATGATCGTTACAAATTTTCAAAAAGCCTTTCGTTAATCTCTTTTAGTTTCCATTTCTCCACAGTCTGTTGTAGAGAAAGCACTTATATATATGATAAATTTTTATGCTGCAAGAGACAAGATTTTATCTTGCAGATGTGATGGACTCGGGTCTTTTGAACGTTTCTGGCCTGGAATGACTCCAAGAACAATCAGACGTTTGCCGCAGACAGGACAGCATTCAGGGTGTTTTTCACCTTGTTGACCGCATAATGTCTGCCAGTCAAGAAACTCGGGTTCTTCAATTGGGGGTTGGCCTAAAAGCTGCCGGCACAGCGCAAGTTCTTCTTTATGACTATGGTGGTATAATCCATATGAACGAACCCTGATAGAATTCGATATCGGCACATGCTGTAAATACCGGCCGATAAACTCACAGACCGGCAGAGTCATAAGCTCAACCTTTTCACGGCCGTAGTTGAAGGTTACTTTGCCATCTTTAATTGAGAATATTCGCTTGTTGGATATGGGCCCGCCTCGAAGGTAGCGTGCCAGGTAGATCAATACTCCATTACCGTGAGAATATGTCTCTTTCAGATGCACGTTCCATTTCTTCCTGCCAAGTTTGTTGAGCAGGTTCTCTAATTGCTGAGGATGCATGCCATCCGGCAGGATAAGTTCTCCATTGCGTAATGCCTTTCTGATGTGAGCAATGAATTTTCCTCGAAACTTATTTCGCACAACTTGAAAGGGAAGTAGATAATTCTTCGATACCTTGATCCATTTCTTTGCTACCAGTCCTCCGCCGGTAATCAGGCAGTGAAGGTGCGGATGAAGGGCTATTGTTTTACACCAGGTGTGAAGTGATGCAATAATCCCGGGACGTGCGCCCAGGTATTTCTCATCTTCGAGTAGTTGAAAGAGAGTTTCTGTGGCGGTTTTAAACAGAATCTGAGTCATTACCTTTGTATTAAGACGCCACAACTCATGGAGCTTATCGGATATAGTGAAAATAACGTGGTAATGATCGGTATTCAAAATGCGGGCTTTCTGTTTGGCAAGCCATCTTTCAATCTGAGTAAAGGCGCACAGAGGACACATGCGGTGTTTACAGGAATTGTACCAGTGGCGCTTGTAGTGACCATCGGGGCAGGCCTGGGTATGACCTCCTAAAACAGCGGTGCGGCAGACCATGATGCAGTGGGCAGCTTCTCGAATATGGTCAGATAGTTTATACATCTGATCATAAGACGCATATCCTAATAAAAATATCATCTGGATAGTCGCTTCCATTGCAGTTTATCTTGTTAGAAAATATTTCCTCATTTGCTTCCCCTGCTTCCAGCAGGTCTGTTCAACGTTAAAGATTGTATCTGGAGTTTCGCGTAGCGGAATTCCAGATACAATCATGTTGAACTGAGCCGCTTCACCCACCACTATGGGGATTTAATCCCATTATTTTCCAAATCAGTTCTTTTATCTTGATGTTCTTTGAAAATTGAATAGTCTTTTGTATGAGCATAATATTTGATTTTAAGCGGCTGCCTGCTTATTCCAACTGAGTTTTCGGTTTGATTTAGGAAATAAGCACAAAAGTTCCCCATGGCCCTGTGGGGACGATTTTTAAATCTAAATTAAGCGGACAGAATCTTAGAGGTTATGGCGGCGACCGTGAACATGTCGCCGCCAATAACTCTTTAAAAACCATCTTACCTTTACCGCATTTTGGACAAATTCTTGGGTCAATACCCGTAACCCGTTCAAGCAGATCCTCCCAGGATTCGTTTTCTGTTCGCTCATGGTCGGGCTTTGACTCAACGCCAAGAAGTTGCCGGCATCGTGCCAGTTTGGTCTTTTTATTGCGGTTGCTCAAAATGCCATAATGCCTGACTTTCATGAAACCTTCGGGCAGAATATGAAGCAGGAAGCGACCGATAAATTCCAAAGCATCCAGGCACATCACCTTAATTTTATCGTTGTCGCCGGAATCCCGGTACGTAAAGCTCACTTGGCCATCTTTGAGCGTTAAAAGCCTGTGATTGGAAATGGCAACCCTGTGGGTATAGCGACCCAGATAATCTATAACTGTTTCGACATTATTAAACGGTGGTTTGCAGTACACAACCCACTCTTGACCATACAGCTCGGTGAGCAATTTTTCAAATGCTGTTTGGCGGCTCAACGGCTTAATTTTACCTGGAAATTTAAGTGCTTCGGAATAATACAACTTCTTCAGGTAATACAGAAGCTTGCCTCGAAACAACCGCGAGAGAACCTCCACACGTATGAAGAACTTCTTTTTGCCGGAGATCCATCGCATACCATCAGGGGATAAACCACCACCCGGCACGATACAGTGAATGTGGGGATGGTCCATCAGGGTCTGGGACCATGTGTGCAATATGGCAATAAAGCCGATTTGGGCTCCGAGATGCTTGGGATCCCTTGACAACTCCTGTAACGTTTCTGAAACCGCCTTGAAAAGCAAGTTGTAAAAAATCCGCTGATTCCTTAAGGCAATCGGCCTGAGTTTGTTCGGTATGGTAAAGACCACGTGAAAATAGGGCACTGGCAAAAGTTCTCTTTTCCTGGCCTGCAGCCACCGCTCTTTATCCAGGCACTGGCACTTGGGGCAATGACGGTTGCGACAGGAGTTGTAGGAAATCCGCAGATAACCGCAACCATCACATTCATCCACATGGCCGCCCAATTCCGACGTCCGGCAAATCTCAATAGCCCCCATGGCGCGAAAATGGCTCAACGGCATTTTCGCACCGTTTTTTTCACGGTATGCCGCTCCATAGGCGTTGAAAATATCGGCCACCTCTATCGATCTTCTCATGGGAAAGAACCTGTCTAATCCATCGGTACTTTAGTGTGTTCCAAAAGATCGATTGGATTGACCACTTTGGACAGGTCTTTTCCCGTAATGTGAAGATAAACCGACGTGGTAGCGGCAGTGCTGTGGCCTAAAAAGCGCTGTATATAAAAAAGATCCGTACCCTTTTGCAAAAGGTGCGTTGCAAAACTGTGCCTGAGAGTATGAACCGTTGCCGCTTTCCGAATGCCTGTTTTGCCAAGAGACTTCTTAAATACCCTCTGGATGCTTGAAACACTGATCGGCTCGGCCGGTTTACGCCCGTAAAACAGCCACTCACCGGGACGATACACCTTCCAATATACTCGCAGAATCTCCAGGGTGCGCTTGCCAAGCAAGGTATAACGATCCTTGTCCCCTTTGCCCCGTACACGGATCATCATCCGGCTGCTGTCGATATCGGTCGCCTTTAAATGAACCGCCTCACTTATCCGTAATCCGCCGGAATAAATAGTCATCAGAATGGTACGGTGCTTTAGATTTTGCGTATGGGCAAAAACAGCCTCCACTTCCTTTAATGATAAAACTTCAGGAAGCCTCCGCCTGTTTTTGCTACGCGGAATCCTTAATGGGTTCCAAGATCTCTGAAGTGTTCTCTGATAAAAAAACTTAAGCGAGCTGTAAGACTGGTTGATCACCGATTGGGAGGCTTGCTTGTCTTTTTTAAGATAATAAAGATACTGTCGTATCTCATCGTCTCCCAGTTCTGCCGGCGACCTGCCAAAATGAACTGTAAAGTCTTTCATGCGGGCCAAGTAACACTCAATGGTCCTGGGGCTTAAGTTCTTTAACTCCATATCCATTTTCATTTGATCCGATAGCTTTCCCATAGCTTCTCTCCTTTCTGTTAAAGGGGTTATATCCCTTCAATATTACAGAAAGAAGAACAAGCAAGGTAGCACAATTATTGAAAAAGGATGTGCTTCTAAAAACACCACAGGGTAAAACACTATTCAATTTTCAAAGAACAAAAACCAAAACCACCGCGAAGCGGTTTAGTTCAACATAGATATGACTAAACTGGCACGATGCCGCAACTTCTTAAAAGTTGAGTCAAAGCCCGACCATGAGCGAATGGTAGAAACGAACTTGGGAGGATCTGCTTGAACGGGTTACGGTATTGACCTGCTAATTCTGTCCAAATGCGATGCTGTAAGATGAGTTTTAAAGAGTTATTGGCGGCGACATAGTTCACGGTCGCCGCCATAACCTCTAAGATTCTGTCCGCTTAATTTAGATTTAAAAATCGTCTCAGGGCCATTTTGTGCCATTCTCTAAATCAACCGAAAAACTCAGTTGGAATAGCTAAGGCAGCCGCTTAAAATCAAATATTATGTCATACAAAGATCTTCATTCAATTTCGCTAAAGAACATCAAGATAAAGAACTGATTTGGAAAATAATGGGATTAACTTCAATAGCGGTGGGTGAAGCGTAATTAGTACCAATAGATGATTGTATCTGAATCTACGCCGAAACTCCAGATACAAATCTTTAACGCTATATCTATTAAGAATCTACCAACGATACTAAAAGAAGAAACTAAAAAATTTCTTACCCATCTCGCTGTTGAGAAAAAAGTTGCTGCATCCACACAAAATCAGGCGTTTAATGCCCTTCTGTTTTTTTACAGGCATGTGCTAAAACGTGAATTTGGGAATATAAAAGATGTTCCGAGAGCAAAAAGAAAAACATACATCCCCGTGGTATTATCTCGTAAAGAGGTTGATACCATCATTTCATTTCTCAAATACCCCTACAGTTTAATTGTTAAGCTAATGTATGGCTGCGGGCTCCGGTTGTTTGAATGCATGCAGCTGCGTGTCAGTGATTTTAATTTTGACACCGGCATATTGACCGTCCATGACGGAAAGGGAAAAAAAGACAGAACGGTTCCATTGCCGGATCGAATTGTCCCGGAATTAAAAAACCACCTTGAATCCGTGATTAACCTTCATCAAGAAGACCTTGCGAACGGTTATGCCGGGACGTTTCTGCCCGATTTGCTGGAAAGAAAGTATAAAAATGCTGCAAAAGAACTGGTCTGGCAATGGTTTTTCCCCGCAAAGATGCTGACCTTTATCCCGGATGCCGGAGAATACAGGCGGTATCATCTACATAAAACCCATGTACAAAAGGCGATTAGAACTGCGGTTAAGCGCACTCGCATTCCCAAACGTGCGTCCGCCCATACGTTTCGGCACAGTTTTGCCAGTCATTTGTTACAGGCCAATTATGATATCCGAACCATCCAGGAACTTATGGGACACAGCGATGTCCGAACAACAACAGCTCCTAACTGCTCCCCAGCAGTATTTTCAAAACAAAACTTTCAAAATAACACATCCATTTCATCCACTCCATAACAAAAAATTCGAGATATACAGTATCAAGAAACCTCACGGTGAAAGCCGGGTTTATTTCTATAACACGGAAAGTCGCATGGTCTCTGTGCCACTCAATTGGACAGACATAGAATCTGCTGATCCATTTGTAAAGATCTCAAAGGGTCGTGCCTTATTTCGTGTCAAAGATCTTCTTCGATTAACCATCCTTATTAATGAAATTAAACAGGGAAAGTGATTATGACACAGTATAAGACAGAAAAAATCTGTAAATTAGATTCCGCCGCAAATGTAAAAATAAAAACGCCGCATGCATTATACCATTATATAGCTTTTCCCTTTGAAGAACGTGTCAAAGTGTCTGAAGTTGAGCCTTTTGTAAAAATCGTCTTGACATCACCATATGAAAGCGGCATAATTATATTGACACTATTTCGGATTGCAATATTATTTCAAAAGGAAATAAGCATGGCGGATTCCAAGAAAAAGTTAAGCGATAAAATTGAAAGATTAAAAGCGCATGGGGCACTCAATCCCCATCCGGGAAAAGTTACTTATTCATTTTTTATAGATAGTTCACTTGAATTTTTCGATCCCAATGATCTGGTTCAGGTGAAATACGAAATGCTAAGATCTGTCAAAAAAGCAGGCTTTTCAGTAACCAATGCTGCAAAGGAATTCGGGTTTTCTCGTCCCTCTTTTTACCAGGCACAATCTGAATTCAAAAAACACGGTATAGCAGGATTAACCCGTGGTCAACCTGGCCCCAAATCCGCTCACAAATTGACTGATGAGATCATGGAGTTTATCGATAAAAACATCAAAGAAGGAGACCCTCTTCGTTCTAGAATACTTGCCCCGAAAATAAAAGAACGGTTTAAAGTAGAAATTCATCCGAGGAGTATAGAGCGTGCGGTCATGCGAAGAAAAAAAAAAGAGTCCACCCCAAAAAGAAAGAAATAAGGCGGCGTGTCCTTTTGCTGATGATATCGCTTTTGAGTATGAATTACTGCGATCCCGGGTTTTGGCTGATGATAGAGTATTGAGCCCCAAAAGTGCAGGAATGTTTATTATCCAGGGGATAATCGGATGGTCAAAGATGCATGATAAATACAGCAGGACAAGAAGCATTGTGGTAGATGAGCCGGTAGATTTACCATCAAGACTTCCGTTTGAAATGCAATCGGAAATAACAAGCATATTGGCAAGTATGACAGTATCCCATCTAAAGGAGTCGAATTTATGATAATGTCATCAAATAATAAATTGACTGCAAGCCATCTTAAAAAGAAGGCCTATCTGTATGTGAGACAGTCTACAATTAAACAGGTACTGGAAAACACTGAAAGCACCAAACGCCAGTACGCTCTTCGTGACAGAGCTATTTCTTTAGGATGGCCTCTTAGTCAAATAATTATCATTGACAGTGACCTTGGTGTATCAGGTGCATCGATGGTAGATCGGGAAGGTTTCAAAAAACTCATTTCAGAGGTCAGTCTGGGTCGGGCAGGTTTGGTTATGGGACTTGAGGTATCGCGCTTAGCCAGAAACTGCGCAGATTGGCATCGGTTATTGGAGATTTGTGCATTTACTAACACGCTGATTTTGGATGAGGATGGACTATATGATCCCAGTCATTTTAATGATCGTTTACTTTTGGGCCTAAAGGGAACTATGAGTGAAGCTGAGCTTCACGTATTAAAAGCGC
This sequence comes from Candidatus Argoarchaeum ethanivorans, assembly GCA_004193545.1. Lineage (GTDB taxonomy): Archaea > Halobacteriota > Methanosarcinia > Methanosarcinales > EX4572-44 > Argoarchaeum > Argoarchaeum ethanivorans. The sequence continues at coordinate 1,758 of RPGO01000015.1, read as the reverse complement.
GTCTTAGAGGTGGAGTATTAAACAAAGTGCGTCGAGGGGAGTTTAAAACTCGCCTTCCAATAGGCTTTATTTATGACCAGGAAGGCAATGTGATTCTCGATCCTGACAAACAGGTTCAACAAACAATAAAATTGGTGTTTGATGTTTTTCGCCGAACAGGGTCCGCGTTTGGAACTGTGAAAGCATTTTGGAAAGACAAAATTCTTTTTCCCGGCCGTTCGTATAGTGGTCCGAAAAAAGGGGAATTGTCTTGGGATAAATTGACTTACGGTCAAGTTCAGCGTATTTTAAAAAATCCCAGATACGCAGGGGCGTATTACTATGGCCGTCAACGATCTCGAAAACAGATAGATGGTTCAACATCTCGACATAAGGTTCCACGAGAAGAGTGGATTGCCTTAATTCCGGATTCTCACTCCGGATATATCACCTGGGATGAATATGAAGAAAATATAAAACGCATAAAAGAAAATGCGACAGCCTATGGAAGTGATCAAAGAAAAACTCCTCCGCGTGAGGGGCCATGTCTGTTGCAAGGAATAGCCATTTGCGGCAAATGCGGCAATCGGATGACCGTTCGATATAAATATCGTCGCCAGGGAAGAATAGATCCTGTATATCTATGTCAACGCAGTCGCATAGAGCGAGGGGAGAACAGTTGTCAATATATTCCGGGCACTTGTGTAGACAAAGCAATAAAAGGATTGATTTTGGAGACAATGTCACCGTTAAGTATGGAAGTGGCATTGGAGGTACAAAAGGAATTAGAGAGCAGAGCTGCTGAGATAGATCGGCTACGGAAGCAAAATGTGGAAAGAGCGGAATATGAAGCTAATTTAGCAAAACGGAGATATATGCGTGTGGATCCTGACAACAGATTAGTAGCGGACAGCCTTGAAGCAGAATGGAATGAAAAACTTCGTATGGTTAGAGAAGCTCAGGAGCAATACGAGAAGAAATGTCAATCTGATTTTACTATTCTTACTGATGAGGAGCGAAAGAAAGTGCTTTCACTTGCATCCGACTTTCCCAGGTTATGGAAAGATCCAAAAACACCGCTTCGGGAAAAAAAGAGAATAATTCGACTTTTGGTTGAAGATGTGACTTTAATTAAAAATGATCAGATCATAGCCAATGTCCGATTTAAGGGAGGAGCTCAAAAGAACCTTACCATACCGCTTCCGCCGAAAGGGTGGCAACATGCGTTAACAGAACCAAAAGTGGTCGAATTGGTAGATGAACTTTTGAACAATTATAAATATGCTGAAATAGCGACTATACTGAATAAAGGGGGTCATAAATCAGGATCAGGCCTTCCGTTTGACAGGAAACTGGTTGGAGCTATTCGGCGAAATTATGATTTGAAGACCCGATATGCAAGATTGAGAAAGTCAGGGAATTTAACAATAAATGAAATTACAAAACTATTAGGCGTTGATAAAAGGAAAATATGGGAATTAAGAGATAAGGGTGCACTTAAAGCATATCAATATAATGATCGAAATGAGTGTCTGTATGAACATCCTGGTATCGACACTTTATCAGTAAAAATAAATTAAATAATCGTCTGATTATAATTTTTTTTAATAATGTTTCACGGAAATAACAGAGGTGTAGTATGAACCGTAAATTACCACGTCGGTTTATCTTCACATTACGGGAAAAGACCTGTCCAAAGTGGTCAATCCAATCGATCTTTTGGAACACACTAAAGTACCGATGGATTAGACAGGTTCTTTCCCATGAGAAGATCGATAG
>RPGO01000004.1 GCA_004193545.1 Candidatus Argoarchaeum ethanivorans | reverse complement strand
TTCCGATGAAGAGAGTGTTGCGATGGAATTCTTTTGTAGCTTCATTAGTCCCATCTTTAAGAACGTCAATGAAAAGTTTTCTTACATTGACCTGACTTGGTGCAAGGTCCGGATCAACGAACCTTGAAATGCCTTTTATGAGTTTTCCAATAGCAGTTAGCTTCCCGAAAGATTTTGTATATTTTTTGCGTTCTATCCCAACAGCAAGTTCATTTACGAATTCGAGCAACCCCTCAACATCAATGAAGCGAGTAATTGGTATCATTTTTCCATTTTCAATATATACATAAGTGCCTGCGCCACAGTGTGGATGTACTGAGAATTCGGCATAAGGTTCATTCTTTTCAGATGCAACAAAATGGGAAATAGGTAAAATGAACGGCACTGGATAAAAATCGGATGCTGCAATCTCGCCTCCTGTTTGCTCTTCTATAAGGTGCAGCACATCAGGTATGGTAATCCGCATTCGTTCACGCTCGGTTTTATCGATACGCCCAGCAAAGGAGACTGGCTGGAAGTTAATACCTTTTACTACATCGTTGTTCTTTGCAGCAAATCGTATGATGTCCCCAAGCTGATCATCATTCACGCCTTTTACAACGGTAGGCACAAGAGCAATGCTGGCAAGCCCGGCTGTTCTGCAGTTCTCTATTGCCTTTAGTTTTAGCGGGAGCGCATTGTGCCCACGAGCTATTATATAAGGTTTTTCAGTCAGACCATCAAACTGCAGGTATATTGTTTTAAGACCTGCAACACGAAGTTTTTTACACAATTCCACGCTTTTAGCAAGTTTAATGCCATTGGTTGCCATCTGTATGTGTGAAAAACCAATATCACTTGCAGCCTGCACGATTTCAACGATATTCTCTCGCACTGTTGGCTCCCCACCTGCAAATTGAACTGCCGGACATGGAACTGGCTTCTGGTTTCGAAGACCAGTCAGCATATCTTTTATTTGTTCGATTGTAGGCTCGTAAACATATCCAGCGCTTGCAGCATTTGCAAAACATATAGGACAGTGCTGATTACATCGGTTGGTCACATCAATATTAGCAAGAATTGTTGTTGTTTTATGATCTTCACATATACCGCAATTATATGGGCAGTTGTTATTTAGTGATGTATTTGGCTCACTGATCCCGCTACCATCGTACCAGTACTTTTCAAATTTTTTGTATAACTCGGCATCAGACCAGTAGATGTCTTCGAATACTCCATGAATATCACAGGTTTTTCTAATTCTTATTTTCCCTTCAGAATCTTCAAAAATTTCCGCTTTTATAACTTTATGGCATTCAGGACATAAAGATTTCGTCACTTTCATAAATATCACTTATTTATCGAGGAACAATGCCTTCCACAGCTTCACTATAACCACATGTATTATTACTTTTTCCATGCTGTAATCATCTTTAAAGTGATGAGCGTTAGAGCAGTGTTATCGCTTTTATTCTTCCAGCTGCCATCCTCGCGCTGCTGGGATAATATCCAGGGAACTGCACCGAGAGCTGCCTTTTCTTCACCAGCAGCAAACAGTGCCTGAACAACCATGTTGGATATAGCAAGGCTCTTCCAGCTACAATCAGCAAGTTGCCGCTCTTTGAGCAGTGCCACGTTTCGACCAATAAAGTTCCCCTCATCAAAACCGTGTTTGCATAGTGCAGTAATGGCAAGAGCAATCGTTCCGGTGGATGTAAGCTCCGGATTTTCGGTCAGCCATCTGCATCCACTGGTGTTTCTTTCCTTTACACCTCCAAGTGCAATTAACACGTAAGCAGTCTCTGTAAGATTGTTATTCCATGAGCCATCGTCCAGCTGCTGTTTTAGTAGCCACCTGGTAACATTAGGAAATATAATCCCATACGATGCAAGAGCCGACACAGCGCGCGCTGTATCCAGTAAAACACTATCTGTTTCCCAGTGGTCATCTTTTTTCTCTTTAATCAGCCAGCTCACATAAGCAGATGGTTGAGGAGAGTCTGTGTCTCCCAGAGAAAGTGCCTGGATGATGCGAGATACACTTTTAACACTATCAGGAGAAAGATTTTTTATGTACTCAAGTCCTGTATCTATTGCACTTTGGGAATTAAATCCGGGCAAATCTATCTGTTGCATGGGTCTTAACTTATGCTCCCTGCAATATATATTTATTGACTGCATCATAATCGTAAAAATTTTAGATTTAGAACCGAAACAGTTATCATAGATGGTAAAAGAAGTGAAACTTGGAGGAGTTACCTGTTATGCTACTATTGATTTTTGCACACGGAGTGTTCAGTACTGTAAAAGAAGTATGTTTAGAAGGAGTTGCCTGTTGTGTGTTTACCAGATGTACAAGCCAATAAACCAGAGATTCCTGTAAATCTAACACGAGTTGGTGTCACAGATGTTAAAAAACTCGTAGAGATAACTCGAAAGAATAGTCGCCCAATTATACTCATTTCTACCTTTGATATTTTTGTTGATTTACCACTGGATCGAAAGGGTGCGAATCTTTCACGAAACTTCGAGGCAGTGGATGGTGTAATAGAAGAAGCTGTTGAAAGCCCGGTGTATGAAGTGGAAGAACTCTGTGGAGCAGTAGCAAGAAAATTACTGGATCAACATGAATATGCGAATCGGGCAGAGGTTCGAATGAAAAGTGAGTATGCGATAAAAAGAAAAACTCCCCATGACCGTGTGACATGCCAGGAGATTGTTGACATGATTGCAGAAGCTACAGCAATCAGGGGCGAAAAAACGATTGTTCGAAAACTGATTGGAGCAGAAGTTCTTGGCATCACCGCATGTCCCTGTGCCCAGGAGATCATGCGGGATAAAGCAATCAACGAACTGGAAAAACTTGGAATCTCAAAAGAAATAATAGAAAGAATCTTAGAAAAGATTCCAATGGCAACACACAACCAGCGCGGTCGCGGCACAATAACAATAGAAGTGCACGATGGGGTTAATGTACCACTTGACAAGATCATACACATCATAGAAGATTCGATGAGCGCAACGGTATATGAATTCTTGAAAAGGAGGGATGAAGCTGCCCTTGTTGAACAGGCACACCGCAATCCAAAATTCGTAGAAGATTGTGTGCGTTCCATGGCTCAAAAAATAGTGAAAGAATTCAAACAACTGCCAGACGATACCATTGTAACGATCAAACAGATCAACGAAGAAAGCATTCATAGACACAATGCTTTTGCAGAGCGAACGGCTACCATAAAGGAACTGCGAGACGAGCTTTGGAATGAGGGCTGAAACTATAACTGCCTAAATTGATTTTTCTTCTTTTGTTTTACTTATCACTTTAATCTCTTGAATCATTGTTAGTGGATAGTTGCCAGTTTCGTCTTTCTCTGCTGATTTTACCATATCCCAGATCGTTAAGAGAGCAGCAGAAACACCTGTCAAAGCATCCATTTCAACACCTGTTTTACCATCTGATTTTACAGTCACCTCAACAGTTATGGTTGTGCTTGACACATCAAAACTTATATCAATGCCGTCGATGGAAACTTGATGACACATGGGTATTAGTTCCGGTGTTTTTTTCACTGCTAAAATGGCTGCAATTCGTGCTGTTGCAAGCACATTCCCTTTTGTTACCTGCTGATTTCTTATTGCATCAATTGTTCGGGGGCGAAGTTTAATATCCCCTCTTGCAGAAGCAATTCTTAGTGAGTCGTTCTTTCCACTTATATCAACCATCTGTACGTGGTCGTCTTTGATATGAGAAAACATGTCCATACATAACCTCAAATTTTGTTTATTGATAGATGCATCGTAAAGTATAAACTTTTCTATGACACCTCTATTAGTATTATGACAAACAACGCAGTGGTATTATTATCTTCTGGAATGGACTCAGTGGTTGCTTTTAAAAAAGCTTTTGATGAGTTTGATGAGCTTTTGTGTCTTACTTTCGATTATGGGCAAAGGGCTTGCAGGCATGAACTTAAATATTCGGCAAAAATAGCAGCACATTATGGTGTTTCTCAACAGGTCATTAAACTGCCATGGCTCTCAGAGTTTGACAGTGCGCTTACTGCTACTAACAGGGATGTTCCAACAATCAACAGTGCAGATGAACTTGATAATAGTTCTATTATTTTTAAAACAGCTGAAGCGGTGTGGGTACCTGCTCGAAATATGGTATTTTTATCTATTGCTGCGTCCTTTGCAGAAAACTATGGCTATGGAACAATAGTCACTGGTTTTGATTGCGAGGAAGCTTTCACGTTTCCTGATAATTCAGTAAGGTTTGTTGAGTTGTTTAACAAGGTACTTGAATACGGCACATTGAATCATCCTGTCGTGTACGCACCACTGCAATCATTAAGTAAAGTCAAGATCGTGAAGCTTGGCATGAGTATCGATGCACCTTTCCAGTGGTCATGGTCGTGCTACAATGAAAAAGCTCTGCCCTGTGGGGTCTGTGAATCCTGTATGCGTCGCAAGCGTGCCTTTGATGAGGCTGGTTTTCCTGATCCGTTTACAACTCTGCAGGATTAAGAGTAACAATTCAAATCTCGTGGTTTTATGCGGATTTCCACACGATGTTGAACTGTATCAGTTCTCCTCTATTTGCAATATCTTCATTAAAGGATACTCAAGTTTGCTGTCATAAGACAATCTCACTGTCGCTGTGCTGCATCCAACACGCGTTATGAGAGTTACATCCAGCATGCGTCCCTCGATTTCACAGTATCCAAATTCATTTAAACGTGCGTTTATAATGTCGCGGTCTATTTTCACAGTTATATTTATTACATAAGGTTGAAGAGCAATACTTTCTTCTATAGCTTTTTCCATAGAATCAACACTTGCGGGACTGATTGGGGCACCTGTGAATTGATGGTACAATGCTCCAAGCTTAATCCCTGCTTCAAATACTGCCTGTTCACCTGACGATATAATTCTATGTTTCATAATAATGCATTTCCATATTCACTGGATTATTCATCTTCCTTAAATTTTACGAGAGAGCACATTTAAGGTGCCTGCCAGAATACTGTGTGGTCAACACCCTTGACACCGAAAGGTATGGATCAAAACAGGGAATTTAACCGCGAAGCCAGGCAGAAGAAAAAAGAGGAGGTGGCTTTCCAGTTCTCTGCACTTCCCCGTGGTGATAAAACATTCGGATTTTTAGATCTTACATCATCGGCAGAAACTTCGTAATCTCATAAGGCGTAACCTGTATCCGGTAATCATCCCATTCCTGTTTCTTAAGCGAGATGAACCGCTCGAAGGTGTGGTCTCCAAGAGCCCGCCGCACAAGATCGCTCTTCTCGGTCTCAGCGATTGCATCGCCCAGGTTTTGCGGAAGCGTTTCGACACCCAGACTCTCCCTCTCAGATCCTGTCATCGTGTAGATGTTCCGTTCCAGTGGGTCTGGTAGTTCGTATCCATTTTCAACACCCTCGAGTCCTGCCGCAAGCATCACAGAGAATGTGAGATATGGATTGCAGATCGGATCCGCCGCGCGGTATTCCATCCGTGTTGCAAGTTCCTTTCCTGGCTGGTACATCGGAACCCTTATGAGCGCTGATCTATTCCGCCGTGCCCATGCGATGTACACAGGCGCCTCAAATCCAGGCACGAGCCGCTTGTATGAGTTTACGCTCTGGGCAAAGACCGAACAGATCTCTCTTGAATGGCGGAGCAGTCCTGCGATATAGCCCTTTGCAAGATCTGAGAGTGTGTACTCATCATCTGCGTCAAAGAATGCGTTGTGATTACCAGAAAAAAGCGACTGGTGGATGTGCATGCCTGACCCGTTCTCTCCGAAGATTGGTTTTGGCATAAATGTTGCATAGACGCCGAATTTCTGGGCGATCTCCTTTACGACAAGCCGATACGTCATCACATTGTCTGCCATGGCAAGAGCATCGGTATATCTGAGATCAATCTCGTGCTGGCTCGGTGCAACCTCGTGATGGCTATATTCTACACGGACTCCCATCTTCTCAAGCGCAAACACAGTCTCTCTACGGTAATCGGTGGCAAGGTCAAGCGGTGTTAGATCAAAGTACCCGCCCTTATCAAGGACTTCCGGTGATTCTGAGCTTCTGAAGTAGAAGTACTCAAGCTCGGGTCCAGTAAACATCGAAAGCCCCATCTTCTTTGCCCGCTCAAGATTTCTCTTGAGGACGTATCTTGGATCGCCTTCGTACGGTTTCCTGTCAGGGGTCAGTACATTCACAAACATTCTCGCGGTTGCATCCTCCTGTGGTCTCCACGGGAGCACCTGGAAGGTTGAGGTGTCTGGCATTGCAACCATATCGCTCTCCTCGATGTCCTGGTAGCCAGCAATCGATGAGCCATCAAAACCCATTCCATTCTCGAGCGCACCTTCGAGTTCCTCTTTCGTGATTGCAAAACTCTTGAGTACGCCCATAATATCTGTGAACCACAGTCTGATGAACTTTACATTTCTTTCCTCGACTGCAGACATTACATCATCTTTTGTCGTCGTCATGTTATCACCTGTTATTTATTAAGTAACCACTATCCCTTTACCGTATCTTTGTGTATAACTGTTACGGTCAAACCAGTATCTCCAAACTGCATACTTCCTATGAAAAAGGGAGAAATATCAATACCCCTACCACTGAAGTATACAACGCACCCTCTTTTCACCCTTACGTGCCTGTGTCACATTGTCTCATTAGAGATTCATATGCAGAAAATAACTCTTGATTGTGCAAGCACTGCACAACTGCTGCACAACTTCGTTGTGAAGAAATAATTCTCGATTGCGAAGCAATCGAGTGCAACACAAACAACACAATGTTTTGAGTCTTACACAGGCAGATTTATAAGATTTGTATAAATATTTACCAGAATATTTTGTAACTGTAAAGTTTATATAAAATGCCTTCATAAAAATTAGTGTGTGGAACGAAGAGATCTTCGATACGATCGGCATACGGTTTCTTTATTAACTGACCATATGGTGATTACACCAAAGTATCGCGGGAAGATTCTGGTTGGAGACGTTGCACTGGCTACAGAGGGGCTTATCAGGAAGACATGCAAGGAGATGGATATTAAGGTAATAGATATGGGAGTGAATGTGGATCATGTTCATCTTTTCATCAAGTACCCGCCAAAGTATTCTGTAAGTTTTATCGCAAAGAAGATCAAGGGAAGAACGAGCAGGATACTCAGACAGCACTTCCCTCATTTAAGAGAATGGTGCACCGATCATTTATGGGCTCCGGGGTGTTACCATGGATCTGTTGGTCATGGATGGGAGGTAGTTGAGAAATATATCTCTACACAAGACAAAATAAAAACGAAACCCTTATAAGCGAAAAACGCTAACAAGCCCTGTACTTGAGTACGGGGTATAGTGACTTATTTAAGAAAAGAAGAACAAAAAGAAGGGAATAAAAATATGAAAAAGAAAATCATATCAGGTTTAATAACCATTGTACTCATTGCGTTGAGTGTAACTGTAACAACGGGAAGCAACGCGGCAACCCAACCAACTCAGTCCGCGCTGGGCGATGTTGCAAATTGGATGCACTTTGGTTATGACAACTCGTATACTGCATATAATCCGGTAGAAAGCACGATTGACATTACTAATGTCGCAAAATATCCAATTATGGGACTACCTCTTAAGTGCGGGGTTTGGTGACTTACAATAGGGGTGAGAAATAATGAGGTGGATGAAAAAATGAACAAAAAAATCATTGCAGTTATTTTGATCGTCGTTTTGGCACTTAGCGTGGGTACGGCTTCCGCATGGACTAAAGAAGAAAAAATGAAGATAGAAGCAGATTATATACTGTCCTGCCAATATATAAAGGATCCTCAACATCCCGCCTATGGTGCCATCAACAATGTATATGGGGATCCCACGTGGGTAGTTCCAAGAGAGAATGCTATGGCAATATTGGGTTTAATTGTTGCCTCAGAAGCCCTCAATGATACATCATATCTCGAACAAGCCCAGTTAGCGGCTGATTATCTAATTAAGATACAAGACCAGTCAGATGGAGCGTGGTATAACCATTACAATTCCGCCATAGATGGTGGCATAAAAGTAGAAGACTACGCCAAGTCTCCAACTCAGACGGCTGAGGTAATGATCGTCTTTTACAAATTAGGCTATGACCCCAATAAATATAACGCTATGAAAAATGGAGCTAAATATTTAATGGAGTGCCAGAAAGTTGTAAATAAAGGTGGCATCGACGATGGACTGTTGGGTGGTGGAAAGGACGCCAATGGGCAATACCATGGTTGGCGCTGGACCCATGATAATTCTTACGCTTATCAGGCATTGAAGGCTGCAGAGGCATGGGCAACAGTTGAAGGGAACGCATCGTTTGCGTCAGAATGTGCTGATAGTGCCAAAGAGATAATAAATGGGATAAACACATGCTTATATGACTCTGATATTGGAGTATGGCGTATCGCAATCGATGAAAACGGAAATCCTCGTAAGAATCCACATCTTTCGTGCTTGGGTGCTGATGTTGATCCACATCCCAGTTGGATCCAATATGCGCCCCGGATGTTGGATTTACCAGTAGAAGGTGTGGATTCACCAGTAGTTGGTGCTTGGATCAACAAAACTTTTCGACCAGAGAACAGTTCCTGCATGGGCTGTATAGGCTATGACTGTGAAGATGGGGGGCTTAAGACAAGGAAATATCCAGGATTTGCCTTTCAGGCGGCCCTCAGCTGGTTTGATACAGGAAATATCTCCGATGCAGAAACTGCTATCCAGTGGGCTGAAACTAGTACGCTCTGGAACCAAATTCATGGTGGATGGGCAGACTGGATTGAAATAGAGCCTGATGGGAATAAAAAGGCAGAATATTGGAAAAGATTTATCGATACCAGTTTTTACGCCATCGCTAGTTGGAATGGGGGATATGATTTTGAGATAAGAGCGATACGCGGTGATCTCAACCACGACCACAAAGTCACCCCCACAGATGCCGCGATTGCGCTCCGGCTCGCAGCAGGCAGCCGCCCGTGCGATACCGCAACGCTCGCCGCCGATGTCAGCGGCGACGGGCATGTAACCTCGCTCGACGCGCTCATGATCTTGCATGCGGCAATCGGAACCCCCAACTTCGGTCAGTGTGAAGCGGCTGAGGCTGGCGAAAGGTGATATAAGTGAAGAACAAAACAATGGGAAAATTTGGAATGGTAGTAGTATTGGTATTTGCTGTTCTCTTTGCAATGTTGGCATTCATAAGCGCAGGTATTGGGATCGCGTCTGCGGTAACAATTCCAGACAAGCCATCCCTTATCCAAACGGACAACAAGATTTTAACAAACTGTTCGCCTGGCTGGCATGGAACCGTTATCCTCGATTGTGAAGACTTAGGCAATTGGTCTCTTGAATCGGATACATCTTCAAACGGGAATTTAGAGTTGGTTCCTGGGTTTATTGGTAACGCTGTGCAACTCAACTGGGATATAGGAACTGGTGATTGGGTACAAGGTAAATACACCTTTACGAAACCGATAGACCTTTCAAACTACGATATATTTGGAGTTAGCTTTCACGGATCAGATAGTACGCCCAACCGTGTCTGTTTAATGTTTGCCGATACAAACGATGTTTTTTATGGGTGCAATTTTGATGAGATCAATGGCATTGACAGATGGATGGAAAACATTGCAGTCCCACGTAAACTATTCTACAAATTCTGGGGTGGGAACACAGCAGATGCGGAGATTGATTGGTCTAATATCAAGCGTTTCTTTTTCGTTGTTAAACGCCCTGGCGGAGGGTCCGGGCAACTCACCATTGATCATTTACAGGCAGACAATGTACAGCAATGGAATCGTCAAGATAAATATCATGCCAGCACTGGCGACTCAAACGCCGCTCGTGATGCTGTTGACTACATTTTAAGTCAGCAAAAAGATACTGGACTCTTCATTTCATGGAAAGGGGAACCTTCTCCTAAAGCTTGGTTATATGACCAAGCTCTGGTACTACGTGTCCTGACAAGAGAGGGTATATGGTTAAATGGAAATCCCATAAATAACGAAGCTTTGAAAGCCGATAAGCTCGTGGATTTTATTTCCAATCAGCAAATGGAGGATGGACATTGGCCCCGCGGATGGGACCCTGAGACCGGAGCGATACTTTCTTATGACGAATGGGTGGGTGATCAGGCGTGGATGACCTTTGCTTTACAAATATACCGGTTAAAAAGCGGCAACGATTCAGTAGAACCAATCATCAACGATGCAGTCGAGTGGCTCAAGGAAAAAATTAACATGAACACTGGTAAGGTGGTGGATAGTACCGAAGGTAACGTAGATGTGTGGTGGGCTATGACCGCAACAGAAAATATCGAAGAGGCTGAGCGAATCAAAGAATATCTTCTCAGTATCTGGGACCATGATTTAAAATACTGGCCACGTGGTTTTAACGATCCGGTTGTAGCGATCGATTGTCAAACATGGCTATTTCACTTTGCACGTTCTCATTGGGTAAATGAAAAAGAAAAGGGCATTGAGGCTCTTAGCTTTGCCCGAAAAACATTGGTTACGACCGATGAAAACGACACCATTTGCGGATTTGATGGGATGGGTCCGGTAAGCGTTTGGTGCGAAGGAACCGCACAATATGTTGCCGCAGGTGGTGAAGATTCCCAGTTCTTCCTGAATAATTTGATGAGCATTCAGAATCCGGATGGTTCGTTGCCCGGATGTCCGGATACAAAAACATGGACGGGTTGTTTCGGATGGCTTTCTCCGTGGAGTGGTCTTGCCCCTACCGCATGGTTCTATTTTGCCATTACTGGTGATCCGTTTCATCTCAATCTCGAAGGCGATCTGAACCATGACAACGAGATCACGCCTGTAGATGCCGTGATCGCACTCAAACTCTCCGTCAGCGGCGAATATGATCCGATCGGTGACGTGGACGACGATAGTCAAATCACATCATTGGACGCTCTTATGATTCTGCAGACTGCGGCTGGGGTGGTCAGTCTGTGAGGGGGAGCAATGTTTGTGCGCGCCCCATGGATGCGCCCGATTTCAATCGGGTGTGGAGAGGTTGGGGCTATAAATGAAGGGGGCTTTAAATGGGAATACTTAATTCGTTTAAGGTGAAGAGGTCGATAAAACTTTTAAAGAATAAAGATTGGCTCATTCGAGATAAAGCAGCAGAGGCTCTTGGAGAGATAGGAGACACAAGAGCAGTAGAACCTCTTATTCGGGCTTTGAAGGATAAAGATTGGTTCGTTCGAAATAAAGCAGCAAAGGCTCTTGGTATAATAGGAGACACAAGAGCAGTAGAACCTCTCATTCAGGTTATGAAAACGGAGGATATATGTGATAGAGGAATAGCAGCAAAAGCTCTTGACAGGATAGGCTGGGAGCCTACGGATGACGTAGAGAAAGCTTATTATTTAATTGCAAAAAGACAGTGGGATGAATTACCGAGATTAGGAGAAACGGTGATAGAACCCCTCATGCTTTTTATTAGGTCTGATAGTCCTGATCAAGATGAAGCAATAAGAACTCTTGGAAAGATAAGAGATGGAAGGGCAGTAAAATATTTCATTTTGCTTTTAAACTATAACCAATATGATGTTCGAGATGCAGCAGCAGAGGCTCTTGGAGAAATAGGAAATGAAAAGGCAGTGGAACCACTTATTCAAGCATTGAAGAAGTATCATCCTTTTGGAAGTCGTCTTGAAAGTAGGTATGAAATATCAGAAGCTCTCGGAAAGATAGGAAAACCTGCTGTTGAACCTCTCATTCAGGTTATAAAGAATAAAAATATAGGTTTTGGTGTTAGGAATGGTGCAGCATTTGCTCTTGGAAAAATAGGAAATGAAAAGGCAGTGGAACCACTTATTCAAGTTTTGATAGATGAATCTGATCGTCACAATGTTCGAAGGGAGGTAGTACTTGCTCTTGGAGAAATAGGAAATGAAAAGGCAGTGGAACCACTTATTCAAGTTTTGAGGGGTCGGTATGATTTTTACAAAGACATTCGAAATTCAGCAGCAATTGCTCTTGGAAAAATAGGAAATGAAAAGGCAGTGGAACCACTTATTCAAGTTTTGATAGATGAATCTGATCGTCACAATGTTCGAAGTGCGGTAGCATGTGCTCTTGCAAAAATAGGGGATGAAAGGGCAGTGAAACCCCTTGAGAAGTGTGTCATCGCATATAAAAAAATAGACGACTTCTGGATTGGTGAGGATGAGGCAATGTCTATAGGTAGCATAAGCTGGGCTTTGGAGGAACTAGAGATAAAATGCCGAAAATAATTAACAAACTCTGTTTCAACGTCGGCAAATACACACACAATCCGACCTCCATCCCGCGGATGCCTCCGACTTTAGAGCCTGTCCCATAATTAACATCGTTCCGATACTTTTATCACTCTTCCAGCCATATTATGTAATATGGCGTTCATTAGAAGGCTTCACAATCAAAACTGGTTATTTCCCCCAAGTATTTCAGATTTAATCGATGAAAACCATATTTGCAGACTTGTAGATGAAGTAGTGGAGAGCATTGACCTTGGAAATATCGAAGAAAGGTATGATGGTCCTGGCAGTCCGGCGTATCATCCAAAGGTTATGATGAAGCTTCTTATTCAGGGTACTATCGATGGGATTCGGTCTTCTCGTAGGATTTCCAAGGCAACAAAGGAAAATGTTGTCTATATGTACCTTTCAGACCGATTAAATCCAGATTTTCGTACGATCTGTAGGTTTAGGAAGGATAATTTAGATGTTATTAAACTTGTTTTTGCCGAGATCATAAAGTTAGCTAGGGGAATGGATATGGTAAAACTTGGTCATTTGAGCATTGATGGTACGAAAATCAAAGCTTCAGCCTCGAATTTTAGTGTACTGTCAAAAGAAGAGCTTGACGAGATAAACGAGGCTATTGACATGGAACTTCAGAGAGGAATCGCTGTTGACGAGGTGGAGGATGATATATATGAAAATGCTAATCCTGACACGCTTCCAAAGAGTTTTAAAGGCTAAAGTGGAGATAAGAAAGAAGAAAACGAAGAAGATCGTAGATCAATACAGAAAAGGTGGCCAAAAAGAGAGGAATAGAATCGAAAAACAACTTGATAAGGTTCAGAATGAATTTGTAACGTCAGAAAAAGATTTTTTGAGTTTTACCGATCCGGAAAGCAGATTCATGCCGAACAAGAAGCATTTCACCGAATTCTCGTACAATCCACAGGTAACGGTTGATGCTGAGCATGGAATAATCATTGCAGAGGATGTAGTCTAAAATGTCAGGGATGTAGATCAGTTAAAGCCTCAAATCGAACAGACAGAGGAAGTTTTTGGTGAACTACCAGAAGACATGGTTGTAACTGCCGACAATGGTTACCATTCCTCAAAAAACATTGATTTTTTGAAACAACACAATCTGGATGGATATATTCCTCACGAAAAACTTGCATCCAGGATGAAGAAGAAAGAAACGAAATCAAAGAGATTCAGCAAAGAAAATTTTGAATATAATACCAAAAAAGACGAATTCACCTGTCCAAATGGAGAAACCGTACAATTCAGCTACGAATACTTCGATAAACACAAAGGGAAACAGGTAAGGGTTTATCGAGGTACTGGATGTGGTCAATGTTCTGATAAAAAGCTCTGCACAAAGAGCAATCATAAACCAAAACTGATCAAATGTTACGGCAATGAGGCTAACCTGCGGGAAATGGCTGAAAAAATGGAGTCAGCAGAAGGACAGGAGGTTTACCGTGTAAGATCGAAGACAGTAGAGCGCGTATTTGGGCATATCAAGCAAAACATCGGACTACGAGAGTTTTTAACGAGAGGTTTGGAGGGGGGGAGAACAGAGTTCAGTTTGGCATGCATAGCACACAACATGAAGAGAATACTGAAAATAAAAAGCCAAATCAAGGATATTGAAGCGAATACTGTTGAAAATAGACGTCATAATCACACTTAATTCAAGAAACTATGCGAAAAACTAAGAAAACATGGTCTAATCTCTTGTGTTCCATAAGCGAAAGTTTAAGACATAAACCAACTATTCAACACCATTGAACCCAGTTGTGAGACAGGCTCTTTATTCCGAGGTGAAAAGATTGGGGCTTCGGGAGGCTATCGTAGTGTGCATGGGGGCCGGGATGGCTATGTGATCAGAAGGTGTTGCAGGGCAACACCAGTTGTATATGTTTCGAGCTGAGGTGGAAAAACCACGAGATTCCACAAGATTAACACCTGCACACTTCGTATGCATAATAACCGGTAACCATCGATTCTCGAGTGCGTTAGCAATCAAGGCTCAAAACAAATACATTCATTTTAATATGCATACAGATTCCCATAAGGTCTGCTTGATACTGGAAGAAGTTTAACAAAAGGCTTGCTCATAGCCTCCTCCAAATCAAACCCAAAGTGCTCGCAGAACTCAGCCAGATGCTTCTTTAGAAGCTTCATATCTTTCTCATCCAGTTCAAGCACACTTACCTCTTTACCGAGCATGTTCTCATCCACCCCACCGCGAATATAGACTACACCGCCGTGCATGCCTGTTCCAAGATAGTCGCCAGTAATTGGCATATCTCCCTCTTTCTCAAGCCCAAGTAAAACCAGAATCCCACCAGCCATATATTCAGCACAGAAATCACAAGCAACACCGCCTGCTACGATCACAGGCACCTGTTTCTTGTATTCTTTCATGTGAATACCGGTTCTGTATCCAACATTTCCTTTGATATATATCTTTCCGCCGCGCATACCATATCCTATAACATCACCAGCATCTCCATGCACGATGATTTCGCCTGCATTCATGGTATTTGCAATACCGTCCTGGGCATTGGCATTAACAGTGATTAGAGGGCCATTCATAAACATCGCAAGATCGTTTCCTGGCACACCATTGATGGTAATCTTAATTTTCTTATTGATTCCGCTGCCAATGTATCGCTGACCATTTACATGATCGAGTATGAATTCGCTCTCACCAGCTTCTGCTGCATCACGAATGATCTTGTTCAGTTTTCGATAGTACATGCCACTGCAGTCAATCTTCATTGTCCAACCCCTGCTGGTTTGACTCCAAGAATCTTAAGTGTCATTTCATCCAATCCTATGCCGCGAAGTCGTTCACGGCTGCCGCGCAGTGATTCAATGGAGTTCACACCGAGAGAGCCAAGAATCTCCTTTAGTTCAAGGTCCCATGCCCTCAAGAGATTCGAAAGCCGCTCTGAAGCAACCAGTGGATCCAGCCTTCTGACAAGCTCAGGCTTCTGGGTAGCAATTCCCCATGCACAGTTTCCTGTGTAGCACTTCTGGCAGACACGACAACCCATCGCCACGAGAGCCGCAGTCCCGATAACAACCGCATCTGCACCGAGAGCAATTGCCTTCGCCATATCAGCGCTTGTTCGAATCCCTCCGGCACAGAGAATTGAAGCATTGTTTCTGATGCCTTCATCGCGAAGCCTCTGGTCAACCGCTGCTAATGCAACTTCGATTGGAATTCCCACGTTATCCCTAATTACCATGGGTGCAGCCCCGGTGCCGCCGCGGAATCCGTCTATCGTGACAATATCCGCACCAGCACGAACAATTCCACTTGCAATCGCAGCCACATTGTGCACTGCTGAAATCTTAACAGAAACCGGCTTTGTGTAATCAGTAGTTTCTTTGATTGCGTAGATTAACTGGGAAAGGTCTTCGATTGAATAAATATCATGATGCGGTGCTGGTGAGATAGCATCTGTCCCGACTGGAATCATCCTCGTTTTTGATATTTCTTCTCCCACTTTCTCACCTGGCAGATGCCCACCTATACCTGGTTTTGCACCCTGTCCTATCTTGATTTCGACCATTACGCACGTATTTAAGTACTCACTGTGCACGCCAAACCTTCCTGATGCTACCTGAACGATGATATTGTCTGCATAAGAGTACAGGTCTTTGTGAAGTCCTCCCTCGCCTGTGTTCATAAGCGTACCTGACTGTTTGGCAGCCATCACAAGTGCTTTGTGAGCATTAAAACTGATCGCACCATACGACATTGCTGCAAACACGACCGGAATATCCAGTTTGATCTGGGGTCCAAGTTCAGTTGCAAGTTCTATCTCGCTATTTTCATCCGCTGAAAACTCCAGACGTTCAGGCTTTCTACCAATAAAAGTCCTCAGTTCCATTGGTTCACGGAGCGGGTCGATGGATGGGTTGGTGACCTGACATGCATCGATTAACAGATGATCCCAGAGTATCTGGTAAGCTCTGGGGTTTCCCATCCCTGAAAGGATCATGCCACCGGTCTCTGCCTGCTTTAAAATGTTCTGCCGAATTTCTGGCGTCCAATTTGCATTCTCTTTATAGGATAATTCATTCTTAGTAATAGTTATCGCAGATTCAGGACAGAATGTAACGCACCGTTGACATGCCACACATTTTTTGTGATCAGGTATTACCCTATCCTTGAATTGCATACATCCAAAACTACAGTTCATGACGCATCGCTTGCATCGCTTGCATTGCTCGTAGTCAATCTTTACGATGAACTCTGGTGGAATCTCAGAAATCATTTTATATCACCTGCACAACTTCGTTGTACAGAGGTTAACCTAACAACTGCACAACTTCGTTGTGCAGAAATTGCCAGCGGTGGAGTCTCAGAAATCATTTTATATCACCTCTTCACTTAATTTTCCAATCACTGGTGTTCCGGCTTTTGGACTCCAGACCCGATCAAGGTCAGGTGCAATCTCTCTAATGGCTGCTTCCTCTGATGCCATGTACAACATATCATCTGCCCTTGCACAGGTCATTGGCCTCAGTTTGATGCGATCGTTAAACCCGATCATGCCGCGACTGTGACCAAGAATGACACTGAATGGACCATTCAGGAGTGCCCCGCCATAGACCTGCCTGATAGCAGTTGCGATTCTCTGCTCACGCTCAGGCATTCTGTCAATGTCTTTCCAGAATGGGGATGCAAGTGCTTTTATAGCCATCTCCATTGGAAGATTATGCTTTCGAACAAGCAAGTCGAACAGGTATGCTATGACCTCGGTATCGGTCCGAAGTTCCAACTTATAGCCGTGAGGTTCAAGGTATCGTTTGTTGATTCCATAAGATGATATCTCCCCGTTATGAACAATTGACCAATCAAGAAGGCAGAATGGATGCGCTCCTCCCCACCACCCTGGTGTGTTTGTCGGAAACCTGCCGTGTGCAGTCCAGATGTATGCCTTGTACTCATCCAGTTTATAAAATACTCCAATATCTTCAGGGTATCCCACGCCTTTAAATGCACCCATGTTCTTACCAGATGATGCAACAAAAGCACCGTCTATTCTGGAGTTAACCTCCATAACGTTCTTGACAATATATTCATTCTCCGAGACAAAACTTGTTTTGCTTTTCGGTACATCCATGAAATACCGCCACAGGATCGGAGGATTTGTGATTGGATGTCCCCCGTATTCCCCATATCTTCCTGAAGTCTCTTCCTCAAATGCTCCGCCGGCACGGGTTGGCATCTCTTCGTCGAGTACAATGTCAAATCTATCCTTAAAATATTCTTCACATGCTTCCTTTGCTTCTATATGGTCAAACATCATGTGAAAAGCGAACTGTTCCGCATGTCTTGGATATACCCCATAGGCAGCAAAACCGCCTCCAAGACCATTTCCACGATCGTGCATAAGAGCAATCGATTTGATGACACTACTTCCATCAAACCTTCTTCCTGACTCATTAATCATGCCGGATATGGAACATCCGGACGGAATGTAACAATTATCTTTCATATTACTTATTTACCCCTTGATTCGTTATTTTATTTATCTACCTCTTGATTTGATTGTGTCAATCAATTTCTTTAGCTCATCGGCACCACTTTGTGGAGGTTTAGACAGTTTCAGTCTCTTGCGTACTGTTGTCGGCTCACCCAACTTCCCGGTATCCAGAAACATCTTGAGGCTGCCCTTGAACCCATCTGGGGCTATACCGCGCTCGCCTGCAAGACTCTTCAGCTGGTCAAAGACCTTGATCATGCCAAACTTCTGCGGACAGAGTTCGTAACACGTGTAGCAGTTTGTGCAGTACCAGATCTCATGTGATTCCACAACCTCATTTAATCTGCCGCGTATAATTTTACCGATGATCTGGTTTGGTTCAAACTGCGGAATTGGTTTTGTAACCGGGCAGTCGTCAACACATGCAGCACATTCATAACAGCGTCTCAGATCTGCCAGATCGAAATATTGCCTTGCATTTTTGAGATTTTCTGAGCATTCATGCCATTTTTCGATGAATGATTCTGTTTCGACCCTGTGCAGGTTCATACCCAGTTCAGAAGGTTCAAATCCAAAAGCGAGCCCTATAAGTTCTGTAAGGCATAGTATCGGCATGTGTAACCGCTCACCGCTTTTTTCAAGGAGATATTGCTTGGAATCAAACTGGCTAAAACAGGCAGGGCATGTCATTGTCATGGCATCTGCCATTTCCTGAACTTCAAGAATCTTCTGGCGAGCAAGAACGATCGCATTCGATGAGTCGTCTGTATTATTCAGGTCGTTTCCACAGCAGAGCATCTTTGTTGAATAATCTATACTATTGGCAGATAGTGCTTCGACTATCAGGTCGAACTTTGTAGGATGATTCGGATTATCGAAATGTATGGCAGAACTCGGACGGATCATGTGGCATCCGTAGTGAACTGCAATGTTCATGCCATCAAGCGGTTTTACTACGTGTTTTTTGATTTTGTCAATTCCAATATCGTCATACAACACTTCAACGAGATGTTTGACGTGGATCGTCCCTTTATATTCAAGTCCCACTTCTGCAAGTATCTCATTTACCTCATCTCTTAATTGAGCATTCATATTAAGTTCTGATGCCGCTGATTTTAATGTGCTGTAACATCCATTGCACGGTGTCACAAGATCCATGCCCATATTTTCTACCAGTGAGAGGTTTCTTGCTGCTGTAACGTACCAGGTAAATTCGTCTGCAAGCTTGATTAATTTTGTGGGACAGCAGGTGACGCCATCAATTTCATGGAGGCTAACACCTATTCGGTCTAAAACAAGTTTGGTTGATTTTTCCATGAATGGAAAACGTGCCTGGATGGTACAACCCCAGAATACTGCGTAATCAGTCATTTGAAACTGCGCTCCTGTTTGTGCTTTTGCACTGTACCTGATGGTTTATTGATCTTTAATTTTCCAAACTGATGACTGCCGGGGTTTAGCATAAGGTAGCCATCTAACCACTTTTCAATATATAAATTTAATCTGTAGCAGGTGGTGTCGTTGAGATGTCATCAAATTACCTCGGAAATTCGTACTTGCCAAAATACTATGTGGTCAACATACTGGCACAAAACGGCATGGATCAAAGCCAGGGAATTTAACCGCGGAGCACACAAAAGGCGCAAAAGAGGAAGTGCTCTTTAGTTCTCCGCGATCTCGGCGGTGAGAGAAGTTATCTCACGATTGCACAAAACGACCACAACTTATTGAGCATGTTCGGAAATTCTGCGTTTCTGATTTGACAGGTCTTTCTGTTCTGTTGAGGCTTTTTTTATGTAAATTATGTGTTGAGCTTTTTCACATAAGCACAACCAAGTCGATCGGTGTTGTGCCCGAACATTACGCAGGTTAAGATTCCAGTTGAAACGCAAAAGATTTATTCAACCGAGGTTTTAACATCAATTATATTGATGAACGATGATTTTTGGTGTGTGCAAGTGCATAAAGGTGGTCAGGTGTAAGAAATGGTCGATCAGGCTGAGATTCACAGGAAAACCGTAAGTCTTGAGACTGGAGAGCGCCAATGGGCGGTAGAGCAATTACGCAGTAATTTTGCAGATTTGCCTGATAAGGAAGAAGCATGGAAAGACCTGATTCAACTAACACAGGACAAAGACATTGAGGTGCGGTGGAGTGCAGCAGATGCACTTGGCTTTGCCTTTCAACACGTTCCAGATAAAAAGGCAGCATGGGAAGACCTGATTCAACTAACACAGGACAAAGACATTGAGGTGCGGTGGAGTGCAACAGATGCACTTGGCTTTGCCTTTCAACACGTTCCAGATAAAAAGGCAGCATGGAGAGACCTGCACCGACTAATACAGGACGAAGACTTGGGTGTGCGGTCGGGGGCAGCAGGTGCACTTGGTTCTGCCTTTCAACACGTTCCAGATAAAAAGGCAGCATGGAGAGACCTGCACCGACTAATACAGGACGAAGACTTGGGTGTGCGGTCGGAGGCAGCAGGTGCACTTGGTTCTGCCTTTCAACATGTTCCAGATAAAAAGGCAGCATGGAGAGACCTGCACCAACTAATACAGGACGAAGACTGGGCTGTGCGGGAGAGTGCAACAGATGCGCTTGGTTCTGTATTTCAACACGTTCCAGATAAAGAAGAAGCATGGAGAGACCTGCACCGACTAACACAGGATAAAAACAATTATGTGCGGAGGAGGGCAGCAGGTGCACTTGGTTCTGCCTTCCAACACGTTCCAGATAAAGAAGCAGCATGGAAAGACTTGCACAAACTAACACAGGACAAAGACAGTGGTGTGCGGAGGAGGGCAGCAGGTGCACTTGGTTCTGCCTTCCAACACGTTCCAGATAAAGAAGCAGCATGGAAAGACTTGCACAAACTAACACAGGACAAAAACCGTATTGTGCAGGTGAATGCAAATCATTCTCTTGGTAAAGCGTCCATATTCAAGGCAACAAAGGCACAGAGTGACTTTGAGTTCATGAAAGAGATGGAAAACGCCATTGAATTTTTTGAGAGATCGTCAAATGAGGCGAAATATTTCAACCCATCAAAATTCTGCCTTCCGTTTTACAGATCGTTTTACACAGTAATTTTCAAGAAGGAAGGAGCAGAAGACGAAATTCAGAGATATCTCACAGATGCAAAGGACGCAACGAAAGGATCAAAAAACAAAGAAACACTCATTAAAGCAGTAGAAAATCTTGCAAACGCGCTATCAGAAGCCCGCAAGGTAACGGACTTCGATGCCATGAAATCCAACCTCAAAGCCTACAGGCAATACTGCGACAGCGCCGCAGACCTAATCAATGACGTATCAAAAGAGGCGCCGGGTGCAGCACAAGTCTTACAGCACGGACTCCCGATAATCGATGAACAGAAAAAAGAGATCAAAGAGAAAGCGAGAGCAGTATGCAAACAGACACAGGACACACCACTCGAAGAACTTGGACAAGATACTGCCAGATCTGCTCACGAATTACCCACCCAAGACACAGTGGCACAGGCGATAGCAATGGACAACATGGCAAGTACTGCGAGAGACTGGTGTGAATATCTCCCAACCGATAAAAAAATAAACGCATGTGAACAGCTCAAAAATATAAAAAACATGGAAAATAGAGAAAAGGCTGAAACAATTTCCAAAATTTTTGACTATGTGCAGAAAAATATACACATCCCTAAAATACAGACCATAAAAATCTCAGAGATCAAACAAGAAATAGTCAGAATCGCAATATCCCAAATCTCTTTTGATCTGACAGAATCATTTCCATTCACTGCTAAAAACAAAAAAGAAGTGAAAAGAAAGATATTTTCAACACTCGACATCTCCAAGAAAAATTGTGCAAATATCGTATGTTTACCTGAACTCTGCCTCTACGAAGAATGGATAAACGAGATTAAAGAAAAATATCCTGATATGATCGTTATCGGTGGAAGTTTCTACAAAGACAACAAAAACATCTGTCCACTAATAACAAAATCTGATCGCAATATCCCATACCAGCAAAAGATCACACCATCCAACTTTGAATACCCGATAATGGAACCGGAAGAAAGAATGATACCCGGAGACACAATATACAGATACGAAACCCAGTTTGGCAAGTTCATAATACTGATCTGCAGGGACTTTGACGATTTAGCCCACTACTTCAGAGGGACCAATATTGATATGATCTTCTGCCCAGCCTTCAACCCTGCAAACAAACGATTTCAGAACGAGGCACATAGTCATGTCGAAAGAACCCCATCTTACATCTTGATTGCAAATACAGGGCTGTACGGTGGGACATCGATTTTCGGGCAGTTGAACAACGACTATTTCAGGTCATTGGTGGATGGTGGATGCAAAGACGCAAAAGACTTAACATATAAATTATGCGAGGTTAAGAAAGGTCAAGAAGAAGTGATTATCGCAGATTTCAATCTAAAGCACAAAAATGTTCAAAGACAAACGCCATCCAACCCGGATGAAGAAATACGGAGCGTTGAAAAGATCAGGAAACTGCGCCTATTTTAGTGTTCAGCGCTTTAGTAATCCTTATCCTGATAATCTTGACGCGAAACAGAGATAAATCAAGCTGATTTTAAATAACTCGCCACTAAGCGAGATTGCGAACAAGCTCGTATCTACTTTCAAGAGACACGTCTGCAGGTAGTCTACAGGTGTTATGCAGCGATCAGAACTCATGCTGTTAGCTTCTGCCTGGTGATTATCCGGTTACATATTGACTTTGCTAATTTGAAGCCGTCAAATTAGCTTTTTGATTTAAAACTCTATCTCTTTTTTGAGTATGACCTGATTTCCAGGCATGCTGCACCCTACCGACAGTTTTAAATACTGTACCAAGTCACCCTTTGATGACAGAAATTTCAAAAGTTTTCAAAGGAGTCTCTTTCACAGACTCGCTTGAAAACTATTTTGCTTTAAAAAACGTCTCGATATGCCAATTTTTATTTTTCCTGGACATAGGAGACATTGCACAATATATAGAACACCACTTCTACAGCGATAAAGGTTGGCATTTCAGATACAACGTTGAAGCAATGATTAGATTTGTGGTAGTGAAATTTTTCAGGCAGCAGCCTTACAGGAAGGTTGTTTTGTCGAAAAAAGAAGCCTGGTTACTTGGTTTCAAAGAAAAGGATGGGATAATGCAAATTCCATCAGGTGGCACACTGCATCATTTTGTGAAGTATCGTTTGGGTGTTAAGGGTGTTGATAAAATTATGGAGATGGTTGGTGAGAAGATTATCAAACTTACCGATTCAAAAGAGGCAAAACTGGATTCTACTCCACTTGAGGCTTCCAGGTATTCTAAACATAGTGATTTCAATCCGCATTATAACTGCAAGATGGATAAGGCTCATATTACGATGATTGGTACATATCCTGTCTTTATGACCTATACCAACGGCTTAGCAGGCGATTTTATTTCGCTAACCTCGCATATAGATGATTTTTTAAGAATGAAGGCTGAAATCGATGAATATCGACTTGACGGCAGTTATGATTCTTTTTTGAATCATGCTGCTATCTGGTACAAGTTGAAAGCCAAGCCCTTGATTTCCCTGCCGGTAGACGCTGTAATCAGCAAAAGTTGGCGAGTTAGGAAGAATCAACCACTGGGCAAACAAAATGTGGAAATTCGGAGGGTCAAAACACATGAAAATCAATAAAAAGTTAAAATTTCTCTATAAAAACAGAAGGCAGGAGCAGGTAGGCATGTATCTACGAAACCAGAACCTGAAAGACAAAACGTTTCAGAGACTCATGCAAACTCAGGAGTGAATGCGAGAGAATACACGGACATATGAAAAACACAGCGAAATTTAGGCAGTGTCCTAATTTAAAATACTTAATGGAAAATAAAAAAATTGCTCCCAATTCCATTGATGATCAGCTAAACCTTCCAACATTGCAGGAGTCTCGGTTTTAGTCAACTTATCCACAAAGTTCCAATAAAAATGAAATAATTCGAAAGAATTTATGAGTTTTGGCCTCTTTTTCGAAAAGCATTTTGTTTCTCTAACTAATCTGCCCTGCCTTTCACGACAAATACTATTCATATTTTCGATATCTGTAGTCTCTATTTCCTTTATCTTAGGAGTTCCATAAATGACTTTCTTGATTTTATCAACAATTTTCCCTCCTTTCCTTATTTTGATAACTTGTCCATAGTCAACACATGTCTCTGCATAATACTCAGGAATAGTATTTGTATAGTCATCATGTCCATCAGAAAATATTTCAATTTTCTTATCCGGATAAGGCAATTGTATTCTATAGAAAACATTCTCAAATAATTTTTCACATGTTTCTTTTGTTCGTTTCCCAATCTCATAAGCAACGATGAGATATGACTCTCTCGTTATGAAAGTGAATATCCAGGCATCACCTTCGATATCTGAATCAGGGCTTCCGGGCTCAACGTTTTTTTGTTTTTTTTACGAATGTCCACATTTCATCAACTTCAAATTGTCCAAGTTCTACATCATGGAGAAGAATAGAATTTACTAGTGTCTCAGCAACTTAATTTTTAGACAAAGTTTATAAACCTGTGAGTCCAACCATATTCTATGGAAAAAATAAAACTTACAGAGAAAGAGGTGGAGTATCTCAACGATTTCGTGAAAATGGGGCGTAAAAGCGCGAGAGAATTGACCCGGGCACATATTTTGCTTCTGGTCAATGATGGAAAAAAGGAAATGGAGATAAAAGATACGCTGCGGATCAGCAGGGCAACCGTTTCCAACACCAAGAAGAAATACCGCGAAGAAAGTCTCCAAAACGCCCTCGCGGAGAAACCAAGATCCGGTCAGCCTAAAAAGTATACAGAGAAACATGCGGCGGAAGTTATAGCGCAGGCATGCACCGAATCACCTGATGGGCGCAAGAGATGGACACTTACACTACTAACAGAAGAAATGCGAAAGAAGGATGGGTTTGAAACGATAAACAAAGAGAGTATCAGGCTTATTTTAAAAAAAGCAAAACTAAACCTTGGTTAAGGCGGATGTGGTGCATACAGACGATCGACACCGAATACAGAGAACGGATGTACGATGTTCTCGATCTGTACGAAGAACCGTACGACCCGGGAAGTCCCATTGTCTGTTTTGACGAGAAACCAAAGCAACTTCTTGGAGATAAAAGGATTTCCATTCCTATGAAGCCTGGAATCCCTGTGAAATATGATTATGAATATATCAGGAACGGTACAGCAAACATTTTCATGGCGGTCGAATTTAAAGCAGGGAAACGGGTGACGAGAGGATCACCAAAAGAAGAACTATGGTGGATTTTGCACAATTCGTGAAGATGCTTGTCGATGAAGAATACCCAGACGTTGAAAACATCCGACTGGTTATGGATAATCTCAATACTCACAAGGAAAAGTCATTTTACGAGGCATTCGGCGAGGGGGAGGCGGAAATGATTTTGAGCAAGATCGAGTTTCATTACACACCAAAGCATGCAAGCTGGCTTAATGCCGCTGAAATCGAGATCAATGTAATGGATATCGAATGCACTGACAGACGGATTGGAGATATGGAGATACTGACTCATGAGGTGACAGCGTGGACCAGGAGACGGAATGACGATGAAAAGAAAATCAACTGGGGGTTTACGAGGAGAAAGGCGGATAAGAAACTGTCCAAGTATTATGTCTAAGAGGAATTAGGATTGGCAAAACATAAGAGAACTTTGAAAAACCTACCCACCTTCAACCCCCAGCAAACACAACAAAGCACTGGAATATTTTTTTAGTCAAAATGGAAACATTTATTAACCTTTTTTGCTAATATAATACATATGAAGTCTTTGATCGATTTTTCATTGAGTGAAGAATACGAAAAGGTTAAACGTCTCGGTGATAAGCTTGCACAAGTAGATTCCTTGATAGACTGGGGTGCTTTCATCCCTACCGTAGCTGGGATGTACAGGAACATGACCGAGAATGGTGGCAGACCACACATGGATGAGGTTATGATGATAAAAATGCTGGTGCTCCAGCAGTGGTACGGTCTCCCGGATCCTGAACTTGAGCGTCAGGCGACAGACAGGATCTTTTTTTTCGCAAATTCCTTGGTTTTCCTGATAATATCCCCGATTTCTCAACTGTATGGAGATTCAGGGATAGATTGATCGAAACAGGTAAAGATAAAGAAATATGGGAAGAATTCCAGAGACAGCTCGATACCCAAGGATTGAGGGTAAAGAAGGGCGTAATCCAGGATGCAACCTTCATCACCGCAGATCCTGGCCATGCAAAGGCGGATAAACCAAGAGGTGATGAAGCAAAGACAAGACGAAGTAAAGATGGCACATGGGCAAAAAAGAACAGAAAATCCTATTTTGGATACAAACTTCACTCTAAAATGGACACAGAGCATGGCTTTATCAGGGATATCAAGACAACGACCGCATCCCTCCATGATTCACAGGTGGATCACTCAAAAGAGGGGGAAGTGGTTTATCGGGATAAAGGCTACTCCGGTGCCCCAACAAAAGGATATGATGCTACGATTAAACGGGCTACCCGAGGGCATCCCCCAAATATCAAAGAAGAACTGCGAAACAAGCGGATAAGCAGGAAAAGATCACCTGGCGAGCGACCGTACGCTGTGATAAAAAGCGTATTCAACTCAGGTCATGTACGGGTAACGACTGTTGCAAGAGTTGCCGTGAAGATGATATTCACCGCGTTTGCATTTAATCTTTATTATCTCTTCACGATCAAACGCCGAGAGATGGCTTAGCGATAGCTATCATCAAATTATGGATTAGAATGGAAAAATGAGAGTGATAAAAGGAAATTACTAGAGGATCTGGTGTTAGTGCAACTCACTAAGTAAATGGAGTCCGTTTTAAGTTTTGATTGGCGTGTAAAGATGGGTAAATCAAAATACTCATTAGATTGTCTTCTTTCATGATTCGATTTACTTTTTTGTGGTTAACCTGAAAGTTCCGATTATGGAGTTCTGCAGTAATCCTTCGATAACCGTACCCAGTAAACTCAATTGCAATTTTCTGAATCTCATCCCCGAGAGTAATATTATAATTATCTTGACGATTATGCCATTTTGAATAATTTAACCATTTGTAATATCCTGATCTGCTGGCATCAAGCGATTCAGTGGCACTTTTCAATGAAACTGAATCTGAACAATTTGAAATTATCACGAATTTATCTCCTGATTTTATCCCTGCTTCTTTTCCAAGACTGTCAAGGCTTTTTTTTAAAATTATTTTTGGCATATAGCTGCCCAACCAACCTTTCGAGTTCGTTAATCCTGGCTTCTTCCTTGTAAGTATTGCCATTACCAGTGAAAGCAGTATATGGATTCGTTTCATATTCCTGGTCTCCATCTACATATCAAAGTAGGATGAAGATTGTGCTCACGACTCAGTTGTCCGAGGTTTTTTCCAGCTTCAAGTTCTCTTAATACTGAGATCTTGAATTCCTGTGTGTATCTTCTTCTTGTTTTTCCCATGTATTTCTCTCTCAGTGTTCTTAGCTTAGCTAAGTGTCCACTTTGAGGGGTTCAGTCCAGATTTTCCTGTCTGAAAAAAATCGAAAGCGTTTTTTGATTAGTTACAGTGTAACTCTCTAAATAACCAATTCTTCCAAAAGTTAAAACAGCCCTCTCATCATTTTTATAGTAAGCTCTTTGATCTTTTCAAAGTCTTTTGGAGGCGTGTTCATTCCAAAAACGCTTTAAGTATTGTATATATGCATTCAGACTTCGGTGGTTGTAAAGTTGTTGGGTGTTATACCAGAACTCTAATTTCTTTCATGCGTTTAAACCCAGAACAGTAGACATTATACCTGAATATACAACCAAGTCGAAACAATGCCAACACCCAATAACTTTACAACCACGACTTCGTCATAATTAAACCTCTTGAAATTAGAGAGTTCATGACAAAAATTGCTTGACTTATGCTACAACAAACAAAAAGTTGAGCACCAGCAAACCAAAGGTTTTATCAGAAGAATGTTATTAACACAGGTATGGATGTCAGGAAAATTCTATAATACCATAACTGAAATTCTGACAAAACAAGAGTTTTCAATAAGTGGTGTCTCGCGCGAACTGAAAAAACATGGGTATGACTATCATAGACTTATAGTAACAGGCTACCTTCGCGCTCTTGAAGATGTTGGATATATGGAAAGAAAAGATGTGCCACCATCGAGAATATATGCATGTGTCAATAAAGAAAAAGACATCTATGAACTGATAGCAGATAAACTCGATCAGATCAGCATCGAAAAACGATTGCATGTGGCAGTGTTTCTTCTGACAAATCTTCTTGGACGCCCCTGTTTCAAGCATGAATTAACCCTGCTTGGTATTTCTAATCCAAACCCAAATCCCCACATCAACAAATCCATGAATGAAAACCTTGATCACTTTCGAGCAGACGTTACCAGAATCAACATACCACCAAACGATCTGGCTTATGAACTCATCGACAATGTTGTGCCATTTGAAGCTGTCGATATTCTACTTCAAATACTAAAAGACCGTCTCGATCTCGGAGGACTCAAAGCAAAACATCAGCAAACCACACTGGTAAAAATTTCATAAAAACTGCACAACTTCGTCGTGCAGAAGGCAACTCCCGACTCTTGATTACGCAAGCACCGCACAACCTCGTCGTGCAGAAATAACGGTTAATGGCCAATTCTCGATTGAGCTAGCAATCGAGTGCATAGAAATATAGCCAGTGACTCTTGACTACACAGTAATCAAGCTGTGCAACTCTTCCGGATCATCCGTGAAGGCGATGTTTTGGCTATTCCAGCGACTCTTGATTATGTAGTAATCAAGCAGCGCAGCCTTGTAGTCATAAAAGGAGATTGAAACAAATACATAATGTCTATTAATCGCAATCACACATACTTAATCATTTTAACAACAGTTGCAGCAGTGCTTCGCTTCATTGAGCTTGATTTGCGAGTCTTTCACCATGATGAGGCAGCAGTTGGTTATTTTGCCTATCGTCTCTTCTCTGAAGGCATCTACTCTTATGATCCATCGTTTCATGGACCTTTTTTGTATTATGCAACTGCCTTCCTGTATGGTGCACTCGGTGATAGTGTGTTTTCATCCCGACTGCTGCCAGCCATAACTGGTGTTTTGATCATTCCTCTTATCTTTTGTCTGCGACGTTATATCGGGAGAAGCGGCGTGTTTATAGCTTCCTTCCTGTTTGCTATCTCACCTTCATTCGTATACTATTCTCGCTTTTTCAGAAACGATATTATTGTGGTATTCTTCATACTTGCCACTTTCATCTGTGTTTTAAAGTATCTTGATAGTGGAAAACTGGTGTTCGCTGCTGCTGCGGGAAGCTTTCTCGCCCTGTCCGCTGCTTCCAAAGAGAACACATATATTTATATTACAATTTTTATTTCATATTTTGTATTTGTAAGCATGCTTGAACTTTTAACAAAAAAGCCTATTTCTTTGATTAATTTACTCAAGCAACATTTTATTGGCATATTTGTAGGAGTAGCATGCTTCTTCATGGTTTATGCACTTTTTTATACTGATTTTTTTGCGAATCCTTCCGGGATTTTAGCCTATAAAAGTGCAATCGGTCACTGGCACCAGATGCACCAGATCGAGCGCATCGCAGGTCCCGTATATTTTTATATTCCACTTTTGTTTTTATACGAGCTTCCAGTTGTGATTTTTGCCACTTTTGGCACGATATATTATGTACTGCTGCACAAGCTTGATAAATTCAACCTGTTTTTGATTTACTGGAGTGCGATGAGTCTTCTTGCTTATTCGTATCTTGGGGAAAAGGTGCCGTGGTTAATCCTTCACATTCTACTCCCTATGACACTCCTTGCAGCATCCTTTCTTAATGAGATAGTCGTGTCTCTTCACAATAGAAGTATCAAAACCAAAAGGGTGTTTGAAGCCGTATTTGCAATATCTTTGCTTCTTTTTGTGTTTTCAAGCTTTCAACTAAACTACGATCATTTTACAGATACTGCTGAACCATTGATCCAGGCTGCACAACCACCACAGGAGTTTCAACAACTAATCGACACGATTGATGTGGTTGCACTTCAGTATGATGGTTACGATACTAATATCCAGGTAACTGACAAAAGTATTGAAACACAGTTTCTCTGGTATCTGCGACACTATAAAAAAGTCCACTGGAATGTGAGCTTGAACTCAACACTCGATTCACCGATTATTGTAGTGCATGATGTTGATTCCACGAGAGTTGAGAATGGACTTGACAAAAGCTACCTGCGCCTTGATAGTGCTAAGATGAGCTGGTACTGGTTCAAAACAAGCGATATCACACCAGGATATATATTATTTAGAAACATGAATAGACCAGCAGAAGAATATGGAGTGGTGTTGTTTTACAGGGAGTTTCCTTAAGCTT
Organism: Candidatus Argoarchaeum ethanivorans; assembly: GCA_004193545.1. Taxonomy (GTDB): domain Archaea; phylum Halobacteriota; class Methanosarcinia; order Methanosarcinales; family EX4572-44; genus Argoarchaeum; species Argoarchaeum ethanivorans. Next base: position 84,279 of record RPGO01000004.1, on the reverse strand, counting down.
TTAAATCCTGAAAAAAAGAAAAATAGGGAGTATTTTTAACATTTTTTCCTCTCAGCAAATTCATCCTCCAGTATATTCCTTACACACTCAGACCCGGCGTTAATCGAACCATTCATGCTTCGTTCAGGATAATTCGGAAGAGAGAACATCCCGGCAAGATATAATCCTCTTATTTTTGTTTTGTACGGAAGAACTTTATTTCTAAATCCAGTTTCAAATATCGGTGCTGTATCCACATTTCTTGCCAGTTTCCACCATTTTATCACACTTTCACTGAAACCTTGAAATAGTTTTTTTAAACCGCTCAAATACAATTTTATCACTTGCTCTTCGCTCATTTTCCAAAGTGGATTGTTCAAATCATTGAAATAAGAAGTAACGTAAACAAGGTGTTCTCCATAGTCATCGAATGGGGCAAAGTTGGTGTGTTCTATCACTGCACCGAATGGCAGATCTGCTTTTATGTTTAGCCAATACAGGTTCTCCATCAATCGTTCTTTTAAAGCGAAGGTTGCACACGCGGTTCCCTGGTATTTTATCCTTTTTATCAATGGAGTGGCAGTTATCTTGTTTAAAACAATCGGAGATGCCGTTGATATGATATTATCACAGCTAATAAATTTATTACCAGTTTTTATACCATTTACTTTATTATTTTTGATAATCAACTTATTTACTGGCGTTTTTTTAATTTCTCCCCCCCGGTCTTCAATTTCTTTTAACATAGCTTCAACCAGTAAATAAAATCCTCCTTTTAGATATCCAAGTCGTTCACCACCAGGAGATCGATCTGATCTGATTTTAATACGAGATAAAAGCCATGAAGCAGAAACGGTATCCTTTTCATCTCCAAATTTGCTCTTCAGTAACGGCTCAAAGAAGTTTTCATAAACCGACTTTCCAGCAGTATTTAAAATAAAATCCTTTGCAGTAATGTTGTCTAAATCCTCTATGTTTTTTCTCTTTGATCGTAACACAAGTAATGCGAGTTTTGCCTTTCCAAAAAGTGACAAATACGGGTATTGCAGTATTTCACTTGCTGTATTCAGGGGGTATATCTTTCCATTGTTGTAGTATCCAGTAGTCCCTTTTAACCATTCCAATTTACTACTTAATCCAAGATCACTGATTAATTTTAGTATTGTTTCATCTGACCTGAACAGATGATGATAATATTTCTCGATATGATAGCCATTTACATGATAACTGGATACCAATCCTCCAATCCCACTCTTCTCAAAAATAGCTACATCTATCCCTTTCTTTGACAGCTCATATCCTGCACACAATCCGGATAGCCCTGCCCCGATGACTGCTACAGTCATTTCTCTATTACTACGATAGCATCTTTTATTGTTTCAGCGTCAACTGCTTTTCCATGAAGCATGAGCTCGCTTTTCACAGATACGGCTTCCGGCTCAAGATTGATACTTTCTGCATCTATCTGCAAAACGATGTGGTTTGTTTTCATTTGTGCTGCGATATGCGCGGGGTTAGCTGTTTGTAGTGCACGTACGATCTGTTTTGCCTGTTTTTTATAGCGAGGCCCTATAATGCTCATATCTGGCTTAATCTCCACTGGAACCTCAGCAAATACTGGCATATCGCTTTGCAGTTCTACGATGCTGTTAGTAACACCTTCAAGATCTGTTGTGTCGGTGAAGGGGCTGCGATAGATCTCTATCTTTTTCAGTTGAGCATTCAGTGCAATCCCGTGTTCGGATTTGTATCTCCTGACATGGCTTGCAACTTCCACAAGAAGTTCTCCATTCTCTTCAGATGTCGCGTCAATTAATGATTTGTCAGGTATTGGCCAGCTTTTTTCGTGAATGTCTTCTTTGTGCAACCTGAAATATGCTTCTTCTGTGAAAAATGGCAAAAATGGAGAGAGCATTCTAAGCGCTGCATCTATTGTGGTGTAGAGAGTGTACTCTGCTGCTCTTCTGGGTTTTAAATCTTTTCCATAGAGCCTTGATTTTACAAGCTCAATATAATTGTCTGCAAACGTCTCCCACAAAAAACCACGAAGCAGTCGGAATGCCTCATTAAATTGATAGGCATCCATGTTTGAAGTCACACGTTCTACCAGTTTTGCAAGTTTGCTTAATAGCCAGCGATCAACAACTGTAAGCTCGGTACGAGTGTTTGTATCAAAATCTTTTATGTGTGGATAGGCAAATCTGAAGATGCTCCAGAGTTTCTGTAAGAATCGTGAACCTGCAACAACATCCTTCCATCGAAACATGATATCTGAGCCTGTTGACCCACCGGTGGCTGCCCACTGCCGAAAAGCGTCTGCCCCGTATTTGGTTACCACTTCTTCAGGTACTACGAAATTATTTCGTGATTTACTCATCTTATGACCATCTTCACCAAGAACCATGCCGTTTATGATGATTGCATCCCATGGATGCACTCCCACAAGTGCTTTTGTAAGGAGAATCGTATAGAATGCCCATGTGCGAATAATATCATGTCCCTGTGGGCGAAGAGCTGGTAAACGTTGCTTTTCTCCTTTTAGCCACCCACCCACCTGCAGGGCAGAAATCGAAGAATCCATCCATGTGTCAAGCACGTCTTCTTCTGCGACAAAGCTTCTGGATCCGCATTCACACGTTACAGGTGGTGCATTTTTCGTGGGGTCAACTGGCAGCCATTCCGGTTTTGCAACAAGCGTCTTTCCACATTGATTACAATACCAAACAGGTATTGGTGTTGCAAAAATGCGCTGTCTGGATATGCACCAATCCCACTCCATCGTACCAGTCCAGTTTTCAAGACGTGTTTCCATGTGAGAAGGTATCCATTTTATCTGTTTCGAGGTTTCAAGTATTTCATCACTCTTGATTTTCACGAACCACTGCCGCTCGGAAAGAATCTCAATTGGTGTTTTGCATCGCCAGCATCTGCCTACATTCTGTTCTATAATCTCCTGTTTGGTGATAAGTCCGGCATTTTTCATATCCTCGATGATGGTATTCTTGCACTCATCGACACTCATCCCCCCATACTTTCCGGCAAGAGAAGTCATGCGACCCTGTTTGTCAATTGCCTTTCTAACCGGGAGATGGTGTTTTGCCCACCACCGCACATCCTGTTTATCACCAAAGGTGCAGATCATAACTACACCGGAACCAAAAGAAGGGTCAACTGCCTCATCTGAAATCGCCACAACCTTATGACCAAAAACGGGAACGGTAAGCTCTTTTCCTATCAGGTGCCTGTATCGCAGGTCTTCCGGATGCACAGCCACTGCCACACAAGCAGACAACAATTCTGGCCTGGTGGTTGCAATCTCCACGCCATCAAAATCAAAATAGTTTAGAAATGTGTCCCTGGTTTCGTAATCAACCTCTGCAAAAGCAATTGCAGTCTCACAGCGGGGACACCAGTTAACAGGATGCTCAGCCTGGTAAATATAATCCTTTTCGTACATCTGTACAAAAGAGTGTTGTGTATGAGCATAATACTCAGGCTTCATTGTAATATACTCACTACTCCAGTCTACAGAAAAACCAAGACGGCGAAGCGTGAGTCGCATCTTAGCAATATTCTGTTCTGTCAACTTTTCGCATAATCCCAGAAATTCCCCTCTTGACACCTGGTTCTTGGTGATACCATGCAATTCCTCCACACGTACCTCGGTAGGTAAGCCGTGACAATCCCAGCCCTGCGGAAACATTACATTAAAGCCCTGCATACGCTTATATCGAGCCACAAAATCAATGTAGCACCAGTTCAGTGCATTGCCGATATGAAAACTCCCGGTAGGATACGGGGGCGGCGTATCAATAATAAAATCAGGCTTCTTTGATTTCCAATCAAAAAAATACGCTGAATCAACCAGACGTTCCATCAATCGCAGTTCAACAGCAGGTGCATCATATTCTTTTGGAATCGCACCATTATCAACATCAGACATACGACAACACAATACAACTACTAATAAGTAAATTTGTTGGTTTCGCCGGATGTTATGGAAAGTTATAAAAATGGAAAGCTGTCAGATAGGCTGTGGGACAGAATTCAAGTTGTGTACAGGTTCAGTCAAAGGTTGCCGGCTATCTCTGCTCACGTTGTATGCAGTTTCTTGACACCTTTTTTTCCGTAAAATTAAGCCGTGCAGCAGCCGGGCATAATCAATAAAGATGTTATCGTATTCTGCCTGCCGGGCTCACCTGACGGAGTGCGTATTGCCTTAACAAGGCTCATTCTTCCGGAAATCGGGCATCCGGTCAAACATGCTCGAAGCAGTGCCTGAAAAAGGTTGTTGATGCACAGTGATTTTCACACTACTGGTGTTTCTGTCGTGTGATTGAACGAATATTTTCTTTTACGGTTTCTGCGCTTCGCACATCCATAAGTTCCTCAAAAATAGCGAGCGATTCTTTGAAGTATTCGAGTGCTTTCTCAGGCTTACCCCAGTTTTGATATACAAGTCCGATGTTATTCAAGCATGTTGCTTTTCCCCGTTTGTCTTTCAATTCTTCATTGATCTCTAACGCTTCTTTGTAGTATTCGAGTGCTTTCTCAGGCTTACCCCAGTTTTGATACACAAGTCCGATGTTATTCAAGCGTGTTGCTTTTCCCTGCTTGTCTTTTAATTCTTCAGCGATCTCTAACGCTTCTTTGAAGTATTCGAGTGCTTTCTCAGGCTTACCCCAGTTTTGATATACAAGTCCGATGTTATTCAAGCATGTTGCTTTTCCCCGTTTGTCTTTCAATTCTTCATTGATCTCTAACGCTTCTTTGAAGTATTCGAGTGCTTTCTCAGGCTTACCCCAGTCATAGTACAAACTTCCAATGTTGTTCAAGCGTGTTGCTTTTCCCCGTTTGTCTTTCAATTCTTCATCGATCTCTAACGCTTCTTTGTAGTATTCGAGTGCTTTCTCAGGCTTACCCCAGTTTTGATACACAATTCCGATGTTGTTCAAGTCTGTTGCTTTTCCCCGTTTGTCTTTCAATTCTTCATCGATCTCTAACGCTTCTTTGAAGTATTCGAGTGCATTATCCATCTGCCCAAGGTAATATGCCTCATTGCCAAGAGTGGTTAAAATTCCTGAATCCTTCAACAACTCGTTTTTTGTTTTTTTGTATTGTTCTACCTTTTCCTTAACAGCGTCCACCAGAGAAAGTTCGTATTTATCAAGAGTAACCTCAACACCTTTACTGATCGTTCCCACAATTTCAGGCACATGCGTTTCAAGACACTTTTTTACTTCAGCCAGAGTTTCAGCTTCACCGAATTTCTCGACAGGGGTTTTGTTGATGTTTATTGTACAATTTGTAAGGTCTATATTTGAGGCACCGGTATTAGTCTGGGAGACATGCGTCCCCTGTTTTGTATCATCAACCTTTTTTGATTTTCTATAATTAGAGTACAGGGCAACAAGACCTACTACAACTCCAATTGCAGCGATTAAAGGCATTATCTGCATGAAAGTCCCACTACTTACCTCTGGCAGGAATGACAATGACATTCTCTAAGAGCGCCCCCTGAACAATAAAATCATACGAAAAAACATCCCCCTACAAACGGGATTGTTCGTTCAACCGTGCCGCCAGAACAAAATCTATACATCATCCATCCTCTCAAAAACTCAGGCAGACACCAGTTTCTTCTTGCACTTATCCACATTTAACTTTTATTACCTACCGCAACTTATTAGTAGTTTGAGGTGTTTTCTTTACCAAAATGACCGTAGTAGACCAATAGTAAGGTCGAAAAACATATTTACTACGGAGGTAACAAATGACATTAGAACAAATCACTGAAGCAGTAAAAAAGGTTTTAGAAACGTCTCCACAAAGAGGATTTGAAGAATCTGTGGATTTAGCAATAAATCTTAGAAATCTTGATCTAACTAAGCCTCAAAACAGGATTGATGAGGAAATATTACTTCCGCACACAAAAGGGAAGCCTGTGAAAATCGCAGTCTTTGCAAAAGGCGATGTGGCGGAAAAAGCAAAAGCAGCAGGTGCGGATTATATATTTGGTGAAACAGAGATAGAAGCACTTGCAAATGAACCGCCACGTGCACGCAGTCTTGCAAACGAAGTCAACTTTTTTATTGCAGAAACTGCCTACATGCCGATGATTGGAAAGTCTCTTGGGCGTGTTCTTGGTCCACGGGGAAAAATGCCAGAACCACTGACACCTGACAAAGATATTGCACAGTTGATAAATCGTGCACGTAATTCCATCAAAGTGCGCTCAAAAGACAGAGCGACCTTTCATGTATCAATCGGACAGCGCAATATGCAGCCGGAAAAACTTGTAGAGAACGTAGAATCAGTGATCATGAGACTGGAACAAAAACTTGAACGTGGTGCACAAAACATACGGTCGGTATACATAAAAACAACAATGGGACCAGCAGTGAGGGTAAGATAGCATGGATGCGAAACAATGTTACAGGTTATTTCTGCAAAGCGCAAGCTTTGCAGTGAGGATAAGATAACATGGATGCGAAACACCACAGCAGACACATACCTCAGTGGAAAAAAGATGAGGTAGAACATCTCAAAAACAAGATAACATCTTATCCGGTAGTTGGTATCGTTTCAATGCGAGACATCCCATCAAAACAACTGCAAGCGATAAGAAAAAATCTTCGGGGTGTTGCCGAGCTTAAAATGTCAAGAAACACTTTTATAGATCGTACTCTTGACAATTTTGAAGATAATATGATACAGTTGAAAGATTATGTATCAACCCAAACAGCAGTCATTTTCACAAAGAAGAATCCATTTGCACTATACAAGATGCTTGAAGCAAGCAAATCCCCTGCTCCAATCAAAGGAGGAAATATTGCACCTTCAGATATCATAGTGGAAAAGGGGCCAACATCCTTCCCGCCGGGACCTATTGTAGGTGACCTGCAGAACGCAGGAATACCTGCAGCTATCGAATCAGGGAAAGTAATAGTTAGAGAAACAAAAACTGTCGCAAAAGAAGGAGATATAGTATCAAACAAACTTGCAACCATGCTTTCGCGACTGGAGATATACCCACTCACAATAGGACTTGATATGAAGGCAGCTTATGAAAATGAGCTCATCTTCAAACCAGAAGACCTTGCCATCGATGAACAGGAGTATGCAGACAACCTGGTGCAAGCAGCACAGTTTGCATTCAATCTCTCGGTTAACACAGCATATCCAACAAAAACAACCATCGAAGCAATCCTTATAAATGCAGCATCAGAGTCAAGAAATCTTGCCATCAACTGTGAAATTATCATGCCTGAAACCATGGGGACACTGCTTGCAAAAGCATACAGCCAGATGGTATCGCTTTCAGACAAAATGACGGGAAAGGATGTAAACAGCACAGCAGAGGTCGCAGAAAAAACAGCGGTTAGCGAATCTGCAGAACCGCAAACAGAAGAGAAAGAAGAAGAAAAGAAGGAAGAAGAGACAGCAGCTGGACTTGGCTCACTGTTCGAATAAAAATATAAGATTTATACTTTTCAAGGTGAATAAATATGGAATATATATATGCAGCACTTTTATTGCACAAAGCAGGAAAAGAAATAACAGAAGAAAACGTTAGCGCGGTAGTCAGCGCAGCAGGACTTGAAGTAGATGCTATACGTATAAAAGCACTTGTAGCAACTCTTGATGGTGTGAACATCGATGAAGCAATCTCTAAATCAGTTGTTGCAGCACCAACGGCAGCCACCACCACAACAACACAAGCAGAGGCACCTCCTGAAGAAGTAAAAGAGGAAAAGACGGAAGAAGAGGAAGAAGAAGCAGAGGAAAGCGGAATGGAAGGGCTCGGTGCACTGTTTGGCTAATTAAAACTTAGACGGAAAAATCGGGGGATTAAATATCTCTATTTTTTTAGTTCTTTATTAATCCCCTTTACACCTGTCTCCATGATAAATCAAATAAATAGAGAACCTCCTTCTAAATCGAAATGTATACACTGAAGCAGATGTTTAACATCTTGATATAGTTCTTGATTGAACAAATCAGAACAATTTTTTGTATTTCCATATCAAACGTGTTACAGCTCGCACATCTTCGCCCTGGCTGCGTGCTATACTAAGAATCATATCATATTGTTGATTGGTTACAATTCTTGGTACTGGTTTGGATGTTTCAGCACTAAGCATCAGGTCGAAAAACCTTGCTTCACTTTCTGAAAGCTTGAGTGTAGAATATTGCCCGGTGTGAGGTTTAAAACTTGGATTATCTTCTTCTGAAATGTCTGAAATAAGGTTCGCAAACCTTGTTGAGGGTATTGGTTCAATAATACTGACAAACACGTCTTCAAGCATTGCATCCTCAACAAAGTCTCGTGTAAGCTCGTAATCCTTCTCTGTTTCGGAAGGATGTCCCACTATAAAAGAGCCTGCAACATGAACGCCCTGCGAACGCGTGTATTCGACTGCATCCATCGCTTTTTCAATGCTTATTCCTTTATGCATCTGTTTCAGGATGCTGTTGCTGCCGGATTCAATTCCAAAAAATACCCAGCCCATTGTATAGCGCCTGATTGCCTCAAGCACTTCTTCGCTCACATAGTCAACTCGCATGTCAGGGACAGATAGATTTCTTGGACCAGTAATTTCTGAGATATCCCTTAAGAGTTCAATGAGTAAGTGCGATATCTCTTCTTTATCATATCCATAAAGCGAGCCAGTGCCTCCACTAACAGCAATCCTTTGCGCTCCTGCCTTTTTGAATGCCTTAACCTCTGCAAGTATGTCTTCCTGGTCACGGCTTCGAATGGTCTGGCCAAAAAAACTTGGTACCTGGCAGAAATCACAATTACCAAGGCAGCCTCGATGGGTCTCGATGTAAACGTTTGCACCACGCACGTTCTGACGTGAAATATCACCCGGGATTAACGGGAGAGGACGTGACAGGTTCGTTAAAAAAGGACGTTTTTTTGTTTCAACAATATTGCCGTTGCAATCTCTGAAAGCAATGCCAAAAACATCCTCACTGACACCTCTTTCTAATAAATCAAGCACGACCTCTTCACCTTCTCCAACAACCACGCACGACACATTTGAAAGCTCACCAAGTACGATGTGTGGATAGGCGCTAACAGGTCCACCGACAAAAACCATCTTTCCCCCCAACATCCCAAAAAACTTTTTTATATTATTATCGATCAATTGTAAAGTGGAATGCAAACTAACAAAAACAGTGTCAGTGTCAGCACGAAGCTCTTTAGTCAGCACAACATTGTAACCTGCATCACGCAGTATTCCACCAATTACCATTGAACCATACGTGTAAATCTCAGGTGAAACGATAGTAATCATCCTATTTTTCAAAAACAATCAACCAGGGAACTGTGTCGTTTGGCACTCTATAAAACACTGATGCCATACCGATAAACGTTTATAGTGTTATAAAGAACAGAGGCAATGATATATTATGCCTGTTACTACTAGTATTGGTAGAAAGTCTCAATATATTGATTGTCGCGCAGAAATTGGTGTTGGAGTGTCTGCTGGGATTGCTCAACGCGGTACTATTGGTCTTGCCCTCAAGTACGATGTATTAGTACTTGGCATGTCAGGTACGCGAAGACATGTCTTTAAACCGGTCTGTGAGATCAGCATGGGACTTCGAGAACGCGGTATTGAGCTCAGTGTGATGATTTTAAGCACTGGTGAAGGTGTGCCAGAGGACTTTCCTGGAACGTTTGCAGTAAAAGATACGTTCATGCACCTTACACCAAAAGAACTGGAACAAATGAAACCCGCTAAGGTGTTAATCGCTCATTTTGGAAATGTGAAACGACATGTACTTTACAAAGCAAGGATGCTTCTTCGAAACATTGATAAACCATGTATAATTGTCTGCCAGACGCCCATAGATTTTGAAGATTTTGCAGAATTGGGTGTGCGGACTTTATATGTGCGACCGATAGAAGAAAATGTTGGAACTAAAGGCTACGTGTCAGGTATTATCACTGATGTTGCCCGTGGTGTTACCTGCCCTAAATCCAAAGTCGATGAAACCGCCAGGGAAGTGTGGATTAGTATGCCACCACAACACCTCGAGCCGTCACTACCGCTCGAGGCTGGAAGAACTGCGCGATATGTACCAACCGGCACAAAAGGGGTTATTAAAGATATTCAGGATGACGAACAGGGCAGATGGGCAAAGCTCGAGGGCACAGATATGTGGTATCACACAAGCAAACTTGAATACGTATAAAAGAATTTTTTGGCTATTCAATATTTGAAATAGATCAGGGTTGAGAACCGTGGCTTTATTGTCCACTCATCTCAACATGGTGTGTGCGGTTCTGCACAACGAAGTTGTGCAGGTTGAGAACCTTGGCTTTATTGCCCACTCATCTCAACAACATACCTGTTAATAATCAGTTTATCAGAATCGCTCTTCGCAGCAATTATGACGTAATCATCACTGGTTCCACTCGCTACTGCATCTGCTGGATATACAGGTGTCTGTTCAAACTCATACAAACTGATATCATCAGCACTCCGAAGCTCTAACCCGGCTCCAGAGCCAGAATATAACAACAGATCAATCTTCTTACCATTAAGTCTTGCAATCGTTGGTTTACCGTAGATTCCGCCTTCGCCCTCGCCAAAAAATTCATCAGTCGCTGCCTGGAAATCACCAGAAGATTCATCATCATCAACACGATTTTCTTCTTTTGCCCCGGAAAGTGTTTTAGCAACTTTAGAGATCTCAGAGATCGTATCAGGATCTACATGTTCATCGTTTATGGTGATAAATATACTTCCAAAAACAAGAGTGAAAGCAAACATCATCAATTTTAACAGAGCCACGCTTGGAAATAAGGCAGATGTATAACCATAGTAAGTGAATTCACGTCTTCGCTTAAAAGAATCCATCACCAAGTTCTTCACGGTTAATAAGTAGGCAAGCCTCATGTAATAATACAGGACTTCTTCAATCAGCGGTAATGATATTTCCGATGTTTAATATCACCACGATGAAAAGGAATGTTAACAAAAGAAAGTGCAAATGAAACACACGATTAGCCTGCTGCAGAAAAGGGAAGATTACCGCTGCAAAATGAGAAAAAACCGTTTCAACATCCAGGTAAAAAGATGCCATAGAATAACGGTGACAGCAACAAAATCAATGAGCATCAGAAAAACGAAGCTTTCTCGAAATGAGATGCTCTCAACCGCTTGCTATCAACTTCGGGCCAACAAATGCGCGTACATCCATACTGCATATTAAACTGCAATCATTTAAAACATTGTTAACAACTGCAAATTTCGTTCTATAGAACTGCATACACACCGTATGAAAACAACTCTTGATACTAAGCACTATACAACTTCGTTGTAGAAATACCATTGATTATGATAGCAATCAAGTGCAGAAAATCTTCGGCAGTGTCCTAATTTTAAAAAATACTTAATGGAAAAATAAAAAATTGCTCCCAATTCCATCGATGATCAATAGCTAAATCTGGCAACATTGCAGAGTCCTTCGGTTTTAGTCAACTTATCCACAAAGTTCCAATAAAAGAAATAATTGAAAGAATTTATGAATTTCGAAAAGCATTTTGTTTCTTTAACCAATCTGTTCCTTCCTTCAATGACAAATACTATTCATATTTCGATATCTGTAGTCTCTATTTTATCATCTTAGAGTTCCATAAGCAAATGACTTCTTTGATTTTGTATCAACAATTTTCCTCCTTATTTTGATAACTTCCATAGTCAACACATACTTCTGCATAATAATACTCAGAATGGTATTTGTATAGTCATCATACATCAGAAATATTTTAATTCTCTTATCCGATAAGGCAATTGTATTCTATATAGAAAACATTCTCAACAATAATTTTCACATGTTTTGTTCGTTTCCCCAATCTCCATAAGCAACGATGATATGACTCTCTCGTTATGAGAAAAGGAATAACAGCTGTAAGCATCACCTTCGATATTCGAACTGTGGGCTTCCGGGCTCAACGTTTTTTGTTTTTACGAATGTCCACATTTCATCATCAACTTCAAATTGTCCAAAGTTCTACATCATGGAGAAGAATAGAGAATTTACTGTTTCAGCAACTTAATTTCCAGACACACAAAAGCAAGTCCGATAGTCAGGATAATTCAACCAGAGGGGCACAGAGACACAGAGTTTTAATTTAGTTATTATACCTTCGCAGCCTAAGCTGTTGGGACAATAACAAAGAGGAGCATATCAGCCGGAACTTCCTTTAGATTTCCTTGAATAAGACTGATAACAGCGACGGCACGGAACCTGTCTCTGCTCTATGGGTATGCAGCCGCCGCAAATTGGACTATGGATCTTTACCTTCTTCTTAGATAATACTTGCATTTCATTCTGGCATATTAATTTTGATTTCCATATCGAACCATACTTTATCACAAATATGGTATATGATTCCAAAGTATATTAAGTATCGTAATTTAGGACATTGCCAGAATTCAGGTCCGTTTTGAAAACACGTTTTCACAGTGTTGCTTTACCATGTGCTAAATCCCTCAGTTACGCAACCAAGAGACAAAAGCAAAGAAACCCTAACAGAACAGATAGCCATCAAATTAGAAACACAAAATTCACGGGGTAATTTGATAGCCTCTTTTGTAACATATAAATGAAGCACAACTTTAAAGTACAAGTTCTATTATTTTATGTAGTAAATTATGAGATGGCAAGGAAATTCAAAACGTAAATCTACCAGCGGGCGACTTATCAGAGCACGTGGAAAAAGAAAATTTGAAATTGGACGCGATGCAGCAGAAACACATGCTGGCAAAAACATAAAAAAAGTCATTAAATGTTTTGGAGGCAATAAGAAATACCGACTCCTGCAAACAGATACTGTAAACGTAACAGACAAAAAGAACAACACTACCAGAAAAGCAACGATTGAAACCGTCACAGAAAATCAGGCAAACCAATATTATGTCAGGCGGGACGTTATGACAAAAGGTGCTGTGATTAAAACAAGTATTGGGCAAGCGAAAGTTACAAACAAACCAGGGCAAGATGGCATCGTAAATGCTGTGTTAGTAGAATAAGCAGCAATTATAAGTGTTTGGGGTTCTCTATAATCTCACGTTGCAGTGAGCTTATGACCCATCTATAGTGTCTCTTCGACAATGGGTTCTTAGACATAATAATTTGACAGTTTCTATCCGCCTTCGTAAACCCCCAGTTTCTTTCATCGTCATTCCGTTTGTCCATGCAGCCACTTCCTGAATCTTCAGTGTCCTTATATTCCGCCAACTATTCGTCAGTGCATTCGATATCCATCATATTGATCTCGTGGGATTTCAGCGGCATTAGCCAGCTCTTTTGCATGTTTTGGCGTAATGAAACTCGATTCAGTTCTCAAAAATCCTTTCCGCCTCCCTCACTGAATGCCCGTAAAATGACTTTCCTTGAGCATTGAGGTTATCCATGACCAGTTGATGTTTTCAACGTCTGCATTCTTCATCGACACAAGCATCCTCGGCCAAATTGTGCAAAATCCAATTACGGTTCTCTTTGCGATCTGGGTCACATCGTTTCCTGCTTTAAATTGACCGCCATGAAAAATGTTTTGCTGTACCGTTCCTGATATATTCATAATCATATTTCAGGACTCAGCTCATAGGGATGGAAATCCTTTTATTCCGGCAAGAAAGTTGCTTTGGTTTCTCGTCAAAACAGACAATGGACTTCCCGGGTCGTACGGTTCTTCGTACAGATCGAGAACATCGTACATCCGTTCCTCTGTATTCGGTGTCGATCGTCTGTATGCACCACATCCGCCTTAACCAAGGTTTAGTTTTGCTTTTTTTAAAATAAGCCTGATACTTTGTTTATCGTTTCAAACCCATCCCTTCTTCTATTTCTCTGTTAGTAGTGTGCGTCCATCTCTTGCCCATCAGGTGATTCGGGTACGCCTGCCATAACTCCGCACGTTTCTCTGTATACTTTTAGGCCGGACCGATATTCTCCGCGAAGGCTCTCTTGGAGACTCTTCGCGGTATTTCTTCTTGTGTTGGAAATGGTTGGCCAGTTCTGCTGATCCGCAGCGTATCTTTTATCTCCATTCTTCCATCATTGACCAGGAAGCAAAATATGTGCCCGGGTCAATTCTCGCTTACGCCCCATTTTCACGAAATCGTTGAGATACTCCACCTCTTTCTCTGTAAGTTTTATTTTTTCCATAGAATATGGTTGGACTCACAGGTTTATAAACTTTGTCTAAAAATTAAGTTGCTGAGACACTAGAAGAATCGGAAGCATTTTGTGGTTAGTTACAGCGTAACTTTGTATAAATGGATTTTTCTTCACCTGAGTCCACAATTTTTCAGACCTTTAGTACCAGCCTCGTGATAAATATCTAATAGTAGTAACTCTTTATTGTTTGATGTATAATTATGGATCTAAATAAATATAAAAATCTTAAACGAGGCATACAGGATAATTATATTAATGTCAACCCGATACAGCGCGGCGGTGTGCTGACTGGCGAGGCTCGAAAAGCTCTGCTCGAGTTTGGGGATGGGTATTCTGTGTGTGATTATTGTTTTGACTCTCGTGTTGATCTGGTACAGAAGCCTCCTATACGCGATTTCACGATGGATGTTGCAAAGTTTTTGAATGTGGATGAAGTGCGTTTTACAGCAGGCTGTCGCCATGCTATGTGGGCGATCATGCATACGATCACAGAGCCTGGTAATACAATAGTTCTTGATTCTCTTGCACATTACACATCATATCTTGGTGCTGAGGCAAATCGACTTGATGTGGTGGAAGTACCTCACACTGGCCACCCTATGTTTCATATTGACCCTGAGATGTATGCACAGAAATTTGAAGAGGTAAAGAGACACACAGGAAACCTGCCAGTACTTGCACTTCTCACCCACGTGGATTCTCGATACGGAAACCTTGCTAATGCAGAAGCTGTTGGGAAGATCTGCAAGCAATATGGTGTGCCACTTATTCTAAATACTGCGTATTCAACTGGTGTCATGCCTGTTGATGCAAAAAAACTCCGTGCAGATTTTCTCACTTGCAGCTGCCACAAAAGCTGGGCAGCATCAGCTCCGATTGGGATACTTGCAGCCTCGTCTGAGTGGAGTTACAAAGTGTTTGGCAAATCAAGGATTACAGGTGACTGGAGTGGATGCAGTTTCAACAAGAAAGAGGTTGCCCTCTTCGGTTGCCCTCCGGTTTTTGGAGCCCCGATTGCTACTCTTATGGCATCATTCCCGACAGTTGTTGAGCGTGTAAAACACTGGGATGAAGAGGTCAGGAAAGCCTGCTATTTTGTTGGTGAAATTGAAAAAATTGATGGAATCTGCCAGATAGGACACAAACCCAAACAACACACACTGATAAATATTGAAAGTCCTTCTTTTCATGCAGTTGCTGGAAAAGATCGCAGAAAAGGATACTTCCTCTACCGTGAGTTAAAAAAACGCAGAATCATGGGAGTTCGCCCTGGTATGAGTAAAAGTTTTGAAATCAACACGTATGGGCTAAGTTGGGAACAGGTCAAATACGTGGCAGAAGCTTTCAAGGATATTGCACTCAAGCATGGTATATGTGTAGAGCCCTGAAAACCGATTCCTATTGTTGTTTTCTCTGGAAATCTGTACTATCCCGTGGTTAACTTATATGGACGCATGGATACATTCACCGGCAACGATTCGCTCAATGAATCCATCATCACATTTAATGATGAGCGCACCTTCACGATCCACTCCAACTGCCTTTCCGTAGATGGTTGTTGAGGGGTTGTTGATTTGCACTCTTTTTCCAGTAGTAGCAAGAAGATATCTCCACTCATCTAATATTTGCGGGAACTGTTTATATAGCCGAAGATATTCGTATTCAAAGCCTGTAAGCAATCTTTTGATAAATTCTACACGATCTATTGACTCGCCGAGTTCTGTTTGTAAGGATGTGGAACGGTCTCTGATCTCTTCAGGGAATAAACGTGTGTCAATATTTGCATCCACTCCAATACCGACAATTGCATATTTTAGTTGCTCTGCTTCCGTTTCTGTGAGTATGCCGCACACTTTTTTGTTTCCTATAATTATATCGTTTGGCCACTTTATCTTTGCATCAATCTCATAGGCACGGATTGTTTTTGCTGCTGCAAGCCCGGCAGCAATGGTCAATCTATATGCTCGTGCAGCAGGCATTCTTGGTTTTAATACAATGGATAGCCAGATTCCGCCCCTTGGAGATGCCCAGATTCTTCCTCTTCGACCACGTCCACGCGTTTGTATCTCTGTAATAATGGTTGTACCGTCTTCCACGTCATCTGCCATGCTTGCTGCTACACTATTTGTTGATTTAACTTCCCTGTAATATTCTATTGTTTTACCAATAATTGATGTATTAAGCCCTCTCTGGATTTCTGCTGGAATCAGATCAGGTACTTCTTTGAATATATGTCCCATACCGAATGTTGAATCAACACGGCTTTTATCTTCTTTTTGTCTTTCAATGTGCATCAACACTGTACTCCCGGTACTACCTTTTTAATGTGTTTCCCGAAGGTTTTGGGTAAGTCATCTTTTGTATCCATAAATGATCACTTTTCACCTTTATAGTACATAAACATTGATGAATCAGTAGAAAGGCAGTAAAGGAGAATTGTGAAAACCAGAGGCAGAACCTGAAAGTGGACAATGGCAGGCAGTTATTTTAAATATCCATCGTTTTTCAACAGTTTTAACAGATTCAAAACAGAAAATCCTGCACGTGTTAAACCCATACTCCGCCTATCAGTATCAGTTCCAACAAGGTATAAATTCTTGACAGGTGTTCTGTTCTCTGCAATATAGCCATTGATTGTCACTGATGCTTTTTCAGGTATTGCTATCTGATAATGTTCCATCTCTATGGACTGCTCAATCCGCGGCACAGCTTCAACAATTGTATCCATCGCCCTTCGTTTTTCAGACTCAATCGCCATTGTTTCATCAACAACAAACGTGAAACCAACGAGTTGCTTGCCTTTTGGTGCAAGACCGTCAGTGTAGTTACTAATCGGCATCGCCCAGTATGCGTGCTTCTGAAACCATATTTCAGAGCCAATATAATTAAATTCAGGTATCTCATGCGACAAGCCGAGCCACACTGTTAGACTTTTGGTCTGGGCGATACGTCCGAGATTAAAAACGTACTTCTCTGGAAGCTCATTTACAAGAGGCGGCAGTTGCTTTGCAAAACCAGAATATACAACCATATCACAGGTAAACGATTCATCATCAGTTTCAACACCCACAATAATCCCGTCAGATGTCAGGATTTTATTAACACGCTGGTTTGTTCGAATTTCAACGTTTTTGGGCATGGAATAAATAACCGCGTTTAAAAAGGATTTCAATCCTCCCCTCACGTACGCTTGCGACTTGGAGACCCTATTTGTTGCAAGCCGACTTAATCTGGTGATACGACTCGTGAGCTGTTCAGTCAGTGTTGAGTGATTTGCATCTTCTTTCACCTCATCATCAACAAAATTGCTGCCTGCAAGCACGCGGTGAACCGATGTTTCTCTCATGCTTCTACCTGTCAAAAAATAACATATTGCATCTGCAAATTCAATCGACCTGGCGGATAAATTCCCTGGCAGAAAATCGTAGACTGACTGTAGAGAAGTATCAACTCCAAAGCTTGTAAGTGTTAACGCTTTGGTAATAGCCTGCGATATCATCAGTCTATCACGTCGCGGCAGCACATCAAAACCAACAAACTCTGCAATAGTGGATGGGATCTTTGTAATGCCTTTCGAAGTGCGCACAAAATACGTGCCGTAGCTTAAAAAAACCGGCGTATAATCAAGGTACTCGTTGATAATCTGCCGAAGCGGTCCCTGTGTAAGCCCTGTAATGGCGTGAGGTCCTGTATCCACCTGAAAACCATCAACCATATAACTATTACAATTACCGCCAAGAAGACTTTGCTCTTCGACTACCAGCACCCGTTTTCCATGTTTCCCAATGGCAAGAGCAGACATCAATCCACTGATGCCGCCACCAACAACTATCACATTATATCTGTTCATATATTTCACCCCTGCATAACTTCGTTGTGCAGAACTGTACACTTCTTGTACAGAGATAACCAGTAACTGCATACAATGCAAGCACTGTACAACTTCGTTGTGCAGAAATATAATAGTAACTCTTGATTGCGAAGCAATCAAGATATGTATAATCTCGTTCTCCTTAATATTATATATGCTTAAAGCAGATCATGGCAAAACAGGTCTTAAAACATTATAGAGTCCCACGTTCAATCTTCTATCACATATTCAAAGACAAGCTGTGCCACGATAAAAAATATGATGTCGTAGATAACAAGTATTTGTATCTCTTCTGTTATGTTTGCAAATCCAACACCTGTTAGTATTTTGGATGTTGCTGTGACTGATGAGATAATTACCGGTATTATTACCGGGAAGATTAATACTGGCAGGAGGATTTCACGTGTTCGTGTGTTTACCGTCAGGGCTGATAATAATGTGCCAACAAACATAAATCCAAGTGTCCCAAGAAGGATTACCAGCACAAGAAGCGGTATCCCTGTGATTGTGTAATCAAATAATATGATGAACAAAGGTATTGTGAATAGTTCCATTATGAACATTAAAACCGTGCTGGATACTACTTTGCCTTGAAACAAACTTGTTCTCTCGCATGGGCAGAGTTTTAATCCATCAAGGCAGCCCTCTTCCTTTTCGCCTGCAAAAGAACGTGAAAGTCCAAGCATGCCTGCAAAGAGAAATGAGATCCACAAAATACCCGGGGCAACCATCGTAATAAGATCCTGGTCTGTAAGAAAATCAGCAAAGGAGAAGCTAAAGATGATTATTACCAGCAAGGAAAAGATAATCATGGAGTTTAGCATTTGTTTTGTGCGAAACTCTGTTTTAAGATCCTTGTATGCAATATGCAGGGCATGATTCACAATCATTACTCTCCTGTTACCAGATGTTCATACACACCGCGATACTCTTCAATGCTGCTGATTTTATCACGCGCAACTTCGTTAACGAAGCTTCCATTGTTTAAAATAAATGCTCTGTTACAGAGCTTGAGTCCGCGTTCAATATCATGCGAAATCATAATCCGCGTGATGTGTTCTGTACCAAGCTGCTGCATGATTTTATCAAAGATTGCAGATGCATGCTGATCCAAACCTGTATATGGTTCATCTAATAATAATATTACTGGATTGTGAAGAATTGCACGTGCAATGGATAGCCGTTGTTTCATGCCGCGGGAAAACGTGCCAACACGGTGGTTTCCACGATGAGCTAAACCGACACGCGAGATAACATCGCGAATACGCTCTTCGATGCGTTCTATCTCATACATTTGCCCATAAAACCTGAGGTTCTCAACAGCAGTGAGTTCATGGTATAAATATGTGTCATGTGATATTACGCCGATAGATCGACGCACATCAATAGGTTTTTCACGTACATCAAAACCATTAACAACCACAGTACCCCTGGTTGGAGATACCAGTGTAGCCAATATCTTTATCAGCGTGGTTTTACCTGCACCATTCGGACCAAAAATGGTGACAAAGTCACCTTTTTCAACCTCAAGATTGATGTCCTGCAGCACCCTGAAATTTCCAAAGGATTTATACAATTCTTCAATTGATATCAATGCCATAACAAATTCAACCTTTGCCACAAAAACACAAAGGATGATTATAATTGTTTTGTCGTATGGAGGTTTTCACATCACTTGGTATTGTGGTTAAAACCAGTGTCAACACCAGAGGACGTGCCGGTCTCCTAAATTTCAAACGCCGTCACCTGTTGTACCACTCAGCAAATTTTTGCAGTGCTTTTGTGCGGTGTGAAATGGTATTTTTTTCTTCTATTGTCATTTCCGCAAGTGTTTTGTTGTTTACTTTGAAGATTGGATCAAAGCCAAAACCGTGTGTGCCGCGCTCGCTGTGTGTGATTGTGCCTTTGATTAGTCCTGGAAAGGTTGTTGGCTCTTCATCTGGTTTGCAGTAGCATATTACTGACTTCACGATTGCACGCCTGTTTTTTTCGTTTTCCATCAGTTTCAGTATGCGTTTATTTCCAAGTGTATACTGCACGTATGCTGAATACGGTCCTGGAAAACCGTTGAGTGCTTCGATGAAAATGCCTGAATCGTCCACTATTACCGGCTGCTTTACGTATCCTGCTGCCCATTTGGCGCCGTACACTGCTATTTCTTCCAGTTCGTCTGCTTGTATTTCCGGATACCCGCAGTTGATTTGTGTAAGAGTTATGTCCTTTTTTAGAAGGATGTGTTGTGCTTCCTCTACTTTGTGTTTATTTCCTGTTGCAAAGACGATGTGCATAAGTTTCACCATTTCAGTTTATCAATAATCAATTTTCATCTGCACGGTAGTGAACACTGGTCCACGTATATCGATTTTTTTGTTGTGGTTGGTAATATAACGTTGTGCTGCCGGCTGTATCTCAAGGTTTATTTCTGCTGGCGTTTTTATGATGCGCACCCGATATGCAGTTTCATCTTTGCCGCTGCATAGTTCGTTTTCTATCTCACTCGCGGCTTTTGCAGCAAATGCATCGATGTAGCTGAGATTTGTATGAACCCACCTTTTAGTAGCTTCTATGTTTTTGCTGGGTGATACTCCAAGGATGTTCCCATCGTTAACCGGAGTGTGTGGTTCTGCACAACGAAGTTGTGCAGGCGATACTCCAAGGATGTTTCCATCGTCAACTACTATTGTGTTCATCGCTGCAGGTCCGCAGAGCTTTGTTTTCTCTTCTGGTTCAATGACGTTTACAGTGATATTTCTATTAAACAATTCTCCTTTCCACGCAGTAAATTCACACGGGCTTGGCTCGTTTTTATGCATTTTGCAGGTGCTGGTAATTGCATGTTGTATTAGAAGCCCAGCTCTGGTTTTTGGTTCACTTCGGATGCGTATCATTTTTGCAAGCTCGTGGTCGCTTATGTACCATCCAGGCTGGTATTGCAAAAACTGGGGATATGAGAGTGCTCTTACATCAGTTGCATTGTGGAGTATCATGGCAAGGCGTTCAACCCCAAGCCCGAGGTTCATAACAGGATAGGGTATGCTGTACTCTGCAAGAGCTGTCGGTGAATAAATACCAAAAGTGGCAATCTCAACCCAGCCGTCCGAGTACTTGGTGTTTGAGCCGATAAGTTTGGGATGATAAGCAAAGACCTCGATTTGAGTATCAGGAATATAGTATTTGCTTCTTTTTTCATCAGGAATGAATTTAAAGTCCTCAAAACCGAATTGTAAGAGTATTCCTTCAGCAACTGCCATTCCATCATCCACATTAACATCTTCATCCATTATCACGCAGGATGCTGAATGATACGCCATAAGCCGTGTAGCATCTTCCTGTTGCTCACGTCTAAAACAGCGGTCAACAGAAAACAGGTGAAGTGGCAGGTTTGTGTATTCCCACAGCTCTTTAAGAGTGATAAACCATGCCGAGGTCATGTGGCTCCGAAGCGTCCTTCGCGTAGGTTCGGGCTTTAATTCCTTAAATTCCGGAAACACCAATTCAATCATCGTGCCAACTGATGAATCCAAAACGTCCAACCGATGGCTAATCACCGACACAAGATCATCCCCCTCAACCTCACCTTTTTTATAGCTATGAAGAATCTGGCGAATCTCCTCAACACGTTTATCGTCAATATTAAGAAGTTGTTTAATTTTTAGTACCCGCTCGTCTGAAATGCCAATATCAGGACGCGGTAAACCGGCAAGATAAAAACACCGATCAAGTACAGCAAGAGATTCATAGCCAAACTGTCGGTGAACCTCTTTTTCATCCACAATTAACGGGTTTAACACCTCATCAAAACCAAGCCTGAGATATGACTCTCTCAAACGATAAATAGTATCAAAAACAGGGTGTAACTTTCCAAAAGAAATGCTCCTGCGGGGATACTTCCTGTTTGTGTTGAGATTGGTTAGTATTTCTCTTCCTTTATCCCACAGCACATCAAAATCAGCATGTTTCGTTTTTTTAAAATCTTCTGGGTTAAACTTCATAATACACGCGCTCTTGGATTAGTCATTAATATACTAAACAGTATCTGTTTTTTTATAGCTTTCTATCACAGGTATGCTGTTCTGCATTCTGTATAAACATTTACCATAATATTTTACAATCACAAGCTTTGTATGGGATGCCTTCATTGAGGTAGGTGTATGGATATACTGGTCACAGATGGGAATTTGTTGGGAGATATATTGGGACGTGGGAATTACTGGGAGAAACTGAAATGTTTATAAAAAGAAAATCACTAACAAGCCCTATACCTATAAGTACGGGGTATAGTGACTTAAAAGAGAAACAAAAAATGGGAGGTAAAATCATGCGAAAGAATATGATGAAAATATTGAGTTGTTTGATTGTAGTTGGGTCGATGTTTGCGGGAGTGGTGCCATGTGCAGGAGCTCCCGGCGATGATTATCATGTTTACAGCAAGCTCAATGCACCTGGCACGGGGCTAGTATGGGCGGCTGGGGGCTATGTAGAATACTATGGGATTCCTGAATGGGGTGATGAGATTCAATATGTTTACTTCCTACAGAGAGAGGGATCAAGGACTATTGCGTACAAGGTTAAGGTTTGGGTCACTAACGAGGGTAGTGCAGCTGATCCAACTCCCTATATTGACATCCGTCAACACCCAGATCATCCCACTCACACCGGACCCATCGAACCAAGGCATTTCGAGATTGTTTCTTCTTTTGATATAACGGAGTACGCAGATACCGGCGGTTGGGCGTCAGATGAATTCCATGTAGACTCAACAGGCGTATACCTCGGTGCATGGCCGCATGGTATCAACAAGTGGGATCACGACTGGAATTACATCGACCAGATTGCCAATCCTCCTCCTTCTCCGTATGAAACACAATCACTGGCTTATGACCCAGCGGGGAACGTCTGGTATGCGGGCAACTATGACCGCAAGATACTTCAGCTCAGCGACACCGACGGTGATGCTGACTTTATGGATGAGACCTGGCAATACATTTTCACTACTCCAGATTACGCGGGAAGCCACCACGATGGTATGGAATACGTTGGTGGATATCTCTGGATCTCGGATATGACCTCCGACATAATCGCAAAGTGGCAGTATAACGACAGTACTGATACCTGGGCCGAGATTGGGAGATACAGCTACACAGAGGCTGCCGTCGTCGAAGGTATGGGTTTCGGTCCGAACGATCACTTCTGGATTGGCGGTTATGGCTATGCATATATCTATGAACTGGGTAATGAGATTACAAAAGGGTATCCACTTGCAGAAGCAGGGCATGATGTCGAAGCGCATCCACCAACTATACCTGTTAAGTTCGATGCATCTGGATCTCATCACACTGATCCAGCTAAGGAGATTGTGTTGTATGAGTGGGACTTTGAAAGTGATGGAACAGGGGATTACAGCGGCACTGATTTGATCGTTGAACATACATATCCAGCGTACTACAATCTTGACGGTAGTATAGATTGGGATAAGAGTGCAAAGGATTACACTGCAAGTTTAAGAGTCACAGACAACAGCGATCAACCTCTTCGAGATACAGATACTTGTATCGTGCATATTACTGCACCACCATGGAAACCTGTTGCGGATCCCGATGGACCATACGAAGGTTATGAAGGGATCCCAGTACAACTTGATGGTTCAAAATCTTATGACCCGGAAAGCAAAATGTTTCCGCCAGATCATTCTTGGTATGAGACGATAGCAAAATATGAATGGGACCTGGACTATGATGGAGAGTTTGATGACTCAACAGATGTCAAACCTTCGTGGACATG
The DNA here is from genome assembly GCA_004193545.1 of Candidatus Argoarchaeum ethanivorans. GTDB lineage: Archaea > Halobacteriota > Methanosarcinia > Methanosarcinales > EX4572-44 > Argoarchaeum > Argoarchaeum ethanivorans. Next base: position 60,443 of record RPGO01000004.1, on the reverse strand, counting down.
GGATAGTCAAGGCATCTATATTGTAGGTCTCAAGATAACAGATTCTCAAGCAAGTGGACCTGGTGGCACCATCGGACCTTTGGATGTCGATATGAAATATGCAACTGTAACGGTGAAACCTAAAGCAATTTTATTCGCACCGAATATGTGGTTCGGCTCAACAGAAGAGTACTTCGCCACTACTCCTTTCTTTTACACCGACGACATCTTCGAAACAAGTGGGGAAAAGAGTAAAACAGAATATCTTGAATTAAGTGAAGATCAAAAATGGGATAATTTCACCATATTTTACCATATTGCTGAAACCGGCGATGAAATAGTATATGAATATTGGTTCTATTACGCTTTTAATGATTATGTAAACAAACATTACCATGATTGGGAAACGGTATTTGTGTTTGTTGACAAAGATACAGAAGAGGTTACAAGGGTGGTGGCTTCGGCTCATTTGGATATGATGCCTAATAATGAATACGTCAATCCGCAATTTGGAGTGGGAGAACACGCAGGCATACTTATTGAAGAAGGTTCACACGCAAGTTGTACTGACAGGAATAATAATGGATTGTTTGAAAGAGATACTGATGTAACAAATGGATATGTTACTATAAACGTGCCGGTCATTATTTATTTCCCCTTTCCTCCTCACATAGAATGGAAACAAATTAAGATCCCATTTGGCTGCTGGGGAATAGGTTGGCTACCTCCCTACATCTGGGACGAAGAGGATCAATTGAATGGTCATCAAATTAAATTTAACGATCAGCACTATAAATTAAAGGAAATTACCAGTGATTTCATAAGTAAGTTTGGAGGTTTGAATAATTTTCCTGACTCTCCTAAATATGCACATATAACCATAGATATAAATGTTCCAATAATAGGTGGCACATTCACACACACAATAGAACTCTTAGGAGATTCACCTGAGCATCCATGGATTGATGTAGATGGTAGATATTATCATCCTGAAAAAATCATTCCAAAGCTTAGTGACTTTGTTACAGGCATCATTGAAGGAAGTGATACAACTGGTGCAATAGTTGTCATCTTAAGTAACGACACCTACTATACATTTGCTGGTGAAAATGGAAGTTTCTTAATCAACAACGTTTCTCCCGGGATTCACGATATTGTTGTAAACTTAGATGGACATGCTCCGTATAAACAGAGATTTATCCATTCCAGTAATACGACCGCGGGTGTGGGAGGAATACTGCATCTTATTCCAGAGCCAGAAGCTTTTAGAATTGAAGGGACTGTAACAGATGAAAATGGGAGCATAATAATTAATGCAGTAATTGATGTTTATGATGAGAACGGAGTAAGGTTGTTTACCACTTTAACTGATGAGAACGGACAATATTTAGTTATCGTTTCAGAGGAGCAGGTTTATACGGTAACAGCAAGCACAGAAACAGAGGAGGGTTCTGTCGAGGTATCTGGAGAAGCAGGCAGTGTTGTTGAGGGGGATATAAGAACTACTAAAAAAGCAGGTGCAGTACCTGTTCCTGTTTTATCATCTGTCGGAATGTTAGTTCTTGTTATATTGATGCTGGTTATTCTTGTAAACGAAGCTATAAAGAAGAAAGAATAGATTCTCTTGTCTTTTTAACTGCAAGTGTTATACTATAATAAAAAGAAAAAGTATGGTGGTACTATGAATATATGAATATTTTAAATCGTTTTAAAATTAAGAATTACACTATGTTGTTAAAATACCTACTGACAGGTGCAGTAGGATTTGGATTTGGCAGCTTTTTTCCTTTTAAATTTTATCCTGAAGTTTCGTTTAATGCCATGGGATATGCAAATCCTAATATTATCGGACTGTTAATTTTTGGAGCGATTGGTGGTGTATCACTTGGCATTATGTCCAGAAATACTAAGAAGATATTATATCTCGCTTTATTGGGTTCTATTGGGATCCCTATTGGATTTATAATGTCATTTGTGTTCTTGTACCCATTTACAGTTCTTATTTTGTTTTTTCTATCATTTCTATTGCCCCAAAGTTTTCTCCCATTTCTTATGTTCTTTATCAGTTTCTTGTTTGGTGGATTAATAACAGGAATATTTTATGGTATTGCTTCGAAAAATATAAAAAAAATCTTGTGTATGTCTATAGCTGGGGGATTAGGATTTGCATTTGGAGCATTATTTGTTTTTAAAATAAGCATCATAATATATGGAATTAGTAATATGCCACCTAAATCACCTCTTTTTTGGGGTCTGAGTGCATATATTATTTTTGGTACAATTACTGGGATATTTCTTGCTCTTGGCATGTATTTCGCAGAGAAAACAAGTATTTCTAAATAAATCTTTAAACATTACTTCTTTGACATTCAATGGAGAAACGTCCTGCAGTAGTTTATGTTTACATTAACGACTTCAATAGTTTCTGGACTCGCTGGTGTATTACTGTGGAAAGCACTGAACCTACACCACAGCGCCTCCACCAGTTGCAGCACAAGTCCCAACGCTAACACCAATCGGATTAGTGGCTTTAGTTGGGTTGTTAAGCATTATTGTAATAAGTAAGATCAGAAGGAGAGGAAAATAAGTAAACCTTTCTTTTTTATTAGCAATGAATTTGAAGAAATAAAGACATAAAATGATAATGAGCATGGCAGGGATGCACCCGATTTTAATCGGGTGTGGCATGGCTGGGGCTTTGTTAAAGGAAGGCGTCAGCAATCTCAGTATTATTTCCTATGAAAAACATTGGTATCGCTTGAAGAGATAATAGCAGTAATAAAATTTTTCATGCTTCATGCATGTGGCAAACGTCATGCGTGTTTGATAAAAAGAATCCTGATGTAAAAAAAGTCATTAAAGGAATGTAGTAATCAAACCAGAGGTTGGAAAATTCATATCCCTAAACGATGATGTGTTTAATTATTGCGCCGTAGGCTGGTCGTGCGATGAAGATTCCTATCAGTATGCCAACAATAGTTACAATAGCAAACCCTCGCAGTGCACCAAAGCCCATGTATCCAAGTGGTATCATGGCTGCAATAGTTGTTGCTGCTGCTGCAAATATGATGGTAAAAGCTTTTTTTATTCGAGCTTTAAAAATTCTTTCTGTTGGCAGTTCGCCTCGTTCTTTGTGCAGCACCTCATCGGTAATGATGATCAGATGATCAATGCCTGTTCCAATAACTGCTATGATTGCAACAAGACTTGGCAGATCTAACTGCCATTTAATGGCTGCTGCAAACCCAAGTATCATAACGACTTCGCTGAATGTTGTTATCAGCATTGGCATAATGATTTCCCTGTGCCTGTAGCGGCGATAAACGATCAATGCTACTGCTATCAGTGTTATAATTCCGGCAGCAGCAAGCTGTTTCTTAAACTGTGCTCCAAGAGTTGCTGGCACCTGTCCCGAACCAATCACTTCTACGTTTACCGGCAACGCTCCTGCACGCAGGTGGACCTGCAGTTCCTTTGCCTTCTGTCCACCTTCTTCACCGATCCCGGTTTGAGCTTTAAGGTCTTTAACTGGTATGTTCTGGATGTTCTGGGCAAGCCCGGCAGCAAGCGGTCCGCTGAATATCTCGTTGTTGTCAAGGTACATGATAAGGTGGTGGTTCTGTGGTTCTGTGGTGGCATCGTATCTAATCGCTGCATCCCTGAGTGCTACTGCACCCTCATCCTTGAGCCTGAACGATACGCCCCATGCGCCCTCGTACTGTTGTGGTATGCCAACACTTGTGATCTGATCACCATAAAGCACGTGTGCTGTTTTGTTTGTTTCATTTCCCTCTGTTTGGATGCGGATTTCAAATTTGCCTGGTGTTGCTGCAATGCGAAGCGCTGTTGCAATATCAACACCTGCAAGGTCGATTAGGATGTAGTCATCTCCAATGGTTCTGATTGGTATATCCTTTAATCCTATCCCATTGAGCTTTGCATCGAGTATCTGCTTGGTGTCATCCCTGGTTTCACTACTCACACCTTCAACGTAGCTAAGCAGCTTACCACCAGTTGGTGCCAAAACCTGCTCAATCTGCGTTTCGCTGGTGTTGGTTCGTATTTCATAGGCTGTGCCATCTTCAGTCTGGAGTATCTTCACCTCGGTTGCAAGATGGTTCTGAAGATAGGTTTGAATCACCCGTTCTTTTGTTGTGCTGATAGCAACAAGAGTAGTCGTTTCTTCTTTGAGCAGGCTTGCTGTGCCATAGTCAAGTTCTTCTATCTGTGGCCTGGTTACATCTTTAGTAGTAGTAAACCGAATAGAATCGCTTTTTACTCGTGTTATCTTTAGGTCTCTGTCATCAAGGTACGTACTGTACTCGCTTTGAATGATTTGTGAAGGATCTGCATCCAGTTCAATAATTGCACCCTGCATTCGTAGTTGTAACCATGAGCCTCCTTCAAGCTCAAGCCCGTATTTTAGATTGGTATCGATTCCTTCATCTGTCGGATGCGGGTATATGAATATAAGAGATATGATTAAACCTGCAAGTAACAATAATACTCGTGGATTTTTAAGCAGGCTATTCTCGATTGCCATGATTTATCTCCCGCCTCGCGGCATTATTATGTATTTTCGAAGTATCCCGGTGTTAAACATCCATGTGTTCATCACATCAGCGAGCAGTCCAAAGATTAACACAACAGCTATGTCGCGCACAATATCGATACGTGTAAAGCTGGATACTGCAAGATAAGAGATTGTCGAGATAAGAAATAGTACAAGCAGTGCTGCAAGTGTGGTGCTGGTCATGGTAAGTCCTGTTTTCATGGCATTTTTTATCTGCCCCATCGGATCGCCTCTTCGTTTAAGCACACGATTTGTTAGAAGAAGATTGGTATCCACTGCATAGCCTATAAGCATTAGGATTGCTGCAAAAGTGCCAAAAGTAAGAGTTAAACCAAAGATGTTCATCATCGCCATTGCAAAGATGATGTCTGCAAAGGCTGCAAATATCACTGTTACAGCAGGAATTATCTTTCTAAATAGTATAAGTACCACTGCTGCCATAAGCAAAAAAGCAATTACTACCGCCTGAACGGCTCTTATCTGCTGGCTTTTTCCGAAAACCTCACCAACCTGTCGCATTTCAACATTTTCTGAGCCGTATTCTTTAACTGCAAAGTTCGTTAGTTCGTTTTGTTTTTCCTGGCTCATCGATTCAAACTGGAGTAACTTACGATTTCCATGTTCACGCGGCTCACTGTGGAGTGGATAGTCTGAAAATGCTTCTTGAAGCTCTCCGGGTGACTCTGGCGTATCTATTATTATCGCTGACCCACCTACAAATTCCATCCCAAGTTTTACCGGTGTTCCCACAGTAAGTGTTGTGGCTGTAAGTATCAACAGTGATATTACAACAACCACCAATGGTATTATAATACTCTGTTTGGTTGTGAATTTGTTAAAATAAGCATCTATTGTATTATCTATCCGATCCATGATTACGTGCCTTTATAACTTTTTTGCACATACAACATCACATGTTATATAGATTGTGCTTTCCAGATGGATTCTGTTGGAGGCTGTCAAATTACCCCGTGAATTTCGTGTTTCTAATTTGATGGTTATCTATTCTATTGAGGCTTCTTTGGGTTTGTCCTGAGAAGGTGTGTTGCCTAAGCAGACTTGGAATTTTTATCTGATTTTCTGTAATTGTGTTGCCACCAGCAACTGCTATCTAATTCTTGTTTAAAAATAATATTAAGTTTTTCTTCTGATAGATATCTTTTGAGGATCTCTCTTTCAGTATCATAGAATGCTACTTGGTTAATTATCGGTGATTGTAAGAGATTTTTTTTTGCCTCCACCCAAAAATCGCAATTATTTATTCCCAGGGGAATAATAACTACAGTTTTTTTCAAGTCATCAAATTCTACTGGATATACTATACTAATTCCAAGTCCCTTAAGTGCATTTCCGTGTTCTTTATTACAAAAAATATGATTAAGAATTTCAGAAGCCTTTTTTTGATCATTCTCTACAAATAAAATGATATTAATTTGGGTCTGATTTAATTTAGCAGACTTTAAAGCATCTTCTGAAAACTTACTTCCTCTGATATCCGCTTCACTTAAATTACAATCCTGTAATTCCAATAGTTTAACCCCTCTTAAATCAGCACCTTGTAATACCGTGTGAGACAATTTTGCTTTTGAGAAAGACTCTCCCTTCAGCATCAATAAAGTAGCTGCATTACCACCTGCATACTTCACCTGTTCTGGCGTTTTCCCCTTTGTTTCATTAACTACATCCCATAATCTTTTTGCAGCATTTTCAGCAACCATTTCATATAATAAATCTCGCACAGCATACATACGGCTATCAGTCAGTGCTATTGCACCAAACGTCTCTGCCAACTCAGTGATATTCTTTTGTTTTATTGGAATCAAGCAAGGCTGGCCATCAGCTTCACAATAGTTCTGCATAAAAGCTGGTGAAAGACAACCCAACTCGGCAGCGAACTTTAATGCAACAAAATATTCAGCCAAGCTTTTGTGTGCAAACTCATAATAACCAGCAGCATCTCGATGAAGAAGTGTTTGGCTACGTAGGTCAAAATCCCAATTGTCTAAGTCGTGCCTATCCTTAATCTTTTGTTCAAAATATTTATTAATACGTCCTGGAATTTCAGCATAGTGTATGCGCAATTCACCGGAATCAATCATTTCCCAAGCAAGTTCACATAAAAAGTATAACTTATCAGAAGTTGAAGTGAAAGTACGTTTTGTATCTATATTGCGCAAGAGCAATTTGTTGGTAGCATACAAATAGACCTCAGCAGGATTCTCCAGCACGTCGGAACTGACCTCGTTCAATGCTGCCAACAATAATTCTATTAAAACAGGCTTGCGTGCCATCCCAGCCAGATTTGGTTTATTCAAAATGCGCTCTGCCACAGGAGCCCCGTCTTTTGCACCTAATCGCAATTTTATTACCTGCCGAATTTGATCATCATTAAACGGCTCTAAGTTCAATACCTCAAACTTAGGCGGAGATAATTGGATTTTGCACCTACCAAACTCTTCTCCCCCAAGTATCTTCTCCGACTCCTTAGCCCACCGAAAGTACTCTGTGCGACTGGTTAAGATTACTTTGCTTCCTTCTTTTACCAAATTAGCTAATTCCCAAAAGTTATCCACTACTGTCTGGTAATCGACTTGTCGAGCCATCTCATCGAAGCCGTCAAGAATTAATAGTAACTTTCCACGCCTGTTCATCTCCTGAAAAACCTCAAAGGCACTGCCAACAAAAGGTAGCCTGTATTGTTCTAAAAGAGCATCGTTAATCAACTGTTGTGCAGTCATGGCTTTAGCAAATGAGCGGAGGGTAATAAGCACTGGTAACCTCTCGTTGACCGGGTCTTTAAGATAGCTCTCCAACCGGCGATAGGCATAGTGGCGACAGAACCACGTTTTACCTGTCCCGAACTCGCCTAAAAGTGAAATATGCATCTTACCGCGTTCAGTAAGCCAATTATCTATGTACTCATCTAAGCTAGGATATTTCTCTTCGTCAATAATATTCCCACTCGCATCCATTATTTGTTTATAACACCCGAAGTCCACATACAGGGAAGGTATCTGGCTTTTCTCTACCAAAGCCTTAAGTGCGTCAAAATATGGCCCCCATACCATCTGCCGTAAAAAATCTGATAGATTGAAAATCCGAAACGCATCATCCCCAGCTACTCGATTGCGAGCCCCATTAGATACACGTTTGTCGCTGATTAGCCATCCTTGTGGAGTCTTGCGGTCAAGAACTTTATCCAGCGAATCCACATCTTTGGAAGTAATTTCACCACCAATGCAGCGCACAAGTACACGTTGCTTTACCGTACCTAACTCCAGTGTCGCAACCATATCCACTGTGCGATCATCACGCTTTTGAAGGTCACTAACCTCATACCGAATTGCTCGTAGCCAGGTGCGAACCTCCTCAGCAAGTTCGATCAGAGGGTTGTGCTCTTGTTGAATGACTTCTAATGCTTGGACGATTTTAAAAGGCAATCGCTCAGCGCGGTCATGTTCCACTACTTTAGAATCATCGCTTATCACAATCGGGATGCCATCCCGTGCAAGCACACTTAATATAGGTCGATTCTTTGTCTGAAATTCAGTAATGAATGCTTCATGGATATACGAACCATACTGTTTTATGTCATCTGGATGCAGTCGTATAGTCATAATAATTGTATTGCGAGTGCTAAAAATAACTTTGGTGCGATTATGAAGCCACCAATGAATGCTATTGTGAGGATCAAGTGAGAAGTTCTTCACTGTTTCGATGGATACACGGCGCCCATCTACATCTAATTCATCTGAAAAGCGCAAAAGTGAAGCTACCAGTTGTTTACGCTCAGTTGGATCAAACTTAAAATTGAGAGGGCAATCGGTAATAGGCAACTTTGCATGATGTTTACATACATCCATTAGATCATCCACAAGTTCTTCTGGAATTGTCTTAGCTGCATGACCTAATACCGTTTCACCAGTGCGATTAGCATGATCTACCCAAGCGGCAGTCAAATACTGATGATTCTTTCGGACAGCTTTCTGTTCCTCTATACCATATTTACTGGCGGTCTTTGCAGTGAACTCAACTTCAAATTCTGCGCCTAAAGTCTCTGCTCTTTCTTTAATCTTTGGAAATTTAACTACATCGCATTGCATACCAATATCATGCAAGTAAATGCCAGCCAAGAGCAGATACGTTTCTTGGGCTGAAAGATTTCTGCCACCATTCGCTTGTAGCAATTTACTCGCAAAATCTGCCAATCGTTCACTATGTTTAATGCCATGATCAGTATAGTCCTGTATAATGCGTGGAGCATCATCAGCCCAAATATCTTCCATAGCCTCTCTAATCTTTTCAAGACTGCTTCGCAAACGGTCATCGGTAACACGTTTCAAAATTTCTGTTTCAATTTCAGTAAACTTTGCCATGGCCAAAATCCCTTTTTGAAGTGCCTTTCTTTATTAGCGTGAGCGATTGTATATATAAACCGTTATCTCAAGATCCCTTGATTTTTTTTATTCTATGTCTTGTTCTTGTGCGAGGCGTGCGGTTGCAACGACAAAGTCGTTGGTTTGTACCTTCATTATGCGTACTCCCTGGGTGTTGCGTCCCTGTGTGCGAATACCTTTTACTAATATTCGGATGATTATGCCTGATTGTGTTGTTATCATTATTTCGTCTGTTTCTGTTACGGTTTTGACATCCACCACTTTCCCGTTTCTTGGGTTTGAGATGATGTTAATTATCCCCTGCCCGCCGCGGTTTGTGGTACGATATTCGCTGAAGTTTGTTCGTTTGCCGTATCCGTTTTCTGTGATTGTTAGTAGTGTTGCGTTTTCTTCTGCTACTGCCATCCCGATTACAATGTCTTCTCGAATGAGTTTGATGCCTTTTACACCGCGGGCACTGCGCCCCACATCTCGTACCTGTATTTCGTTGAAGTGGATGGCTTTGCCGTGGCTTGTGCCAATGATGATTTGTTTTGTTCCATCTGTTAGTTTTACTGTTATGAGTTTGTCCTGATCGTCGAGATTTATTGCGATTATCCCACCTTTTCGTGGATTTTTAAAGGCGTTGAGGATTGTTTTTTTAATGATTCCTTTCCTGGTTGCCATGATCAGGTAGTGTTTGTCATCGAAGGATGAGATTGGTATGGCTGCTGTTATTTTTTCATCGGGTGTTAGTTCTACCAGGTTGATTATGGCTTTGCCTTTGGATTGACGGCTTGCGTCCGGTATTTCGTATACTTTTAGCCAGTGAACGCGTCCACGGTCTGTGAAGAACAGTATGTAATCGTGAGTGGATGCAATGAAGAGCCCTCTTACAAAATCCTCTTCTTTTGTTCCCATGCCTGTTACACCTCTGCCGCCCCGTAGTTGTTGTCGATAAGCGTCTATTGGCTGGCGTTTGATGTATCCTGTGTTGGTGATTGTTATTACCACGTCTTCTTTTGTTATCAGGTCTTCGATTTCAATGGTTTCGTCTGTTTCTATTATTTCCGTTCTGCGGGGGCTCACGTATTTTGTTTTCAGTTCCTGTAGTTCCTGTTTGATTATACTGAGAATTTTTGTTTCACTTGCAAGGATTTCTTTTAGCTTTGTTATAGCTGTGAGCAGTTTTTTGTGTTCCTCGTCTATTTTATCCTGCTCAAGTGCTGTGAGTTTTTGAAGGCGCAGTTCGAGGATTGCTTTTGCCTGTATTTCCGTAAGGTTGAATTGTTCGATAAGTCCTCTTTTTGCAATTTCTGGTGTTCCGGATGCGCGTATGAGTTTTATGATTCTGTCGATGTTATCGAGAGCTATTTTCAATCCCTCGAGGATGTGGGCGCGTTGTTCTGCTTTGTTCAGGTCGTACTGGCTTCTGCGTGTGATAATTTCTTTTCGATGCGCGAGGTAGTGTGTGAGTATTTCTTTGAGGTTGAGGACTTTTGGTGCTCCATTAACGATTGCGAGGTTGATGACACCAAAGGTTGTTTGCATCTGGGTGTGGTTGTAGAGTTGGTTCAAAACCACGTGCGGGTTCGCAGTTCGCGAGATTTCAATTACTATCCGCATCCCATCTTTATCTGATTCGTCGCGAAGGTCGGTTATGCCGATGATTTTTTTGTCCCGCACAAGCGCTGCTATGTTCTCGATCAGTCTCGCTTTGTTAACCTGGTATGGTAGCTCGGTTACGAGTATTCTCCTGTGCTGTTTGTTTTCTTCGATTTCAGCAACAGCTCGCAGCTTAATGCTTCCGCGCCCTGTTGTGTACGCGTTCAGGATGCCTGCCCGTCCGAGTATCGTTGCTGCTGTTGGAAAGTCCGGACCTTTGATTAATTCCATCAGTTCAAGGATTGTTGCATCCGGTTTATCGATTAGAAGAATAATTCCATCCACTATTTCACCGAGATTATGCGGCGGGATGTTGGTTGCCATTCCTACAGCGATTCCTGTGGAGCCATTAATCATCAGGTTTGGAAGTTTTGCAGGGATGATGGTTGGTTCTTTTAAGCTGCCATCGTAGTTTGCTGTAAAATTGCATGTTTCCTTGTCGATATCAGAAAGCATTTCATCAGCGATTTTTGCAAGTCTTACCTCGGTGTATCGCATGGCTGCTGCGCTGTCACCATCTATTGAGCCAAAGTTACCCTGCCCATCGAGAAGAGGATAGCGAAGTGAGAAATCTTGTACCATGCGAACGATGGTGTCGTATACTGCTGTGTCGCCATGTGGATGGTACTTACCAAGCACGTCGCCAACGATTCTTGCAGATTTCTTGTAGGGTTTATCTGATGTCATTCCCTGTTCATACATGGCATAGAGGATGCGCCGATGCACCGGTTTTAGTCCGTCCCGCACGTCTGGCAGGGCTCTGCCTATGATTACGCTCATGGCATAGTCGATATATGAGCGCTTCATTTCGTCTTCAATCAGAACTGGTACAATTTTTTCAGAGATTTCTTCAGTCATGGTCACACATCCAGGTTAACGACTTCCTTTGAATGTTTGAAGATGAACTCTCGTCGTGGTTCGACTTTGTCCCCCATGAGCACGCTGAACATTTCCTCTGCTGCAAGAGCGTCTTCCATTGTTACCTGCAGCATTGTGCGATGTTCCGGATCCATCGTTGTATCCCACAACTGCACAGGGTTCATTTCTCCAAGTCCCTTGTATCGCTGAATGTTTGTGTTTTTCTCCCCGATTTTTTCAAGCATGGTTTTGAGTTCAGAGTCGCTGTAGGAGTAATATTCAGCTCTTCCTTTTTTTATCTTATACAGGGGCGGCTGTGCAATGTACATGTATCCCATTTCGATTAGCGGTCGCATGTAGCGATAGAATAAGGTTAGAAGCAGTGTTCGTATGTGAGAGCCGTCCACATCAGCATCGGTCATTATGATGATTTTCTTGTATCTGACTTTTTCGTAATCGAACTCATCGCCAATACCAGCACCACAAGCCGTTATGAGTGTACGTATTTCCTCGTTTGCAAGAATCTTGTTAAGCCGTGCTTTTTCAACATTTAATATCTTGCCTCGAAGTGGTAGTATCGCCTGGAATTTGCGATCTCGTCCCTGTTTTGCAGAGCCTCCCGCAGAATCGCCTTCTACAAGGTACAGTTCGCTTTTTTCAGGATCTTTTTCCTGGCAGTCTGCAAGTTTTCCAGGTAAACTGGTTATTTCAAGTGCACTTTTTCTGCGAGTGAGCTCTCTTGCTTTGCGTGCTGCTTCTCTTGCCTGGGATGCTTGAATGGATTTTTCCAGAATTGTCTTTGCAGTTGCAGGGTTTTCTTCAAAGAACTCGGAGAGGCCATCACCAACCATGCTTTCAGTGATACCTTTCACCTCGCTGTTTCCAAGTTTTGTTTTAGTCTGCCCTTCAAACTGCGGATTTGTGAGCTTGACACTGATAACGCACGTCAAGCCTTCACGCACATCATCGCCAGAGAGCTTCTCTGTGCCTTTGAAGAGGCCATTGTTTCTGGCATAGTCATTGGCAACGCGTGTGAGGGCTGCTTTAAATCCACTGAGATGCGTTCCGCCTTCATGCGTGTTAATATTGTTAGCAAATGCGTGGATGGTTTCGACATAGCTGTCATTGTACTGCATGGCGATTTCTATCTGGATGTTGTTTTTCTCTCGCTGGAAGAATATAGGGGTTTTGTGAAGTGTATTTTTATTTTTATTCAAATACTCTACAAAAGATGCTATTCCGCCTTCATAATGGTAGGTGTGCTCGTCAGTGCTTCTCTCATCTTTTATGAAAATCGTGACACCTTTATTCAGAAAAGCTAATTCTCGAAGACGGTTAGAAAGTACGGCAAAGTTGTATTCTGTTGACTCAAATATGGTTGTGTCTGGTTTGAATGTGACTGTAGTGCCCCGCTCTTCACTTGTACCGATGACTTCAAGGCTTGTTGTAGGTTTACCCCTCTCGTAACTCTGGTAATATCTTTTCCCATCCCGGCAGACCTCTACCTCGAACCGCTCAGAAAGAGCATTTACAACTGACACGCCAACACCATGAAGCCCGCCTGACACCTTGTAAGAGGTTGAATCAAACTTACCGCCAGCATGCAGCACCGTCATCACCACCTCAAGAGCGGACTTGTTGTACTTGGGATGCTTGTCAACAGGCACCCCCCTGCCATTATCTTTTACAGTGACACTGTTGTCTTCGTGTATAGCCACCTGAATACTGGTACAGTATCCTGCAAGAGCTTCGTCTATACTGTTATCAACCACTTCATAAACAAGGTGATGTAAACCACGCAAATCAGTATTACCAATGTACATGCTTGGCCGCTTGCGCACAGCCTCCAGCCCTTCGAGTACCTGTATACGAGATGCATCATACGTCTCAACCATCTATAATCTCCAAAAACACAAACATTTTATTAGCTTCACTACGCCGTTTCCCTGAAATATCTACAAAACTTAAAAACAACAATCAAAGACAAGAGCAAGATCGTCTGCTTTATTCGTCTGCTTTATAATAGAGCAAGGTAGTTAAAAAACTTACTGAAATCTGCACAACTCCGTTGTGCAGAGATAACCAGTAACTGCATACTCCATATGCATAGATTAACCTAACAACTGCACAACTTCGCTTTCGCAGAAGGTAACTCGTGACTCTTGATTGCGCTAGCAATCAAGTTCAGAAACAACGAACGTTATCGAAAATTTTATAAATAGAAATGAGTGAAAGTAACTAAAAAATAGAGAAGAAAGAAATGAAAAGCAAAAGAAACATATCTTGGAAGATATCGGTGTTTGCACTTCTTTTCGCAGTACTGGCAGTTATAAGCATTGGATGCGCATCCGCTGATACGATTTATGTGCCAGAAGAAGGAAATCAGACAATCCAGCAGGCAGTTAATAACGCCTCAGAAGGCGAAATCATCATCGTTAGAGATGGCACATACAACGAAAACGTGGATGTGAGCAAGTCGCATTTAACCATCCGCTCTGAGAACGGCTCAGCAAACTGCATCGTGAGCGCATCAAACTTAAATGACGATGTCTTTAAAGTGACCAAGGATTACGTGAACATTAGCGGGTTCACGGTCGAAAATACCACCGGAGACTGGAAGGCTGGAATATATCTTCACACCGTGGAACATTGCAACATCTCTTATAACACCGCAAACTCGAACAACTACTGGGGCATCTACCTTGTATGATTCGAGCAACAACACGCTCGCGAACAACACCGCTAACTCGAACAGTTGGTGCGGCATCTACCTATATTCTTCGAGCAACAACACATTCACAAACAACACTGCATCGAACAACCACGGCGGCATCTGGCTGGATTATTCGAGCAACAACACGCTCGCGAACAATATAATGTCTGAAAACAGTTACAACTTTGGCGTTGGTGGCTCCATGCTCTCTCACTACACTCATAGCATAGACACAAGCAACCTGGTAGATGGAGAACCGATCTATTACTGGATCGACCAACAGAACAAGGAAGTTCCTGGTGATGCAGGCTTTGTTGGGCTTGTGAACTCCACAAATATAACGGTGAAAGACCTCACACTGACGAATAACCCGCAGGGAGTGTTACTCGCATACACAAAGAATTCGAGGATAGAACGCATCAATGCATCGAACAACAACCTCGGCATCTACCTGCGTTATTCGAGCAACAACACGCTCGCGAGCAACGACTGCGGCATCGAGCTATCTTCTTCGAGCAACAACACGCTCATGAACAACAACGCAAGCTCGAACAACTGGTACGGCATCGAGCTATCTTCTTCGAGCAACAATATGCTCACGAACAACACTGCATCGAACAACTGGTACGGCATCTACCTATATTCTTCGAGCAACAACACATTCACAAACAACACTGCATCGAACAACCACGGCGGCATCTGGCTGATCTCTTCGAGCAACAACACGCTCACGAACAACATACTGTCTGAAAACAGTTACAACTTTGGCGTTGATGGCTACATGCTCTCTCACTACACCCATAGCATAGACACAAGCAACCTGGTAGATGGAAAACCGATCTATTACTGGATCGACCAACAGAACAAGGAAGTTTCTGGTGATGCAGGTTTTGTTGGACTTGTGAACTCCACAAATATAACGGTTAAAGACATTACACTGACGAATAACCAACAGGGAGTGTTACTCGCATACACAAAGAATTCGAGGATAGAACGCATCAATGCATCGAACAACAACCTCGGTATCTACCTGCGTTATTCGAGCAACAACACGCTCGCGAACAACACTGCATCGAACAGCTACCACGGTATCTGGTTGTCTTCTTCGAGCAACAACAACACGCTCGCGAACAACACTGCATCGAACAACTGGTACGGCATCGAGCTATCTTCTTCGAGCAACAACACGCTCGCGAACAACAATGCAAGCTCGAACAACGACGACGGCATCGAGCTGTGGTCTTCGAGCAACAACAACTTAACGAACAACACTGCATCGAACAACGACTGCGGCATCTACCTGTATTCTTCGAGCAACAACACACTCTATCACAACAATCTCATCAACAACACCAACAACAATGCTTATGACACAGGCACCAACCAGTGGAACACCTCAACCGTTGGCAACTATTACTCAGACTACACAGGAAGTGACAACGACAGCGACGGTATCGGCGACACTTCGTATCATATTCCAGGCGGAAGCAGCATTGATTATTTCCCTCTGATGCATCCATGGGGAAAAACACCACTGAAAGGCGACCTTGACGGCGATTCCCAAATCACTTCAACAGATGCTACAATTGCACTTCAAATAGCAGTCGGCAACTGCCCCTGTGATCCTAAAACACTTACTATTGCTGATGTTAGTGGCGACGGCAGGGTTTCATCACTTGATGCTCTTATGATTCTACAGAACTGTACAACTTCGTTGTGCAGAAAATAACTCTCGATACCCGCAAGCAATCAAGTTGTTATGCGCTGGTATTCATTTTTTCTTGCAAGCTCACAGGTTGCATCAATTCCTATCTTGGTTGTTGTACCATCTGTTTTCCTGCTTGGGTCAAGACTGCTTCCACGCTGGTTTGGGTAAATATGAAGGTCTTTGTCTGCCTGCACTCGTGTGGCAATGGCATACTCTACATCTAATGGACTAAAGATGTCAATATCATCGTCTACTACAACCACATGCTTCAGGCTTCGGTGTGCTTTGAATGCTGCTTGAATTACTGCTTCTGGTTCGCGTTCGTGTCTTTTTGATATCTGGATTAGAGCATGCAGATAGCAGCATCCGCCATCGCTCAGTATTACATTATTTACCCTTGCATATTTTTGTGCCTCTTTGTATATGAGAGGTTCATAAGGTATGCCCATGAGGATTTTATGTTCTCCACTTGAAGGGAGTATCGCGTGATATATTGGGTTCTTGCGATGGAGTATTTTTGTGATATGTATAACTGGCTGCAGTCGTGTGTTGTCATAAGTACCTGTAATATCTACAAAGCCACCCTCGTTGTGAAGCTCTTTATCAATATAACCTTCAAGAAGGATTTCACAAGGCGGCACTTTGATACCGTTTTCACACCGAAACAGCTCAACAGCTTCGCCTTTTATGGCTGATGCATAATGAAATTCTCGCCCCTCGGGAACCCTTGTGCAAGCGGCATAGAGTATTACCGGATCAACACCAATGGCTACAACAACTGGAAGTTGCTTATTGTCCTTCTTTGCTCTCTGGTACAAGTTATCAGTGTGCCGCCCTTCCACGAGCCGTGCGGCAACTTTTTTTCCATCGATGACCATTAACCGATGAATTGATGCATTCTCCACACCACCATATTCACTTATTACAATACCTGATGTGATATATGCCCCGCCGTCATTTTCATAGTGCGTGAGGATTGGAAGCTTGCTCAGGTCTGTTTCCTCGATCATTTCTTCTCTTGGTTTATCAATTATTCTTACAGTTCCATCAGAGTCTATTGTTGAAAGTGTGTGAACTATCTCCTCTTTTGGAATGTCAAGTGCCTTTGCAAGCAGTTCTCGCGTACCAAGAATGTTTACTGCCACCTTCCAGCCATTCACATTGTGGAACAGCATCGCTCCTTTATGCTTATTTGATAGCTGAGTTAGCTCGTACTCTGGGGACACGGGAGTTGTGATTTCAAACAATTCACCGTCTTCTCTAAGCGTTTTTATAAACGTGCTGAACATGACATTTGAATCCTGCATTGCTTTCTTTACTATTTCGAGATTTATAAAACATGTGGTTGGGTTTTTATATAAAAGGTGAAGTCGCCAGATTGGCTTTTCAAACAGTGTTCTTCAGATTCTCACCCAAATTTTTCTTTGCTCATTTTTCCGCGCATTTCAAACTCAACTATCCCTTGTGAATTAACAAATAATATATACGATGTGGGTTAAGTTGATACTATCAAGGCAATTCCTGTGTTTAAAACTTTTTAATTCATCGCATGGAATTTTGGTGATTATTGATGAAAAAAACGTTACTTAGTATTGATGCAGAAAAACGTACGTATGCAGTAGATACCATTGATGAGGCTGATGTTATAGGGGTGGTGGATTATGCTCTTAGCGTGCTTGATCCGTTAAATCCAGATTGTGTGGTAATTGGAGTAGGGCCATTTGCTGGCAGCAGACTTCCCGGGGTAAACAGAATAACTATTGCAGGAAATTCCCCATTGACCGGAGGATTTCATATCACCTCCGTTGGCGGTGCTGGATATTTATTCTCAAAAACAGGTATAGATTTTGTAAAGATTGAGGGAAAAGCAAATACAGATGACTATATGGTGCCAGTCATAAAAAATATTGACGGGAAATTGGATGTAGAATTTTACACTATTCAGAAAGATATATTAAGAGATATACATCTTGATGATGGACTTTATAGTCTTGAATCCCATTTGCTTGAGCAGTACAGAGATGCTTTTAAAGTTGGTGAGGAATACATCGACATGAGGATGCTTGCCGCTGGACCAGCATCATTGAACACGAGGATGGGCGCTCTTGTTTCAACTCTAATAAAAAAAGGTAAGTTTGTACCTAATGCTGATTGCTGGGCAGGTCGTGGTGGAATGGGTTCTCTACTTGCCCAGGATCATAAAGTTGTTGGTATTGTTTATGGAGGAAACCAGGACAGGGAGTTCCCGGTTGACTTAAATGACCGAACTGTAGTAAATAAGATTTTTCAAAAGCTCTCCGGGGAATCGATGCTCAACGTATCAAAGGATGCAACAAAAAAATACAAAAGGGGGACACTTGCATCGAATTATGCATCAGCAGGTAAGAAATTGCCTATGTTTGACTTTGATTATACGATACCATCTGAAAAAAGAGCGCATCTTTATGAATTGTTAGAAGATAATTTTTTGAAGCCGTTTGAGGAAAAAGTTGTCAATCGTACCTGTGGCGAACCCAGTTGTCCAACACCATGCAAGAAAGTCTATGAAGGATCCAAGATGGATTATGAATCATCCAATTCGCTTGGTCCGAACTCTGGCGTCTTTCGTATTAAGGAGATAAAAAACTTGCTGCAAAGAGCAGACGTGTGTGGTTTTGATTCAATCGAATTTGGTAATATGACATCAGCGGTGCTTGGATGGATGCAGGCTGGATTGTTAAACAAGGAAGATGTTAATATAGACCTGCCGATTAATTTCGATCCGGACACATTTGAGCTGCAGGATTCAGCACTCAATTCGGATTTTTGTATGAAACTGATCGATGATGTTGCTTTTGGTCGCACAGAGTTCGCACGAACACTTGGTAAGGGGATACGCTACGCATGCAAGTATTTTGAAGATGTGTATGGCAATAATGGAAAAGAGAAATTTAGTGATTTTGCACATTATGCTTCATTTGGGGAAGGCGATGGCTGTATCGCCCAGATTAGATATCGGGTGCTTGGTGCAATCATCGTACCTGGAGTCATACCAGGCAAATTTCACACAGATTATTCAGATACCCCCCAGTCACCTGAAGAGCTTGGAAAGAAGTCGGCAAATCGCGGGGTATGGGAGATCGTTCCGGAAAACCTTGGATTCTGCAGGTTTCATAGAAAGTGGTATGAAAAATACATAGAAAATATATTTGATGATGTGTTTGGGAAGAAGCTCGATATTTATAACCATCACAGAAAGCTCCTTCAAAAGGTAATAGCATACAACAGGAAAGCCGGGGATGTGCTTGCTCCTCTGGAAACTAAACGCTCGATAGATGCAGTCATAAGTTATGTAATGGAGAGCGACAGTGCAGACCTTGAAAAGTGGGCAGATAAAATGAAGCGTGAAGGAGATAAAGCAGTTGGGGAATACTGCGAGCAGGCACGGCGAAGCTTTAATAATGCATTCATAGATTAAGATGTAATCCTCAAAGCTACAAAGTTCTAAATATCAGGATTTAAAGAGCAAATCACTGGTTTTTGAGATAGTGCCCATCTGACTATTTTTTTTAAATCACCATCTGTTTGTACCAAGCTGCTAAAATAAAATACACTCATCGTTTTATCTTCTCAACAACCAGCGTGAGCCCGTCCACGTCCATGATCACCACGTCCTCGCCTTTCCGTACCGGATCTGCCGCAGACGCCTTCCATATCTCGCCGTGAATGTGCACGGTTCCCTCCGGATCGATATCGGTCTCTGCTTTGACAACTTCTCCGATCAGTTCCTCCACGCCGGTTGTTGGTTTCGTAAGCCTTGTCTTCATAACAAAACCGAGACCAGCTACAATAACCACGACAGAGAGGATTACAATTGCGAAGACTGTGTGTATGAAGTCGCTGATCCATTCAGAAGGCATGAACGGCTCCTGCGGAAACATGATAGCTCCAAGAATCAGGCAGATCGCGCCGCCGACCGTCAGTATCCCGAATGTTGGTGTTAAAACCTCAGCTATGAGCAGTATAATCCCGGCTACGATCAATAGCACACCAAATGTGCTGACTGAAAACATTCCCATGCCATACAGCGCAAGTATCAGCGCTATCGCGCCGACCATCTCAGGAACGTACGTCCCGGGAGCTTTGAGACCGTAGATGATCCCATAGAGCCCGATTAAGAAGAGTACGAACGCAACCTGCGGGTTGCTCAGTAGAGCGACGATCGATGATGCAAACCCTGGTTCCTGCGTGATTATGACTGCACCCAACGTGTGGAGTGTCACTGATTCTCCGCTCACGTTCACGGTTCTGTTATCAACAGCGCTGACAAGATCGCGCCTGTCAGATGCTACCACATCGATCACGCCATGTTCCAGCGCTTCCCAAGCAGTCAGTGATAACCCCTCTGTCACGAACTTCTCAGCGACCTCTGCAGATCGGTTCCGGTTCTCAGCGATTCCACGCATCCTGGCTGCATACGCGTTGACTGTCTTGTTCTCGACCGATGTTCTGCCTATTGGCGTTATTCCAATCGGTGTTGCCGCTCCTGTTGCCGTACCTGGCGCCATTGCAGCGATATGCCCTGATAAAAGGATGAATGCGCCTGCAGAGAACGCACGCGCTCCCTCTGGCACAAACGTGATCACAGGCACCTCCGAACGTTCGATCTCTGATACGATTCTATCCATCGAGTCAACAAGCCCACCCGGGGTGTTTATTTCGATCAACACAGCAGCAGCGTTCATCCCGGATGCGTGTTCGATGCCGCGGGTGATCTCCATCTCAGTGCCTGCTGTAATCATGTCGTCCACCTCGATCACATAGATCACTGGCTCTGACGCGGTGCATGCCTGCGCCATGATAAGGAGAAGCGCCAGCAGCAGGAGCGTTAGAAGGATTGGGATACGTTTCATCGCAATCCCATTCTTTCTATCCATCTCTCTTTACTTATTCTCTTTATTGAATCCGAGTGCACCCATCATCTCTATCGGCAGCGGAATCACAACCGTCGTCGCCTTCTCCTCAGTCGCATCCTTGATCGTCTGGAGCGTCCGGATGTAAAGTGCTCCCGGTTGTTCGTTCAGCACCCTTGCAGCATCCGCAAGTTTGATTGATGCCTGCATCTCTCCTTCTGCATTGATGATCCGTGCACGCCTGTTCCTCTCTGCCTCTGCCTGCGAAGCCATCGCACGCTGCATCGCCTCTGGCAGTTCGACATCCTTGATCTCGACGGCTGAAACCTTGATCCCCCATGGATCAGTCGACTCATCGATTATCTCCTGCAGCCGCTTGTTGATCTTATCCCGCTCGGAAAGAACCTCATCAAGTTCCACCTGCCCGATCACACCCCGAAGCGTCGTGAGCGCCATCTGCGCGGTTGCAGTCGGATAGTGCTCAACCTGCACCACTGCTTTGCTTGGGTCCATCACCCGGTAATACACCACAGCATTCACCCGTGAGGTCACGTTATCCCTTGTGATGACCTCCTGCGGCGGGATATCAAGCACGATCGTCCTGAGATCGATCTTCTTCATCGTCTCGAGTATCGGGATTACGAAGAATAGTCCTGGCCCTCTTGCACCGACCAGTCTCCCAAGACGGAATATCACGCCGCGCTCGTACTCCTGGACGATCTTTACAGTACTTGCAAACACAAGCACTACTATAATTACTAATGGTATCAGATATTGTTCCATAATATCACCAGATTAAAAATAGTGTTTACGGCTTATAAGGATTTGTATGGTGAGACTGCGAAGGTGTTCTTCAGTGCTCAATATGTTGATGCTTTATACAAATACATCCGCTTCTATGTGACTATTTTTTCAAGCTGATCGGTGTCTATGGCACTTCGTATTTCTACGGCAATTCGTCTGCCAGTACTCATCGGTTTTCTCCAGAGTGTGTTGCCGTAAGGGTGTCCAACTGACACATGCACGTTTGTGCCGCCACCAATACGTGGTGCAACATCATAGATGTAGAAGTTCAGGTCCTTGTCCACACATGTTTGAAGGCAGAATGGCCCTATAATCCCTGGTTCATAGTATCTTTTGGTAGCCTTCACATAGTCTTCAGCTAATCGAAAAGCTTCATCAAGCAGTGATTCCCGTAGTGTAGCTGTGTTGTGTCCACACACAGTATACTCTGGTGCTATCTGGCTTTGTGACAGGCTTATCTGCTGTGGTGCAGGTAGGCGAACATGCCCATCGAGGCTTGTCTCAAAACGCCAGTCGATGCCAAGCAATTCGATTGGTGATCTTTCTTCTTCGAGAGGCGAATAAAAAAAATCAAGGTTGAATACTGGGCCTATTACATATCGCTCGATTCTGGCATGCTCAAGCGCTTCCTCTGTGATGACTCCTTGCCTAGATAATAATTCTGATTTATCGATGTATTCCTGGTAGCTTGCTGCTGTAAAGAATCCGCGTTCGAGTTTTTTTACTGCGTGAGGTAGTTTAATAATGCACAGTTCGTCAATTTCTTCAGGACCATCCAGTTTTTCCGGGTATGGGAGCCCTGCTTTATCGAGCAGCCAGTAGTAGTCGCGTTCATCTCCTCTTTCCTCGCTTCTGAGCAGATTCCTGCTGCCGACAAGAGGCACGTGAAACTGGTTTTCAACTGCATCGATTCCACAGTATGAAGTAAAGGAACGATTCGGCACAAACAATACATTGTCATCCAGCAAAGCCTGCTGGTTCACCGGTTTTAATATTTCATTAAATTTCTCATAGACGATAGCCTCGTCCACCACACCACGGGTAACTGTTCCATCATTACTGCGTTTTGATTTGAAATATTTTGAATAGGTTTTATCACGTCCTTTTTGACACACAGCAACCGTGTGAAAACCCTCTTCTATTGCACCATCACACACATCAATAGCAGAGTGGGATGCTAATACACCAATTTTTATCTTTTCATAATCATAATTATCCAAACATCCGGTGATGTGGCTTTGCTCAATCATACAACTCTCTTTATAGCTAAAAGTTATAAAACCTTGTGGTTTGGTGATACTACACGTTTCCAGTAGCAACAACTGATACATAACGAGATTAATCTTTGAGTAGAGTTTTTGACTCTTTTTACTCTGCTGGCATCAAAATTTCCGAGGTAATTTTCCAAGACCTTATTTCGAAATATCAAAAAATCTCCGGGGTTCTGGTCACTGCAACGCGATGGTGCACAAAGACCCATTATTCTCTTGAAGGATCTCAAAGATTAGAAGAAGTACCTGAGGAATAGGTACTCCTCTGGATACACCTCAACCTGTTGCTACTATTGGTTGATGACATTGTATGGCAGTCATGAAGGCAAGTCTGGTTCATGGATGATGTTTTTTCCGACAATATACACTTCAGCACTTTCATTTCTTGAAGCCCGTGGCGAATACACCTTAACCATGCCAAAAGTTTTCCTAACCTTATTAAGGAATCTCAAAAACATATCGCCTTGGAACGCTTTCACCACAAAATTTCCACCAGGTTTAAGAATCTGCTTTGCACACTCAAGAGCTGAATCGCAGAGGTCTATGGAACGTGCATGGTCATAGTTCCAATTCCCAGAGAGATTTGGTGAAGCATCACACAGTACTACGTCAACGCAATCGTTAGTAAAAAGCTTGAGCTTCTCAATTGTTCGCTGCTGTCGAATGTCTCCCCGGAACGATATCACTCCTGGGATAGGCTGAATATCAAGTAGATCAACCCCGATAACTACAGATCCGGAAAGCTTTGCTGCAACCTGCAACCAGCCACCCGGTGAAGCACCAAGATCTACTACAGTATCGGCACGTTTGATAATATTATGCCGCTCATTTAACTGCTGGAGTTTATACGCTGCACGACTGCGATAGCCTTCCTTTTTGGCGCGCCAGTAATAATAATCCTTTGGATTTTTTGCCATCCCTGTAATTATGTTGAAAGTTCAGTTTCAACGACACCATCTCCTAATTTGACTGCTCGAACTCGTATTTTTGATGGTGGTTTGGAACTGCCTCTCTCCCATAATTTCTCGTTTATGGTTTTATCAATTTTTATGCTGCTTGCTTCTGTTTTCATGTGCTTTTCAAGATAGCAGCGCACTTCCATAGTAGCTCTCTTTGCACGTTTCCATCGCGGTGTTTTTTTTACATTTCTAAGCGGTATAGTGTATATTCGTTCTAGTTCAGCCATGTTTTATTCACTCCTGTTCACTCATTAAGACTGTTACGTCTCCAGTTCCTGCGCTTGGGGTGAGTCGTTACTTTGCGGTTTGTTCTGATAATTGCCCATGAAGGAACTCGCTGATTTTGATTATGGGCTTTAGCCAATCGTTTCTTCTTTCCTTTTGTCTTCAGGCTCATCGTTATTCACACCTTTCATTATCTGCGCGTGATGCGCATATCTCTTTTCACTGGCATCATTTGATTTAACAGTTTTTTAAGCTGTGCATCATCAATCTTGTTTTTTATCTTGCCACTTTGTGCAAGCTGTATAAGCTGTAATTCTATTTGTTCCACAAGCTCTGGTTTTGTCATCTTTAATGTGTTCAATCGTTCTCTTGCTTCAGGAGTTAGGGTTTGACGCATAGCCTCCTGTTTCCTTGCATCCATTTTTACAGCCGTCTGTTCCTGCTGTGCAGACATTGCTTGCTGTGCCTGCATTTCCTGTAATCGCTGTCGGCGAATCGCCTCAAGTTCGTCAGTCATACTATAACACCTGTTTTTTTATATTCAGTATTTTTCAATGGCAGGCAGTTCTTTAACAAGTTCTGTCTTTACTTCAAAGGATGTATTGTCAAGAAAAGATTGCCCTTTTGGAGAAATAAGACGTCCATCTTTTGAAGATTTAATAAATCCTGCTTTTTCCAATTGTTCAAGAGCTTCCCGTAGTACTGAACCGCTCCCTTTTTCAGAATGATGTGGTTTTGAGCCATTATTCTTTTTTCCAGCATAAGCAGTTCTAAGTCTTGAGCTTCCAACAGGCCCCTTCAGGTATATTCGCCTGAGTATGGATGCACATCTTGTATGCCACCACAGTGGGTTGTCAGGAGGTAAACCCCTGTTTACTCCAGTTTTTACGAATGCTGCCCATGCAGGCAATCCAATCTCATCTATTTCTTTTAATTTCTGCGAGACTTTAGTAATCAACTTCTCTGCTGGCACGTCATATACAGTTGTCATTTTTTCACCATTAATGATATAAATAAGTAAGAGAGGTCGCTCTATTTACACCATACTATTTACCCTTTTCGGCATGTACACAACTCCGTACATTTTACAGTACAGTAGTACAGTAATTATGAAATGCTTAAATATAGTAGTAACATACTGACCGATGATGTGAATGCTATCGCAAACATCAAAGGATAATAACTGTGATCCCCATTGATCGAGCACTGCACAACTTCGTTGTGCAGAAGGCAACCGAGAACTCTTGATTGCGCTAGCAATCAAGTTGCAAAGCAATCAAGTACATAAGAAGTTGTGATTAACATGGAAATCGAGATATTTGATATATTAGATGAAGTAGATGAATTTGGGCTGGACAAGGCAGAGAACGTGCGTGCCTTATTAACAGAAGTCATTGAATATGTACGAGAGAACTCTTACGAATTTCAAACAATTGAAACTGATATATTAATTAGTGAGACTATGCCTGGGATAAATACTGCCCAGTCAGACAACCTCCAGAAGATCATTAGATCCACAAAGAAAGATATTCCTCCAGAAGCATTATTCGAGAGAATATTAGATGTATTATAGAGCGCAATCGTTTTTCTCAAAATGAAAAAAGTTTTATTAATAAATCCATCTGAATATTATGAAACGTATTCTTCACTTTCCTTAATATACCTTGGAACATATTTAAGGGATAAGATAGATTGCACGGTTAAAATCGAAAGTATATGGAACAACAACCTGAATAACCTGGATTCTTACGACGTTATCGTTATCACATCGTATACCCCAGAGATTCCTTATGTAAAAGATTTTTCAGAAAGAGTTAAAGAACTGTGCGATGTTCCGATCATTGTTGGTGGGGCACATGCAAACGGGGACCCGGTCTCGTGTTTAAATGAATCCACATCCTTTGATATCATAAACGAGGGGTTTGGCAGAGAACTGGCAGTGATTGTAGAAGGAAAAGAAGAGCTGGATAACATTCCAAATATAACCTATAAAAAAAATGGCAAAATTAAACGAAATAAAACAGAAAAAACAAAGCCTATTGTCTTAGATATTGTACCGGATAGAAGCATTGATACCTACCAAAACAATGATCGGACGTATATTTTATCCTCGACAGGCTGTTCAAATTTTTGTGATTATTGTGCGTGCGTAAAGGATCGATACCATCTAAGAGAAAAAGACTCACTAATAGAAGAAATACATGGATTAGATCCAAGATGCCTTGTTTTCTGCGATGACACGCATCTGACAAATTCTTCAATACGAATGCTTGACTCTGTTTACAGCACGTGTGGAATACGGGAGATAAGAAAAGAGTGCATGTTAGACCCGGTTTTTCTATCAACAAATTATCAAGAAATATTTGATTTTACCAGGCGAAACAATTACAGGGAGTTTTTTATTGGTGTTGAATCAAGCACATATTCAGGACGTAACAAGATTGGAAGAAAGTATAATGGAAAAATCAGGGGGGAAAATTGTCATAAGATGGAGGTGGACAGCATAAAAAAATTTATAAAAGAGTTTGATGGAAGTCTCACGCTCAGCTATATCACACCACATCCTCTCATCGAAAAAAAAGAATTGATAAGTGACTTTATCGAGATGTTTAAATTTCTTAAAATATTTCCTGCAAACGACAGTACGCATAACTTTATAAACTGGGATACATTGATTCCTTTTCCCGGAACACCTGTGAGGGAGCACTATTACAATTACATCCAACCAGATGAACGGTTTGATTGGGAGTCTTATAAGCCATCGTTTCCATTTTTATGGCAGTACAGAAATGATGACATCAATCTCTGGCTTCACAAATTTATTCGCTCTTACAGAAATGCAGAGACTTTTATGAAAGACCTGACTGAATACGAAAAAATACAGTTTGTTGGAGGGAATAATTATACTGTTTTACTGGGCTTGAGTATCTTACTGGACAAACCGTTTTCAGAACTTGCAAGGAAAATTCCAGGCTTTGATTACGAATACTGTAAAAAAATAAAGGCATTTGTTTAGCACTGCACAACTTCGTTGTGCAGAAAATAACTATCAACTGCATAATTCTTGATTGCGCTAGCAATCGAGTGCAGAAAACAACTTATCACCTTTTATGTACCGACCTACGACATCAATCCTCTCTTGCTCATCAATGTCCATAAGCATCACTGAAGATGCTTTAAGCAAAGCTTATATCAAAAAGAGTGTCCGATGTAATGAACCTTTATTTGCCAAATGAAATAGTGTACGATGTATTGACCCTTTCCAATTACAAAAAGTGTTGTGGAATAAGGCATAGTTTATTTCGCCGTCCCACAACCGGTCCCAATAGCTCCTGGGTATGAGGCTATCGAATTGGAAGTAAATCTTGCGGTTTTAATTTGACAGCTTCATTGA
Organism: Candidatus Argoarchaeum ethanivorans; assembly: GCA_004193545.1. GTDB lineage: Archaea > Halobacteriota > Methanosarcinia > Methanosarcinales > EX4572-44 > Argoarchaeum > Argoarchaeum ethanivorans. The sequence continues at coordinate 33,026 of RPGO01000004.1, read as the reverse complement.
AGTATAGAGAATAAAACAAAGGTTTAATAACAGAAGATGCTGTGAAGGGATTAACATGGTAAAGGAATGTTTACCAGTTTTACAATTTAAAATAGTTCTGTAATATATAAAATTACTATCAATAAAGATGGTGAATGAATGAACATTCAAGTAAACGGTGTTGAAGTAGAGCTTCCACCCGGCTCAACCGTGAAAGATGCGATTGAGCGGTCAGGGGAAATCTATCATAAGAAAGGTGTTATTGCATTAATAAAAGACATATCAAAAGTAGCAGAAGAAACCGACCGCTACATGATAAAAACCAGTAAGGGAAGTCTGAAGATTAAGCTCCAACAGTCGAAACTAACAGAATACTGGAAAAAGAATTACAAAGAATACGAAGAAAAACGACTCGTCTGGAAAACAAAAGACGTGTTAGCCATTGGACACGTGACAACAGACCTTCCACCACAACGAACGGCACAGAAGTACGGGCAGTGGGATGTATTCTTTGGGCTATCCGGGTTTGAAAGCAGCAAAACCGATCTTATGTTCTCAACATCCGATCACACAGGCGTCTATGGTGAACCCGAAGGCGGAGTTTTTGCAAAACTGGTCGGAGGAAGAAAGATTCTCTCAAAGCTTACAGAAGATGATACAATAACAACAATAATGCCTGTTGTTGAAAGACAAAAAGAAGCAGCAGCAGATCCAATCGAGCTTGAGACCACGCTTACAGGAGGAGAAAGGATTGTTACATGTCTTGAGATTGATGTGTCGCAAGGACCGCACGATGATGTTGAATATGCCCTTGCAGCACTGGAGAACAGGCTTGCACTTGCCATCGACACCACCTATGCATTCACTGGTTTCAAAGGCATCAGAGATGTTACCCATCAACCGGAAAACAATCAAATTCGTACACGTGGAAGCCTTACAGTGAGAAATACCGGCCTTAATACCGGGCAACTATATATCTACAAACATCGCCAGATGCCAATAAAATCTCACAATGTTGTTGGCACAATAACCAGTGGTATTGAGCTTATAGATATTGCAAAGGAACACCAGGCAGTAACTATGAAAACAAAACCAGAGCGTGTAATGATGCTTGGGCTCACCCAGAAGCAGGCAGAAGAAGAACTTAAAAAACGTAGCATCACGCAACAGAGAGAAGGTCTCACTGATGATGATGCTATTGTAACAGGACAGGAGCCACTTAATACTCTTGCAATACTTGATAGCAAAAAACTTACAACAACTGGATCACAGCCGTCTGATATTATAAAAATAGAACTCTATTACGATAAGGCACCTGAAACGATACAATACTTTAAGTTCATCTGTGGGCTTCTTGAGAAACCAATTGGAAACATGCGAACATTTTACAATCACAGAAGAATTGGCTTGGTACTTTTCAAGCCAAACGCAAAACTATTCAACAGGGCTATCTTAAGAGAGAACACCCCAGTTGACAAGGTGGATGCTTTTGAGATAGCCGTCACCAACATGTCACGAAAAAATCTTGGTATGATAGGCATACGGAGCAAAGAAGATACCACCCATGGACCAACAGGAGAAGAATTTGCAGCAACCAATGTCATTGGACGTGTTACTGGAGGGTTCGAGGCACTCACAAAATCAAAAACAGATGACTTAATGTGCCTGCAGGTGATAAACGAACCAGAGATATAATATTTAAATATATCAAGGGTATGACACCTGAAATATGACAGCAACATTTTTAACAGATTCTGCCGTACCATCAATCAATCGCCCAGGTGGCCTAGTTGGTTAGGGCGCCAGACTCATAGGGAAAAATAACAAGGCGTCAAAGAAACTCCTGAGAAATCTGGAGGTCACGGGTTCGGATCCCGTCCTGGGCACTTAAATATCTTAGTGTGTTAATAGGAGGCAATCATCCCACAAACATCCTCGAGATATAAACCAAAGGTTTAACCAAGCCATCCCTTACAGCCGTTCTCACTCCTTCGTTTTCGCTTATCACATCGGCAATTGGCGGGCTCATCGTGTAATAAACTTTAACGAACACTCTCCCGACTGCATTCGTCATTAGATATTCGTCTCTAAAATCTCGCAGTACATTTATATCTTCATGCATCGGTGTGCCATAAGCTGCAGTTGCGATGAAACAGGGTGACACTGATTTTGTGGCAGTAAGATTCAATTCAATAGATTCTCCATTTTCATATATCACACGCTCGTTTGCCTGAACTCCATCAATCAAAAATGTGATATTTTTACCAATGTCTGTTTCTGTGCCTTCGATAACGATTCTTTTATCCTCGTCTTTACTACAGCCATATGTCCCAATAGTGGTTGTTACAAACCTTCCCCGCTCTACGCCGTCTATCTCTGCGATTATAATTGTTCCTACTGCCGAATCTTTACCGTTTATCGTGATAGTGCCATAGCATTCCTCAGGTAATTGAGGAAGACTTTGAGCCACTGCCGCCACTGTCCATACAATCGAAAGGATAAAAGCAGTGGTTACGATGAGAACTATATTTTTGTGCATTCTCATCTTATCACCTCATACGCTCAATCCTGCGAGTTCTCCGTCCTCTTTCATGTATACCCAGTATCCTAGTCCAGAATTCATTGGATTACCTTCATCCCGTTCATCGCCGTCATGATTGTTGTTTATGATGGTTGTTTGATACTGCTGATTAATTGCATCGAATCCAATTAAAAAAGTCCATTCATCTTCTACCGGAGATAAAGCATCGTTTGTGGATGTGGGTATCGTATCAGAAAGACCTATTGCATTCCATCCATTGTATAATATTTTTGTTGGTGGTGTTCTCAGTGGATCATTGTCAAATGTTATAGGAATTGCTTTTGATTCTGCGGAATATATCCAAATTCCATCCAATGGTTTTACTTCATCTGTCAGGTTCATCACGTTCCATTCAGCCGTAGACGTATTGTATAAGAAGATTGAGTGACTACTTCTGTTTACATCGCCAAACACAGCTTCTACAGTGTTGTTTCCAGCAGCGAGTTTTTTCGGTATTGAAACGAAATTCCATCCAGTAGCAAGGAAAAGTGTATAGTCTGCTTTAAATATCACAATCACACTTGCTGTACCATTTATACTGCTATTGGTTGCCTTTACTGTTGTCGTTCCTGGTGCGTTTGCCGTGAATAGTCCGTTTTGGTTTATCACTCCTGTGGCTGTGTTGCTGCTTGACCATGTGAAGATAATTCCAGGCATTGTATTGCCATATTGATCCTTCGCGGTTGTTGTGAATTGCTGCGTTTCAGTTATGTTCAATGTTGCTGTTTGTGGTGAAACTTCGATTGATGTCAGGACCGGTGGTGGTGCTGTCGTGGCATTCACATTTACCCATTTTGCTGATCCGTTCGTGTCACCGTCATCATCCGTAACTATCAGACCACAATACTTCAACCCCGGCGTCGTGAACGTGTGATTAAAAGCTGGAACAGTATAAACGGTTCCACTGATATTCCACCAATATTCAGTTATGTTTCCGCCATCCGGATCATAGGAACCAGAAGCGTCAAAGGATACAATCTAACCCGTGACTGGATGTGAAGGCGAGAAAGTGAAGGATGCATTTGGTGGTTGGTTTTCTGGTGTGACTGGCTCGGTCAAGAAAGGCACATAGGTCACTTTTCCTAAATTGTAATCATCATAGTAATCATAGATATGCTGATCAATCAGAGTTGTGTTTATCGTACCCCACCAATTGTAGGTGGCATTGACATCGCTACTACCACCATTTTTGAAATTATAAATAGTGTTGTTGCGAATATTATTGTAGTGAATATTATTGTAGTGAACTGCACCTCCATCATTCGAAATCCCCGATTGACCGTTATCTGTAATTACTGAGTATTCAATGAATACCTGCGTTGCGCTACCGCAGTCTATACCAGTACCAGTATTGTTTTGTATTAATATTTGAATTATATTTATTAAGCCATGCGATCCCCAGTGATGTACGCCATGACCAATGTTACTCTTAATTATGCTTTTTGAAATGATAACATCAACCCAGCCAGATACACCATTTCCTCCGTTTTCTGCAATTGTACAGCCTGTTAATGTAATATATTCCCCATATACACCACCAGCGCTACAATTTTGAATTGCACTATCTATTATGTATATAGCATTAATAGCACCACTTGTTTTGATTCCCCATCCGTCATTATCTTGAATCGTAGTTCCAGTTATGTTAACTGCACCGGCATCAATGTACACTGCGTTTCCGGAATTGTTGGAAATTGCGCTATTCTTTATTAACGGACCTGCTATGTGTGGTGGATGTGTTGTTGTGATTTTCACCCCAATATTATTGTGTTTAATCACAGTGTTTTCAATTCTTGGAGAACCGATCTGAGAACTGTCTTCGCAGGTAATTCCCGTGCTTCCATACTCCACAATTGCCCAATCAATTATGCACGCACTATCAACACTTGAATCCCGGAACTTAATTGTTCCCCAATCTCCAGATGCCGGTGTTGTCGCGTTTGAGGTGAACACTATTTTATTCGCAGCATTCCCTCTGGCGTTCAATATCCCATCAATTATCAAACTTTTTCCACTGTCAAATTTAACAATTACATCTGGGTTAATAGTAAGTTCCACGCCTTCCTCCACTATTACATCTCCTATCACAATATAAGGGCTACCCGTCAAAGTCCACGTGGTGTTAGTAGATATAAATCCACTGACATAAGTTCCACCACCCGATAGGGTTATCATCTCTGTATTGTTCTGACCGCCGAGACCTGTTGTCGTATTTATCCAAGTGATGTTTACTGTGTATACGCCCTCAGGCACAACTGCTGTGTATCCAGCAGGTATTGTTATGTTCAGCGACTCGAACCCTGTCGTATTCACCTGTACCGTGTACGATGAGTTCGTATCACATGTCGTAGTCGTTGGCGCTACGTTAAATGCCGTAACACCTGCTGATGCAATCGGGACGGTTATCATCGCGATTGCAAGCAGCACAATCATCACTGTTGTTTGTTTTTGTTTCATACTTTTTTTCACTTCCCATTTTTAGAATTTATTAAGCACCACTCAGTGCTCTCATCTGATGATAAAACAAATGCAATTCTGTTATAAAGCTTGTGCACACAAAGTTACATCAATGGACACGGCTTTTGTAGAAGGCTTAAGGAATAGATGTTTTCTCCTCTTGTAACTCTTCAATATCTAACCAACCCCTCCCCAACCGATGAAAAAAAACAGGGGGCATAGATGATTGATAACACAGGTGCTGCAGCGGTGATTGCGGGAAGTACACACTGTTTTGCCGTGGCGTACAAGTAATAAAGAGATGTTATCCCACTCTTTTTGTGGAAACAGCATCATTAAATCGTGTTCAATCTTGTTTTGATTGCTGCTGTTTGTTAGCCCAAGCCTGTTTGAAACCAGCTTCACATGCGTGTCAACAGCAATACCTTCAACGATTCCATAAGCTGTGGAAAGTACAATGTTGGCGGTCTTGCGTCCCACACCAGGTAACTGGAGCAGTTCTTCCATTTTCTGCGGCATCTCCCCACCGAATTGCTCGATTATTATCTGACTCGTTCGTTTAATATTCTTTGCTTTGTTGCGATAGAACCCACTTGATTTAATGTCCTGCTGCAGCTCTTCGAGAGGGGCGTTAGCAAAATCAGCAAAACTATTGTATTTTTTAAATAATTTTGATGTAAGCTTGTTTATTGTAGCATCTGTACTTTGGGCAGAAAGAATGGTTGAAATCAGCAGTTTAAAAGGAGAAGAGCAATCAAGAGAACGGCATACTGCTGGATATTCTTTTTTTAGCAGTCTTAGAATGTCAAGTGCTCGTTCCTTCCCGGGTTCCATAATGCCTTTAAACCGTTTATCTATTGTTTCAGTCTTTGCTGTTGATACCAGCACGTGTTTCCACTGCAACGCCTCTTCTGGCACACAGCATTTCAGTTGGTGCCAGCAGCGCCTTTCCTGTAGCAAGCAGACGATCGCAATCATCCACGATGAGTATTTCCTCACCTGCACGAATTTCTGGGTCAACAGCGATCACATGTTTTGCAAAAGTGGTTTTTCCTGCTGATATAAATGGTGCGGCATCATCGTTGACTGTTACTCGAAGCAATGGTTGCGGAAAAAACCTGTGTAATTTTTCTGCAGAAACAATACCAAGGGTGAACATGCCATCTTGTGCTTTAAGTGTTGCAAGTCGCATGCCTCTGTAACGTACCTGGCGGATACGTCTGGTGTTGGAGTAACTGATGGTAACGTCTTCTGGAAAGAGGGTGTTTCCAGCGCCACGACCAAACTGGTAGTCTGCAATCAATCTGATTTTTTTAAGTTCGATTGGCGTCATATTTTTATCCAAAGGTTCAAAGTTGATACATGATGAGAAAATATTGCATGCTAAAGAAGTCAAAAATAAATTTATAGCCACCATAGCATTAATTCTTTTCGCTTCTTTAAACCCGGATATGTTAGAAAGTTAAGTAGTATTTAAGTACCGGGAGAAAAAAGTATGATTAATGGAAGCTCAACAGTTCGATTTAAAGAGGGAACTCCAGAGAAAAACAGTGCATGTCACTTCTGTGCTAATAGTTATATTTTACTTCTTTTTATCCAGGCAACTAATACTACTGGTACTGAGCTTGCTATTGATAATATCCCTTGTAGTAGAGTTTGCAAGGCTTGAGCTTGGACTAAAACTACCTTTTTTTCACAAGCTTTATAGAGAAAAAGAGAGGGACAGCTTGAGTGGTAATGTTTTCTTTCTCATGGGTGCGATAATAGCTATTAGCGTTTTTTCAAAAGAGATAGCCTTAGCAGCCATACTGATGGCAACAATCGGTGATGCATCTGCAGCCATCTTTGGAAAGAGGTTTGGAAAAACATGGATACCAAAGCTTAAGCATAAAGCTGTCGAGGGTTGTGCAGCCGAATTTATAGTGGATGTGCTCATAGGGTGCATATTTATAAACTCTTTGCTGGTAATAATAGTAATGGCTGGAACTGCAACAATTGTTGAGACCATTGTCAACAAGATGGATGATAACCTTTTAATTCCACTATTTTCAGGGTTTAGTGGACAGATACTTACTTATATACTTTCCACAGGATGCCTATAAAAAATGGATAAGAAAAATCTTAGCTTTCTGATATTTTTAATAACGTTACTATTTTTAATCCTGATCATACATCGCATCGGCTTCTCAAACCTCTATGTTGCAATAAGGAATGCAAATCCAGAATATCTCATGTTGGCTGTGATGTTTTATATATCTACTATATTTGTTAGAACCTTGAAATGGCAGATATTTGTGAATGGTATAAAAAAAGTACCTTTTTTTTCACTGTTAGCAATCTCTCTTGCTGGTAGTTTTATTGACATTACTGCACCAGGACCCCAGATTGCAGGAAGCCCGCTAAAAGCATACTTCCTGTCAAAGAAGATAGGCGTAAACAAGACTATCTGTCTTTCTACGGTCATAATCGAGAGGATTACAGGCATCTTTATGTTGAGCTTTTTAGGAATGTGTTCAACATTCTTCGTCCTCATATTTATTCATAACTTCCCAACACCACTGAAAGTAATAATGGGGCTTGTGTGGCTTCTCATCATTTGTGTACCAGTCATGGGTTATATCTTGAAGAAAAAATATAAAGGAAAAGGCTTCAGGGGAAAAGCTATTATTTCACGTATTTACTACTTTGGACCTTTTTCATTTCTTAGAAATAAATTTAAGACGTTGCAAACATTCGATGATTACATAACATTGAAGATAGGGGAATTTGCTCAAACATCCTTAAAGCTCTCTAATGACAGGAAAAAAGTTGGCTTGAATATCATCCTGTCTTTTATCGCATGGATGCTAATCTTCACAACTACTTATACACTGTTTTTGTCGATTGGCTACCCCGTCTCTTTCTTTGCTGTGATGATTGTAGTTTCCTTATCTACATTCCTGAGTTATTTCTTTTTTATACCGGGCGGGGCTGGAATTACAGAGCTTCTGATGATCTCACTCTACATATCGCTTGGGATTTCTTCTGCGGTAGCTGCATCGGTTGCTTTGCTGGATCGATTCATATTCTACGTGTTCTCTATTGTTGTTGGGTATATTTCACTGACCTACCTGAACATTAAATACGGTAGCCTACCTGATCCTTCTTAAACTGAAAACTGCCATCAAAAAATTTCATGGATTTAAGAGAACGAAATACAGAAATACGATGATTTATCTGGCATCATATTAAAGAGAGCAAAAAAAGGTGGTTATTGTTGGGACTATGTATTCGATGCAAAGGAAAAGGGTTCTGTGGTAGACCAATATGCCCTGTAATCAAACGCTTTGAGTCGCAGAAAAAAGTGCAAACCAGTAAAACCAGTATTTTTGGGGCATCCCCGCCATCTGTTTTTATTGGGCGTGCAGGTTACCCACTGGTAAACGCAGGACCTTTGCTGCCATCCGGGATAACAGGAAATGAAGCATCAAGCTATGATGCACCTGAACAATGGCTTGACAAAACAATCGAAGATATCATAAGCTTGCGCTCAAACCTCATACGTTCAAAAACAACAGTTAACGTAAAAAAAGCACCGAATAACAGGTTGCTGCAGCAGACACAGGAAATCGCACTCTCAGTAAAACCAATAGACACAGAAATATTATTTGAAAAACCACCAGTTGCAACACTGCGGTTTGATGATGTGCTTACACCAATGGGTCCGAGTGGTGACATAAAAAAATTGGACATTGCAGAAAATCCGGTCGTGCCGAATCGTGTTGATGCGATCGTGTCAGATACTGATGTGCTGTCAACAGACGCAATAAACGAATTGTACACCTCAAACATCAGCGAGGACTATATCACACGCTTATTATCAGCAGGTCTTATCGGACGCAAACGGAAACTTGTGCCGACCCGCTGGAGCATTACAGCAACAGACGACAGCATTGGAAAACAACTGATACGAGAGATACAGTACTACCCTGAGATAACAGACATAACTGTGCACAGTGGCGAGCTTTTCGGTAACCACTTCGAGATACTCCTGTTACCAAGACATTACTCCTTCGAACTTATGGAAATCTGGATGCCAAAAAGCGTGTGGAATCCGGAAGATACGTGGATTGGAGTTGACAGTGAAAACCATCGTGCCAAAAAAAGCTATTCAACGCTTGGCGGGGGCTACTATGCAGCACGTTTGCCCATACTTGAACACCTGCAACAAAAACGACGGTGTGCAACCGCAATCGCAATCAGGGAGGTACTGCCAAGCTACTGGGCACCACTTGGAGTCTGGGTAGTGCGGGAGGCAGCACGTTTAACACTTACAAAACAGCCAATGATATTTGAAACAATAGAAGATGCATTAAATTACATCTACACAAAAATAAATAGTCCAAAAGAACTCTGGCGGCAGCGACTAAAATTACTAACTGAAAGCAGGACACAACGTACATTAAACCAATACTTCAAAGCTGCATACTCCATATGCAGAGATTAACCTAATGTCTCAGCAACTTAATTTTTAGACAAAGTTTATAAACCTGTGAGTCCAACCATATTCTATGGAAAAAATAAAACTTACAGAGAAAGAGGTGGAGTATCTCAACGATTTCGTGAAAATGGGGCGTAAAATCTGCTTAACTTCAGTTTTATTTTTCCATAGAATATGGTTGACTCACAGGTTTATAAACCTTGTCTAAAATTGCCGTTGAGACATTAGTTAATCTCCGCATGGGAGTATGCAGCTTTGAAGTATTGGTTTAATGTACGTTGTGTCCTGCTTCAGTTAGTAATTTTAGTCGCTGCCGCTGAGTTCTTGACCATTATTTATTTTGTGTAGATGTAATTTAATGCATCTTCTATTGTTTCTGGGGCCATCATTGGCTGTTTTGTAAGTGTTAAACGTGCTGCCTCCCGCACTACCTTGTGACTCAAGTGGTGCCCGTAGCTTGGCAGTACCTCTTGATTGCGACCAGGTTGCACACCGTCGTTTTGTTGTGTCTACACCGAATACAGAGAACGGATGTACGATGTTCTCGATCTGTACGAAGAACCGTACGACCCGGGAAGTCCCATTGTCTGTTTTGACGAGAAACCAAAGCAACTTCTTGGAGATAAAAGGATTTCCATCCCTATGAAGCCTGGAATCCCTGAGAAATATGATTATGAATATATCAGGAACGGTACAGCAAACATTTTCATGGCGGTCGAATTTAAAGCAGGGAAACGTGTGACCCAGATCACCAAAAGAAGAACCATGGTGGATTTTGCACAATTTGTGAGGATGCTTGTCGATGAAGAATACCCAGACGTTGAAAACATCCAACTGGTCATGGATAACCTCAATACTCACAAGGAAAAGTCATTTTACGAGGCATTCAGTGAGGAGGAGGCGGAAAGGATTTTGAGCAAGATCGAGTTTCATTACACGCCAAAACATGCAAGCTGGCTTAATGCCGCTGAAATCGAGATCAATGTAATGGATATCGAATGCACTGACAGACGGATTGGAGATATGGAGACACTGGTCCGGGAAGTGGCTGCATGGACCAGGAAACGGAATGACGATGAAAAGAAAATCAACTGGGGGTTTACGAGTGAGAATGCTAACGAGAAATTGTCCAAGCATTATGTATAAGAACTAAATTGTCGAGACACTAGTATCTGTTTCTTTTGAGGATTTGATTATTATACCCCGCAGCTTTGTACTTCTCTGCGGTTAGAAAAGTTATCTCACGATTTTGCATAAAAACGACCACAACTTAATTCCAGCAAGTACAGAACTAACTTGTTGGGACACGTTTGCTCCTGTCTTTTGCTGCTGCTACAATTAAAGGAAGAGTGATCGTAGCATCCGAGTAGACAGCTACAGACTTTGCATTCTCCCCGATTTTCCCCCATGAGCGTGCTTCATCAAGCGTTGCACCGCTTAAGCCGCCAGTTTCAGGTCTGTCCATTGTCAGTTGGATTGCGTAATCAAAATCCTTTGGTGTTAAAAGCATCGATTGGAGTATGAAATTTTTTGGAACTCCCCCGCCCACAAAGAAAGCACCGGCATGCTTCGCTTCATAACACAGATCAATTAGCTCCTGCATATCAGCAAGTGCATCAATCGTAAAAGAATTGCTCTGTTTGTATAGCCATGCCTGGAGCCCTATGATGGAATCCTGCACAGCAGGGCAGAATACAGGTACTTCAGCATCAAAGGCACATTTTAAAATCGAATGAGGGTCTTCAAGTCGTTCACCGATGAGAGAGCACAGCTCGCGAATAGATACTGCCTGCGGAAGGTTTGGGAATACTTCTCCTTGCAGCCATTCTTCAAGATCTGAGAAATAACTTTCTGGTAAAAACACATCATAGATTCGATTGATCTTGTTCTTGTAAAGCTTCACGTCATCAACAACCTCAGTTCCTTTAAGGTGTGGCAAACCAATAGCTTCAATCACATCATGCACGATATTTGCACCAGTTGTAACCAACAAATCAATATTACCAGCCTTAATCTCGCTGCTTACAACTTTAATTAAATACGCTTAAAGCAATATAATTATTTAACAAGGTGTTCAAGAATGAAAATACCAAAAAATTTCAGGACATATTGTCCTTCCTGCAAAAAACATACGGTACATACGGTAGAGCGGGTGAAGAAAGCAAAAGCTTCATCCTTAACACACATCACGCGACAGAAAGAAAGGCGGACCGGGATCGGCAACAGTGGTAAATTCTCCAAGGTTCCAGGTGGCGATAAACCCACTAAAAAAGTAAACCTTCGATACCGCTGTAATATATGTAAAAAAGCGCACGTTCGCCCGTGTTTCAGAGCTGGGAAATTCGAGCTAAAGGAATGATACAATGAAACAAATAATAAAAGAGCCAAAAAGCAAATTTATTAAGGTAAAATGCACTGCTTGTGAGAATGAACAGACAATTTTTGGCAGTGCCAGCACACACGTCAACTGCTTGATCTGTGGACAAACACTCGCAGAACCAACCAGCGGAAAAGCAGATATAAAAGCAGAGATCATTGAAGTGCTGGAATAGCACACATCTTAAGTTCGAGTTTTTGGGGTTTGTTGCATAATGGAGAGAGAAGGTTGGCCTGAAGTAGACGAATTCGTCGTGTGCACGGTTAAGAAAGTAATGGATTTTGGCGTTTTTGTTGAGCTTGACGAATATGGTAAAAAGGAGGGACTTATCCACATTTCAGAGGTTGCTTCCGGGTGGGTGAAATACATCAGAGATCATGTGCGCGAGGGACAGAAGATCGTCTGTAAAGCGCTTAACGTGGTTCCAGAAAAACTCCATATTGACCTCTCGCTTAAAGACGTGAACGAACACCAGCGACGAGAAAAAATACGGGAATGGAAAAACGAGCAAAAAGCTGAAAAATGGATAGACTACGTTGCAGAACTATCAAAACTTACACCAGAACAACACGAGACTTTGGTAAAAACACTCTATGACGCTTTTGGTACAGTTTATGCCTCTTTTGAAGATGTGCGAGCTAACGGGACCAGTACTCTGATCGCCGAAGGAATTGATGAAACAGTTGCAAACTTCATGGCAAAACTCGCCAATGAGAACCTAAAAATCCCCTCGGTAGATATCTCAGGCTTTGTTGATATTACCTGTTCCGCTCTTGATGGTGTAGAAGTTATTAAAAAATCACTACTTGCAGGCAAAAAAGTAAAAACAGAAGATGCAACAATAGACATAAGCTATGTTGGCGCTCCAAGATACCGCATTCATATCATTGCACCTGACTATAAGACTGCAGAAAGTATACTAAAAAAATCATCGGAACACATCTTGAAATCAGTGCAAAAAGCCGGTGGTACAGCGAAATTTCATAGAAACAAGTAACAGGATAAATATGAAATTCAAAATACGTAAATGTGTGAACTGTGAGTGTTATACTCTAAAAGACGCATGTCCTGTTTGTGGAAACCAGACAAAAAATCCACAACCTGCAAGATTCTCTCCAGGTGACCCTTACGGCAAATATCGCAGATTAATAAAAAAGCAAACCAGAAAAGAGGAGTGTATAATAAATGAATAAAACCACCATCGTAACTCTAAAAGAAATTGAACTGACCGATCCAATCATCATAGAAGGACTACCTGGCGTGGGACATGTTGGGAAACTTGTCGCAGATCACCTGATTGAAGAATTGAACGCCGAAAAAATAATGGAAATATACTCCCCTCATTTCCCACCGCAGGTATTAGTTGAAAAAGACAGCGTCGTCAGGCTTGTGCGAAATGAAATATACGCTTATAAATCGAAAAATGTTGATTTGCTCATAATAGCTGGAGATCACCAGAGCACAACAAACGAAGGACACTATGAAATATGTAATATCTTCCTTGACATGGCAGAAAAATACAACGTCAAGCGTATCTATACGCTTGGAGGCTATGGAATAGGAAAACTTGTAGAAACAGAAACCGTTCTTGGTGCGGTAAACAACACCGAGCTGATAGATGAGCACGCCAGTTTTGGTGTGGAATTTAAGGACGGGGAGCCGGCTGGTGGAATAGTTGGCACGTCAGGATTACTTTTGGGGCTTGCAGAATCCAAAAACATAGATGCTATATGCCTCATGGGGCTAACCTCCGGTTACATGGTAGACCCAAAAAGTGCACAGGCAGTGCTTAGAATACTATGCAAAGCACTCGAACTCGAGGTAGACATGGCTGCACTTGAAGAGCGAGCAAGAGAAGTAGAGAAAATAGTAGCAAAACTTCAAGAGATGGAACAGGGAGTAGCACCAGCCACACCAGATGATGACCTGCGATACATAGGATAAGAATTTTAGTAGTTGGTTGGTTCTACTGTTTGCTATGCAAATACAATTTTTATACAGTGCTGAACTTGTGTTGTTTGAAGTTTATTTAGAGTTTTATGGTGGCAACAAAAAACAGGTTTGAGCGTCTTCAAAGATTGAAGGATTTTATTGATTCATCTGGCTGTCGGTACCAGGGTATGGCTGCAATTGCGCCGATGATGCCATTTCCATCAAGGTATATTTGTGTGTTTGTTTTTTTCGCAGTCTCGGTTGCATCTTGTTTTGTGACCTTCCCTCCTCGCACTTTCTTGCTGTAGTTTGTAAGAGCGTCCGGGTCAAAGCCCGTATAGACTGCCATTCCTGTCTGGGAAGATACGCTGTATTTTTGCAGGAGTTGTTTGAATTGCTTCAACAGGCTGTTTGCTGCCTGGTTGGTTGTGCAGGCGAATTCTATTACCGTGGATACACAGTTTTGAGTGCGTTCCTCGACAGGATAGAGTTGTACGAGTGTGTGAGATATGTATGCAGCATCCATACTGTTGAGTTCTGCTGCGATGTTGTTGGCAAGCGCCCACGTTGCACCAACATCTTTTGAGTCTGTGTCATCGATTCCTATAAGTATTCGTTCTCTTCGCGGAAGTATAATTGTGCCGTGCGCTTCTTTTCCTCCACCCGATTCTGTTATGTCGTAGCTGAGTACACCAGGTGAATGGGCTCGTGTTACTGTTGCTCCAACACCACCTCCACCAAGTCCACTGAATGTGATTTCGATTTCGTTGTTGTTTATGATAACTTCTTTAATTCCCGCAGCCTGCCTGGAACCTACGAGTTTAAAGTCTGTTTCTTCAACGTTGAGAAGATAACGCATCGTACTTCCAATGCTGCAGCTTGAGACAACCAGTGGTCCCTTTGATATGTGATAACGTGCCCATGCGGAAGCTCCATAACATTGCGATTCTTCGATTAATTCCACAAGTGTATTTTGTTCGTTAGCTATGGCATAGATGCCTTTGTATGTTACAGCGTAGGGCGAATTAAGTGTCATTCACTAATATCCATAGCAGTTATTGGGTTTAATTTTATCGGGTCTATTCTGCTTAGCACTCGATTGCTTCGCAATCAAGAATCAAAGGTTACCGGTATTTCTGCACAACGAAGTTGTGCAGCGCATGCACAATCGGGAGTTAACAACTGCACAATGAAGTGTACAGTTTTGCAGAACGAAGTTGTGCAGTGCTTGTCGTAATTGAGAGTTAAAAGACACGATTGAGGGCTATTGGCTATTTCCGAGCCAAGATAAAGAAAAGCATATAACAACTCAGATAGTTGAGAAGATATTCTCAAATGCCTGCAAAAAGGCAAACATTAAGAAGAACGCCACGGTCCATTCTCTTGGACATGGTTTCGCTACACACCTATTGGAAAACGGGACAGACTTGCAGTATATTCAGGAGTTACTGGGGCATAAAAGTAGCAAAACGACAGAGAGATATATACTCTCATGTGAGTAATAAGAATATAGGTAAGATTAAAAGTCCGTTGGATAGCTTACAGATAAAAGGAGGGGAAGATGCTTGAAGATGGAAAAGTTCGACCAGAAGGATGTATGTGCGAACCATGCTTGGATATACTGCCAAATTGGAAGGATATACGAACCGAGTTCGGATATACGACGTTATACGACATTTGGCTTTGGAAATATGACAAAAATAAATAAAAAGAGGATACAATGCAAAGATTAATAAGATCGCCTATATTTTGGGCTATACTTGAAGCGCTCTCGGGGTTGATAGTAGCTCTTTTCTTAGCTCTCCTCCCAGGAATCTCCATAAGCGAGGCGCTTGGAATTGTGGTGGCCTTTTTTGCATTCATTATTGCAATTAATACCATGGTCTTTTCACATTTGCGAAGAACTCATGAGGAAGAATTTGTTCATCGGGTTGAGGAAAGAGCTTTCCAGAGATATCAAGAACTCTCCCAAAATTTAGATGTTATATGTTCCTGTTTGGAGCACCTTTCCGAGCTTTCAAGCGTCGAATCGAAGATAGATAAAGATTTGTGGAAGTATTCTCAAATTCGCATAGAAAAACTTATAAGAGATTTAAATGAGATGGTCAAGGGAAAAGTGAAATTGAGTAAAAGTGAGTATTATGATGAGATTTGTGGAAGTATTGATGAAATGTTATCAGGAGACGAGATTTTTGCTATTAATTTTATTGATGAGACACGATGGTCTTACGAAACTGAGGTAGCGGATCCATACCAAAGAATGTATTGGGAGGCGAACAAAAGAGCTTTACACCGAGGGGTGAGTATTAATAGAATATTTATTTTAACCAGCAAACTTACTCGAGAAGAACAGATAACTATTTTACAAGAACAGATTAACCAAGGTGTTAAGCTTTACACTGTATGGAATCATAAACAATTGGATGATATGTTCAAGAGAGATTTAGTTATTTTCCAAAGTAAAAAAAGATGTGTTGCGTATGAGGATTTTAGCGATCCTATAGACATGAATAGAGTTATTAGTGGGATAAAATATGTTTATGAAGACGAAATCCTAAAACTTATACAACTATGGAAGAAATTAAAGGATATTTCTGAGTTTCTAACGCAACGGGTGGTATAATATGAGAATAAGGATAGAACTTATTAATCCTATTTCTGATTCAAGCCAGACGTTGCATAACACAGCATATACGACTCACTTCGTTCGCCCAAATTTCGGCTACGTCGAAAGTTCGTATATGCTGGAAACGTTAGGCGAAATGTCTTTAATACATGAGATATATATACATATATATCCAATTGGAAGTATTAAAAATGGAAAAATTACATCTACCTATAATCATTGAGATGGACGAAGATGAATATTACATAGTAAGTTGCCCGCTGTTCAGGGGTTGTCATTCTTACGGCGAAACTATAGATGAGGCACTGGAAAATATAAAGGAAGTCATAGAGATGTGCCTCGATGAGATGAAAGTCGAGGAGCTTAACAAGTTCGTAGGATTTAGAGAACTGGAAATAGCTCAGAATGTTTAAACTTCCAGTAATCAAAGGCAGAGAACTTGTAAAGTTTTTGGAATTCATGGACTTTATGGTTACCAGGACAAAAGGTTCTCATGTAAGGTTGAGATCAGAAGATGGGAGATTAACCACTGTTCCTGTGCATGGAAACAAGGACGTACCCAAAGGGCTTTTGCGTAAAATAATCAGAGAAGACTTGGGAATAAGTTTAGAAGAATTTTTAGAGTTATACTCAAGATACAAAGGAAAATGAGAAAATAACCGACACTTCATCTAACAGAGCGTATCTGGCTTCGGCTAACGTCTATGCCAAAATTCCCCTTCAGGGAGCTTCAGATACGCTCGGAACGTTATACGCATTTGGTCGTTCAGTGGATGGAGCTTTATGTAATCTAAAGCGCTTATATGTGTAAGAAACATATAAACTCGAGACAGGTGAAAAATGAAAGAAGAAGTAAAAAAAATATTATTGGAGATTGTTGAGAAGCTAAAGAGGGAATATAAGCCTATAAAGATTATTCTATATGATTCTTATGCTTATGGCAATCCTACTGAGGATAGTGATATAGACCTCTTGATTTTGAAAAACACTAATAAAAGAAGGGTTGATAGATTCGTACAGGTTAAAAGGATAATTTATAATCCCAATTGCAAAATACCTGTATCGCCGTTAGTATATAGTCCCGAAGAGTTAGAGGAGCGCCTTAGAATAGGGGATGATTTTATAAAAGAAATAATCCAGAAGGGGACAATTTTATATGAAAGAGCAAGTAGTTAAAGAATGGATTGAAAGAGGGAAACATGACTTGAAAGTTGCTAAAATTATTCTTGCTGAGGAAGAATACCCTGATGTGGTACTTTTTCATATTCATCAGGCGGTCGAAAAATACCTGAAAGGATTTCCCTGGAGATGTGATTATTGTTAAGGGCAAATGGCAACGGAGCAAGACGATCTTTGATGTAGGAGACAATATGAAACAAGGAGACGTCATTTTGAAAGGTGCAAATGCCCTCGATATATTGCAGAGACGAGCTGCAATTCTAATCGGTCATCCCAGGGGCGGTACTATTGCAGTTGCCTTACAAGCTGTAATTGGTAGGCGGGTACACTTGATTCTTCCAGTTGGACTCGAAAAGCGAATCTCCGGAAATCTTGATGAAATAGCTTCAAGACTTAATGCTTCGGATGCTTCTGGACCGCGGCTCTTACCTGTTCCAAGTGAGATTTTTACTGAAATTGAGGCTATATCGACTCTTTCGGGAGCAACTGCTGAACTTGTTGCTAGTGGTGGCGTTTGTGGGGCCGAAGGTTCAGTCAGGCTTGCTATTAGTGGAGGGACAGCAAAGGAATCTTACGCAAAGGGGATAATCGCTCCTCTTTTGAACGAATCATCTTTTGAGTTGATTTAAAAAATGCAACAGATTTATGATATTTTAAAGATTATGAGAGGTATTAAGAAATGCCGCCGCCAAGCCAAATATCAAGAAAAACGGGTAGCACTGTAGATAACAGCGGATATGAGGTTTCACCCCCCTTGGTCGTTCCACCCAAATTGCCTTTGGCAACTTCTTTTATCCGCGATACGTTATATTCAATTTGCCCCTCGCTAAAAAAGAAAAGTGCCAGCCATTAAAAACAATAATTTAAATAATCAACTACTAATTAAACTTATGATGAACAAAAGAAAAAAAAGAGTAGCCATTTTTTTACTGATTTTTATAGTTGGTTCAATCGCTGGTATTGTTGGCTATTCAACTGCCAAAATAAATACTTTTGAAGAGTGCGAAACTTCATGGCTTCTTCGTAGCATAACGCACTATGATTATGCAGAATATGTTCCAGATGCTATTGAAAAAAAATGCACACTATGGGCTGGTAAGAGTTTTGTAAAACTAAAAACTCACGAATTAACTGAAAATCAAAAAAGGGCTGTTGAAATAGCTACTGCTCATTTAAGTTATCCTACAACAGTCATTGAAGTAAAAGAATTGGAATGTTATGGCTGTTTTTCTGTAATACTACAAAGAGATGATAATCAAAAACAGTTTAGTATAACGCTTGAAAATTGGAAAATTGCAAACTAAATAAAATTTTGCGTAAAATAATCAGAGAAGACTTGGGAATAAGTTTAGAAAAATTTTTAGAGTTATACTCAAGATACAAAGGAAAATGAGAAAATAACTGACACTTCGTTTAATAGAACATATCTGGCTTCGGCTAACGTCCATGCCAGAATTCCCCTTCGGGCAAACTTCAGATACGCTCGAGACGTTAATTTTTGCACTCGATTGCTGGCGCACTCGATTGCTTCGCAATCGAGAATTGGCCGTTAACCGTTATTTTCTACACAATGAAGTGTGTAGTTCTGCAAAGCGCAGCTTTGCAGTGCATGCGCAATCAAGAATCAAAGGTTACAGGTATTTCTGCACAACGAAGTTGTGCAGTTGTTAGTGTCTCGACAATTTAGTTCTTATACATAATGCTTGGACAATTTCTCGTTAGCATTCTCACTCGTAAACCCCCAGTTGATTTTCTTTTCATCGTCATTCCGTTTCCTGGTCCATGCAGCCACTTCCCGGACCAGTGTCTCCATATCTCCAATCCGTCTGTCAGTGCATTCGATATCCATCACATTGATCTCGATTTCAGCGGCATTAAGCCAGCTTGCATGTTTTGGCGTGTAATGAAACTCGATCTTGCTCAAAATCCTTTCCGCCTCCTCCTCACTGAATGCCTCGTAAAATGACTTTTCCTTGTGAGTATTGAGGTTATCCATGACCAGTTGGATGTTTTCAACGTCTGGGTATTCTTCATCGACAAGCATCCTCACAAATTGTGCAAAATCCACCATGGTTCTTCTTTTGGTGATCTGGGTCACACGTTTCCCTGCTTTGAATTCGACCGCCATGAATATGTTTGCTGTGCCGTTCCTGACGTATTCATAATCATATTTCTCAGGGATTCCGGGCTCCATAGGAATGGAAATCCTTTTATCTCCAAGAAGTTGCTTTGGTTTCTCGTCAAAACAGACAATGGGACTTCCCGGGTCGTACGGTTCTTCGTACAGATCGAGAACATCGTACATCCGTTCTCTGTATTCGGTGGGAATTGACCGGGCACATATATTTTGCTTCTGGTCAATGATGGAAAAATGGAGATAAAAGTGCGCTGCAGATCAGCGGGGCAACCGTTTCCAACACCAAGAAGAAATACCGCGAAGAAGGTCTCCAAAACGCCCTCGCGGAGAAACAAGATCGGTCAGCCTAAAAGTATGAAGAAGAGAAACAATGCGTGGCGGAGTTATGGCAGGCATGCACCAGATCACCCTGATGGGCGCAGAGATGGACACTTACACTACTAACAGAAGGAAATGCGGAAGAAGAATGGTTGAAACAATAAACAAGGAAGGTATCGGGCTTATTTTAAAAAAGCAAAACTAAACCTTGGTTAAGGCGGATGGTGCATACAGACGATCGACACCGAGCCCCATTTTCACGAAATCGTTGAGATACTCCACCTCTTTCTCTGTAAGTTTTATTTTTTCCATAGAATATGGTTGGACTCACAGGTTTATAAACTTTGTCTAAAAATTAAGTTGCTGAGACACTAGTCCTTTTCCCGCCATATTTAGTCTTAATTAACGCATACCTGCCTGTGAGTTTGCTGCCTGACAGTTCAAACAACATCTTTTCATTTTCTTTAACTTCTTCGATTACAAGTCCGCCCTTATCCCATTGTTTCACGGTACCTGCACCATAGTGTCCTTCTGGAATTTCTCCTTCAAAGTCCGCATAGGAGAGTGGATGGTCTTCTGTTTGAATAGCAAGCCGTTTGATACCACGTTCTATTGGCGGTGTTTTTGGAATGGCAAAACTCTTCAACACACCATCGATTTCCAGACGAAGATCATAATGCAAATGTGAAGCATGGTGTTCCTGCACAACAAATATTGGCGCTGGATGCACGAGTGCTTCATAGCCACATGGCTCTGATGTTTTGCTAAAATCTCGTTTTTTACGATAGTCTTCAAGGCTCATAATTGATGAACACGCTCGGGTAAGTTATGGTTGTTTTTGTGCAAAACCGTGAGATGGCTTTTTTCACCGCAGAGAAATTGCAGAGAACTGAAAAATGATACAGTTCCATGGCAAATCATTATTTGTGAATTCCCTTATATCTATCTTCTCACAAATTCCCCCTCCAATCTCGCTTTTATTTTGCAGTACTTTCGCCTGATAAAGTACGAAACAGTCCTGGAAATGAGTCTACATATTTTCACGGCGTATGATTAAAAATAATAGCCAGAACCCAATCATCCCAGTTGTCAGAAATCCAGCAATTCCTATAACTGGTATTTCGTGCCATTTGGGCGGAATGCCGGAAAGAACAATGAGGGCTGAACCAATTACAAGAGAAGTTAAAACGACTGCAAACACCATGCGATTTGCGATCTGGTCAAGTGTTTTGAGCATTGGGTCAAGTCCTTCGTGCTCAAATCTAATCTTTGCCTCACCTCGTCTCATCAGTCTTAGTATCTCTCTTACCTCAAAAGGTAGATCGCGCATCAAGAGGCGTGCCTCGAGAGCAGAGTTAACAAAGTCTTCTATTAACCTTTTAGGGTTCATGCGTTCTCTGATTAGTTTTTTGGCAAATGGAGTAGCATGTTCCACTGAATTAAAATCCGGGTCAAGTTCTTTTCCCACACCTTCGATTGTTACCAGTGCTTTTGCAAGCAGGTAGAAGTCTCTTGGCAGTTTCAGATGATATTCTATGACCACGTCCCCGATGCGCTGCAGTAGAGTTCCTATTTCACATTCTTTGGGCGGGCAAGCACTGTATACTTCGATAAGCTCGTAAATGTCAGATTCCAAAATTTCGATATCTTCATCTTCAACCTGTTTATGCTTGCTTAAGTTTAAGAGAGTCTTCGTTATCTTGCTCGCGTCTTTAGTTATAATCCCAACGAGAATATCAGCCAGGTGTTCTCGATGCTCTTTCGACAGCACCCCCATCATCCCGTAATCAAGGAAGCAGATCACATTATTTTCCAGGATTCTGATATTTCCTGGATGCGGGTCTGCGTGGAAGAAGCCGTCTATAAGTATCTGTTTCAGAACAAGGTCTAAACCTCGTGAAGCCACAACTTTTGGGTTAATACGTGTGATTTCAGAGACTTTGTACCCACCGATAAACTCCATCGTCAGGACCTTACTTGAAGACAGATCATGGTATACGCGGGGAACATGAATGGTTCTGTCAGATTTGAAATTAATTAAAAAATGCTCAATGTTCGCAGCTTCAAGTCTGAAGTTTAATTCCTTTCTGATTACACGAGCAAATTCTTTAACCGTTCCAACAGGATCGAAAACATCTGCTTCTTTGAAATGCTTCTCTGCGAGTGTAGCAAGGTGAAGCATTATCTCCAGATCCACTTCTATAATTTTATCAATACCAGGACGCTGAACCTTGACTGCCACAGTATCGCCCTCTGGAAGCACTGCTTTATGCACCTGTGCAACGGAAGCAGCTGCAAGAGGAGAATCCATAAAATCTCTGAATAACACATCAATCGGACTTCCCAATTCTTCTTCAATAATCTGCCTGGCATTTTCTGTAGAAAATGGGGGGACGCTCTCCTGAAGCTTTTCAAGTTCCCTGACAAGGTCCGGGGGTACCAGATCAGGCCTGGTGCTCAGCATCTGTCCAAATTTGACAAAAGTTGGTCCAAGCTCCTCTATAGCTATCCGTATCCGTTCATAGTGGGAGAGATGAGCGGTCTCTACAGCAGTCCTCCTTAATATAAAATTCTTACCAAAATCGAGACGTTTGTGAAGGTCAAGTTTTTCCACAGCATCTCCAAATCCATGCTTTACTAAAATTACCACGATCTCACGATAACGGTTGATATGCCGATATGTACGGCTTATGCCACCAATCTTACTAATCTGGATTTTACTATTCATTTAGGCATCCTCAAAACAGCCTTCTTGCCTTACTCTCGTGTTATCAATTCGGTACGCCTTTAAGAAATATAAATTTACCCAAAACTTTCCTGAAGAAGTTTATGAATTAATGGACCTGCTAGCCACAACCAGATGGCAAATCGCCAGGGTATTAGGTATATCCCGGTTGTGCCGCGAAGGAGAAGGGGCCACTAAGAGAAAGTAATAAGAGAAATAAGTACCTTTAGAAAAGAGATGATTGCCGACGAAGTAAAGCAGCTTTCTGTGCCAGATATCTTAGAAAAATTGAGAGCGAGTGCTGATGGTCTGACACACGAAGAAGTAGAAAAAAGGCTTGAAGAGTACGGATACAACGAAATCATCGAAAAGAAAGTGAATCCTCTTGTAAAATTCTTTGGCTATTTCTGGGGACCTATCCCGTGGATGATTGAAATTGCAGCTGTTCTCTCTCTCGCAATTCATCATTGGGCGGATTTCTGGATTATCATGGTTCTTCTGCTGGTGAATGCTGTTGTTGGTTTCTGGCATGAACATAAAGCAGAGAATGCGATTGAACTTCTCAAGAAAAGATTATCATTGAATGCCAAAGTTCTTCGAGACGGCAAGTGGCAGGTCGTTTCTTCGCGGGAGCTTGTCCCCGGGGACATCGTTAGAGTGCGTCTTGGAGATATTGTGCCTGCCGACATAAAACTCGTGAGTGGGGATTATGTGCAGGTGGACGAGTCTGCACTTACCGGCGAGTCATTGCCTGTGGAAAAACATGCTGCAGATGTGGCTTATTCGGGTTCGATTATCAAACTGGGTGAAGCGACCGCTGTCGTGTACGCTACCGGGATGAACACGTACTTTGGCAAAACCGCAAAATTGGTAGAGGTAGCGAAAACAGAGAGCCATTTCCAGAAGGCAGTAGTAAAAATTGGGGATTACCTTATCGTTCTGGCTATACTTCTTGTTGGGCTTATCTTCATGGTCGCAATGTTCAGGCACGAGAGTCTGATTGAAACACTACAGTTTGCATTAATTTTAACGGTTGCAGCAATTCCTGTCGCACTACCTGCGGTACTCTCGGTTACAATGGCAGTTGGTGCTGCTGCACTTGCAAAGAAAAAGGTGATCGTCAGTAAACTGGCTGCTATTGAAGAAATGGCAGGGATGGATGTTCTATGTTCTGATAAAACAGGAACACTGACTCAGAACAAGTTGACACTTTTCGAGCCTGTTACCTTTCCCGGATACAAGAAAGAAGAAGTAATTCTCCTGGGTACACTCGCATCCCGCGAAGAGGATCGTGACCCAATTGATCTCGCAATTATTAACAGTGCAAAAGATCTATTGATTAAAACCGATAAATACAGTGTAACATCGTTTGTACCTTTTGATCCAGTGCACAAACGCACAGAAGCAAGCATTCACGATGCCAGGGGGAATACCTTTAAAGTCTCGAAAGGAGCTCCACAGGTAATTCTATCGCTTGTAGAAAATGCGCATGAAATTGAGGGTGCAGTCAATCAAAAAGTCATAGAGCTTGCAGAAAAGGGCTACCGAGCGCTCGGTGTAGCACGAACAAACAAAACTGGAGTGTGGGAGTTTGCAGGAATAATCTCCATGTACGACCCGCCCCGCAAGGATTCCGCAGAGACACTCAAGATTGCGAAGGATATGGGCGTTCAGGTGAAGATGGTCACAGGAGACCATATCGCAATTGCCAGAGAAACTGCCAGACTGATCAATCTCAGTACGAATATCTTGCTATCCCCAAGTGTTGTTGGTAAGAAAGATTCGGAATTGCAGAGGCTTGTTGAAAAAGCAGATGGCTTTGCCGAGGTTTATCCGGAGCATAAATACAGTATCGTAGAATCTCTTCAGGCAACAGGGCACATTGTTGGGATGACAGGTGATGGGGTAAACGATGCACCAGCATTAAAAAAGGCAGATGTAGGAATTGCAGTGGAAAATGCAACTGACGCTGCACGTTCGGCAGCAGATATTGTTCTGACACTGCCAGGATTGTCTGTTATTATTGACGCCATCAAAGAAAGCCGTAAAATCTTCCAGCGGATGAATAGCTATGCTATCTATCGCATTGCTGAAACGATTCGGGTGTTACTCTTCATGACATTTGCTATTCTAATATTTAATTTCTATCCCATAACAGCACTCATGATCGTTCTTTTAGCACTACTTAATGACCTGCCAATTATGAGCATTGCATACGACAATGTTAAATATTCGGATAAGCCAGAGAAGTGGGACATGCGGGTGGTGCTTGGAATAGCAACCGTTCTTGGCATTGCTGGCGTCATATCTTCATTTGGAATCTTCTACATAGGGGAGGAGGTTTTACACCTGACTCGTGAGAGCATTCAGTCGTTCATTTACCTGAAGCTCTCTGTTGCAGGACACCTGACCCTGTTTGTAGCACGAACAAGAGGGCCATTTTGGTCCATCAAACCATCCAGAATTCTTTTATTAGCTATTATTTCAACCCAGATAATTGCCACATTGATTGTTGTTTATGGAATCCTTCTACCGCCAATCGGCTGGAGGTTAGCACTGTTTGTCTGGGTCTATGCACTGGCATGGTTCATTGTAAACGATTATGTGAAACGTGCTGCGTATGATCTTTTTGACCATGGTAAAATTATCTTTCATAGATAAGGGAAGGGTAGATGTTTTTATACATAGAGTGAATATTGTGTGAGAAGTGATTGTCTGTGGCTCGTGCTATTAGGAGAATGATACAGGGATCAGTGAAACCGAGGATAGGCGAGGGAATAGATTTAAGTCTTGAAATAAAAAACTTCGGACCTATAACAAAGGGAAAATTAAAAATTAAACCCCTCACATTATTTATTGGCCCTAATAACTCGGGCAAGTCTTATGCTGCAATGCTGATTCATTCGTTGTTTGGATCTGGTAGTTCAGCAGGGTTGGACATGCATATGCCATTTGCTGTTAGACGTCGTTTGTCTATTCTTAGATCGCTTGAATTTGATCGTTCCTGGCAAAAGAAAGTTTATGGGGACTTACAGAGCTTTTTAAAGAGCAAGAGTGATACTCTGAAAGAAGGTAACTCCATAGAGATTCCAGATTCGCTGGTAGAAAAAACAACGGACATTGCAACTGATAAAATTTATGGGGAAAGACTTGGTAAAGAGATCGCCAGATCATATTCGGCACCATTGAAAGATCTTATCCGTATCGGAACGAGATCATTCTTGCTTAAGATAGGTTTTAATTCTGAAATGGTTTCGCTCAGGCTTAAGAAGAATCATTTAGAGGTCATCGAGCATCCTCAAGTAACTTTTAAGATAAAGATCGAACCAGTTGATGCCACAGAAAATGAGTGGGTTATTGGAACAAAAGAAAATGGTAAGTACTGGATTATTCAGGTGTATAAGAACTTGATAGAAGACGATGATTACCGGAGTATTATAGTAACTGAAATACTTAGAATATGTATTAATGGAGTCGTCAAAAAACTGAATGCCCCATCGTATTACCTTCCTGCCGCCAGATCAGGAATACTCCAGAGCCATAAACTTGCTGCTGCCGGGATAATGCGAAAAATTCCTCTCATCGGGGTAGAAGAAATTGATATTCCAAAGTTCTCTGGTGTTGTGGCAGAATTTATGGCATCCATTCTTGAGCTTCCAGAACGTAAAGGATATTTTTATTCGCTTGCAGAAGAGCTTGAGAAGGAGTTGATAAAAGGAGAAATTATATTTAAGACGTTGGATAGTTACACATATCCAGAGATACGATACAAGTTCTCTGACACAGATATCCCTCTACATAGGTCATCTTCCACAGTCTCTGAACTTGCACCCCTGATTCTTTATTTGAAATACATCGTTGAACCAGGGAGTGTTTTGATAATTGAAGAGCCGGAAACCCATTTGCATCCAAAGAATCAGCGGATTTTAGCCAGATTTTTGGTAAAGCTGGTACGACACGGGGTTAATATAATAATTACTACCCACAGTGAGTATCTCTTGGATCAGTTGAGTAACTTCATCATGCTTGGAAAGATCGAGCCTAAAGATCGAGTCAAGAAGTATGAATATGATAAGGACGACTATTTAACTATCGACGATATCGCTGCTTTTGTCTTTGATATGGACAATAAGAGCGGCGGTAGTGCAATAAAAGAGGTTGAGATTACAGAGGAAGATGGGATTTCTCAGGAAGAGTTTGTTAAGATTCAGGATGTTCTTTATGACGAGATTATCAAGATTAGAAAAGATCTCAATGTAGAATGAAAGTCACGGACGGTATTTCATGGGCGTACTGGAGTGTATATCGCAAAATTCTGAACTTGAGGAAAAAATAGTGGATAGTTGTGTTGAAAGAAAAAGCAGATGTAAGTTGAAACTTGATGGGATGAACGAGCATATTATTTTGAAAGGCGAGAGTCTGTGTTCTGACCAGAAGATTTGTGATTGTTTTGTTTTTGTAGAGGGAGATCTTGAGAGCGTGGCTCTTGTTGAATTGAAAAGTGGAAACGCACATGCAAGCGAGATTGAAGAAAAATTTAAAAACTCGTTAGAAAGTGCAATTGAGATTCTGGACGAATGCGGTGTCTCTGTTGGAGATGTGAGAATATATCTCATTGTTCTGGCTAAAAATTGGCGTACTACGGAACATAAAATAATAAGACGTTCAAAAATTAGAATTAGAGGAATTGAAGAAGGAATAATCACGGGAAAGTGTAATAATTCCTTAAGAGATATAATTTCAAGGTTGAAGTAAGTGTAAGGCTGACTGGCGATATCCTCGCTCTATTTTCTTGTTGTTGTGGATTAACCTTGAGATAAAATAAGGACATTTTTGACTACAAAATTTTCTTACGATTTCTTCTACATCCACTTCTTGCTCTATTGCTTGTCCTGACCACAGCAGTTGGGAAAACGGCAATAGATTTATACAAAGAGATGCTCTAACCATCCGATTGCGGAGATAGCCAAGCGGTCAACGGCGAAGGCCTCAAGAGCCTTTCTCACAGGAGTTCAAGGGTTCAAATCCCTTTCTCCGCATGATGTTCGCCAGTGTTCAGTCAGGAGATAAATCATGGTAAATCATAAGAACCTTAGGTTAGGCATCTGGTAGTTTAGATGAAATGGTTGATTGATGAACTCAAGAGAATAAAACGTGAGCATCTTTATCGAAAGTTACGTATTTTAGAGACGGGACAGGTTTCACGGGTGAGTGTTGGTGGTCGGCAGCTGCTGATGTTGTCTTCAAATAATTATCTCGGATTAACTGAGCATCCTCTTGTAAAAATGGCAGCAGTTGATGCTGTTGAAAAATATGGTACTGGAAGCGGTGGCTCGCGGCTTGTTACTGGTACAAACGATTTATACATGTCACTTGAGAAAATTCTTGCAGATTTCAAGGGTGTTGAAAGATGTCTGGTGTTCAGTGCTGGCTATTTAGCAAATATTGCGTGTCTCACAAGTTTCATGAAAAAAGGTGATGTAATACTCAGTGATTCTCTTAATCACGCAAGTATTATCGATGGGTGCAGGCTTTCTGGTGCTGATGTGAAGGTGTATGCTCATAGAAATATGGGGCATTTGCGATCTCTCCTCAAAGAGTCTGCCCAGTACCAGCACCGTTTGATTGTGACTGATGGTGTGTTCAGCATGGATGGTGACCTTGCACCACTTCCTGAGATTGTGGAACTGTCAGAGGATTTTGATGCTGCTGTAATGGTGGATGACGCTCATGCTACAGGTGTCTTTGGAAAAAAGCGAAGCGGCACAGTAGAACACTTCGGAATGCATGATAAAATTGATATTCAAATGGGAACATTAAGCAAAGCACTTGGCAGTATGGGAGGCTACGTTGCTGGTAGAGAGGAGTTAATCGAATATCTGATAAACACTGCACGCCCCTTTATTTTTACAACAGCATTACCACCAGCAGCAGTGGGTGCGGCAATCGCGGCAATCAAGGTTGTACAGCAGGAAGACCCTGCAAAAAAGCTATGGAAAAACGTCAGGGAATACACGACTTCTCTAAACAATGGTGGTTTAAGTCTTGCAACCAATTCTCAAATAATTCCTATATCAATTGGAAGTGAAGATGCAACCTGTGCTGTTGCCGATAAGTTGTTTGAACGCGGTTTGTATGCAACTGCTATTCGTCCGCCGTCTGTGCCAAAAGGGGAGGAACGCATTCGAACAACTCTTATGTCCACCCACAGCAGACAGTATGTACATACGGCAGCAGATATAATACTTGAAACACTTGGAGAGTGTAAATTATTATGACAGGAGTATTCGTTACAGGCACTGGTACCGATGTTGGGAAAACAGTTGTAGCTACTGCTATTGTAAAATCGTTGGTGGCAGAGGGGATAGATGTTGGAGTGATGAAGCCTGTTGAAACCGGAGGAGGAGATGATGCACAGAAGCTTCAACACGCAGCATCCTCGACAGATTCCATTGATCTGGTGTGTCCATATCGTCTAAAACATGCTCTTGCACCGATGATTGCCGCAGAGCTGGAAAATACTACCTTAAACATCCAAAAGATAATAGACTGTTACAATCGGCTCTCATCACACCATGAGGTTGTTGTGGTCGAGGGTGCCGGGGGCGTTGCAGTTCCGATAACTCAAGAGCTGCTAATTTCAGACCTTATAGCAATGCTGCACATCCCATCTATCGTGGTTGGACGTGCCGGGCTTGGAACGATCAATCACACAGTCTTAACAGTAGAGCATCTGCAGCATAAAAATATCAGAGTGATTGCTATCGTACTCGATGGATCTAAAGGGGATGAAGCAGAAATTGACAACCCGAGAGTAATACAGCAGATGACAACAATAGAACATATTTACACAATACCACAGGTCATTGATCCATTCAATCACTTCTTCGATCTTGAAAGAATTGAGAAGAATAATTACTAAATAGTATCTGTTTCTTTTGAGGATTTAATTATTATACCCCGCAGCTTTGTACTTCTCTGCGGTTAGAAAAGTTATCTCACGATTTTGCATAAAAACGACCACAACTTAATTCCAGCAAGTACAGAACTAACTTGTTGGGACACGTTTGCTCCTATCTTTTGCTGCTGCTACAATTAAAGGAAGAGTGATCGTAGCATCCGAGTAGACAGCTACAGACTTTGCATTCTCTCCGATTTTCCCCCATGAGCGTGCTTCATCCAGCGTTGCACCGCTTAAGCCGCCAGTTTCAGGTCTGTCCATCGTCAGTTGGATTGCGTAATCAAAATCCTTTGGTGTTAAAAGCATCGATTGGAGTATGAAATTTTTTGGAACTCCCCCGCCCACAAAGAAAGCACCGGCATGCTTCGCTTCATAACACAGATCAATTAGCTCCTGCATATCAGCAAGTGCATCAATCGTAAAAGAATTGCTCTGTTTGTATAGCCATGCCTGGAGCCCTATGATGGAATCCTGCACAGCAGGGCAGAATACAGGTACTTCAGCATCAAAGGCACATTTTAAAATCGAATGAGGGTCTTCAAGTCGTTCACCGATGAGAGAGCACAGCTCGCGAATAGATACTGCCTGCGGAAGGTTTGGGAATACTTCTCCTTGCAGCCATTCTTCAAGATCTGAGAAATAACTTTCTGGTAAAAACACATCATAGATTCGATTGATCTTGTTCTTGTAAAGCTTCACGTCATCAACAACCTCAGTTCCTTTAAGGTGTGGCAAACCAATAGCTTCAATCACATCATGCACGATATTTGCACCAGTTGTAACCAACAAATCAATATTACCAGCCTTAATCTCGCTGCTTACAACTTTCCTCATGCCGGCTGGAACCATTGCACCTGCAAGCCCAAAAAACACCAGACAATCGGAATCTTCCAGCATCTCACGATAGATTTCACAGGCAGTAGCCACGCGACCAGCACCAAAAGCACAACCTGAAAAACCACTGACAAGATCGGCAACACTCATATCTTCAACAATATCAATAGCTCTAATCGGGGCAAACAAAACAGAACCTCACACAACACATCTTATTTTTTTATTATGTTAATTGCTTCCTGCAGTCCTACACACAGTGTCTGGCGTGTTTCAAGAGTTGATAAGTCTATCCCGAGTTTGGCCATGGTCTGTGCCACATCAGGACTAATCCCGGTAAAGATTACTTTACTGCCAAGCATCCTGGCTGCACTTGCCGCCTTGATTAGCTCGTGGGTGGCTTCGGTATCAACAGTTGGAATTCCACTAAGATCTATAATGACCACCTCTGCATCAGTCGAAGCTATTGCTTCAAGCAGATTTTCAAGGATCTGCTCAGCTCTTATTGCATCGATCGTCCCGATTAAAGGTAGCATAAGTACATCATCCCATATCTGTATGATGGGTGTGGACAATTTCACAATAGCATCGCTAAGTTTCTTTTCCTCTTCCATCAGCCGTTTCAGATCAGTGATATCAGTGATATATTTTACACCTCCGGCGATGTTTCCCTCAGAATCCTTAAACGGTGCACAGGTTATCTGTACATCCATCTCCTTTACACCACGAAGGCGTGTCTCTCCAGTTACAACCTGTCCATGTTTAACCACCTGTTCGATACAACAGTCTTTTGTTCCACATTCTGGCGTATCAAACACATCATAACATTTCTTACCGATTGCTTCTTCAGGTGTTGTTCCGGCGACACTTGCCCCAATTTTATTTATAAATAGAATATTAAAGGTAGCATGAGTACATCATCCCATATCTGTATGATGGGTGTGGATAATTTCACAATAGCATCGCTAAGTTTCTTTTCTTCTTCCATCAGTCGTTTCAGATCGGTGATATCAGTGATATATTTTACACCTCCGGCGATGTTTCCCTCAGAATCCTTGAACGGTGCACATGTTATCTGTACATCCATCTCCTTTACACCACGAAGACGTGTCTCTCCTGTTACAACCTGTCCATGTTTAACCACCTGTTCGATACAACAATCTTCTGTTCCACATTCTGGCGTGTCAAACACATCATAACATTTCTTACCGATTGCTTCTTCAGGTGTTGTTCCGGCGACACTTGCCCCGATTTTATTTATAAATAGAATATTAATATCCCTATCCACAGCCGCTATTGGAATCGGTGCATTATCCACGTATGCAACTTTCTGCTTTGCATCATCCAGAGCAGCCCTCAGTTCGTCGATTCTGGTCCCTGTGTGAAGAAGTGCGTAGATCTCTCCGTTTTCATCTCGCAGTGGATCGCATGTGTACTTGATTGGAACAAGGTCTTCTCCCTGTTTGATGTCTACTTCGAATACGGAACTCTTCCCTTCTGAAGCCTCGGACACAACACTTCTCATACGCTTCTGAACATTCTTAGAATACTCCCACCACACCATCTGGTCAAACTTTGTTCCAATAAGCCCATCAAGCGTAAGCCCAAGCTTCTTAATCGTAACTGCACTTGTGAACTGGAGACTTCCCGCAACATCTGTAACAGCCATATAAGTGGGCATATTATCCAGGTATGCAACCTTCTGTTTGATATCTGCCAGTACCTGCTTTCTCTCGGTAATGTCATATCCTTCTGACACAAGATACCTGATATTCCCTGCATCATCATACACCGGATGCATGTTGAACGCTACCCATATCAGCGAACCGTCAACTATCCTGGCTTGAACCTCATGTCTAATCTTTTCTCCTTTAGCACATTTTGTAATATCTGCTTTGATCTTTTCTCTTACCTCACCAGAATATGCCCACCAGTATGCATCATAGCACTTCTTTCCTTTTACATCTTCAAGCTTTGCACCAACAGCCTCAAGGAGCGTATTGTTTACAAAGATCATAGTCCCATCTGGTTCAAGAACACTAACAAAACTGACCATGTCATTTAGCAATTCAAAAAAAGGTTCTTCTTTATCCTCTATCGAATTTTTGCTGTTTGTGAGTTCACGATTATTATTCTTTTTAATCATTTTCTGCCCCTACCAAATAAGTTAAAACAGTTTAAGCATAAATATTTCCTTCTCTACTTTGTGTACAGTACAGTAAAGTATAAACTTTGCTATGTTAAAATATATGTGATAGCTCATGTCATAGCAAAGAATATAACTAAGAATACCATAAAAGGGTTGAGAAAATATTGAAATTAAATACGCTTAAAGCAATATAATTATTTAACAAGGTGTTCAAGAATGAAAATACCAAAAAATTTCAGGACATATTGTCCTTCCTGCAAAAAACATACGGTACATACGGTAGAGCGGGTGAAG
>RPGO01000014.1 GCA_004193545.1 Candidatus Argoarchaeum ethanivorans | reverse complement strand
AGGGAAGGCCGATCAGAGCCGACTTCCATTGAGTTACGAATGGTAGTCTTAGAAAATATAGAGACAGGGAAACGGATAGCCATCTATACCAACAACAAAGAGAAACCGTTATCTGATATTGCATATTCAGAGATCACGGTAAATAGCAATTTCAGCACTTAACTATCTGGAATCATTATATACAAATTTCTCAAGTAAAAGTGTGCAACCCTGAGATTAAAAAAATTAACTTACTGAAATAACTACAATAAAAAAATCCATTTTCCTCTTGCATTATCAAATATTTCTGGTATCATCATTTTTATGACGATGAAAACTGGAAAATATAGAGGCTTTCACATAATAAAAGAGCGGGACAAGCGGGGAAAAATTGTCCATATTGTTTTTCTGCAATATATTCCGGTTGCCCGCTTTGATTCCGGCAGTGTGAATGAACGTAAACTGGCAGCAATTGATTTGGTTGAAAAAGGGGTTTGCACCCAAAAGGTTGCTGGTAACATTTGCGGGTTTCATCGTAACACGGTTTTCAAGCTGATACGCACTAAAAGAATATTGGGCATAGAAGCAATCATTGAGGATAATCGAGGACTTAAGGCCCCTTATAAATATATTGGAAGAGTCCGTAGTTGTATCAAAAAGTTGTTGCGAAAATATCCGGATTGGACAGACCAGGCTATTGCTGAGGAGGCGGCAAAAGACTTGGAAATAGAGATTTCGCGTAGCGCTGTAGCTCGGATTCGCACCGAAAAACAAAAGAGGCAAAGAGAACTGCCAACCAAGGCTGAACTCATGGCTATGGCGATAGTTGCAGATGCGGTTGATAGGCGCAATTTTGATAATCAACAGATGGAACTCAATTTTAAATGGGATAAAGAAGTATCTGAAAAAATTGAGCAATGCTCCAAAGAAGCGCCCCTTCAAGCAAAGTCAAAATCCGATCAACGCCTGATTGAAAGATTGCAGCAGGGACAGCGGTTTAGTTTTTCAGGGGAACTGATGCAGCATCTGTTTTTGCAAGAAATAGGATTTGATGCGCTCAGCGCTGTTTTTCCTGCAAATCCCGGAGCTGTTTACCAAAGCTGTGATATTCTATCTGCACTTTTTCACAGCATTAATCTTGATATTCCTTCTATTGAAGCGTTGAAATTGGTCAATTCAAGTGATTTGGGGATATGCATGGGAATGAACCAGGCACCGGAAAAAGAAACCATAAGGGCTCACCTTGCCAGTATGGCCGAACATTACTTAAGCCATAAGCTTATTGACCAGTTTGCCAGGGTTCTTCTTAAGCGGAACTTTATTGATCCGGAGGTTTTTTTTATTGATGGTCATTTCCTGCCTTATTATGGCCTTAACGTCATTGCCAAAGGTTATTTTACAGTCAGACGTTTGGCTATGCGAGGCAATGAACTTTACGCTATAACCGATCTTCAGGGAAGACCTTTGTTTTTTATAACCGAATCAAATGAGATTGATTTTCGACCGATCATATCCCACAGTGCATCAAAGTTAATAGAATATGGAATTAATCGACCGATACTGGTATTTGATCGAGGCGGTTATGGCGTTCACTTTTTCAAAGAACTCGATAAGACTGCCGAGTTTGTTACCTGGGCCAAGTATGTGGGCAAAAAGAGCCTTGCCGACATCCCGGATTCAGCCTTTACTGTGGGGATGCGATTTACAGATCATAAGTACCTGATAGCGGAGCAAACCCGTGCGGTAAAAGAATCGGTTCAAACCGCAAAAAGGGAAGGCCGATCAGAGCCGACTTCCATTGAGTTACGAATGGTAGTCTTAGAAAATATAGAGACAGGGAAACGGATAGCCATCTATACCAACAACAAAGAGAAACCGTTATCTGATATTGCATATTACATGCTTAACCGCTGGGGAAACTCTGAGAATATTTTCAAAGAGATGATGGCCCGGTTTAACCTTAACTACCATCCCGGCTATGACATTAAAGAACTTGAAAATCAGCCTTTGGTTGATAATCCTGATATTGCCTTGATCAAAAAAGCTATCCGCATTCTTAAAAAAGAAATTGAAGAGCTGGAAAAGGAAATAATTCTGGCCCAGGTTAAAGAGGAAAAGCGTCCAGACAAAAGACGTAGGGCTAAGATATCAACAATGAAGGATTCAATAATCGAAAACAACAAAGACATTGCCGGTTTTGAAGATAAGCTATCTCAACTTCCCGTAAAGATATCCATAATAGATCTGCTTAAGGGCAGATCTATGAGCCGATGTGATCTGGAAAAGAAAAAGCTCTATGATTTAATGCAGTTTATGGCTTATAATTCCCGTGAACGTTTGGTGGAAATATTTCGCGACTGTTACAGTGATCATCGTGACGTAAAACCGGTTTTAGATATGATAACCCGCAGAGCAGGGTATATTAAAATGTGTGGCGGAACCCTGATAGTTGTTTTGGATTGGATTGAAAATAAAAAGCATCGCCAGGCAGCGGTGCGGTTTTGCCGCAGGTTGAATCAAACAGGAATAAAGCTGATGGGACGACTGAAACTTAAGTTGGCTTTTTATATTTCTAAATATCCAATACATGGATCAACTGCAATGCCTGAGGCTGTGCACAGTTTAACATAAGAAATTGGTCTATTTACCGTGATGTCTGAACTTATATTTCGCACCAGAAAAATTAAATTGGAGGATTTACATCTCATTTTGTCAATAATACGTCTAACTTGTTCATATTGTTGAAAATAAAAAAATCTAGACTTTACCCTTTAATTGTTTTATAACGCCCTTTAAAAGCCAAACAGGAGGCGCTATGAAGCAATTTGATACACAGTTCAAACAACTCGACGTATTTCCGATGGTCAAGCATTTCATGGATCAACTTGACCTGTTCAGTTTATTTAATAAATATGTTCCGGCAGCAGCCGATAGCCTTGCAGATCATGCGCAAAGCTTATGCATATTAATAGCTAATATCATATGCGATTACAAACCGCTGTACAAAGTTAAAGAGTGGCTGTCCAAGTATTCCGATGGAATTGTGGATCAGCCGCTAAATGCGAGCCTTTTCAATGATGATCGATTCGCCAGAGCCCTGTCTGCTCTTTTTGATGCAGACCGCAATTCTTTAATGACAGAAGTATCATCGAATGCAATACGCGTTCACAAATTGCTTACGGATGCAATTCACAACGATAGTACGTCGGTTACCTTCATTGGCAATTACAAAAATCCGGATCCCGATGCCGTTAAGCTTAAACATGGTCACAACAAGGATTTTCGGCCGGACTGTAAACAAGTTGTCTTCGGTTTAAACATTACTTCTGATGGCCATGTGCCACTAAGCTATAAGCTTTTTGACGGTAATACAACTGATGATGTCACCCATATACCAAACTGGAACGGGCTGCGTACTCTTTTAGAAAAAGAGGATTTTATTTACATAGCGGATTGCAAACTGTGCAGCGATAAGAATCTAAACCATATCGCACAAAACGATGGCTTGTTTATCACCATCGTGCCCAAGGGTCGAAAGGAAGTAAAACAGTTTCTAAAATTATTAAAAAACAATGAGCTGGAATTCGAAGATGCTTATCAAGTTGAAAGCTCGCGAAAAAAAGGCAAATTCAATATATTTAAAACCTATGAAGCTCCTAAGAAGAAAAACGGCTTTCGTATCATATGGGTTCACAGCAGTTCAAAACAAGAAAACGATCAAATCAGAAGACAGAAAAAAATAGATAAAGCCATTGAGGCATTAGAAGAATTATCTCCGAAATTAAACGCATATCATTTAAAGACTAAAAAAGAGATCCGGGCGGCCGTCAATAATATTTGCAAAGGAGTTAAACAGTTCATTGACGTTAAGATCGTAACCGCACGTAAACAAATTAAAGTGAAGATTTCACCCGGCAGGCCCTCTTTAAAAAGTGTTTATAAGAACAAATGGCAATTCAAACACAGCATCCAATGGGAGTTAAACCAACAGGCACTATCGGAAGCGTCAAAAACAGATGGACTTTTCCCTTTGATCACCAATACTACTTTGGAGGCTTGTGAAGTATTAAAAAAATACAAAAGCCAGCCATTCCTTGAAAAACGGATGTATACCAAAAAGACTGTATTGGAAGTCGCACCTGTTTTCCTCAAAAAAGAAAAGCGAATTGAAGCCATGCTGTTTCTTTATTTTGTGGCATTGATGATCGTGTCGCTGATCGAACGAAAGATTCGTATGAATATGGCAAAGGCAAACATTGAAAAACTACCCATTCTGCCCCAGGCGATGAATACTGAAAAGCCAACATGGAACAACATCAGATACTTCTTTCGAAATGTCCACTACTCGGAAATTCTCCACGAGGGGAGGTGCATACAATCAATGGTCAAAGGACTCAGTGATCTGCATAAACAGATCAATCGACTGTTAGAGGTTCCCAACTCGGTGTACAAAAATCTTTTATCCAGTTGGTGGCAATTCAAATGCACCTGATTTGTTTGTCACAATATTTCCCAATAATTCCAAAAATATTTTTTCAAAGAGCGAAATGTAAGTTTTAACGCTTGCATTTCGCCGATCCTCATTTTGTCTGACTCTTACTCCCATAATAAGTCTCTCACTTTCTACCTGTTGTTAATCCGCGGGCAGGGGCCAGGGACATCCTATATTCTTTCTGTCAAGCACAAAGTGTAAATTTTCAATAAACAAATTATTTCAATAAGATATAAGAACGGCTGATTTCCGGACGCACTTCTCCTTACAGTTTTTTAAAAAATTTTCG
>RPGO01000013.1 GCA_004193545.1 Candidatus Argoarchaeum ethanivorans | reverse complement strand
CTTTGCATGGATGTCTTTGTAATGATGAATATTTAATAATTATTCAAAATAAAATTCTTGATATTCTGTCTCTGTTTTATATTATGAGAAATTATCCACTCTTCGACATCTGTAATGAGATGCCATATATTAGCCAATTGGGTGATTCTACCAAGATATCCTACACTAATATAAGGACAAACAATACACACATTTTTATTTTCAACTATTTCAGTTATAGTTCTATCAAAGGGGGATATACCACCTGCTGAACTTTCTTTGTCATGGTAGATTAATTTTGTGCCTATTTTCGGTAAATCCCGTTGAAATTTCTTTATTCACTTGAAGAAAGTTTATTTTTAAATGATTCCATAAATATAGCTATCTCAAACTCAAAATCTTTCCACAAATCTGGCAAACTCTCAGCAAGCGGCATCAATTTTTCCTTGTCTATCAGTACCCCGTATCCGTGAATGAAGAAATGTCGAAATGCACGATACTCATCGAGTCTCTTTGAAAGTTCAAGTGAGATTATTTGATTAATAACTGATAGATCCAATAAATCTTTGTGCCAGGATCCTGATACCAGGATGGATATTCCCTTAAATTTTGATACTCTCTTAAGTATGTTCTCTATTCCATTGTACGTGTTTTGGAGAAATGTCGAGATAGCGGCTAACTCAACGACGGTCTTTTCTTTTCGCTGCAATGCTTCGTTTAATGCTCGAAATATATCTAAAACATATTCTTTTTCAGCCTGAACCTCTCGAAGCAGTTCATCCATAGATTTTAACTCTTTTTTCTTCTATTATTTGATTAAATAATGATTTTCTAGATAAGTTTACAAGGTCCACAGGTTTGGATAAATTTCTCATTAACTCACCATAAAATTTAAAAAAGACGTTGGGTCTTATTCTTTCCACTGCCAGATCAATATCGTTAGGCTCACCACCCTTATCCAATGACGACCCGAATAGATAAATGGAAGAAACTTTGTATTTTTCCGCACAATGGGTAATAATCTGTTTGTCCATCTCACTTATCATGGTCGTCCACCGCATGACATTATTAGCTATCATTAAATTTACGTTTGAATGTTATCACTTGCTTGAAGTATATATGTCTAACCCACCCCATAAAAACACACCATTCGCATAACCAACCCGACCCCCGCGTCCATTACGCCAGTCTCATGCATTGACGTACTCCCCGCGAGGAATCGCGAGGAATCTTATGTAGATTCGTGATAGAACTCGCATTGGGCTCGCCATAGCCCAGTTACTGCTACCCAAAGGCTCAACAGTTATTATTCTGTTTGATATTCGCGGGCATCGTTCACATCCGCATTCATCGTCACACCACAGTCGGATCACACGTATAATCCTCGGTGTTTTCTACCGTTTTTGTGAATTAACTCCGCATAAAAGATGCCTCAGCTTGTGAGGACTATTTCGATGCTGACGTCTTTTGGCACCTGGATTCTCATCAGCTGCCTCAGAGCGCGTTCATCCGCATCAAGGTCTATCAATCGCTTGTGTATTCTCATTTCCCAATGATCCCATGTTCCTGTACCCTCACCATCAGGGCTTTTGCGGCACGGCACTACGAGTTTCTTTGTAGGAAGTGGTATTGGCCCTGCGATGTTTACCCCGGTTTTATCAGCGATTTTTTTTACCTGACCGCATATACTATCCAGAGTGAGAGGACTGGTGCCTGCGAGTCTAATTCTTGCTTTCTGTACCATATTAAGTATTACTCCAAAAAAATTAGGAAAAAATTAGTGTTTCAGTTTGATGTCTATTACCATGCCTGCAGCGATGGTCTGACCCATATCTCTTATGGCAAAGCGTCCCAATTGTGGAATCTCTTTGACTTTTTCGATACACAGTGGTTTGGTCGGTCTAACAGTGATTATTGCTGCATCGCCTGCTTTAATAAAGTCAGGATTTTTTTCTTTTACCTGACCTGTTTTTGGATCAAGTTTTGCCTCGATGGATGTTATTGTGCAAGCTACCTGTGATGTGTGGCAGTGGAATACCGGGGTATACCCAGCAGTTATAGCAGATGGGTGCTGAAGCACTACGATCTGTGCTTTAAATTCTTCAGCTACTGATGGTGGATTGTCTGCATGACCGCACACATCTCCCCTTCGAACGTCTTTTTTATCAACACCTCGTATATTCCACCCGATGTTATCACCAGGCAGTGCTTCATCAACCACTTCGTGGTGCATTTCGATGGATTTGACTTCCCCGATTGCCTTGCTTGGCATGAATATGACCTTGTCACCTTTCTTCATTTTGCCGGTTTCCACTCTACCAACAGGAACAGTACCAATTCCGGATATGGTGTATGCGTCCTGCACTGGTATGCGTAGTGGAAGTTTGGTTGGCTTTTCCGGTTCTTTTAATTCATCGAGGGCTCCAAGGATTGTTACTCCTTTATACCATGGTGTTTTATCACTGAGTTTTGAAATATTATCTCCAACAAATCCAGAGGTTGGTATGAAGTTCATCTCTTCTGGCTTATATTTCACTATTCTGAGTAACTGATTTAACTGCTCCCTCACTTCATTGAATTTGGCTTCATCATAGTTTATCTCATCCATCTTGTTCATGGCTATGATGAGCTGGTTGATGCCAAGTGTACGGGCTAAGAATACGTGTTCCTTAGTTTGTGCCTGTACACCGTCTTTGACTGATACTACAAGGATTGCAGCATCTGCCTGACTAGCACCTGTAATCATGTTTTTGATAAAATCTCTATGTCCCGGGCAGTCCACTATTGTAAAGTAGTATTTGGCTGTGTCGAATCGCTCATGTGCAACATCAATTGTGATGCCGCGCTCTCGCTCTTCTTTGAGTGAGTCCATCACCCATGCAAAGGCAAATGACTCTTTTCCTTTAGCTTTTGCTTCTTCTCTGTATTTTTCTATTATGTGTGGTTTTACTGCACCTGTTTCGTACATCAACCGTCCGACAAGTGTTGATTTACCGTGGTCGATATGGCCAATCATTGCCAAGTTTAGATGTGGTTTTTCTACTGCCATTTAATACTCATCTCTTTTATATTCTATTTAATTTTGTATAGTTACTAATGCAGTTTTGGTTTTTAAACTTTCCGCCACTTTAGAACATGGCTCCTGTTATAAATGCCATGATTGCTATTAACATTGCAAATTTGAGCATTCTTCTGGCTAACATAGCATCTCTAAAAATCACAGGCGTTGAGCCGATGAATAGTATGTCAGCTATTAAAACAACCAGCAAATATTCCAGTCCAAATATGTGAAGTGGATAATAAGGCAGTGGACTGATTAAAACTGACAAAGATATGAATAGCACTGCAACGATTCCTGCATTTTTTGTCCCAATTTTTATTGGCAGAGTTGTTTTGCCTGCATCTCCTTTGATGTCCTCGATGTCTTTTACTATTTCACGCCCAACAATAGCTAAAAATACCGCAACTGCAAATATTCCAGTTATTACAGTCTTACCAACAAGAATGCCACCAAAAATAAATGCAAGTGCTGTTTGAGCGCCTATTATTATGTTTCCTATAATTTTTTTCTTTTTAAATTTCTTTTCGTATGCTATTTGAAATGCAAGTGCAATTATGCATATTAAAAGTGCTTCAAATCCAATAATGAAGCCTAAAAAAGTGGATAACAACAAAGAAAGTATAAAAAAAAGCATTGAAAAATTCAGTGCTTGTCTGGGTGTTAACTCCCCTGATGGGATAGGTCTATCCGGATGGTTTATTTTATCAGTTTTCTGATCGAAGTAGTCATTTATCGCATTTCCAGCCATTCCAAATAACGATGCAATCATAACTCCAAGAAAAACAGGGAGCATATATGCATCGATGTTCTGTCCCACACCTATCAAAGACGAAGTAAACACAGCAAGACCAATCATCAAAGATGTTAAGGGTCTGCTGATGTGTATATACGGGTGCATATACTATTGTAAAATAGTCTATGTGCCCTTCGATTCCTTGGATTTCATTCTAAGATTTTTATAACCACATTTTCTGCATCGAGTTGCACGCACTGGATTTCTGGCATTACACCTCATGCATATCTTCGTGTTAAGAATTCTTGCTTCAGCTTCTGGAAATCTTGCCATTGGTCATTCACCTCGAACGTAAATATAACATCCTCCATTTAACCCTTGCCACTCCCAGAAACTCAATCTATAGAGGCTGTCAAATTACATCGGAAATTTCGTGTTTCTAATTTGATGGTTATCTGTTCTATTGAGGCTTCTTTGCTTTTGTCTCCTGGTTACTTACGTAACTGAGAGTTGCTTACATGGTAAGCAACACTGAGAACATGTCTTGTCAAGAAGATATATAATTTTTATCCGGTCTTTATGGTTGTATGAGTTTAATTTAGTCAAAAAGGTTGATAGCTGTGGCTATCTTGTTTTTTCAGGCTTGTTTTTGCTTTGGCTTAGGTTAAGTATAGCTTTCGAAGGAGTTTGCAGGTTTGATGCGGTTTTGCAGGTTGGTTAGTAACAGTAACTGGTATGTTACGAGGCTAATCTTTGAGTAGAGTTCCCGGCTTTCTTTTCTTACTCTGCGAACGTCAAATTTCACTGTGTTTTTCATATGTCCGTGTATTCTCTCGCATTCACTCCTGAGTTTGCATGAGTCCGGAAACGTTTTGTCTTTCAGGTTCTAGTGTCTCAGCAACTTAATTTTTAGACAAAGTTTATAAACCTGTGAGTCCAACCATATTCTATGGAAAAAATAAAACTTACAGAGAAAGAGGTGGAGTATCTCAACGATTTCGTGATGCTTCTTTATTTCATGATATTGCTTATCCTTTGTGAAATTACATTAAAGCAGGCAAATAACATTTAGGACTTTATTTGGAATTACCCTGAAAAATCACTGAAAATCCAAAATTAAAATGGAATTATCTGATTTTAAAGATTTTATAACTTTGCCAGTTTAAAACCGATGCAAGATTTGAAGAAGAATTTTCAAAAAAATATCCAGAATCTAAATATGAATTTCAGCGATGATGAGATATCAATACTATCGCAATCAATTTCCAGTAATTTCAGTTTGAATATTAATGAAATTGAAACCAATTTAAGTGATTTTGTTTTCGAAGATATGAAAGAAAAGAGTTTCATAGATCATGGTTTTGTTGGTGCAGTAATACACCGAATACAGAGAACGGATGTACGATGTTCTCGATCTGTACGAAGAACCGTACGACCCGGGAAGTCCCATTGTCTGTTTTGACGAGAAACCAAAGCAACTTCTTGGAGATAAAAGGATTTCCATTCCTATGGAGCCCGGAATCCCTGAGAAATATGATTATGAATACGTCAGGAACGGCACAGCAAACATATTCATGGCGGTCGAATTCAAAGCAGGGAAACGTGTGACCCAGATCACCAAAAGAAGAACCATGGT
Source organism: Candidatus Argoarchaeum ethanivorans (assembly GCA_004193545.1). GTDB lineage: Archaea > Halobacteriota > Methanosarcinia > Methanosarcinales > EX4572-44 > Argoarchaeum > Argoarchaeum ethanivorans. The sequence goes on along the minus strand of RPGO01000013.1, from coordinate 23,946 downwards.
GGATTTTGCACAATTTGTGAGGATGCTTGTCGATGAAGAATACCCAGACGTTGAAAACATCCAACTGGTCATGGATAACCTCAATACTCACAAGGAAAAGTCATTTTACGAGGCATTCAGTGAGGAGGAGGCGGAAAGGATTTTGAGCAAGATCGAGTTTCATTACACGCCAAAACATGCAAGCTGGCTTAATGCCGCTGAAATCGAGATCAATGTGATGGATATCGAATGCACTGACAGACGGATTGGAGATATGGAGACACTGGTCCGGGAAGTGGCTGCATGGACCAGGAAACGGAATGACGATGAAAAGAAAATCAACTGGGGGTTTACGAGTGAGAATGCTAACGAGAAATTGTCCAAGCATTATGTATAAGAACTAAATTGTCGAGACAGTAGTTGGCAAGTTCTTATAAACGTTTCTATCGCCCTTTTTTGCAAATCTATAATAAATAACCATTTTTGAATTATTTATAATTACATCAAAATCTGTTATTGTTGGGTTAATGGAATCATTTTCTCCAAAACCTTTTCGATTCCATTCTTGTAATCCATCACATAATATGAGTAAATAGGCAATCGGATGACTTTTTACCTTCATGCATTCTAAGTTAAATGGTTTCTTCATTAAAACGTGTTTATAGTAATTATGCAAAAATATAGCACTTGCTGAGTCAGCGACTGGAAAATAAAAATATAATGGATTCCAATTGGTAGTTTTCACCAAATGGTAATACCAACGTAGCATAATTACTGCACCATAAAAACCATGATCTATGAAACTCTTTTCTTTCATATCTTCAACAAAATCACTTAAATTGGTTTCAATTTCATTAATATTCAAACTGAAATTACTGGAAATTGATTGCGATAGTATTGATATCGCATCATCATGAAATTCATATTTAGATTCTGGATATTTTTTGAAAAATTCTTCTTCAAATCTTGCATCGGTTTTTAGAACTGGCAAAGTTATAAAATCTTTAAAATCAGATAATTCCATTTTAATTTTGGATTTTCGAGTGATTTTTTCAGGGTAATTCCAAATAAAGTCTAAATATTTATTTGCCTGCTTTAATGTAATTTCTAAAGGATAAGCGATATCATGAAATAAAGAAGCAATACCCCAACGGTAAAAAAATTCTTCATTTTTCGTAATATAAAAATCGGGATAATTTTTCTTATTTAGAGCATATTCATTGAAGTTTTTCTTGAAATTATCGTTTCTCTCGTAAATTGCTAAACCCAATAAAAAAACAAATATGGTATGAACATAATGATCTCTCTGCTTTTCGAGTAAACATCCTGCTTTTTCTTCAAACCGGTTCATAATTTGCGGGAGTTCTAAAAAAGGATTTTTTTCATTTTGTATTCCAATCCAATATGCAACAAAGAAAGTTTCATAAACTTTATAAGCTGAACCGGTAGTTTTTGTATTTAAAAACTCTCTTATAGAGTCTCTTATCGCTTCCTTATGATTTTTACCATTATGGATGTCTTCATACATTTCTAAGGTGTCGAAAAAAGATAAGATATATTCTTCCATATTGTTCATTCTTTACTCTCTTTGTAGTTTATACTTATTTTATACTATTCAAAAGATGCACAGACAACCCCCATTTCGCAGTCACTGAACTCGGGCTGCAAGTATTGGACATCAGGATTGATGCTTGGTAAAGAATATCTTTAAATGGCTTCAACAATCCTATTTTATGCTCCATGTCCTTGAGTCTGGATTCCAGTTTTACGCTGAAAGTCATATATCCTATAAATACCATCAAAATTGCGCCAAATAAACTGCCAATAAACGCTGTTAATATTGTTTCAATAAGTTCCATAGCAGACCCTCAAAAATCGTTTGATAATCAAAAATTATTTTCATAAACTTAATAGAACGTCCATAATATTTGATTTTATATTTGAACCAGACTTGTCCAATTCACACTAACATCTCAAAAGGAAGTTTTGAATCATTTGCAGTCCCACGTCCCCGCTTTTTTCAGGATGGTACTGTGTGCCTATGACATTGCCTTTTTTGTTTTTGATAATAGCAGCAAACTCCAGCCCATACGTACAGGTTGCAACTGTATACTCCGGGCTTGTCTTAGCATAGTAAGAATGCACAAAATACACGTATGAATGGTCATCTATGTTTCGTAAAAAAGAATTGGCATCCTTAAAATCAAGGGAGTTCCAGCCTATATGAGGAACTTTGAATTTACTCTTGGGAAACCTGATTGCCTGCCCTTGAATTATACCAAGTCCCTTGTTCCGTCCACCTTCCTCTGATTCGGTAAGGAGCATCTGCATCCCAAGACAGATACCAAGAAGTGGTTTATCATCATTCACTACATCATAGATGGCATATTTTATCTCTTGAAGCTGTACCATTCCATCATAAAAGGCACCAACACCAGGAAGTACAAGCCCATCAGCATTCCTTATCTCACGAACATTGTTTGAAATGCTAACCCTTGCTCCAGCGTGTTCAAACGCTTTCTGCACACTTCGAAGATTTCCAAGTCCATAATCTATGATGACAATCGTTTTCATACAGAGATGACCTAAGGATGTAACCACATATACAGATTATGGTGTGGGACGTTACGATGAGTGACTCTGTATGCGAAGCATGCAGGTGACCACATATACAGATTATGGTGTGGGTTTGATTTTAACAGTGATCTCTCTTTCCGAGGCAGGTATCAGACGTTTCCACCTTATCACTGTGTTCTTGTTAAGTTGCATTTCAGTAATCGTTTTATCAGATATAACGCCATCTACTTCATAAATATAGAGTCCTTCTTTTCCATCAATAGATGCTACGAACTCGTTATTACCAATTCTTTTCATCTTCACAGATGAGACTTTTTGAAGTACATCAAGCACACTTGAGCCTTTTGCCATATCCACGGTATAGGTTTGTAGAAACGCTTCTGCTGCTTTTTGTGGAGGGTCAACACATATTGATATGATGTGTGTTCTACCATACTTCTTCCGCTTAACGATACCACATGCCTCTAAGATCTTCACATGCCTGGTTGCAACTGGCACAGATATGCCAAGTTTCTTTGCAAGTCCTGTGATATGATAATTTTCAGATAAGAGTAAATCAAGCATCATCCTTCGTTTTGTGTTTGCAAGAGCTTTGAACACATCATTGTTGCCTTTTTGGCTCATAGTTATTAGCTTAAAAATAAGCTATTTATAAATTGTGATTTCTGTTTGCGGTGTGATTGAAGTTGTAGGAGTGCTGCTGAGCCTGTTGTTTTTTGGGCTCAAGGCTGGCGCTGGATGCGGTTTTTCAAGTCATAGTACAAGAACAGCATGGTATATTGGACTTCCCTACCTTGCAGCAGGTATCGTGTTCTCGTTCATAGCACCTGCACTCTCAGACCGCCTTGATAGTTTACTGAATCTCACGCTTTTGCTCCACTCGATGCTTGCCGTTTTACTGATACTCTCTGGCGTGTACACAGCTAAAAGCTGGTGGGGCGGCTGTGATGTATCAAAAAAAACGTTTCTTGTGCTGTCAGTTCCCTGTCCAGTATGCCTTACAGCCACCCTTCTTGCATGTACTATTTTAATCGAAGCGCTTCATCTGGATGCGGCACTGGTTGGAATTGGTGTTGGATTATTCCTGTTGTTTGCCATTGTCTTCTTTACTCACATCGTTAAGCAATTTCATCCATCCCCGCGGGGTCTTGGAGAATTGATGATGGTTGTTGGCATGTTTTACCTTATCGGTGCATTAATCATGCCAGCATACATGAATCTTAAGGATATACCAACAGTTACTGCTTCTTTCAGTAATGAAATGTTATTTCCACTTCTTGCAATGGCAGTAGTAGCGGCTTTTGGCTTTGTTTTTAAACGCTTCCGGGAGGGTGCATCAAGATGAATCAGTCAATTTTTTCTATCATGTATCTTGTGTCTTCCTCGCTGCTTTACCCTGTTGTGATTGGATTACTTGCACTGTTTGTTTATTCATTGTTTGCACTTGGCGATTTTCTCTCTGAATACACCAGGCAGCAAAAAACACAAATAAAAAAAGACAGCTTGAATGAAAGTAAACTTAATTACTTTGGTTCGGATTTTCTTACGAGAGCCAGGCATGTTGCAGATGTGAATGAATTGCAGTGGCTTATTGGAGAGTGTGAGATGCGGATGGCACATAAACTTGAACATACGCGGCTACTCTCTACAATTGGGCCGATACTTGGACTCATGGGAACATTAATACCACTTGGCCCAGCACTGATCGGACTTGCAAAAGGAGACGTTACACAGCTTGCAGATAATCTCGTGATTGCTTTTGCAACGACTGTTCTCGGGCTGTTTGCAGGTGGTACCGGGTATCTGCTCACGATTGTTCGCAAAAGATGGTACGCACAGGAGTTAAACGACATCGAATACATATCAGAGGTGCTTTCAGACGAAACAACACAGACGAAGTAGTTTGATTAAAGAAGATGAACCAAATCCACTTACCAGTGTAGCTAATCTTTTCGATGTTGCCATGGTCTTTGCCCTCGCAATAATGATAGCATTGATCACATCTTATAATTTACCAGAGATGCTTGATCCTACTGCCAGTATGACAGTTGTGAAAAACCCTGGTAAGGCTGATATGCAGGTGATTATAAAAGATGGGCAGCAAATCGAAGTAATGAATATGACAGACAAGCTTCTTGGCGGGGAGGGGGAGGTAATTGGGACTGCATACCGTCTTTCCAATGGAAAAGTGATTTATGTGACAGGGAATCGCACACAATGAACAATCCTTGGATATGATAATTTGGAAAGTAAAACCGTTTTTCATAAATTTTTGGGTCTTTGGGAATTTGCGTTGCATGTAAAACCATTGTTAATTTGGGTTTTGTGGACACCGCTCCCAGGTTTGAATATGAGAGGATCTGCTTGGTTACGTGGTCGAATTCCTTATAGATATTGACCACACAATATTCTGGCAAGTAGCAGCACCCATTGCCAGAGTAGATGCCAATACCCATATAATAAGAAAATATATATTCTAACATGGCTGTCTGACTAACTATGTTTCCGATTACTCGAATGCGTAGACTGCGTTCAACTAAAATTAAACAGATGATGCAGGAGACAAAACTTGATGTTTCTGATTTTGTCTATCCTTTGTTTGTGGATGAGAATATAACCAGACCAGTGGAGGTAGCATCCATGCCTGGTGTTTTTCGCCTGCCGGTTGATGGTGTTGTAAGCGAGGTGCGGGAAGTGTGCGAACTCGGTATTCCTGCTGTAATTCTCTTTGGCGTGCCGCGTGATAAGGATGAAAATGGTACGCATGCGTGGGGGAACGATGATGTGGTCCAGAGGGCGGTGCGACAGGTAAAAGCTGAATTTGGCGATGATATATATGTTATTACTGATGTGTGCCTGTGCGAATACACGAATCATGGTCACTGTGGTGTGACCCAGGGGGAGCAGATTTTAAATGACCCGACGCTTGAACTTCTTGGCAAAACTGCAGTAAGTCAGGTAGCTTCCGGTGCTGATATGGTTGCACCCTCCGGAATGATGGATGGGATGGTGCAGGCAATTCGCAGAAGCCTTGACATGGAAGGCTACACTGATGTGCCAATTATGTCGTATGCAGCCAAGTATGCATCAAACTTCTATGGACCTTTCAGGGATGCAGCCGATTCTAGCTACACGTTTGGTGATCGCAGTACCTACCAGATGAATCCTGCAAATAGCGATGAAGCACTGCGAGAGGTAGAACTGGATATTGCCGAGGGTGCGGATATTGTCATGGTAAAGCCAGCACTGCCGTACCTGGATGTACTGTATCGAATTAAACAACAGTTCCAGATGCCCACTGCTGCATATCATGTAAGTGGCGAGTACTCAATGATAAAAGCAGCAGCACAGCTTGGCTGGCTTGATGACAAACGCACGATGTATGAATCGCTTATAGCCATCAAGCGAGCTGGTGCAGACATTATCATCACTTACGCTGCAAAACAACTGTGCCTCAACAATTACTTTTCGTCCAATTCAGGATGAGCACTGTGTCCTGCTAAAAACCGGTCACGATTTTTTTCAATCTTTTATCCGCCTGATCAGCATAATCCCGATGATGTTGACAAACAATATCAATATCATGCCTGCAGCATATCGTGTTGCATGATTGGTTGAGGTTCTTTTTACAGTTGGTGGTGTTGTTTTTGTTGTTTTTGTTGTATCTGGCACGTTCACATTCAACATTATGTCTCCCTCGAGTGATGTGTTCTGTTCGATTGTGGTATTGCCCTTCACAAACCGAAGCCTGTACGTACCCTCCAGATATTTGAAAACAACCTTTTTACCTGTTTGATTATCGACTAATGAGTTCCCTTGATACAGCTGGACATAATCAGCATCTGTTGTAGCATAGATGTTTGCATAATTTTTGATTGGGAGAGCTTTGCCATCCACATCAAGCGTGTTTGCAATATCGAGGATGCCAAGCAGTGTCGGTGCAATGTCCTCCTGACCATGTTCGCCTTTAAGAATGCCTGTTTTAACATTTTCTGCATTGATTACAAGTGGAATGTATAAACTTTCAGTCTTTTTCACATAGTCACTTCCAGCATTTCCTCCACGTGAATCTACTGTTCTAAAGGAGATGCCGTGGTCAGAGGTAAATAAAAAAACGATATGATTGTCTCTGCAAAGTTTTTTGAAAGAATACAGATCAACATCAAGTCCTTTTATAACTTCACTGTATGTTGAAAATCCTGCGTAATGGCCTGCACTCTCCAGACCTCCCACGTTTACTATCAACAAAAAGCGTTTTGAAGGATACTCTTGAATCATTGTTTTTACTATCTTTTCTGCTGTTTCGATAGCAAACCGATTATACATACAATACCTTGTTGCACCTGCTGTATTATTTACGTATTCTGGCATCATCGAGCATCGCTGTTCCATTATCTTAAGTATCTCTGATGGTGCATTTTTATGCTGTATCTCAAAGATGGGGCTTCGTATCGAGTTTGATCTGGCATATAGTACAGCATCCTGTTTTTCTCGCATGTTTGAAGAACTGCCTCGTTCCATTACCCCAAGAATAAGGAACTCTTCACTGCTTCGCAGTACATCAAACAGGGTGGTGGTTTCAGGTATCGTTTCGGTTGTCGCCTTCGAGTTTCCTGTGACGATTACTGAATGTCCTGGTCCTGTTTTTGGTACAGGTGCTTTGACATACAGCACCCGCAGCCCACCAGCAGTGATATTGGGGCATGGTGTGTTCTGAAGCTTCTTGCCATCATGAGTTTCTGCCATAAGCTCCGGGTAGATGTAGTGCGAGCCGAGCCCATCAGCAATAAATAACACTGCACCCTGTGATGGTGGGACGCTTGCTGATGCGGCAGTACAGTTGATGATAAATAGTGTGATTAGAATTTTATGAATATTTCTCATATACGGTGTTGTTACTGAATGGTTCTCGTATATCTAAAGTTTTGCAGAGCCACATCATCTTATCGAGGCTATCAAATTAACCAGTGAATTTCGTGTTTCTAATTTGATGGATCTCTCTGTTCTGTTGGTGGTTTCCTTGGTTTTTATCCTGAGAAATATCTTGTTAAGTAGAATTGTGATTTTATCTGGTTTTTTGTAGTTGTATGAGTTTAATTTAGTCAAAAAGGTTGATAGCTGGAGCTATGTTGTTTTTCAGGATTGTTGTTTGGTTTGGGTTAAATGTGGTTTTCGAACCGATTTACAGGTTTAATGTGGTTTTGCAGGTTGGTTAGTAACAGTAACTGGTATGTTACGAGGTTAATTTTTGAGTTGAGTTCTCGACTGTCTTTTCTTACTCTGCGGACGTCAAATTTCACTGTGTTTTTCATATGTCTGTGTATTCTCTTGCATTCACTCCTGAGTTTGCATGAGTCTCTGAAATGTTATGTCTTTCAGGTTCTGGTTTCGTAGGTACATGCCTAGCTGCTTCTGTCTTCCGTTTTTATAGAAAAATTTTAACTTATTATTGCCCCGATCCTTTACCACTGCCAACTGCTGTAACGGAGAACCCTGCACAGGCGGAATATGCCCTAAACCAATCAGCTGTATCAAACCAGAAACAGCGGAAGACGGTAGAAAATGCTGGTGCATTGACGGAACGCCATTAAAAAGAGGAAACAATCCGACTTGCAGCGACGCCTGCCGGGATAATTGTTTAGTAGCGGATACGAGAATTTGGGTGTCAGACATACCAATTATTACTGGTTTTACAGCTCCAAGAAAATATAAAATTCCCTCAGATGATGAAGCAATATTATTTAAAGGAAAAGCTAAACTATTTAATGCTTCAATTACTGCTCCATTGATTATCTCGGCAGTTGAAGATTGTCAAATAATGTTTGACGCAAAATCTTTTTCTACAATTTATTATAATGGCGCAGCAAGAAGTTGGGACTGGGACAAAACACCGCCATATAATGGTGTTACGGATAGCGGCGGACCAGGATTCGGTCGAATAGTTTTTAAATGCAGTTATTTTATGGAATGGTGGAGTAAGGTTCAAGGAGATTCGGTAAAATGTAAAAAAAAGATGGAGAATCCCTATAAATACGCTTGGGTCTGTCCAATCCTCTTTTCCCTTACCGATACAAATCCATTAGGAGCAGTCACGGAAAAAGACATTGTTTGGTTTGGTGTTGAAAAATCAGGAGGTAATTGCGCAGAATACGGCGAGTTTTGCAACAGTGGTAATGATTGTTGTTCTAGTAATTGCAGTGTAATTGGAACTTGTGATTGTAAATTTACAGCCGAAATTTGTGCAAGCAATAAGGAGTGTTGTTCAAATTTTTGTTCTGGTGTTTGTTGGTAGATAGTGAGTGATTAATGTTTACATAAAATGAGATGAAAAAACTTTATTTAATAGATTTTATAAATCATCTCCGAAATTCATATCAAAATCACAAACAAAATAAAAAGGATGGCTCTATTATTTTCTGTCCATCCCCATTCATTGTATTTGTTATTCATTGTATTTGTTGTGATATTTCATCCCATGGTCTTACTTCAACTATAGCTGTTACATGATTCCTTATGCACGATAGGTTTTCACTGGTTGGAAATTCAAAAGAAAGATTGTTTATACCGCCATAATCTACTCCGAACGGCTCATGTCCATGAATCTCAAAGAGAGCTGAATCATTCCTGGCAAAGCCAAGAAAGATATGATTGTCCTTTTGAGGAAAACTTTTGACTTTAACATCTCCCTTAATTGAATGTCCCGTGTAATACAGGCTCATCTCAATATCTTCCGGGTCAGCGCCATAAAGTATTACTGGTATATCAAGCGACACAAGCATTGTTCCTTCTGGTATAGGCGTTGGTTCTGGAGTCGGCGTCGGTGTAACAAAATTCACATTTGATCCTGTTTCAGTTGGTTCTGGTTCAGGAGTTTTAGTCTTATTCACTACCGGTGGCGCGTTGGCTTCGCCGGCTGTGGCGGCATCGATTTGTTCGTTGTTGGATATGCATCCTGCTGCGGTGAATGTGAGAAACATGAACAGGATAGCAGCAAGTATTCTGCTGGATTTGTGTTGTTTATCTTTCTGTTTGGATTTTTGTCTGACCATACATATTCTACCTCATTCTCTTTCTTTTCAGGTGGTTTTAATGTCTGATAATAGTTTCGATTTTTAGACGGCGTCAACTTGAGACTATTAAATTACCTCGAAAATTTCGTGTTTCTAATTTGACAGGTCTTTTTTGTTCTATTGAGGCTTCTTTGGTTTTGTCATGGAAAGGCATATTGCCTAAGCAGACCTAAAATTTTTATCTGGTTTTTTGTAATTATATTAATCTGATCCAGTCGAAACAACAAAGTTGTTAACAAAGTTGTGCAGTGCTTCTTGCAATCGAGAGTTATTTTCTGCAAAGCGCAAGCTTTGCAGGTGACGATAATCTTCTCGTAACCTCGTGGTTTCAATTTTTTTTGAGTTCCGGATTGGATGTGTTATTTCGTTACAGACTCTTGTCAGCCCGGAGAAAAGAATCTTTTCACAGCACCGAAATGTTTAAGTTTATTATGAATATGTATTCATTAATGCCAAGACCAAGACATAACCGGCATATACGGTCATCATTCGATTACGATTGCTGGAGACCGTACGCAGCCTGTCTACAGGACAGAGGCGAAGTAGTCCTGAAGATGGAAGAGATGGAAAGCATACGTCTGAAGGATTATCTTGGAATTGACCAACGTGAGGCTGCAAACCTTATGAAAGTCTCGCAGCCGACATTCCACAGAATTCTCTCCGAAGCAAGAAAAAAGATCGGATGTGCCCTGGCATGTGGTAAAGCAATACGAATATATGGAGGAACATACGAAATAGCGATGACGCAGCAGAGGAAGTTCCGGTGCTATTCATGCCAGCATGTGTGGGAGATTACGCATGGCATGGGAAAGCCAGAGAACTGTCCAAACTGCGGCGCGGCTATGCCAGAGACGGAAGTTGCAGACACGGCATGCAGTAAGATGGTGAAATCATGAAAAAAGAAGAAAAAGAAGAAGAGGCTATGGCTCAGGAAAAACGCTTAAAAGAGCGCATGGGAAAAATAAAGCATAAAATAATGGTTATGAGTGGAAAAGGCGGCGTTGGAAAGACTACAGTAGCTGTCAACCTTGCGCTCACACTTGCAGCAAAGGGATACGAGGTCGGAATCATGGACGCCGACGTCCACGGGCCAAATGTTCCGAAGATGCTTGGAATCGAAGACGAAAGTCCCGATGTGACAGAAGAAGGAATAGTCCCGGTCTTCGTGCCCCCGCGGGTCAAGGTCATGTCCCTTGCATTCCTGTTACAGAGCAAGGATACACCAGTTGTATGGCGGGGGCCGCTCAAAATGGGTGTAATCAAGCAGTTTCTAACTGATGTCCTTTGGGGTGACTTGGACTTCCTCATAGCCGACCTCCCGCCAGGAACCGGAGATGAACCACTGAGTGTTGCCCAGTTAGTCCCTGAAATTGACGGGGCAATCATCGTCACCACGCCGCAGGATGTAGCGCTCCTCGATTCAAGAAAGTCAGTGACCTTTGCAAAGAAACTTGGAATTCCTGTAATCGGGATTATAGAAAACATGAGCGGTTTCAAATGCCCGAAATGCGGTGAAACAATCGATCTTTTCAAGACCGGCGGCGGTGAACGTGCTGCCATTGACATGGGTGTACCGTTCCTTGGCAGGATTCCAATCGAGGTTAATATTGTTTTATCCGGTGACAGTGGCATCCCATTCGTGTTAGAGCATGAGTCAGAGGCTGCTCAATCCTTCAGGGCGATCGTTGACAATATAGAATATATTATGAAAGGAGAGTAATAAATATGAAAATATGTGTAACATCAGCCGGGCCATCCATGGATGCGCCCGCAGATCCGAGATTCGGGCGATGCCAGTATTTCGTGATTGTTGACTCGGAAACGATGGAGTATGAATCGATGCCGAACCCAAGCATAAACGCTTCTGGTGGTGCAGGAATACAGGCAGCACAAACCGTTGCAGGCATTGGCGTTGGAGTTGTTATCACTGGAAACCTTGGACCAAACGCAACCCAGACACTCAAAGCTTCTGGAATTAAGATGGTAACTGGTGCAAGCGGCACCGTCCGCGATGCAGTCGAGCAGTACAAGAGCGGAGGATTTTCGCAGACCACGAGTCCGACCGTTCCTGAGTATTCCGGACGTGGCGGTGCTGGTACTGGTGCAGGTGCAGGTGCGGGCACTGGCCTGGGAACTGGTACAGGTGCTGGGATGGGCAGTGGCAGAGGCATGGGCGGCGGAGGTGGACGTGGCAGCGGTCGCGGCATGGGAAGAGGTATAGGAAGAGGCACGGGTGTGGAAGCTCCGGTAACACCTGTCCCTGCATCGCCAGCCACGCCTCCACGAACTAGGGAACCGGGAACACAGAGTATAGAAAGCGATATAAAAACCTTGGAAAGCCAAATGGAGCAGATCAAGAAAAGAATTGAAGAATTAAAGAGGTGATAAAAATGCAAGGCAGATACAGGAATATGTACTATGCAACAGGACTCCCAGGATGGATGCGGTTTGGCTACTCCCCGGGATGGGTTGGACGGACTCCAGGTGGATTTCCACCATCTGTTCAGTATATGCGAGCCGGGACATGGCAAACCCCACAACCACAGGCAATGGCATCAGAAATCCCGGTGGGGATGCCAGCAACCCCGGGGCATCAGGAAATCTCAATACTTGAATCCCAGGCAGCAATGTTAGAACAGCAACTGGAGCAGATCAAAAAGAGGATCGAAAAACTGAAGAAATAAAATGCCTTGGTCTTTGAATCACTGTGTACAGGTATCAGATTGCAGCTCCTGCGCCTATGAAAGGGCAGTTTCCTGCATCTATATATTTCTTAGTAGCGCCCAATCCATGGCATATATCTTAAACACATTTAGGTTGCGTATTTGGTTATACTTTATGGTCTAATGAATTATACTTTATGGTCTAATGAATTATACTTTATGGTCTAATGAATTTCGATTCCGCCGAACCATTATTTCAGGTAACGGTTTTGGTATATCTGAAATTTAGGTGAAGTGAAACGAAGCCAGATACGTTATGTTAGGTGACGTTGTATTCTCTCTTATTTTTTCCATATTTTATACCTTAACTCCGTCTGAATAGGGAATAGGTATAATCAGATTATCACGTAATATTTCCTCTTTTGCCAATCAAACATAAATAAAAACCGATACTTTTATATTGACCTATTCCCTATATGTCAAATATGGAACAATGGGTCAAAGCCTGGGTGGAGGAACAGAGGGATCAAGGTGTAAAATGCCTTGAGGTAAAGATGCGGGGAAAATGTTATTATGTGTATCATTCGAGCACTTACTGGGACAAAGCACTCAAAAAGCCGAGAAAAATCTCGAAATATCTTGGAGCACTTGATCCTGATAAAGGGCTTATCAAATCAGGGGGAAGACATAGAATTTATCCGTCTGATATCAGAAACATCACGGAATATGGCAACTCGATGCTGCTCCATGAAACGATTAAGGATCTCAAACCACTATTGAAGGAGGGTTTCCCTGACTGTTGGGCTGAAATCTGTGCTATTGCCATGGTGCGTGCCACTGGCAATGTGCCTTTAAAACGGGTAAAGGATGCATGGGAGAAACTCTACAATGCAGAGAACATGAATCCTTATCTAAGCCCGAAGAAGCTCTCCGGAATTATACGTGAAGTGGGTGTAAACCGGGCTGGACAGAATATCATCTTCAATGAACTTGCAGATCTGGGCAAACAGCTTGTTTATGATCTAAGCTCTGTGTTCTCACGCTCTATGAGCATCAATCAGGCGGAGAAGGGCTACAACAAGGATAAAATACAGATACCTCAGATCAATCTCGCTCTCCTGTGCAGTGCAGACACGGGATTGCCGACAATGATTCGCTCTCTTCCTGGCAGTGTGAAGGACATAAAAACGCTGTATCACTCGATCAATGAACTTGATATTGGAGGGGAGACCCTCATCCTTGACCGGGGTTTCTTCTCGGAAGGCACCATAAAGTTCCTGGGCGGTAAGGAGGGCAAGAAGATATCTTACGTACTCCCGACAAAGAGGAATAGCCGTTATTACGATACACGTATCCACCTCAACGAATACTTTTCTTATCACAGTCGTCTGATAAAGTGTGGAAAACGGAAACACAACGATTTTTACCTCTACCTCTTTGAGGATCAGGATCTCAGACTGGAAGAACAGAAGACGCTGTACAGGAAACTGGATGAGCACGAGATCGAGAAGGAAAAATTTAATATAGGGATGAAAAAGGCAGGAAAAATTCTTATTGTCTCAGATAGAGATGTCGAGAAGCTGGAAATTTATCTGCTTTACAAGAAACGAGAAGTGGTTGAGAAGATGTTTGACACTTACAAGACGGTTCTTAATGCGGACAAGCTCTACCTGCAGGACGATGAGAGTGTCTTCGGACACGTATTCATCGCGTTTCTTTCACTCTATATCCACTGTAAGCTGGAGCAGCTCTTGAAGAAAGCGGAGCTCAATCATAAGTTCACTTCGATTGATCTGTTGTTCAAATACAGCAAGTCTATCATGTCAATCTAAAAGATCATAGCATGATTCAATAGTTCCAAAGAAGGAATCTGGAGGAAAAACTTGGGTTGAACATATTCCCCAATTGATGCGGAGTTAAGGATGGAAAAACCAGTGCCAACTCACCCCAAAAAACCATTTGACCATCCACTTCACAGCCTATCCCAATGCATGAGAAGATCGTGCCCGTCTTCTAAAGTCACCACACCTTATACTTATGAGTATTTTGATTTACCCATCTTTACACGCCAATCAAAACTTCAAAACGGACCTTCCATTTACTTTAGTGAGTTGCAATCTAACACCAGATCCCTCTAGTAATTTCTTTATCACCTCTTATTTTAATTTAATCCATAATTTGATGATACGCTATCGCTAAGCCATCTCTCGGCGTTTGATCGTGAAGAGATGATAAAGATTAAATGCAAACGCGGTGAATATCATCTTCACGGCAACTCTTGCAACAGTCGTTAAATTCGTACATGACCTGAGAGTTGAATACGCTTTATCACAGCGTACGGTCGTCGTCAGGTGATCTTTCCCGCCATCCGCTTGTTTCGCGTTCTCTTGATATTTGGGATGCCCCTCGGGTAGCCCGTTTAATCGTAGCATCATATCCTTTGTTAAGCACCGGAGTAGCCTTTATCCCGATAAACCACTTTGAGTGATCCACCTGTGAATCATGGAGAGGGGATGCGGTCGTTGTCTTGATTCCTGATGTTTTCATGCTCTGTGTCCATTTTAGAGTGAAGCCTGTAATCCAAAATAGGATTTCTGTTCTTGCCCATGTGCCATCTTCTTTACTTCGTCTTGTCTTTGTTTCCATCACCCTTGGTTTATCCGCCTTTTGTATTGTTCTTGCGGCATGCTGCATCCTGGATTACGCCCTTCTTTACCTCCCTCGCTAACTCTTATCGAGCTGTCTCTTGGAATTTTTCCCATATTTCTTTATCTTTTTACCTGTTTCGATCAATCTATCCCTTTGAAATCTCCATACAGTTGAGAAATCGGGGATATTATCAGGAAAACCAAGGAATTTAGTGAAAAGATCCTGTCTGCCTGGACGCTCGCTCAGATCCGGGAGACCGTACCACTGCCGGAGCACCAGCATTTTTATCATCAGAACCTCATCCATGTGTGGTCGCCACCATTTCTCAGTCATGTTCCCGTACATCCCAGCTACGGTAGGGATGAAAGCACTCCAGTCTATCAAGGAATCTACTTGTGCAAGCTTATCACCGAGACGTTTAACCCTTTCGTATTCTTCACTCAATGAAAAATCGATCAAAGACTTCATATGTATTATATTAGCAAAAAATGTTTCTATTTTTACTAAAAAAATATTCCAGTGCTTTGTTGTGTTTGCTGAGGGTTGAAGGTGGGTTAGGTTTTTCAAAGTTCTCTTATGTATAGAGGCCGTGTGCACAGGGATTCTGCGTTCGAGGATTGTGAATTGAAAAATTTGGATACAGCATGGAGTTCATAGGGAGATGACCACTTTGGGTAGCTCACAAGTAATTATTTACCCGGGAACTGTATCATTTTTAAGGAATTTTTGAGACACGGATTTGTACTTGCTAGAAGAATACTGTGTGGACGACATCATAAGGAATTCGACCGCTGAGCCAAGCAGAGGGATGCAGATGGAGGAGATGCCTTTCCAGTTCTCCGTGGTGAGAAAAGTCATCTCACGATTGAGGATTTTCAAAAGTTGGGTAAACTACTTACTGGAGGTTTCCAACACCCCATAATGTAACAGCTCACAGGCAAATGCAAAACAGGTGAACGTTGGCTTGCAGTACAGGAAAGTTTATACTTTTCTATGTATTAAATAAACATAAAATGTCCATGAATCTTACCATTGCAATCGCCCAGATAAATTCCACGGTTGGGGGTTTGGACGAAAACACACGCAAGATATGCAGTTTCATAGTTACAGCTAAAAAGATGGGTGCTGATATTGTTGTGTTTCCAGAGCTTGCCATTACTGGGTACCATCCAAAAGATCTGCTCACAAAGCCGGGTTTTATCAAAAAAAACATCTGCTGCCTTGAGGAGATCAGGAAGGTATCAGAGGGAATCTGTGTCATCACCGGATTTGTTGATGCTGTAGCAAGTAGTGACTGCTCTTTTAAGGACATCAAACTGTATAATGCTGCGGCGATTATCTATAATGGTGAAATAATTGAGACCTGTCATAAGACCCACCTTCCAAACTATGACATCTTCGATGAAAAACGGTATTTCACAAGAGCAGAGAAACCATGCGTTTTCAGGTTCAGGGGTGTTACCATTGGAGTTAATATCTGCGAAGATGTCTGGTTTGAAGATGTCTGCATGTTCCAGCGTAGTAAGGGTGCGGAAGTGATCATTAATTTATCAGCTTCTCCTTTTAATGTAGGAAAAATAAAGCAGAGGGTAAACGTTCTCTCGCAAAGGGCGATAGAAAACGGTGTGTACCTTGTGTATGTAAATCTTGTAGGAGGGCAGGACGATCTTGTATTTGATGGTGGAAGCTCTGTGATTAATACAAAAGGGGAAGTTGAATTTGAAGCACCGTGTTTTGTAGAGAAGTTATTTCTGCATACTCTTGGGTGTGAACAACCACTACTGCAATCGTTAAGTGAGGTTGAAGAAATATACTATGCACTACTTCTTGCTCTCAAGGATTATGTGGTGAAAAACGGTTTTATGAAAGTAATTCTTGGTTTAAGTGGGGGAATTGATTCGGCTCTTACTGCCGTTTTATGTGTGGATGCACTTGGTAGAGAAAACGTCATTGGAGTGTCCATGCCAAGTCATATTACTTCTAAAGAGAGCAAGGAAGATGCATACATGCTTACTCAAAATCTTGGGATAGTCTACAAAGAGATACCAATCGAACGCATCTTTAAGCGCTACCTGCAGGCACTTGAAACAGTGTTTGCAGGCACAGTAGAAAACGTAGCCGAGGAAAACATTCAGGCACGCATTCGTGGCAACCTTCTTATGGCACTCTCCAATAAATTTGGCTATCTTGTTGTAACCACTGGCAATAAATCAGAGCTTGCGGTTGGGTACGCCACATTGTACGGCGATATGGCGGGTGGGCTTGCCTTGATTTCTGATGTGCCAAAGACGTGGGTGTACAGGCTTGCAGAGTATATCAACCATGCAGCAGGATGCACACGAATACCTTCAAGAATTATTTTAAAAGAGCCTTCTGCAGAACTTCGAGAAGGACAAAAAGATACAGACTCTCTTCCACCTTATCCAGTGCTCGATCTGATACTTAAATCCTATATTGAAGAGAACAAGAGCGTAAAAGAGATTATAGCAAAAGGATACGATCAAAAACTTGTGCAGGAAATTATATGGCAAGTGGACCATAACGAATACAAACGAAAACAGTCGCCCCCTGGGATAAAAGTTACGACCAAAGCTTTTGGAACAGGGCGACGCATGCCCATAACAAATCGATACAGTGATCTCTAACCTGTATTACTGTCTTAAGCAACTTAATTTTTAGGCAGGCTAGGATCTACGAAGATTTAGTTTTCTTATGGGAATAATATTATTTCAAAAAATAGTAACAAAGTTCCCTCAATTAAGTAACATCGAGATGCCAAACACAATAACAGACAATGATAAGCCGGATATGATTCCAAAAGCCAACTTCAATTTATCATTAGTCTTCTGATTCTTTTTAGTTAAAAAATTTAATACTCCGTGAAATGGTGTTGTTATCATAAAAATCAACACACCTAATACAATTAGAATATATGGTGATAAAACAGAATCATTCAGAATCGAAATAACTGAATCTTTAAAGGCTAATGTTATCATTAATGAAACTGTCAAACCCCAATACCATCCTCCACATCGTGGGCATATAGGATTGGCACAAAGAAAATGTATATCTTCAATCAGTTCTGTACCTTTCTTATCTTTCACATTTTTAAAATAATTGTAATTATTATAAATATCATTTATGATTAAGATAAATCCTACTAAAAAAGCTAAATAAACAATTATGTAAACATAAATAGCTTCCCAGACAATAGTTTCCTTTCTATAGATATCCCAAATTAAATAGAATATTACAATAGAGAAAAGATAAAATAAAGAATATGCAATCCGTTCAATTACGATGCTGTTCTTTTTTCTCTTATTTCTACTATTTCTGACAGAAGGCATGCATAGCCCCAAAAAAGACTACTTGCTACTACTATTAAAATTCCAGCTATTAAATTTTGGTAATTAGCTATAATAATCCCAAAAAGCGCAAATAAAGCACTAATAATAGTTAAACTGACACCTTTGAAAATTTGTTTCGATCTATTATCCATACATTCGTTCCCTCTAAAATTAATCCCATATATCTATAAATTGTAATTATTAGATTTTTGAAAGATATTTTAAACATTAAACCATTGTTTTTTTTAAATAAATATTTTTCTGTACAATGCAGTAATTAACTCAGTTGTAATAAAAAAAGTATACCTTACAAATGTATATAACTTTCTATCAAATCAGGGTGTTTGGGTATTAGAGATCACAAGATGCGCATGGTAGTAATCCTGCGGGCAGATCGTGGTGACACCACCAGTCAACGTTGTGCAGTCAGTCCGCATTCATATATTCCTTCTGGATAGCTATTATCTCACTGCTGCCGGATGCTGCTGCATACTCTTCGAGAGGTTCGTGATTAACCTCCAAAAAAGTGTGCCCCCACTTGAACTTATTTAAGAGTTCAAATGCCTGGTTCTTCTCACCAATAATATATAATGCGGCTGCAAAGGCTTCAACAGTGCTAAACTTGAATGGCTTTCCAAAGTTTACCGGGTTTGCAGCTACAAGATAAGGAAGCGCCCTGTGTACAAGGTCTCGATATTTAAAACGTTTAAATAGCTGTTCAGCGTGTTTCCATGAGCAGTCAAGAATTGCAAAACCGTGTACAACATCTCTTTTAGACAATACTTGCAGAGCTAATGGATCAAGAAGAACCGTCCCCCCCGGGATTCTGGTCTTAACTATTGTCAGCATATTAAATCTTGCAAGCTTTTTACCAGTGCATTTTTTTGGATCGCACTCTCTGGCGTGATAAATGTATAACGGAATCACTGGTTTTACCTTATCTTTTATGTGTTAATAAGTTATAGCTAAAGTTAAACCGTACTGTAAAGCTTCGCTTTGCAGAACCATTTAACATCTGTTAATAAGTTATAGCTAAAGTTAAACCGTACTGTAAAGCTTCGCTTTGCAGAACCATTTAACATCTGTTAATAAGTTATAGCTAAAGTTAAACTATAAAGGACTTGATGACATTAGATAGAAAACCCTATATACATTGCAGGGATGAACAATTACGCATCTTTTGACGTTTTCTGCAGGTGAAAAAATTGAATAATGACTATGCCCCCGTGAATGATATTGAAAAAGTCCTTACTGAGTATTCTGATCTACTTGACATGGAGCTTGCCAGAATTGCTCTTAAAATCAAGCCAAAGGAACTTAGCGATGCAGTTTCCTACGCGCTTGAATCGAAAGGAAAGCGAATCAGACCTGCTGTTACAATGTTGTCCTGTCTTTCTGTTGGTGGTTCTTTGCAGGATGCAAGGAAAGCTGCCGTATCTGCCGAGCTTGTACACACATCTTCGTTGGTGCTTGATGATGTGATTGACAAGGCAGAGAAGCGAAGGAGCAGGAACACGATTCATACTATCTGGGGAGAAAACATAGCACTGCTCACAATTGAACTGCTGATTTCTCTTGCTTTGCGGGCTGCTCTCGGAGATGTGCGTCTAACCGAAGCTATATCCAAATCTCTTTTTTTTATGGGCGAAGGCGAGGCAATTGAGCTTGTCAGTGCTCCAGTGGATGAGAAGAGCTATCTTGATCTGGCTTTCAGGAAAACAGGTGCGCTTTTTGGTGCTTCGGCATGTATGGGCGTTGTTGTAGGCGGCGGCGATGATGAAAACATCGCGAGTCTTGAGAAGTTCGGGAATCATTTAGGTATTGCGTTTCAGATCCAGGACGACATTCTTGACTGTGTTTCAAGTGAAGATAATCTTGGAAAACCTGTGAAGCAGGATTTATTTATGGGCAGACCATCGATTGTACTAATCGATGCTGTGAATCATGGCATTGACAAAAATGTCATGTTGAGATGCAGTAATGGTGAGTTGGTGGGACTTATATCAAGTTCTATCGAGTATGCAAATCGCCTTGCAGCAGAACAAATAGATACTGCTGTTGCGTGTTTGGACAATATCGATGATAGTGCACCAAAGAAACAATTAGAAGGGCTCTGTGATTATATCATCAATAGAAAAAAATAATGGAATCCTTCTGGAAGTGTAGAGGTTTGATTGACCTCTTTTCTGATAAAGAGCTTGAACCAATTATTGATAAAGTTCTCTCGATGCGACCACTTGATATTGATGATGGGATTGCCATTCTCAAGTCAACAAATCTGTTTCTTCTCGGTACTCTTGCAGATTATGTGCGAAGACAGACAGTTGGGGAAAATGTAACCTTTGCATTTAACATGCACATCGACTACACTAATATTTGTGATTCAAAGTGCAGGTTCTGCGCCTATTACAGGGAGCCGGCGGCTAACGATGCATATACCATGAGTCTTGAAGAAATACTTAAAAAAGCAGGCGAAGCTAATAAAATGGGAGTGCGGGAGCTTCATATTGTCGGTGCACTTAACCCATGCCTTGATTTTTCTTTTTTTGAGAACATGATAGAACAAATCCACACGTTTTATCCACAAATGGGAATTAAAGCTTTTACTGCTGTTGAAATTGCATATATGGCACAAAATGATGGAATAACTGTAAGAGAGGTACTTGAGCGATTGAAAGATGCCGGACTTACCTGTATGCCTGGTGGTGGTGCTGAGATATTCAGTAAGCGTGTCAGAGCACAGTTGTGTCCTAAAAAAATCTCAGGTGAACGATGGCTTGAGATCATGGAAGAAGCGCACACACTTGGAATTCCTACCAATGCCACGATGTTGTATGGTCACATTGAAACACCTGCCGAGATCGTTGACCACTTACTGCGATTAAGAAATCTTCAAAGAAAAACACGCGGGTTCCAGGCGTTTATACCATTAAGTTTTCACCCGCAAAACACAAAACTGGAGAGCAGCATTCTTGAACCCACTGGTTTTGAGGATCTGAAGATAATTATTCTTTCGCGACTCATGTTAACAGGGTACATTGATAATATCAAGGCTTACTGGATCATGCTTGGTGAAAAACTCGCGCAGATTGCTTTACTTTATGGTGCCAATGACCTCGATGGAACCGTAATAGAAGAGCGTATCACTCATGCCACAGGCACAGTAACAGCAGAGTATCTTCCGGTAGAACAATTGATTAATCTTATTAAAGGGGCAGGACGAGTACCAGTTGAACGCACTGCCACTTATGACATCGTGAAATTGTACCGTTGAATACTTTTTGGAATGGTGCGATAATATTAAATCTAATAAAAGTATTTGAGGATTGCATCGGGCTTGTGGTCTAGTTGGCTATGACGTCGCCTTGACATGGCGGAGGTCCTGCGTTCGAATCGCAGCAGGCCCATTTTTAGCCTGTAAACTTCGTTTACAAAACGGGTTTACAGGTGATTTAAATCGCAGCCCTGCGTGCATAGTATGTGGGTTTGAATCGTTGCAGGGGCTCAACAGCTTAACTTAAAATTGACATACTTACATCAAGCCATGCTGCACTATGGGTGAGACTCCCGATAGATATTACATCAACGCCTGTTGCAGCGTATTCTTTGATGTTTTTTGTATTGATACTTCCTGAGGCTTCAAGTGTAATCTTTTTTCTCAGATTCTCTTTTTCAAGCAATTCCATGATGGCTCTTATCTGTTCCGGAGTGCAGTTATCAAGCATAATAATGTCTACCCCGAGTCTTGCCGCAAGCACTGCATCCTTGATTTGTTCAATTTCTATCTCGATTTTTCGTGTGAATCCTGCTATTTTTTTTGCATTTTTTACTGCCTGTTCTATTCCAAGAAGTTTGATGTGATTGTCTTTTATCATCACCATATCAGAGAGATTGTATCGATGCGGGTCCCCTCCACCAAGTATCACTGCTTTTTTTTCAAATTTTCTAAATCCTGGTGTGGTTTTGCGGGTAGCAGCAATAACTGTGTTTCCTGCTAGTTTCTTGAATGTGTTAGTAAGAGTTGCAATGCCGCTCATCCGACCAATAAAATTCAGTGCAAGCCGCTCTCCTTTTAGCGTTCCATCAGCTCTGCCGGATGTCTCAAGTATTGTTGTGTTTTTTCCAACTAATGCACCATCTGTTACCTGGTGGATAATTTCTGTGTTGTCGAAGTATTTAAAGATCTGACAGGCTTCACTAATGCCTGCCATGACACCGGGTTCATTGGCTTTTATCACAGCACGACAGTGCCTATTTCCTGTGATACCGGGGTAGATATCTTCCCCGGCATCCTCAGCTATGAAATATTCAAGTTCACGGTACATCATGTTTTCTATGCCTCTTGCAATATGGTTCTCTTCTGCACAACTCCGTTGTGCAGAAATAAACTCTCGATTACGGAGTAATCGAGTTGTGTAGACTAACAACTACGCTTGCAGTATGGTTCTCTTTTTTGTATGGTTTGTATCATCAGTTGTTCCACCTCTAAAGGTGTTTTATTTGTAATGTCAACAAGATCATCATCTCGAAGAAGACATGTTTTCAGTTTGCTTTCAGGGGTTACCCGCAACCTGTTGCAGTTCTGGCAGAATTCAGTGTTATCAACCGGGCGTACGAGCTCAACTTCTGCCCCATTGATGTAGTATTTTTTTCTTCGGTGCATAATTCGTACTTTCGTGTGTGAAGCTTGCCGTTCCAATTCCCGTTGTATCCGGTCAATATTTACCTTGTACGAAGATGTGTTTTGGAAATCCATCAGTTCAATGAGCTGAAGTATTACGCAGCCACTGTAGCATTTTACAAATGCTATCATCTCTGCTATTTCGTTGTCATTTATTCCACTTAGTAGTACCATGTTTATTTTGATTGGTGTAAGACCTGCGCAGACTGCCGCATGTATCCCATTTAATACCTTATTGTGGTAACCCGTTGTTTGGGTTATTTGGTCATAGATTAAAGGATGCAGTGTGTCGAGACTGATGTTCACCCTGTCAAGCCCGGAATCAGCAAGGTTGTCAGCCAGTGTAGCTAATAGCGTTCCATTGGTGGTAAGAGATACATCTTTGAGTGGTGGTAGCTCAGTTAATATTTCCGGGAGGTCTCTTCGCAATAATGGCTCTCCACCTGAAAATTTAACCTTGTCAACGCCGTGTTTGACTGCAACATCTGTGAGGACACGGATTGTTTCAGGTGTTATTTCATCTTTGATGTTAGTGTTAGTATGGTTCGTATCACCTTCTCCATGACAGTAGATACAGTTGAGATTACATCGGTTTGTCAGGCTGATTCGAAGGCTTTTAACTTTTCTACCATATTTATCAATAAAATCACTGCCCATAGTTATTTCTACACACAAACTGTGTAGTACTGCGCAATCAAGAGTTACTTACAGAGTAATAGCTCTTTCTTTTGCTTTGTATTTTACTTTGTTATTTCTACACACGAAGTGTGTAGTGCTTTGTTTTCCTAAATTAAGTATCAAATCCAACTATACTTAAAAATCGTTTTACTATAGCTTCATTAGCTAACTTTAATAGTGGCTGCTTGTCTTTAGTGCCACTGAATACACCAAGTGGTATCTGTGCTGCTGCAAGTGTGGAATGCCCTCCTGCACAGTTCTCTCCGAAAGCCTGCTTCATATACTTGCCAATATTGATCCGT
>RPGO01000012.1 GCA_004193545.1 Candidatus Argoarchaeum ethanivorans | reverse complement strand
AAGACACCTCCCCATCCATAGCAAACAATGCTATGGACCAGTACGTATTTTACGTAACATAAACATTAACATTTTGGATCTAGGAGGTGTCTAATGAGAGCATACGCTGGAATCGATTTACATTCAAGCAATAATTACATCGGCATTATGGATCAGGATTACAAAAGGCTATTTGGCCGACGGCAGCCAAACGATCTTAACAATGTTTTAAAGGTTTTGGAACCATTCAAGGCTGATCTGGAAGGTGTTATCGTTGAATCCACCTACAATTGGTACTGGCTTGTGGATGGGTTGCAGGAACATGGGTATACGGTACATTTGGCCAATCCGTCGGCGATAAAACGGTACGAAGGCATAAAACATACGGATGACAAATGGGATTCTTTTTGGTTGGCGCACATGAAGCACTTAAACATTCTGCCTGAAGGTTATATCTACCCAAAAGAACAAAGAGCTGTGCGAGATCTACTGCGAAGAAGATTATTTTTCGTCAGACAAAGAACGGCAAATATTTTAAGCCTGCAAAGTACGATTACCAGAAATCTTGGAATTAAGATGTCAGTCAATGGAATAAAGAAACTGAAGATGGACGATGCTTGTAAATTATTCGATTCATCGAACGTAAGTTCAAACTGATTTCAGAAAAAATATAAAATTTTGAAAAAAAGCGGGACATTCTTTTAAAGATATGGTACCTTAAAATGTAAAAATTTACAATTAAGGTGCCGATGAGTATAAAAAGTATATTAATAGCGACATACATACGTGATCGGATAAAAAATACACTTTATATTGAATCGAACATTGCTACTATTTGTAATGACGTGGGTCTATGTTTTCGATTAGGACACATGAGTAATGGAAGTAAAGTTTTCAGATTATCAATAAAGCTTTTTTGAGAAAGTACTTTCTTTAAAATACACTTTGCCAAGTCATGAGCTATTAGAGAAAAAACGAGTGCTATTCGTTGTGCCGTAATCGATTTTAATTCAATCTTCGCAGATACGACAGCATATTCAATTATTATTGAATTTGCAATAAGAGAGGCAAGTATTGAACTATAAGCAGTGACCAGAACTATATTTTCATTTTCAGATGTTATTTGATCAGCATGCAGCATTGACTTAATGGATTTGAAAAACAGCTCAATTTGCCATCTTAGTCGATAAATAGGGTATATCCATTCTGCTAATGCCATTGAACTTGGCATATTTGTAACGTACCATCGGTATTCCTTTGTGAGAGGAAATCGAAAACCAATAAGACGAACCTCAAGGGATTTTTTTCCGGGGAGATTCAACTTTCCCCAGACCTCGACAATCATGCCTCTCAGGTTGACATTTTTGTCCAACGGTCGCCCAATGTGTCGCTTCGCCACACCCTTGATGACTTTTGTTATTATTGGGACGGAGTTTGCTTTTAAACGGCATACAAACCATACTCCGATTTCACACAGTTGATGCAGAAAAGCATGGCTGAAGTAGCCGAGATCAAATAAAAACAAAGCCCCCTTTAATTGATTCAAATCTGGAAGGAACTTGCTGTCGTGTGGCTTTTGGGCACTAATTTTAATCCATTCTGTGCTTCTTACACTCAGTCTGTATAGGGCACTTAATTTTAAGCAAGCAGGGCTGTGATTTTTTCGATTACCGGGAAATATATTTGATAATCCGGCTGGCAATCGTATAGGAGATGCATCGTACATAAATACATCCTCAAATACAGAAAGCCATGAAAGTTTTGAAAGGGCCTTTTCCTGGATATGAAAGGAGAATTTAAGGACAGCTTTTTCAATAAAATCTAAGAGTGTTTTATTTGCGATTCGTTCCCAGAAGCTGCTTCTGGAAACATTCTTTCCGGTGTGTTTTACAAAATTTCTATGGGCATCAGCAATACTCTTCTTCTTTCCACAAACGGAGAAGGTGGTGATTAAAGATACCACGATTTCAAAAAGAGGAATTTTTTTTCCCGCTGGAAGTGCACATTGATGCCTAGAACTTTACGCAACGTATTCAACTTATGAATAAAACTCATAATGCACCTCCTTCATCAACTATTTCCGGACTGTTTTTAAGCGCAAATGTATTAGGCGCAACGCGGATGAACGTCTTTGCTGCATTAATCTTTTTTATTAACGCAGAAACGATAGAGTCTCTTTCCAAGTTGACACCATAGTCTTTTTGAGCAATCTGGATAATTTTTGAAATGTGTAGAGGTTGGTCGGAGTTTTGAAGTATGTCTTCAACGACAGTTAGATTGGACGTACGTTTTAGTTTTTGTCCATGGGGCAATGTTTTTCGTTGATAGCGATAAACAACTCTAAGTTGAGCTTGCAATAATTGTCTCTTAAGTTCTATATAGTTATCAAGTTCAGTCATTTTATCCTCCTTTCAGTTTTAAATTTAAAAGGAGTATATACTAAACGCATATAGCATGTCAAGTATTTATTACGTACTTTTAAAGAATATTTGGTTTCTAATTTAAACTGTAATTTCCAAAGGTTGGCATGGTTGGGAATGTATTTGGGTACGTCTTATCCGATCACCTATGTACATCATATGTATTCCCGTTTTTAGTCCCTTGCCCGCACCCCTTTCAAGGTAGTACTTCTATTTCTTTCTCAGCGCCAGGATTTTAGCAGTAGATACATGGGGTGTATTTTCACAGCTTTTACGCTTTGGCCGGGGTTTTTTTGGGCCTCGGGGATGTTTACGAAAAGCTGATAGTTTCACCTTGGCCGCAAGTTTTTTGAGTACACTGGCCAGCTTAATTGGTGTCATCTGTTGAAAGATAACCCAATGCCTATAATCAATTGCGATCATCATTCCGCGATATGTTCCCGAGATTTCATCGGCAAGATAATAGCCGGATACTTGGTTATCAATGACATCTGTTCCATGTACGCTACCAAGCGCAGCCTTTATAACCGATAAAATAATGTACGACACAAGTGCGATACAGAAACCAAACAGTGCAGCCGGAGGATAACCCAAGGTGTTTATTTCCGAATTAAAATGCTCTGTAAGATGCTGAAAAGCTGTCTCAATCGTCCAGCGGCCTTTATATAATACGGCAATCTTTTTAGCGTTTGCCTTGGTCTTTGATAAATTAGAGATGATAAAAAGCTCGGTATCACCATCACGGGTTTCTTTCTTCAGCCGTATACGAATACGCCTGTATATATGCTTCCGGCCAGCGTCATCAACAACAGATATGCGCTGTTCATATACCCTGCCGGTTTCGATCTTGCCGATATATTTTTCTTCACCAATTAACTGAAATGGATAATTTTTATGTTCTCGGATAACAAAAAATGCATCCCGGTTCTCAATGCCACAGGTGAAGTTAACCGTACAAAAATTGCGATCAGCAATCCAAACATCCGATTTTTCTATTGTCAATAGCACTGTTTTTAACAAAGAGCGCTCTTGGGCATGACCATCTTCACAAGGAAATACATCAATTGGCAGACGCAACACCGGATCATAAACCACCAGAGATTTGCCTGGCAGCGGTCCGGATGAAATGAATCGCAGCTCTTCAATGCGATGCTGGCTTTTTTCGATACAGTTTCCATCAAGTAGCTTTAGTCGCATCCCTGGCAATGGAGAGCGCACGGTTCCGCCAAGTTTTTTAATGATCGGCTCTACCTGTTTTGCAGCATAGCGTACCAGCTCGGCAGATATATTGGTCTCGATACCGTTGAGCTTGTTGTAAAGCGATGTGATTGAAACGCATATGTCTTCTTTTGACGCCTGATAGGCTGCATGAACCGATGGATGACTTCCGCTGACAACCTTGCTCATGATGTCAAAGACCGTTGAAAACAACAAATCTTTGGTGTATTGTTGTTCGGCAGTCCTATTGAACCATTGGTCCAACTGGCTGGGATTTAATACTCGTTCCATCATGCCACGGGCCATTACCGAAATCGGGCTTTCTTTAACAAAGTTTTTAAATATCGGACTTAACATTGTCTTCACCTCCAAAAGTTATAGTTGTCTTTCTTAATATAACTTTTAAAGTAAAGAACGTCCAGCGTTTTTATTGCTAATTATAACCGTTAGTTATAGCACTTCTAAAGTATTGCTAGAAGTACTACCTTGAAAGGGCTGATAGACACCGACCAATCCGCATCGAAGCTGCTGCTTGAAAAATGACTCACAAAGAAATATGGAACGTCGCATATTGCAAGCAGCATAAAACCATTGCCAGACACCCTTTTTTGACGGCAATTTATTGAGACCGAGAATAAGCCCGGCTTCTTTCAGGTTAGCATTTTTTAGTTGTTCTATGGATTTGATATTGCGAGCCGCCATCAACAAGAAAACTAAAAATATTTTGTAGGCAGATCCGAAATACCCCATTACCAGTTTCAACCATTGATTGTTACCAAACAAAACGATTTGATAAAGGAATATCCCTGCAAAACGAGTGAATTTCCAATCATGAAGAATGTTGAAGGGTTGCTCGTCTATAGGAACTGCTTTTTCGCCGAATTCAAAATCAAACTCCTGCTGTTTTTTTTGATTTTCGATCCGTTTAGCTTTTCTCTCTTCAGCAAGGATGACAGCCTTAGTGCCCTGTATGCGTTTATGTTGCGTAACCCGGCGATGTTCCGCAAGATTTTTGCCCATATTAGGATTGTATCCACCTAACAGGCCTTCTGTTCCAAATCTTTTTTGACTCTCTACGTAATTGTGTATAGTTTGTCTGCTGATATTAAGGGCTTCAGCCAATCGGGATTTAGTCGCACCCAAAGCAATAGCATCAAGAACAAGTAATTTTTTTGCCGGCTTGTCAGAAAGATCAACCTTTTTAACAATGACATCACGATTTTTAAGAATAACCAGATTCTTATTTCTTCTGTTAAAAATCAAAGACAAATTTGCACCAATCACTTTGGTGTTATCACTTTTTTTCTGTGACATTTCCGGGAATAGATTTTCTTGCATGCTTGATACCTCGATGTGATAT
>RPGO01000003.1 GCA_004193545.1 Candidatus Argoarchaeum ethanivorans | reverse complement strand
TAGTGTTTCAGCAACTTAATTTTTAGACAAAGTTTATAAATCTGTAAGTCCAACCATTATTACATGGAAAAAATAAAACTTACAGAGAAAGAGGTAAAGTATCTCAACGATTTCGTGAAAAGGGGGCGTAAAAGCGCGAGAGAATTGACCAAGGCACATGCTTTGCTTTTGGTCAATGATGGAGAAACAGAAATGGAAGTAAAAGATACGCTGCGAATCAGCAGAGCAACTGTTTCCAATATTAAGAAGAGATATCGTGAAGAAGGTCTCCAAAGCGCTCTCGCGGAGAAACCAAGATCCGGTCAGCCAAAAAAGTATACGGATAAGCATGAGGCGGAAGTTATAGCGCAGGCATGCACCGAATCACCTGATGGGCGCAAGAGATGGACGCTTACATTACTAACAGAAGAGATGCAGAAGAAAGATGGGTTTGAAACAATAAACAAGGAGAGTATCAGGCTTATTTTAAAAAAAGCAAAACTAAGCCTTGGTTAAGGCGGATGTGGTGTATCCGGACGATCGACGCCGAATATAGAAAACGGATGTACGATGTTCTCGACCTTTACAAAGAAGAGCACGACCTGGAAAATCCCCTTGTCTGTTTTGACGAGAAACCAAAGCAGCTCATCGGAGACAAGAGGACGTCCATCCCCATGAAGCCCGGAAGTCCTGAGAAATACGATTATGAATACGTCAGGAACGGTACGGCAAACATATTCATGGCGGTAGAGTTCAAAGCAGGAAAACGGGTGACGAGAGGATCACCAAAAGAAGAACCATGGTAGATTTTGCACAATTCGTGAAGATGCTTGTCGATGAAGAATACCCGGACGTCAAAATCATCCGGCTGGTTATGGATAACCTCAATACTCACAAGGAAAAGTCATTTTACGAGGCAGGAAGCATTGAGGAAGCGGAAAGGATTTTGAGCAAGATTGAGTTCCATTACACGCCAAAGCATGCAAGCTGGCTTAATGCCGCTGAAATCGAGATTAATGTGATGGATATCGAGTGTACTGACAGGCGGATCGAGAATATGGAGATACTGGCATACGAAGTGGCAGCATGGACCAAAAGGCGGAATGGCGAGGAAAAGAAGATCAATTGGGAGTTTACGAGTGAGAATGCTGACGAGAAATTGTCCAAGCATTATGTCTAAGAACTAAATTGTCGAGACAGTCCTAAGGGGTAGGTGTTTGACTATACATAGAATTTCTTGTTTCCTAATTCGATGGTTATCTGTTCTATTGAGGCTTCTTTGGTTTTTTATCGAAATGTCTTGTTAAAGTATGATTGTTATTTTATCCGGTCTTTTATGATTGTATGAGTTTAATTTAGTCAAAAGTTGATAGCCTTAGCTATCTTGTTTTTCAGGCTTGTTTTGGTTTGGCTTACGGGTTAAGAAATTATAGCTTCGAAGGAGTTTGATGGTTTAATGTGGTTTGCAGGTTGGTTAGTAACAGTAGCTTTGTGGTATGTTACTGAGGGCTAATCTTTGAGTAAAAGAGTTCGAAGATAATCTTTTTCTTACTCTGCGAACGTCAAATTTCACTGTATTTTTCAACGTACGGGAAGGCTAAATGTACCTCGTTCTATTATACTGAAATTTGATGAATTTCTGTATACACGAAAGTGTGCAGTTTCTTGATATGTCAAGCCGTATTCTCGCATTCACTCCTGAGTTTGCATGAGTCTATGAAACGTTTTGTCTTTCAGGTTCTGGTTTCGGGTACATCAATACACCTGTTTGCAATATCACACCGTTTCATTTGCTTGTTGTGCTTTTGTCTCTTTTTCTACGGTTCCACCAATCCTTTCAGTTAACAGAGCCTCCATTTCCTCAATTTTGCTGTTTTCAATTTTGTTAATAATAATCTCTGGTTTTGGTAGTTTTTTGCAACTTTCAAGTTCTATCAATGCTTCCTCATACAATACAGTATGAATATTGCCTGTAAAACCCAATTGTTTCCATGCAGTTTCCATGAGACCCGGCATAACCGGCTCAAATAATATGATAAGAGCTTTTGCGATCTGTAGAGAATCCTTCAGCACTTCTGCACATTTATTTCTGTCTGTTTTTATCAGTTTCCAGGGTTCCCTTGACTGGAAGTACGTGTTGCCAAAATCAGCAAGTAACATGGCATGATCTGCTGCCTGCTTGAATTCATAATTATTAATACTTGCTGTATTTGCATTAATGACTCTCTTTATTTCGTTCATCGTTTCAGAACTTACTTTTGCATCCGGAATTCCCTCAAAATTTTTATAAGCAAATGATAATGTACGGTACAAGAAGTTTCCAAACGAGCCTGCCAATTCACTGTTAGTTTTCTGTTGAAACATTTCCCATGAAAAATTAAGGTCCTTAGTGTGTGAGGTGTAACTTGCAAGATAATATCGCAGTATGTCCGGATGGAAGCCGTGACTAAAATAATCCTCATCAACCCATAGCACATATCCACGACTCTTTGAGAATTTTCGGTCTTCAATCTTCACCATTCCGGATGCGACAATCGAAGACGGGAGTGTGTAACCTGCACCTTTCAGCATTGCAGGCCAGAAGATACAGTGATGGTATACGATATCAAGCCCGATGAAATGAATAATGCGCGAATCAGAACACCAGACGTCTTTCCAGTTTTTGCCCTCTCTTTTTGCCCATTCCTCAGTAAACGAGATATATCCAATCGGAGCATCCACCCATACGTACACGACAAGGTCCTCGTGATCTGGAAAAGCCACACCCCATTCCATATTTCTGGTGATACACCAATCCCTAAGTTCATTGTTCACCCATTTAATAGCGTAGTTGCGTGCATTAGTAGTGCCTCCGAGATCTGGTAAATAGGCAAGCAGGAAGTCTTTGAAAGAGGAGAGCTTAAAGAAGAAGTGCTCTTGACTGCGGTATTCCGCTTCAGTTCCACAAATCTTGCACACAGCATTTTTTATCTCACCGGGTTCAAGGTGTTTACCACAGCCTTGGTCGCATTCATCACCACGAGCATGAGAGCCGCAATAGGGGCATATACCTTCAACATATCTATCCGGAAGAAAACGGCTGCAGTTGGAGCAGTAAGCAAGGTCAATCTTCATTGAATACACGTAGCCAGCTTTGATAAGGGCTTTTACTATTGAAAGAGTTCTGTTGTGGTTTGATTGCGAGTCTGTGCTTCCAAAGTAGTCAAAGTCCACGTCCATCTTTTTGAATATTTCATCAAAGTGCGTGTGGTATTTTTTCGCAAGTTCTTCTGGAGTTGTGCCCTGCTCTTCAGCATTCACCACGACAGGCGTGCCATGTGCATCAGAACCACACACGAACACCACTTCTTGACCCTGTTTGCGCAGGGATCGCACAAAGATGTCAGCAGGTACATAAGTGCGGAGATGTCCGATATGGCACTTGCCATTAGCATAGGGCAGACCACAGGTTACAAGTATTGGCTGTAACAAAGTCATAAATATCATCTGTCAATACTTGATCCTGTATTTTATCTTAAGGACTGGTGTATCACAAGAGGTATGGAATGGGGTGGCTTCAGATCATAAAGACTTGTCGTGTACCGTATGGGTGGATGCTCAAATTGGATATATATCGTTACCGAGGAATGGGCAAGGAATGGTAAAACTGGGAAGGCGTGTGGTGTTCTGATTCGCGCATTATTCATTTCATCGGAGCGATATCGTATACCACCACCATCTTCTGGCCTGCAATGCTGAAGGTGCAGGTTACACTTGCTCCGTCTTCGATTGTCGCATCGGAATGGTGAAGATTGAAGACCGAAATTCTCAAGAGTCGTGGATATGTACTATGGGTTGATGAGGACTATTTTTAGTCATGGATTCCATCGGACATCCTGCGATATTATCTTACAAAAGTTACACCTCACACAAGGATCCTCAATTTTTTTCATGGAAATGTTTCAACAGAAACTAACAGTGAATTGGCAGGCTCGTTTGGAAACTTCCTGTACCGTACATTATCGTGCTTAAAAATTTTTGGGAGTTCCGGATGCAAAGTAAAGTTCTGCGAAACGATGAACAGAAATAAAGAGTCTGAAGCTGAGTCTGCAAATACAGCAAGTATTAATAATTATTAGATTCAAACGGGCAATGGATCATTGCCCATGGTACTGATTTTGGCAACGTACTTCAGTCAAGGGAACCCTGGAAACTGATAAAAACAGACAGAAATAAATGTGCGAAGTGCTGAAGTTCTCTACGAAGATCGCAAAGCTCTTTATCATATTATTTGAGGCCGGTTATGCCGGGTCTCATGAACTACATGGGAAACAATTGGGTTTCAGGCAATATTATTCATACTGTATTATGAAGAAGCATTGATGGGGCGAAGTTGTAAACTACAAAACCAGGAATTATTATTAACAAAGGTGAAAACAGTAAAATTAGTGGGTATGTTAACTGAAGTTGGTGGAACACTGGAAGGAGACAGAGAGCACAACGAGCAAATGGGGAAACAGTGTGATATCGCGAACAAGGTATTGTTATGGATGCAATAATTAGTCTTGCAAAGTCTTTTGAACCATATCATCATTAAATTGTAGTAGTAAAGGAGGGTATTCTATGAACATCATCAAAAACGTAGAGATTACGAATTATAAAGGCATCGAGGAGACGCAGTTTTCATGCGGTTCTATAAATATCATAGTAAGGTCCAAACAACACAGGAAAATCTTCTATCTTAGAATCGATATGGATGGCGGTCGCTTCTTTAAACGACTTTGAAGATAATCTTGAGACCCAATTAACAAATATTACCGAAACTGGAGATATTATTAGACATTTTAGACATTTGATACGCCAGGACAAACAGAAATCGACTATAGCATTGGAAATTTTTGAAAATGATAAAATAACACTGGATTTACTATATTCAAAAGAACTATCCTAAAGAAGTTGCTGAAGGTTTTTTTAATAAATGGGAACTCCAAAAATTCCTGATGATTTAGACGACGATCTCTACCCGTTTTGAAACCGATTTCCACATGAACCTATCTGATTATAGTCAAACACCCAACCTTTAGGATTTTTGAATGTGTGGCGCAAATTTATTAATCCATGATTTAGCGTAACTTAATTTCTTTGAACATTCAAAGAACATCCTTGATATTACACGCTTCAATACATTCAAGTTTTTTATGAACGTTTTTGAAATCTCCCTCTTTGCATCTTTCCGGATATATTCAATTGGATTGAGATCTGGAGAATATGTAGGAAGGTACACAAGTACAATATCCGGATTCTCCGCACATTCCTGTACTATTTTTGCCTTGTGAGAACTAAAGTTATCCAGTATTGTGATAATCCTTCCTTTTGGATTTGCCTTTCGAATCCGTTTTAAGAAACATCGGATATCCTCCTTTTTTGAACGCTTACGAAAACCAATAACTGATCGTCCATTTATTGGATAAAAACCAAAGGTATTTGCCCTAAGTTTACTGGTATTTTTATAGATGACAGGTTTTCCAAATGACCAGAGCTTTTGAGTATTGGATGTTGTTTGTGGGGATGATTCGTCAAAAAATCCCATTATGTCTTTATCAGTTACTTCTGGCAATCTTTTTTTAAAATATACTCTGCATCTTTTGGTTTTCGATAATCGAATGAATATGGCTTAGCATAGTTCATTCCAAATCCACCTAATATTATACGAATCTGTTTTGCACTATATTCCACACCAAACTCCTTGGAAATTAACAGTTGTACATCTTTTGTTGTCCAATTGCCACCATCTTCAAGAATCTTTTTTAATTTCTCCTTCTGAGAAGCTGTTAGTTTTGATGGTCGGCCACCAGCAAATTTTGGTATGATGCCATCATATCCCTCTTCATTCCATCGTTCTTGCCAAATATAACCTGTGTTCTTGCTGACACCAACAAAATCCGAAGCCACTTCAACACTTTTATCATTGTATCTATGCTTGATAAAATATAGCCTCTTCAACACCGTTGTATCCTTCTCAAGATGTTTGATGCGTTTGGACAAATCTTGAACCGTCAGATGTCTCTTTATTTGAATTTGTTCTGTTTTTACCATGGTCCAGTGTATGGCATCTATAAGTCTTAAATGTTTGGTTCGTGACTATAATCAGTGTCTTAAAAATTCCTAGAAAATGATGCAGTTCAGGCAAATCATCATTTATGAGTTTCCTGACAACGCGCCTTCCCATGACAAAACCAAAGAAGCCTCAATAGAACAGAGAGATCCATCAAATTAGAAACACAAAATTCACGGGGTAATTTGACAGCCTCTATGATTAGAAAAGTATTATCAACAGGAATAAACAAAAGAGGATGTAACATGAAAACAACAATTTCTGAGAAAATTTTTTCAAAAGCTTCTGGTAAGAATGTTAAAGCTGGTGATTTTGTGCTTGCAGATATTGATTGTGCAATGACGCACGATATCACTGGCCCTCTTGCATTACAGGGTTTTTATGAAATCATGCATAATAAAGAGAATCCTCGTGTGTGGGATGCAAGCAAGATTGTAATGGTCTTTGACCATCAGTCACCCGCTGATTCCCTGAGTGCAGCAGAAAACCAGATACTGCTTCGAAAGTTTGCAAAGGAGCAAAACATACTCAACTACGACATATTTGAAGGGGTGTGCCACCAGGTGGTCCCTGAAAAGGGGCATGTAGAGCCAGGGGAACTTGTTGTAGGTTCCGACTCTCATACCTGCACGTATGGGGCACTCGGGGCATTCTCAACTGGCATTGGCAGTACCGATATGGCAGCAGTCTTTGCCACAGGAAAGCTCTGGTTTAAAGTGCCGGAAACCCTTCGATTGGTAATTGATGGAGCACTGCAAGCTCACGTGTACTCCAAGGACGTTATTCTCCATATAATCGGTGATGTCTCTGCAGAAGGGGGCAGGTATATGGCTTGCGAGTTTGCAGGTTCAACTGTTCGAAATATGAACATCTCTGAACGAATGACAGTCTCAAATATGGCAATTGAGATGGGTGGCAAGGCAGGCATCATAGAAGCTGACAGAACCACTGAAGCATACATCAAGGAGAGGATTTTAGACTTCAGACTTGATTCATACTGGAGAACTGATGATGATTCCGATTATAAAATAAAACATTATGACGTGAGCAATCTTGAGCCAATGGTTGCGTGCCCCCATAATGTCGATAATGTAAAACCGGTGCAGGAAGTTGCAGGCACAAAGGTCGACCAGATTTTTATTGGCTCGTGCACCAACGGGAGATTTGAAGACCTTGAGATTGCAGCAAGAATTATGGGGCATGAGCCAGTTGCAAAAGGAGTGAGATTGCTTGTAATACCTGCATCCAGAACCGAGTATTTAAAAGCTCTTAAAGCAGGTTATATCAAACAGTTCATCAAGGCAGGAGCAATCGTTGAATCACCATGTTGTGGGCCCTGCATGGGCGGATCCTTTGGACTGCTTGGAGCTGGAGAAGTGGCACTTTCAACTTCTAATCGCAATTTTAAAGGTAGACAGGGAAGTGCTGAGTCCTTCGTTTATCTCTCGTCACCTGCAACCGCAGCAGCAACAGCGCTCACTGGAGAAATTACAGATCCAAGAGACGTCTAAATTCAATGCCGCATTGATTCAAGATATTTTTCAACAGATGCTGATGCAATGGCGCCATCTCCCGCGGCTGTTACCACCTGTCGAAGTGGTTTATCCCGGCAGTCCCCTGCTGCAAACACACCACTCATACTTGTTGCAAGATTTACATCTGTTTTAATAAAACCGCGCTCGTCCTTCTGGCAATCAATAAAATCAGTGTTTGGTTTTAAGCCTACAAAAACAAACACGCCATCAACTGCAATTTCCTGAAGCTTTTCAGTTTTAACGTTCTTTACAACAACTGTGTTTACGGTTTTTTTACCTTTTATTTCTTCAACCACACTGTTCCATACAAACTCTATCTTTGGATTATTAAAAGCACGTTCCTGCAATATTTTCTCAGCCCGAAGCGCATCTCTGCGATGAATCACATACACCCTGCTTACCATTTTTGCAAGAAATATCGCTTCTGTGATTGCAGTGCCGCCGCCACCTACTAAGGCAACATCCTTGCCTGTGAAAAAAAACCCATCACAGGTGGCACAATATGACACTCCACGCCCGGTATATGCAGTCTCGCCAGGGACACCAAGTTTGTTTGGATGAGCTCCTGTGGCAATAATCACAGAACGTGTCGAGATCTTCTCACCATCGGTTGTGTGAAGTATCTTAACATCACCGGAATCTTCAATTTTTTCTATCTCTGCATAAGTTATTTCAAGTCCAAGCCCTGCCACGTGCTCTTCAAATTTTTGAATCAACTCTGGTCCGGTGATCTTAGAAAACCCCGGGTAGTTCTCTATCACATCGGTGAGGGCAATCTGCCCGCCGTAACCGAGTTTTTCAACAAGCACGGTGTTTAACATAGCTCGTTTTGCATAGATTCCGGCTGTAATACCAGCGGGACCTGCTCCGATAATTACAACATCATACATTTTTTACTGATTCCTCCAATCTACATTTTGCACGGTAAATAAACATTCTAACCTTATACTCATCTTTTGTTCCCTCGGTTTCAACACCGGATGCCGTATCAACTGCAAAAGGTTTTACGATTCTTACTGCATCTTCCACGTTTTGATGGTTTAACCCTCCTGCAAGAATTACTGGCAAGGGCGACTTTTCTGTAATAGCTCTACTTATCTGCCAGTCGTGGGTTTTGCCTGTGCCGCCACTTCGTTTACTGATCTTGGTATCCAGGAGCACAGCGTCCACATACTTTGATAAATTCTTGATGTGCTGGTGAAAGTTGTTGATCTGGTCGATTGCTTGCTCCGGAATAGCTACTGTTTGTATAATGTTTATACTCTGTGCTCTGAGGTCCTGTATCTCCTCAAGTAGTTTGTATGAGGTGAAATTGTGAAGCTGGATGACGTTTGGGTGAGCTGTGTATGCCATTTCAAAGACCTTTTCCGCGGTTTCAGGCATGATAACAAGCACGCTGTCGATAAAAGGTGGAACCTTTTTTATCAATTCCGAAGCAGCTCTAAGGGTGATATTACGAGGTGTACTCACCGGGACTTCTGTAATAAATCCTACAGCGTCACAACCAGCATCGATTGCAAGTTTTAGTTCACTTATGTTTTTGTTTCCGCAGATTTTAACACGAACTGTCATCAATTAAAACCTCGAGTACGGCAGGATCTCCAGCCTCTTTGACAAAATCTTTCAGTTTTTTCAAGGCTCTGCCGCTATCAATGGTGTTTTCTGCAATAACAAGACCTTCTCTGAAGTTTTCTGCTTTTCCACCCAGCACAATTGAAGCTGCTGCGTTTAAAGCTATAATGTCACGTTTTGCTCCATGTTCCCCAAGAAGCACCCTGATGATATCCTTTGAGTTATCGAGAGGCGTACCACCCCGGATGTCTTTGATTAGAGCTCGCTGTATTCCAAGCTCTTCCGGAGTTAGTGTGTAGCTTGCAATCTTTCCGTTATTAAGTTCTGTGATGTTTGTAGTGCCTGTAGTGGTAATTTCATCAAGTCTTTCCCCGTGTACTACCATGGCTCTCTCTGTTCCAAGAATATTAAGTGATGCTGCAAGAGTAACACATTGCTTTTGACTGAAGCATCCGATCAATTGTGCTTTAGCACCTGCCGGGTTTGTCAGTGGGCCAAGAATATTGAACACGGTTCGAACACCAATTTCTTTTCGTAACCCCGCTACCCGTTTCATTGAAGGATGAAATACTGGTGCAAGCATGAAGCCGATGCCTGTTTTCTCAATATTCTGCTGTACTCTTTCAGGTGGCAGGTCAATAGTTACGCCCATTGTTTTGAGCAGGTCCGCACTACCGGATTTTGAGGTGATGGAATAATTGCCATGCTTGGCTACAGGTATACCTGCCGAAGCAGTGATTATGGCAGCAGCAGTGCTGATATTAATAGTACCCTGTGAATCGCCGCCAGTACCACAGGTATCTACGAGAGTTCCTGATACGTGTGGGTGTATAGTCCTTGCTGCTTTTCTCATACCTTTTGCAAGTCCTGCTATCTCCTGGATGGTTTCGCCCTTCATTGCAAGGGCAATGAGAAAAGCTGAGATCTGCGCATCAGTAGCCTCGGTGAATATTTTATGCATTGCATCTTCTGCCTCGTTCCTCGCGAGGTTTTCGTGTTGTATGATTTTTTGAATATAGTTTTTCATAACCTGTTGCTCCACTTGATATCAAGATGTTCCGAATGCGAAGAAACTCACATACAGGCCTCATACTTAAGGCATGGGGTTTGGGCGGACTTAATAAGATAATAAAGCGGCTTTACAAGCTGAAAAATAATAAAGCTATTTCACGTAAATGAAGGATGTTTATTAAAATGGCCACATTGAATGAAACAAAGGAAAAAATTACAACTGACAAATGGCAGACGGCAGCTTTGATTATGGAATGTTGGTGAGGCACCTGTTTTTAAATTGATGAAATTTGAAAGATTATCGCAAAATGCATCAACGGATGATACTCTCAACATAAGCGCCGAATCACGAAGAGAATTTATTTTGATAGGATAGCGTTGCTTATATAAATTTGAGGTTATATCATCTTCGTAACAAAAAATATAAAGAAAAATTTAATAACCAGATTAAAAGATAAATTGGAAAATAAAGATGTCCGAGGATTAACCTGTTGTTATTTGAAAAAAGAGCTTGTTTTCGAATTCGAAGTTTCTCACTTATATTACAGGCGCGGGCATGTTTGGACGCACTTCTTACAGTTTTAATTACTGAGATTACGTGCCATCGAACAAATTACGTCCTCTGAAACTTTAAAAATGCGCTTGAAAAAATTCCAAAATGAGCGATTTCTAACATGTCAATTGAACTCTAAATGATAGCACTCGATTTTGAATGAAGTTCCCAACTGGAAAAATTCCTCGACTAGGAGAGCTATGTAGCCCATGAAGGCAGCCATTAATCAGCCGCAAGAAATGCCGTGCTTAATACTACCGTGGAATAGAAGAAGGGAAAGGTCTTAATATTTGATTTAGAGTTTCCGTAAACCATCCCCGTAATGAATACTGCCTCCAAAATATGAGTTTCGTCCTTATACCTTTGTCATCAACACTTCATTCATATTCCTGTAAATTAACCTTTACAAGTTATGAAGAAAGAGTTTTCAAATGATTTGTGTAAAGAATTCATTATTCTTCAAAAGAAACTGTTGAACGCTAAAAAGGTGTCAAAGTTGGAGTTATAAACAAACGTTAACGTTATAATCAATGATTGCCAAGTATATCGAAGCGATGCTTCTTTATCCAAAGGCCAAGGTAGATACATGTAAACAACAGACATCCTCATGCACCCCGTAGATGCCCCTGAATTTATCTGCCCTGTGACTTTATGGGGAAAGCTCAATTAAAAATGAAAAATCTAAAAAGGTTTATATAAGTTAAAATTTCCGGATTTTACGGCTATGACTGAGATAGACGAGGATAGATGTCGCAATAACAAAACGTCTGTGCGAAACAGTAATTCCAACGTTCTGGTATACCCTTTAGAGAAGGCACCAATATAATCAAGAGTGGGGAGAAATGATTAATCTCGGAAGTAAAACGATTTTGCAAGAATTTTAAAATATAATCTCAGTTTCTTTATAAAACGGAAAAGCAGCCCCGCGAGTTACATCCTTCCTTTATACTCTTTATTTTTTTCGATTTTTTCCCATGATATTATAAGTCACCAAACCCCGTACTTAAGTACAGAGCCTGTATGTGAGTTTCTTTGCATTCGGTTTATCTTGATTCTGTATATATCGCTCAACGACATCCTATCCTTGTCCAACCGATCCATGGTAGCAGCTTGGTGCCCATAGATGACCTCCGCACCACTTTTTCAGGTGTGGAAAGTTGTTGGGTGTTGGCATTGTTTCGACTTGCTTGTGTATTCAGGTATAATGTCTACTGTTCTGGGTTTGAACGCATGAAAGAAATTAGGGTTCTGGTATAACACCCAACAAGTTGACAGCCTCGATATTGCTTTAGAAATGCAAAATCTTTGCTTTCAAGGAGCGAACTTTGGCATGATCTCTGCAGAACCAAATACTCCATAGATGCCTCTCTTGTGGAGTTGCAGTGCCTTTGCGAGCCATCCAAAAGCTGGACCAAGCACGTTAGCTGCCATGGTGGTTTCATCCCCGAGAGTAAAGGTGTGCGTAGATGTAAATCCGTCGTAGGTGCGTCCGGTAACAGTTACGTGTGTGCTTACTGGTTTTTTTGGGTTTCTGGTATCTACTACTCCCCCAATGTGTACTTTTTCGCGCGAGACTGTCCCAGCGATTTCAAGTAGTATGTCATCAGCATGTTCCATGTTAACAAGTTTCAGGATTCCATCTCTTCGATCAAGTTCTGCAAGTATCTCTTCGTAAGTCATTGTTGAGACTTTTTCGAGATTGAAACCTTCAAGGTGTGCAATATCCTCTTTTATTGTAGCACGATAAGCTTCCCAGTTTGATATGCCAACACCAAATTCTATATCGATGCTTTGTATTTCACTGTAGGATTGTGCAGCAAGATTTGCCGCGGCTGTCAGAAGCCCTGGTGTTGCACCTGCACCTGTGATATAAGTTATGCGTGACTGCTGGAGTTTTTTATGTAGCTGGAAAATATTCTTGACAGCAGTTGTGCGCTTGAGGGCATCTACCATAACTCCACTGTATTTAGCGTCTGCAAACCTTCTTACAACAGATGGTACAAAATTATTATCAAGGTTTGGCAGTGCAATGAATACGCCATCGATTAAGCCAAGGTGTTTGATTACTGCACCAATAGAATCATCTGTCTTGATTCCTGCAGCTCCAACTGTTTTGTGTTTTTTTTGAGCGTCAAGAAGGTCTTCAACCGATAAACCTGTAGGATCGATGGCTGCTCCACCTTTATCTGCAATCGCTACGAGTTGGAGGCTTCTTTTTTGTGAAAGCATCTGTGCTGCTGCCATGCCGAGACCACCTGCTCCAAGCACAGCAACCCTTGCAGGTGGTGCTTTATGTGCCTTTGTGTTGTCCACGTTCATACCTAATTCCTGTTTTTGCATAGTATTGACTCTAATTACAGAAGATTAATTTAAAACTTGCGTGAAGATTGTAGTAATTTTTATATACTTTCTCTCTTATGAGGTGATACGTGAGATGTATGGAACTCGATTACTTCGTAATCAAGAATTACCTTCTGCACAACGAAGTTGTGCAGTGCTCAGTGCTATCACAATCGAGAATTGTTTCTGCAAAGCGTAGCTTTGCAGGTGAGTAATGAGTGAGATGTATGGAAAATGTCGCGGCAGACCAAAATGCCCAAGATGGGTTGAACAAATACCAGAGATTACATATTTTGAACCAAGAGGGAACTCTTCACCAGGGCTTGCTGCTGTCTGCCTCTCGGTAGAAGAGCTTGAAGCAATGAGACTTGTCGACCTTGAAGAACTACAACAGGGAGAAGCAGCAGTGAAAATGGGCATCTCAAGAAAGGCTTTATGGACTGAGCTTCAGAATGCAAGAAAAAAAGTGGCTGGTGCATTAACATCAGGTAGAGCAATAGAAATTAAAGGAGGAAACTACGTGTTAGATCTAAAGAGAAAATTTGAATGCTACAACTGTCGACATGAATGGGAAGAGGCGTTTGGAACAGGAAGACCAGATACGTGTCCCGCATGTGGAAGCGTAAATATACGCTCGGCACACACTAATCGAGGATATGCAGGAGAAAGACACGGTTTTAGAGGCGGTGAATAATATGGCTGATGAAAATGATACCCCTCCAACGATGGAAGTTAACCTTGAACACATCAAGCACAAGATTGCTGTTATGAGTGGAAAAGGTGGTGTTGGTAAAAGCACAGTTGCAGCTAACCTTGCATTCACACTTGCATGGAAAGGCTATTCAGTTGGTCTGCTCGACGTTGATATTCATGGACCAACCATCCCAAAAATGCTTGGTGTAGAAAAAGAGAATCTTACATTCGACAGCGATAATAAAATGATTCCTGTGAAGATATCAGAGAAGATTAAGCTTGTGTCGATGGCTTTTCTATTGGAAGATGAAGACTCGCCTGTGATATGGCGAGGCCCTATAAAGATGGGGGTGATCCGGCAGTTCCTTGAAGATGTGAGATGGGAAGAACTTGATTATCTGATAATCGATTTACCTCCTGGTACTGGTGATGAGCCGTTAAACATTGCACAGATGCTTCCTGACAGTTATGCTCTTATCGTGTCAACTCCCCAGGATGTTGCATTGTTAAGTGTTAGAAAATCGATAAATTTTGCAAAGATGTTAAACATGCCGATTATCGGGATAATCGAAAACATGAGTGGTTTTGCGTGTCCACACTGCGGCAAAAGAAGTGATATTTTTAAAACCGGGGGTTGTGAACAGGCAGCAAACGAATTTAAGCTGCCGTTTTTGGGAAAAGTGCCAATTGATTCAAAAATTGTAGAGACTGGGGATGATGGAATGCCGTTTGTGTTAAAATATAAAGAATTACCATCCAGCAAGATATTTGAAGAAATCGTAGACAAAGTAGAGAATTTTGTTGAAAAAAATTAGAAGATTTTAAGAACTAAATCATGTCAGAATTTTTAGAATGATGGATTGCAGACGATTGTAAAAGAGGGATTGATTAAACCACTGGTCTATATTTTGAACATGCTCGAGTAAGTTGCAGAGACAGTAGTGCCATTGATCTGCGATGCAGCACTGCACAACTTCGTCGTGCAGAAATATAATAATAAGTTGCAGAGACAGTAGTGCCATTGATCTGTGATGCAGCTTCCTGCCGGCAGTGTATTGAATGATCGTGATTTATTTATATCACCATAACCATTCTTAGATATGCAGTGATTGAAATACATACAGTGATTGAAGTTATTCTGAGTGCATTATGGCTCATGCTCCCGGCATATATTGCAAACCCAACAGCAGTGGTATGCGGAGGTGGAGCTTCGATTGACTTTGGCAGGAACTTTGTCGACGGGAAACGTATTCTTGGAGATGGTAAGACCTATCGAGGACTTGCAGGAGGGGTTATCTGTGGAACAGTTCTTGGAATAATACAGATGAACACCTCGCTTGCCGGGCGGTTTGGAGGTTTTACATTACTTGCGGTATTCTCTCTATCTTTCGGTGCACTGCTTGGAGATATGTGCAAAAGTTTTATTAAACGTCGTCTCGGCTTCAAACGTGGAGCGAAATTTATGATAGCAGACCAGCTTGACTTTGTAATAGGTGCATGGATACTAACATATTTATTACAGGGATCGTGGTTTATCGAACACTTCACAGCAACCACGATGGTTATAATATTAATAATCACTCCAGTTCTACATAGAATTACAAATCTTATCGGGTACCATGTTAAACTTAAAAAAGAGCCATGGTAATTGGAGCCTATGTCCTCAGGGCCAGAGACCAAAGTGTGCATTAAGCGCTAACAGTGTTATAGCTATTGCTATACTAACAGATACTACTGTTTTTGGAGTAAACAGCATCTTCGTTTCTTCTGAATCAAAGTACCGCATGAGCCCTGCAGAAGACATCAAGCCGCTTTCACTTTTTTTTGCTGCCATTGTATGCTTACTATTGTGTTATTGTATTTTAATGTACCGTCCAAAAATAGCTTCACAAAAAATCCATTCTCTACACCCCAGTGGTTTATGCCATAAAAAGTCCAAATTATATTTATGGAGTAGTATACTTTGTTTATTGTTTTGAGAGATTTTCTTTATGGTATTCTTTGATGGGTTTTATGGTGATTTTTTCAAGTTTCATAGCTACTATGGCATCGGCTGCTGCAAGAGCTGCCTGGATTGTGGTAATGTAAGGTATTTTATAGTCTACGGCCGCTCTTCGTATCTGGTATCCATCGCTTCTTGATTGTTTGTTTGTAGGTGTGTTAATTATTAGCTGCACCTTATTTTCGTGTATCAGGTCAACCACGTTCGGGCTCCCTTCACTTACTTTTTGTATCGTTTCCATTTGTATGCCTT
This sequence comes from Candidatus Argoarchaeum ethanivorans, assembly GCA_004193545.1. GTDB lineage: Archaea > Halobacteriota > Methanosarcinia > Methanosarcinales > EX4572-44 > Argoarchaeum > Argoarchaeum ethanivorans. Next base: position 38,246 of record RPGO01000003.1, on the reverse strand, counting down.
TGCTCTGAAGGTATGCTGCTGTGCCCTTTGTGCCAATCAAACGCAGTCCGGCTCCTTGCAACTTTCGTGCGATTGTTGCAATGTGCTCTTTATCTTTCTGTCGTATGGACATGAATACTGTGCCTTTTAATGGGAGTTCGTTTTCTGCGCTCAACTGTGCTTTGAAAAACGCATGGGCAAAGTTTGTGTCTATTCCCATGACTTCGCCAGTGCTTTTCATTTCTGGTCCAAGAAGTGGGTCTGCGCCTGGTAAGCGGTCGAAAGGTAGTAACACTTCTTTTACTGACACGTTTGCTGGTACTACTTCCTGTGTGTAGCCAAGTTCCTGTAGGCTGCGCCCCATTATTACTTTTGCAGCAATCTTTGCAAGCGGCAGCCCGGTTGCTTTGGATACAAAGGGTATGGTTCGACTTGAGCGGGGATTTGCTTCAAGCACGTACACTGTATCGTTTTTATATGCCATTTGAATGTTAACCAGTCCTTTCACATTCAATGCTATGGCTATTTGCTGCATGTACTCACGAACTTTTTCCAGTATGTGAGATGGAATTGTTTGTGGTGGTATGACACAGGCAGAATCACCTGAATGAACACCTGCTTCCTCTGTGTGTTCCATTATTGCGCCGACTAATACATCCTCTCCGTCACACACTGCATCAACATCGATTTCAATGGCATTCTCAAGAAAGTCGTCGATTAGTACCGGGTGATCGTTGGATACTTTGACTGCTTCAGTCATGTATCGCGTGAGATCTTTTTCATCGTACACGATTTCCATAGCGCGCCCTCCGAGAACGTAGGAAGGACGCACAAGTACCGGATAACCGATGCGATTTGCTTCAGTGTATGCTTCAGTAGTAGAAGTTGCACATCCGCCATCCGGCTGTGGAATACCAAGTTTTTGCAGCAGTGTGTTGAAACGTTCCCGATCCTCTGCCATGTCCATGTCCTCCGGAGTTGTGCCAAGTATGCAGGTTTGCAGGTCGCTTCTGCGAGTTAATTCCTGTTGCAGTGGGAGTGCAAGGTTTACTGAGGTTTGACCGCCAAATTGTACGATAACGCCATGAGGATGCTCCCGCTCGATAACATTAATTACATCTTCGAGTGTGAGCGGCTCAAAAAATAGTTTGTCTGATGTGTCATAGTCTGTTGACACGGTTTCGGGGTTGTTGTTGATGATGTGTGTTTCAATCCCCTCTTCCCTGAGAGCGGTTACTGCGTGAACTGTACAGTAGTCGAATTCTATTCCCTGCCCGATTCGTATGGGACCTGAGCCAATGATTAAAACCTTCTTTCTGCTGCTCTCAACAGTTTCGCATTCGTCCTCGTAAGTTGCGTAGTAGTAAGGTGTTGCTGCCGCAAACTCTGCTGCACAGGTGTCAACCATTTTATATGTGGCAAGTATGCCACTTTGTAGGCGTTGGTCATTAATCTCTTCCCTCTTTTTGCCGGTGAGTTCTGCAATTCGCGCATCTGTAAAGCCGTTTTGCTTTGCTTTCTTGAGGAGTGCAGTGTGAAGTTGAGTGCGCTTCAGTTCGTCTTCTATCGTTACGATGTTCTTGATCTTCTGGATAAAAAAAGGATCAATGTTTGTGAGGCAACCAATCTCCGCTACACTCATATCGCTTTGCAGTGCCTTGTATATGGCAAAGAGACGCTCGTTAGTTGGATGTTTGAGAATGTCTACCAGTTCATCGTGTGTCCAGTTTCCATATCCAAGGCCCATACTAATGTCAAGTGAACGCACTGCCTTCTGCAGGGACTCTTCAATCGTACGCCCGATTGCCATCACTTCCCCGGTGCTCTTCATGGCAGTTGTAAGGTGATTATCTGCTGTCACGAATTTATCAAATGGCCAGCGCGGAATCTTCACAACTGTATAATCAATGGTTGGTTCAAAGGAGGCTGGCGTTTTTTTGGTCACATCGTTTACAATCTCATCAAGAGCAAGTCCGATAGCAATCTTTGCTGTTACCCGTGCTATAGGGTAGCCTGTTGCTTTGGATGCAAGGGCTGAGGAGCGGGATACACGCGGGTTGACTTCAACAATTCTGTACTCTCCTTTCCTTACCGCGAACTGGATGTTGCAGCCACCTTCAATTCCAAGACGGCGTATGATTTTAATGGATGCGCTTCGAAGCATCTGGTGTTCGTTGTCAGTTAAAGTCTGGGATGGTGTGACAACAATTGACTCGCCAGTGTGGATACCCATTGGGTCAATATTTTCCATGTTACAGATCACGATACATGTATCGTTTTTATCCCGCATGACTTCGTACTCAAACTCTTTCCATCCAAGCACGCTCTCCTCGATTAACACCTGATGAATTCTTGAACGGTTGAGTCCAAGCTTTGTGATCTTGTAAAGGTCATCAAGCGTATAGGCAATACCGCCTCCAGCACCGCCGAGTGTGTAAGCAGGACGAATGACAACCGGGAGTCCAAGTGTTTCCACCATTTTTTCAGCTTCGCTAATTGACGTTACAGCCTTGCTTCTTGGTACAGGCTCCCCAATATCAATCATTGTACGCTTGAACAGGTCACGGTCCTCGCTATCGCGAATCGCAGAGAGTGGTGTTCCAAGTAGTTTCACACCGTACTGTTCAAACACGCCCATGTCAGCAAGCTCGCTTACAACGTTAAGACTGGTCTGACCCCCGAGTCCAGCAATCACACCGTCAGGCTTCTCCTTTTCAATAATCTGCGCAACCACTTCCGGTTTAATCGGCTCAATGTACACGGCATCAGCCATGTCAGGATCGGTCATAATTGTTGCAGGATTTGAATTCACAAGCACCACTTTAATTCCTTCCTCGCGAAGAGAGCGGCATGCCTGCGAACCGGAAAAATCAAATTCAGCAGCCTGGCCAATGAGAATCGGACCAGACCCTATCAACAACACCTTTTTAATATCAGTTCGCTTCGGCATCTCCTTATTTCACCATCCGAACAATCCGGTCAAAAAATAGTGCTTCAGTATCCAATGGGCCAGGATGCGCCTCAGGATGATACTGCACAGACATAATCTCAAGATAGTTATGCGAAATACCTTCAACAGTGCCGTCGTTAACATTTACCTGTGAAACCCTTGCGTCAACTGCTTCAACAGAGTCAGCATCCACTGCAAACCCGTGATTCTGTGAGGTGATGTGCACAATCCCACTTTCAAAATCCTTAACAGGCTGGTTGGCACCGCGATGACCAAACTTAAGTTTATACGTCTCAGCGCCAAGTCCAAGTGCAATAATCTGGTTTCCCAGACAAATTCCAAAAATCGAAACAGTGCCTGCAAGCTCTGAAACCACACGAGTAGCATCTTTCGCCATCCGCGGATCGCCGGGACCATTTGAAATCAGCACGGCATCAGGCTTCAAATCAATCACTTCTTGCGGCTTTGTAGTTGCCGGGACAACTGTCAGGTTTACACCCCGCTTCTTCAAACTTTCAATCATGTTTCTTTTGATGCCAAGATCAATAACCACAAAATGCGGGGCATCACCCAGCCCCCGGATAGAATAAGACTCCCTGCAGGTAACCTGTGATATTAAATCAAGTTCGGTTATTATCTGATGCGCTCGTGCACGGTTTACCGCTTCTTCACAATCATTGCTTCCGACAATAAGAGCAGCACGCATCGCACCAGCTTCCCTTGTCTTAATCGTGAGCATCCTGGTATCAACACCAGCAATGCCAGATTTATTCTCACTTTCTACAAACTCCACAATACTCTGCTTTGACAGGCGGTGAGATGGAACAGGGCAAGCCTCGCGCACCACCAGCGCCTCGGCTTTCATACCAGCAGACTGGAACGCCTCACCATTCACACCATAATTTCCAATAAGAGGATACGTGAACATGAGAATCTGACCAGCGTACGATGGATCAGTAAGAGCCTCTTCATAGCCAGTATACTGCGTGGAAAACACCAGCTCGCCACATACGACACCTTCTTTGCCAAAACCAGTACCAACAACAGCAGTACCATCTTCAATACCTAACACAGCGTCCATAAATACCTGTATAACTTCGTTGTGTAGCCACACACTTCATGTGCGGAAACAACTCCTAATTCTCGATTGCGTTCAGCACTACACACTTTGTTGTGTAGAACCGCACACACTGTATGTAGAAACAATTCTCGATTGCGCAGCAATCAAGCTATTAATTTATTTAAGCGCCACCGCCTTCAGTGAGTAACCCATCTGACACTGTGGACGTTCTTCATTAAGTAGTTCAACAATCGTGTACTTGTCACCAACATTTAGTCCTACCGGGTGGCAACGATCATAGTCTGCACAATCAAATTCACTGCAGTCTGGCGGCTCGTATACAATTTTTGAACCATTAAATGCTTTTTTCGAATCAACAAGTGCTACTGTTTGACCTGGTACTACTTCAACAGCATATACTCCAATATCGTGGATCGCACACTTGTGCACCTGCTCCTTCTTGACGCTTGCGATCCTGTATTTATTTCCTACCTTCAGGTTGTTGCAGGTGTTTTTTAACTTACAACCTTCGCATTCAGCAGCAGGACCATAAAAAATAAATTCATTTCCTACTATTGCAAGTCTAGTTCCAATAAGAGTTATTATAGAGTTCAAATCAACCATTCTCAATTTCACCTCGTAACATATAATTGATACACTCCTGATATAGATGTTTTCATCAAAAACTCCAAACCTTGACACCAATGAAGAATAATATAATAACATCTCTCGTGTCGCAGCTAAACGCTGGAGGGACATTTGCACATTCTCTATGATTTTCAGCCACAAGATTTGAACTGTTACTTACTCTTAGTCATATCTTCAACTGTAAACACGCCAAGCATAATCCAGTCCAAAACAATCACCATCAAACGCTTAAGCCTTCATCAACGCTATTTCTTTTGTTTTTTTTATGAATCCGTACTTTTTTGCATATTGGAAGTAGGAATTAAGGCTTTCGATGCTCTCATCATCAAGATCGTAGTTGAGGGTGTGGAAGTAGTTTTCCATTAGCTCACGATCGAAGTGTTTTTTTGCACTGATTGTTTTTGCTATTTCTTCTATGTGCTGGTAGCTGTAATTCTTTGATTCGATCAATTTGGAGTGAATATAAGCCACCTCTCTTGGGTTACTTTCTGCAATTTCTTTTCGAACAACCCATACAGCATATACCATTTTTTTGCCTGTGAGGCTTCGCCATTCATTTCCAAGGTCAGCAATAACATTACATTTGTGTGCTGCCGTTAGTGCCCGATCTCCTATAAAAAGTGCTGAATCACTCTGTTTCAGTACGTCTTCTGTGTGCCTGCCCACACAATTTTTGATTTTCACATCGTGTATGCCCTTAATTTTCAGGATGATCTGTATCAGGACTGCTGAACTTGCGCTGATGTCCGGGAGGCACAGGGTTTTGTTTCTCAGCTCTTCAAGACTCTTTATGCCGTTTGAGCACACAAGCACGCTTTTGGTAAAATCATCAGATGCGATATTAATCCCTGGCAGTACCAACAGGTCGTCTATCTGCTGGTACATGATGGATGAGATTGGACTGATATCAAGTTCGCCTGCTTCTATTTTTTTTGCAAGGTCTACCGGGTGCGATTCGACAATCTCCACGTTCTTTAGTTGCACTATTCCTTTTTCTATTGCATAGTACGGAAAGTCGCAGTTGACAAATCCAATTTTTCCAAGTCTAATCATAAACACGTTTGATTATCTCTGTTCTCAAGATATAGTTTGATTTTTCTATTATATTTAAAGTTGGTGACAAAATTTTTGAATTTGGTTTGGAATAATGTGTGGCGTCTTAAATCAACTTATCGAATTTCAGTAGCAAGAGAACATGGTTGCGTTTATACTTTCCCATACGTCAAGAAACAGGATAAAGGCTATATCAGATGCAGATAAAAAAGGCACATCAATGAAGGAAGAAGATAAGATCAATAAAGAAGAGAACCTGCTTTCGCCTGCCGAATGGATAATGTTTTTGAGTGGGGAGATATCTACTTGCTGGACGTGTTCATTACCGTTGATAGCTATAGGTTTTGCGTTCATGTTAGTGTGTCTAACTGGTACAATCACACTCTTTAACAGCGGTAAACCTGGGTGGTGGAGTGTCAGCTTGATACTTGTTGCTTTTGTCGTTGTGACTGCGTTCTTAGTAAATCTTTGGTATAAGCAGGTGAATAAAAAGGTAAAACCTCTGGAAAGGATCAGAGATCAGATACTCTGTGGAGATTTGAAGGAATATGACGAGATATACAAAGAATACAAGTGTGTAAAGAGATTTACATGACTGTGATAATAGAGAGGTTAATTCAGAGGAACATTCGATGGGTCTTGTTATGGGTGTCGAAGTTTATTGGTGATGAAATACGTGTAACGGAACTTCCCAAAGAACCAATAAAACAATAGCGTGCGGTGTCTCTTAAAAACAGGATAAAGGCTATATCAGATGCAGATAAAATGGATAATGGAAGGTTGAGTTTAAATGGTAGAAGTGAACTGGAAAGATGCATGGGAAGAAATGCAGAAACAGCGGATGAGACCTCTGAAAATAGGGTACGATCCCGAATTTAAATCCAAATTCGCCAGGGATTACGCTATGATGGCGAAATACAACAATTATGAGTATGGAAGACACGCAGTAGAGGTACTGAGTGAAATATTGGACCAAAACTTCAGTGTCCTTGAGATAGGCGCTGGTCCCGGAACACTGACGATACCTTTAGCTAAACATGTCAAAAACATCGTGGCTGTTGAAGCTTCCCCGAAAGCTGTAGAGCATCTGAAGCAGAATATTAAAGAGAATGAACTTGAAAATGTGGAAATAATAACCGATAACTGGTTTAATATCAATGATTGCGAAATCAAAGATAAATTTGATCTGGTTGTCTGTTCTCATTTCCTGTGGCAGGTAAAAGACATTGAACAGCATTTAAAAAAAATGGAGAACGCTTCACATAATTATTGTGTTGTAATGCAGCCCGCTGGAAGAGATGACATGGTAAAGGAGATGTGGACAATGATAACCGGCAAGAATTACATGGGTGAGTTTGACCCTGATGCCGATTACTTCGTTTATCTAATACTCCGCCGTCTCGGGAGACTGTTGAATGTACGAGTGATGGATTACCACATAACAAGAAACTTTGAGCAGGAAGTCATGTACATAGCAAGTTTTATTGGCAGGTATGTGGAGGTTGATTCCGGGATAAAAAAAAGAATTGAGCAGCATGTTTCTAAAAAGGGACTGCATGAAAAAAAGCATTCGGCAGTGGTTATGTGGTGGAAATAAAATACGATCTTGTCCCAGGCGAAGCTACGGTATTGCAAGCCTTGAAGAATAGTGATGAACTGACTGCCAGTGTCCTTGCTGCAAGCTGCAATCAGAATATAGAGGTGTGTATCCAGTCTGCTATGATGCTGGAACAGAAAGGATTAGTCAGACTTGAGAATGTTGTTAATGAGAGGGATGCTCTGACCGATGAAGGAGAAGAGTATGCACGAGAGGGGCTTCCGGAACGACAGATGCTATCCATTCTCCCTGTATCAATTAGTGAAGCAAAAAAGAGATTTTCAGAAAAACTTGTAGTAATCTCTCTCGGGTGGCTTAAAAGAAAAAACTGGGCAGTAATAAGAAAAGGGATGCTTACTCCAACTGCGAGTGCAGAGGAAATTGAAGAAGGCGAGGATGAACAGGTATTAACATTTCTTCTAAATAAAAAAACCATTCCGAAGGCATATAAAAAAACCATTCCGGAGCTTGTAAAACGCTCTCTTGTGAGAATTGAGGAAGACAAAACCCGCATCGTATCATTAACTGAAGCTGGATTAAAAATCGCATCAGAAGATATTGATATTGATGCTGCTCCCGAGGTTGCGATGTTGACGCAACAGATGATTACAGGTTGCGACTGGAAAAAAGTGAAACTGAAAAGCTACGACATTCACATAACACCGCCGCCGATCTACGGGGGGAAGCTGCATCCCTACGAGCGCATCATTCGCGAGATGAGAAATATATTTCTTGAGATGGGATTTACAGAGCTTAAAGGAGAGACTGTTCAAAGCTCGTTCTGGAATTTTGATTCTCTTTTCCAGCCGCAGGATCATCCAGCAAGAGACATGCAGGATACATTCTACCTTAACTCGACCGCAGACGAACTGCCATCGTGTTATCAAACGGTACAGGCAATGCATGAGCACGGTGGGAAGATCAATTCTACTGGCTGGGGTGGAAGCTGGAGTAAAGAGAAGGCAGCACAGGATGTACTCCGCACACATACAACACCGATTACAATCAAATATCTTGCAGAAAGTCCAGTACCACCAGTTAAAGCCTTCTGCATCGATCGTGTGTACCGTAGAGAAGCAATCGACCCCACCCATACCCCGGAATTTGAACAACTCGAAGGTGTGGTGATGGATGAAGGCATGAGTTTTACCAATCTTCTTGGATACTTAAGTGAATTCTACCATCGCATGGGCTTTAAAGACGTGCGTTTTCGGCCGGGATATTTCCCATACACAGAGCCAAGTGTTGAGCCCGAAGTATACATTGAAAAGCTTGGCTGGGTAGAACTGGGTGGCGCAGGTATATTTCGAAAAGAGGTTACAGAGCCTCTTGGAATTACTTCACCAGTACTTGCATGGGGACTTGGAGTAAGCCGTGTGGCAATGCTCAAACTCAAACTGCTTGATCTTAGAGAACTCTACCAGTCAGATATAAACTGGCTGCGCACAAGCAGCGTTTGTCTCCACAAGCTTTATTAACGGCACCTTCTTATTAGGGATGATACTAATGGCAAAGATGCATGTTCGAACCAAAGGCTCATCTGGCTCTACAAGACCAGTAAAGAGCAACTCACTGCAATGGTGCAATTATACTGAGGATGAACTTGTAGAAATTGTTACCAACCTTGGCAAGCAGGGAAAGTCTTCAAGCGAGATAGGGATGACTCTTAGAGACACCTATGGTGTTGCAGATTTCAAACTCATTGCAAAAAAGAAAATCTCCATAGCCATGGCAGAAAATGACGTAATATCAAAAGTTCCTGAAGATTTATACAATCTGATTGTTAAAGCACTTCGAATGTACAAGCATATATATGTGAATAAAAAAGATGTTCACAACAAACGCCAGCTAAATCTGGTAGAAGCAAAAATCAGACGTCTTGTGCGTTATTACAAAAATGCCAAAAAAATTCCTCTCGACTGGAAGTACTCTATTAAAGCTGCTGAATTGTTAATCACACGCTGAACTTTTTTTAACGTTGATGATAAATGATTTAATCGGAATTGCTGAAAAAGCTGCCAGGCTTATTGTTGATCGTGCAACCAATGTTCAGGTAATATCACATACTGATGCCGACGGCATATCATCGGCAGCTATTATTTGTACTGCTCTTTTTCGATGCCACATACCTTTCCAGGCAAGCTTTGTAAACTGCCTTGAAAAGAGTATTCTACGTAAGATCAGTTCTACTGATGCTGACACTGTTATATTATGCGATATGGGAAGCGGGCAGCCGGAAATCGTCAAGCAGATAGAAAAATTAGTGGTCATACTTGATCATCATAAGCCAGTTGGTGAACACAACTGTATGCATGTAAATCCACACAATGTCGGACTGGATGGATCATTTGAGCTTTCAGCATCAGGAGTGGCATATTTTGTAGCACGTCTGATGGGACCAAACACTGACTTGTCAGGTCTGGCGATACTTGGTGCGCTTGGTGATAAACAGTCAATGAGTGGGGCAAACCAGTTCATTGTTGAGGAAGCAATCTCCTGTGGTGCTGTTGAAGTAAATTGCGGACTTATGCTTGAAGATGGTGATCTGCACACAGTTCTTGCTAATACCATTGAGCCATACTTTGAGTTTACGGAAGACGAAGCAAAGCTTGATGAGTTTTTATCGAAGCTTTCTCTTTCAGGTGATATCAGCAGTCTTGATTCTGACTCTGTAAGAAAGCTCGCGTCAGCTCTCGTATTAACCCTGTTAAAAAGGGGATGTATTGAAGCAGTCGATGCTGTTGTAGGAGAAAAGTACCACTTGAAGAACGAGATCATCTGCGATGCCAATAAGTTTGTATCAATTGTAAACACTTGTGGCAAAATTGAACAATCAGGTATTGGACTTTCATTATGTCTCCGGGATAAAACCGAGCTGCAACATGCCACTCGACTTGATATGGAAAATCGGCGATCACTAATCAATACACTCAAAATAGCAGAACAAAATATGTGTGAGAAAAAATACATAAGATACGTGAAGTTGTCCAACATCTCAGGCACTGGCATCGTGGCAGGTATTACAACCCGCTATCTATTTCCAGACAAGCCATTTATCACAGTTAACAGCACATCTGATATGGTAAAAGTTTCCGGCAGAGGTACAAGAAAACTGGTATCACAGGGACTTGACCTTGCCACAGTAATAAAAAGTGCAGCCGAAGCTGTTGGTGGTACTGGGGGCGGCCATAATATTGCATCAGGCGCATCAATACCTAATGGACGTGAAGAAGAGTTTATAACAATTGTTGACCAATTGATTGGGGAGCAACTTGGAAGCGTTCTATGATTCATACAAAACTAACTCTCTCTCTGGAATGTGCACAGATTGTACAACGATCGCTTGAGCCTGATAATCTTTCTTCGATGCAAACCAGTGAGAATAGTAAAAAAGTGATTGTTCAGTTTGAAACAAACAAGATTGGCACAGTACTTTCGACAATAGATGACTACCTGATGAATGCGAAGATTGCAGAAGACCTATGCAGTATAACAAAAACAAAAACAAAGAAATAATCTATACGATTGATGACCTTGAAATTGACATTCAACTGATATTAAACGTCATCGATGAAAGGGGGGCAACAGCCATCGGTCTTCAGTTTCCGGAAGGGTTAAAGCGGCAGGCTGTAAATATATCAAGGATTATACAGCAACACCGAAGAGTTGAAGTACTCATATCTGGAAATCCCTGTTTTGGTGCCTGTGATATTGATACACGGTTGATTGAACTTACAGATGTCTTATTTCATTTTGGTCATTCAAGCCAGGGCTTCTGCAAAGAGGTTGTTTACGTGGAGGCACGTTCAAAGATAGATGTTGCACCTGTGGTAGCAAGGACAATAAAGATGCTGTCTGGAAAACGAATCGGGATTATCACAACAGTTCAGCATGTACACAAACTGCAAGAGATACAGGACATGCTTGCAGCTGAAGGATTCGAGTGTGTGATAGAAGAAGGTGATGCACACATTGCATACCCTGGGCAGGTGCTTGGATGTAATTTTTCTGCAGCAAGAGGGAATTGTGATGAATATATCTATGTTGGTGGTGGAGAATTTCACCCCACAGGCGCTTCAATTACCACACGAAAGAATATAATCATTGCAAACCCCTACAATAATAGCGTGTATAAAATCAATCCGGAGCCACTCATTCGAAGACGATGTGCGATGATTGCAAAAGCATTTGATGCAGCAAATTTTGGCATCATCGTTTCAACCAAGATTGGGCAAGAACGATTAGCCCTTGCAGGAGCCTTGAAAAGGAAAATAGAAGAGCACAACAAAAATGCTGATTTGATCATCATGGACCTTGTAACACCAGAACAATTGCTTGGATTTAAACTGGATGCTTTTGTAAACACCGCATGCCCACGAATTGCCATTGATGATTCCAAACGGTTCAATATTCCAGTGTTAACGCCAGTAGAGCTTGAAATACTCATCGGAGAACGGGAATGGAAAGAATTTGCAATGGATGAGATACTTGCCGGAGACAGGTAATGAAACCAACAACAGAAATATCAGGCACTATTATCTGGGGCGACGAGTTTGAGGTTATCAGCGGTACATTATATATTGAAGATGGAATTATTGTAGATATGATAGAAGAGCAAGTTTCAGATGATGTGATTATCGCCCCATGTTTTGTCAATGCTCATACCCATATAGGCGATTCTGTGATAAAAGATCCACCGATAACAAATCTGGATGAACTGGTGCGCCCTCCAGATGGGTTAAAACACAGAATATTAAGCAGGACTCCGACTGTCGAGCTTATAAACGCAATGGTTTCTACGTTAGAGGATATGAAAAAAACAGGTACTACAGCATTTATTGATTTTCGTGAAGGAGGAGTTGAAGGTGTGAACGCTCTCAGGCAGTCCCTGATACATGTGGGAAATCTGCAAAGTATGATACTTGGGCGGCCGTGTAATGACCTGTCCAGGCTTCTTAAGGTGAGTGACGGAATCGGCCTGAGCGGTGTTAACGATATGCCCCTGGATGAGTTACAAGAGATAGTATCTGCGGTGAAAAAATCTGGAAAGCCTTTTGCTATCCATGCAGGTGAGAAGGATAAAACTGATATTGATGCTGCTTTTGATCTTGAACCAGACTTTATAGTTCATTTAACGAGTGGCAGTAGCAGTGATTTTAAAAGAGCGTTTGATCAGGATTGTAAGATTGTTGTTTGTCCACGTTCAAATCTCCTTACCGGAGCAGGTATGCCAGATATTAAAGGTATGCTAAAATCAGGTGCTGTGGTTGGTGTTGGAACTGATAATGTGATGCTCAACTCTACAAACATGTTTGATGAAATGAAATTTATATCGACAATATTTTTACATGATGATAGACAAGTATTTAAGCTATGCACGCTGAACGGAGCAGAGGTATCTAATATGGACAATGAGCTTGGTTCCATTGAGGCTGGAAAGATGGCTCATTTGATGGTATTAAATAGGAAGTCTTATAATCTTCAAGGTGTAAGAAACCATTTATCAGGTATTGTGCGAAGAGCACGTCCAGACGATATTATACAAATAATAGGAGTAGAATAAAATGGTAAGCGAAATATACAAAAAAATAGTTGTTGCAACTGATGGCTCAAAAGAAGCAGAAAAAGCTATTGAATCTGCAGTGGAACTTGCACGACTTGCCGGAGCAAAACTGTATGCCCTGTATGTTGTTGATAGAGCAGCTTTCTTGGCTACCCCACTCGTGACTATGCCAATAGATGTGGCATGGGGTGAACTGGAAGAGCATTTCCGTCATGAAGGTACAGAAGCAACGAAAAAAATAGCAGATGCTGCTGCAGCCGTTGGTGTAGAATTTGAAGCGAAGGTAGTTGAAGGACATGCAGCAGAAGAGATAATAAAGTTCTCAGAAGAACTGCCAGCAGACATTATCGTGATGGGAAGTCTCGGTAAAAGCGGTCTTAGCAGATTCTTACTTGGGAGTGTTGCTGATAAAGTCACACGAAATGCAAAGTTGCCTGTCCTGGTCATAAGAAGCTAAGCAAGAAACTGTTTGCTAATGCTCAGGTGAGAGTGGATTAAAATGACAGAGAAGTTGTATAAGAAAATAATAGTTGCAACTGACGGCTCAAAAGAGGCTGAGAGAGCTGTAAAATATGCTATAGAACTTGCACGAGATACAGGAGCAAAAGTATATGCTTTATATGTGGTGGACACAGCGATCCCCACAACCAGCAGCATGAGTGTGGCATGGGGGAACGTGCATGAATTCCTTCGGGAGGAAGGGGCAGAAGCAACGAAAAAAATAGCAGAGACTGGAGCAAAAGCAGGAGTTGAAGTTGAAAAGAAGCTATCTGAAGGGCATCCAGCAGAAGAGATAATAAAGTTCTCAGAAGAACTGCCAGCAGACCTTATCGTGATGGGAAGTATCGGTAAAAGCGGTCTTGATAGATTTTTACTTGGAAGCGTCTCTGATAAAGTCACACGAATTTCAAAGATACCGGTGATGGTAGTAAGAAATTATTAGCACCTGCACACAAGCGCGATAGAAACAACCAGTGGCTTTTGATTTAATTACTATACCCTTCAACTCTGCTGCGGTTGGGACAAGCCACAGAGCAATCTTTTTTTAAGCATGGACGTATAAGAACATCAATGGTCGAGTTGAAACATGCGAGCCATTGCGTTCATAAAATAAGATACCATAAGGTGCTTTGCATAAAATATAAAAAGAAATTATTGTGTGGCACTGATAGAATTGAATTATTTTTAAAGAAATATACACTGAAATTGGGAAGAGAAATCACGTGCACCGATGGGGAAAATCATCAATGAGATGCAGGATGAACGAAGGAAATCACATGAGTCAATGAAAGGGCTGACAGATGCAATCCTCGAACTTGCGAGGACAAGGAAGTAATCTTTAAGTGCAGAGTTAGGCTCAATATAATGTTGTGTGGTGAGTATGGAAACATCGGTTCAGAAAGGGAAATATTTGCTTATTTCGCGCTCACTGGCAAAATTCCAATTATTATTGGGTTTAAGAATGTATTAGAGCGAATGACACTCCATATAAACGCTATCGAAGGGTTTGTGCCGGAGGATACTATTGAATGGCGACAACAGGATCGCCGTTGAGACGCCAGTGCAATACTGCGATGATTCCTGTCGCTGATGCCAGTGACGACCACTGCATCACTATCCTGAATACACTAATAATCACGCAGGCATAGGCAGGAACGATCAATTTATGAGGCAGAGTACTATGTATACTTTCCAGCAAGTATGAATTTGGAACCTTTATGGCATAAACCGCTGGGGGCACAGAGGATTACAGAGAGTTTGGGTTTTTGGTGGTAAAAGTACATATTTGTGATAGAAAGTTATAAAAAAACAGATACGGTTTAGTAGATTTATGAGCAGTGAAGAATGGACTGAAAAGTATCGACCGGAACATCTTGACGATCTGGTTGGTCATAAAAAACCCATTGAAGAGCTTAAAACATGGGCAAGATACTGGCAGCAGGACACACCTATGGAACGTGTAGTTATTCTATATGGCAAACCCGGTGTTGGTAAAACCACTTCAGCTTATGCATTAGCACGGGATTTTGGATGGGATCTGATTGAGCTTAATGCAAGTGATTCACGGACAGCAGATGTGATTACGAGGGTAGCAGGCTCTGCATCACAGATGGGAACGTTTGAAGGTACACATGGAAAGCGACTGGTTGTTCTTGATGAAGCAGATAATATTCATGGTAATGCTGATAGGGGTGGTGCAAATGCCGTCATCAAGGTGATAAAAAACACCCATCAGCCCATAATCCTGATTGCAAATGAATACTATGGAATGTCAAAGACACTCCGGGATTCATGCAAAAGCATAAACTTCGCTGCAGTGAGAACTCCTACCATCGAATCTTTTATAAAAAAAATAGCTTCTATGGAGAAGATCAGGATTGAGCCTGATGCCATCAAGGTTCTGGCAGCACACTCTGGCGGAGATATGAGAAGCGCTCTTAATGATTTCCAGGCAGTGGCAGAAGGGCGCGATGAGCTTATTTTGGAAGATATTGCAGTATCTCCCAGGGACAGCAAGGAAACCGTGTTTCAGGTAATAGCAAAAATATTTAAAGGAAGTGATATCTCTGAAATATACCATTCGACATTTCAGCTTGATGAGACGCCTGAAAACCTCATCCACTGGATAGATGAGAACCTGCCAATTGCCTACAAGCACCCCCACGACCTGGTGAATTCGTTTGAGGTTCTCTCTCGTGCTGATATGTTTCTCGGGAGGGTGCGCCGACGACAGAACTATCGGATGTGGAAACATGCGTCACTTCTGATGAGCGGCGGGATAGCAGTATCAAAGACACGCAAATATGAGATGTTCACGCGCTTTCAACCGCCTTCCACGTGGAGACGTCTTGCACAGACCAAAAATATGCGTAACACCCGTGATGCCATCTCCCTGAAAGTTGGAAGACGCTGTCATGTATCAAGAGAGTTTGCAAGAGCAGAACTGATTGAATTTACAAGATTGTTGATTAAGGATGAAAAATATGCTGCGGCAGTTGCAGCAGAACTTGATCTTTCCATTGAAGAGATTACCTACCTATTGCAGAGCAAAACCACCTCTAAAAAGGTAAAAAATATTTATGGATCGGCAAGAGCATTAATTGAGAAGGAGACAGAAGAGAATATAGAGTTATTTGCACGAACTGAACAAAAAAGCGATGATTTCAAGCACGGGGAGGATAAAGTAAAAGCTGGTGTAAAAACTATTAGGAAAGAAGCTAAAAGTAGTTCAACTCCCCAGAGTACACTTTTTGATTTTTGAGTTGTGATGAAAATATGATAGTTAAGGAATTAGGAGAGCTAACACCAGGAGAACTGGAGAGAATTCTAAAACGAACAAATGTTCAAAATGTAAATGATTCTGTTCTTCCCATACTTAAAGATGTGAAAGAGCATGGCGATAGTGCAGTAAAATCATACACAAAGAAATTTGATCGCACTATTTTAACTGAAATAACAGTAACAACAGAAGAGATAAACAAAGCCATAAAAACAGTAGACCCTCGATTACTCAAGCATCTTGAGATGGCAGCTTCAAACATCAGAAAGTTTCATGAAAAACAAAAAATCAGCGACTGGTATACAGAAATCAGTGATGGAATAACGCTCGGGCAAAAAATAACACCTCTTGAACGAATCGGTGTATACATACCAGGAGGGCGGGCAGCATATCCAAGCACAGCACTTATGACCATCATACCTGCGCGAGTTGCAGGTGTTAATGACGTCATCGTATGCACACCACCGGGACTGAATGGATGCATACATCCTGCAACCCTTGCAGCCTGCCACATTGCAGGATCAGATCAGGTATTCAAGGTTGGTGGCGTGCAGGCAGTGGCAGCAATGGCGTATGGGACTGATACCATACCAAAAGTAGATAAAATCGTTGGACCTGGGAATGCATACGTTACCGCTGCAAAAACACTTGTGCGAAGTGAGTGTGAAATTGATTTTCCAGCAGGACCAAGTGAAATACTGGTAATAGCAGATAACACAGCAAAACCATCTCACGTGGCATGGGATATGCTTGCACAATGTGAACACGATCCTGCTGCAATATCCATACTTGTAACCACCTCGAATGTGCTTGCAGCAGAAGTCCAACAAATCATAGAAGATGAAATAAAAAGCTGCGAACGGCAAGAAATAATTACACAATCGCTTCAAAATGCAGCAATCATCACCGTACCAACAATAGAAGAGTGCATCGAATTTTCAAACAGCTTTGCACCAGAACACCTTGAAATCATCGTCAAAAACCCACAGGCTCTTCTTGAAAAAATCAAAAACGCTGGCTCTATATTCATAGGCAATTACGCTCCCGTATCAGCAGGCGATTATGCATCAGGCACAAACCATGTACTTCCAACAGCAGGATATGCCAGAATCTACTCAGGACTTAACATCGACCACTTCACCAAAAAAACAACTATCCAGATAATAAACAAAAAAGGGCTTGCAACACTTAAAGACACAATTACAACAATAGCAGAAGCAGAGGGTTTGTATGCACATGCAAAAGCAGTACAAACACGATTCTGAACTGCACAACTTCGCTTTCGCAGAACCACACACTCCATGTGCAGGAATGCCAGCAACTCTCGACTACGAAGCAATCGAGTTGTGCAAGCAATCAAGAGGAGGAGATATAAATGGTACAAATAGATACAAATAAATGTACTGGATGCGGGGTGTGTGTTAGGATATGCCCTGATGGCTTTGAAGTAAAAGAGAAAAAAGCTGTTCTGAAAAATTCGGGTGCTGAATGCATCGATAAAGCAGTAGCATCATGTCCTGTCGGAGCAATTATCTCTGATAGCAATCTTTGGTGGCAATCCAAGCCTGTAATGCCTGCTCGTGGCGGAAGAAGGAAAAGACAGGGAAGAGGTGGCGGAAGAAGGCGGTGATGCAAAGATTAATAACTAACGAAGTCAAGTTAGAATATGTTAAAGGCATACTACCATGTTTATAGAGTATAATCTTCTCATCATTGTTGTCATCGTTGCGATAGTGGCTTACATGCTTTTAAAAACAATTAAGCATATGATTATCAATACCCTGCTTGGGTTTATTGTTTTGGTGGCATGCAATATACTTCTTGGGCTTGACATTGCATATACCTGGGTAGTTATTGCTATATGTGCAATCGGGGGGGTGGCTGGTGCAGCCGCAATTTTATTACTTCATTACTTAAATGTGGCTTTTTGATATGGTACTGACATTAAAGATGGTGCAAAAATGACTGTTGTGATATCAATTGGCGGTTCAGTTCTTGTAAAGGATTTTGATTATGAACGAATTGGAAAGTATGCAGAAGTTATAAAACAGATAGCAGCACACGATAACGTGTTTGTTGTTACTGGCGGCGGCAATGTTGCACGGGATTATATCAGTGTTGCAAGGAAACTTGGAGCAAATGAAGTATCATGCGATTTTATTGGAATTGAAGTCACACGCTTAAACGCAAGCATTCTTATAGCAGCACTTGGAAGCACCGCTTACCCGGAAGTGCCAACAAATTACCGGGAAGCTGAAAATGCATCATCATTTCCAGTAGTTGTGATGGGTGGAGTTGCTCCCGGCCAGACAACCGATGCTGTTTCAGCGGTGCTTGCGGAATATGTTCATGCAAAAAAACTTCTTATTGCAACATCGGTTGATGGTGTTTATACAGCAGACCCAAAAAGAAATCCACAAGCAAAAAAATTGCCGAAATTAACGCCAGGGGAACTTGTAGATATCGTGATGAAGATAGGCATAAAAGCAGGTTCTAACTCGCCTATTGACGCCTTGGCTGCAAAGATTATTGAGCGATGTGGAATCCATACAATCATTTTTAATGGGAGCAAACCTGAAAACATCCTTGAAGCAATTAAAGGTGCGCATAACGGGACAGAAATAAACTCACAAAAAACCTGATCTGCATGATCACTTCAAAAATAAGATTCACAGTAAAAGCCTCTGTTGAAGTGGTGTGGGCATACCTTGGAGACGTTCGTAATTATGCTCGCTCTATTCCAGGATGTGTCAGCTGCAAACCAACTGGTTACGACACTCATCACTGGTTATTCGATTTTAAAGTCGGGCCGTTTGTCAAGAGAATGGAAATAAGAGGTAAAACCATTGAACTTGATCCACCACATCATGGCAAATGGATTGGTCACAGCGATGATGCAATAGTTGGCGGATCAACAACAATCAAGGCTCTCGAAAATGGCAACACTGGTGTGATGTATACAATGGAAGTTGAGCCAAAAAACATCATACTCAAGTGCTTAACACCACTGATAAAAGAGAAAATGGTAAAAGACCTCAAACAATATGCAAGAAACGTGAAAAATCATTTGGAGTGAAAGTTCAAGGCCCGGGTCGGGGATCGAACCCGAGTCGAAGGATCCACAGTCCCACAGGATTTCCAGCTACCCTACCCAGGCAGTTTTATTTAGAGTACAACCAATGGTGTTTTGACTGATAAAGCTTTTGTTCTTGATTACTTCATAATCAGAGGCTGTCAAATTAGATTTAAGAGTTCCGGTTTTTAATTTAATTTTGGATTTTTATTACTTCTACTAATTTGGCATCCATTAGTATTTATTAATTTAGTGTTCCACTGTTTCAAATCTCAACTATGGTTTTTTCTCCCCTCTGAAATAGCCCTATTAATAATAGCTCCACAATAAAATTGTAATATCTCATAAAATCTTGGAGTGGAGTCTTGTGGTTAGCTAAACAAACACTATTTCTGTTTGATTGTTGCAATGTCGCCAAGAGTTGTTTCTTTGTTCCCTCCTGCACGTTTGTACTCTCCTGAAGTTATTTGTTCTGTTAGTCTGATGTGAAGTGTGTGTTCGAGTTTTTTTCTCACGCTATCTTCCGGGTGTATATCTCCACGCTCTATTTTGCGAATAAGACTTGCTTTTTCGTTAATTTTGTCTGCCAGTTCGTCTATAGTTAGTCCTGCGTTCTCACGTGCCTGTTTTATTAGTGCGTTGAGGTCTGTTATCAGTTCTTCTTTGAGTGCGTCAAAGATATCGCGTCTTGGTCTTTTTGCCAATACAGTTCTGCCCGTAGTCGCCGGTGCCGTTTTTTGCGTGGCTGGTGGCGTCCGTTGTATACTTATTGTTTTTCCGTGCTGTGCACACTTGGGACAAACTTCAAGCGTTGTTCCTTCAATTCTTACACGCTGGGAGCGTCCTCTTATTTCCTGTCCGCATATTTCACATTGCATATTAACCATCTTTTTGTTTGTTGATTCTTTTGTTTGCATAATTCGTTTTGTAGATAAAAAAAGTTTGCATTAGCAAATTTGGGGAAACTTTTGATTTTCCTTTTATCTGCTGTTATATGACCAGCCGGAGCATAGCGGAGTGGGGCAAGGACACGAAGAGTGCCAGAGACCGCCTTTTAATGGTATTTTTCTATGCATTCTGATGCATTTATCCTTTCAATTCCTTCTACTTTATCAAAATCATCATCTTCACTTACTATAACGGACAAACCTACCTCTTTCATCGATGAAATGTGAATTGCATCCCTTGGGTCAAGTGTTGTTTTTTCATATGTGTCCATCATTTTGATAATAACTGATTTTTTAATCTCTATCCATTTTATCGGCATTGAAAGCATCGCCTTTGTAATCTTGATTGCACTATCTTTCCCAATATTCTTTTTCAAAATCCAAATCACTTCATCTATGACAAGGAATGATGCTGCACAGGTTATCTTTTTTTCATTTATTAGTTTGATAATCTTTCTACAATTTTGACCCAACTCCTCCTTACCTGTTGCGGCAAAAATAAAAATGTTGGAATCAATATACAAAACTAGTCTCCCTCATATCTGGTCTCTAACTCCCTTTTAATTTCTTTCATCGAAATTTTACTCGAGCTTCTTTCGCATATCTCCAAAAATACATCGAGCACATTTTGTTTTTTCGAGAGTATTATCTTTTCACCCTCAACGTCAATTACTAACTCATCACCTACATTAATCGCAAGAAGATCCCTAATTGTTTTAGGAATAACAACCTGGCCTTTTGCCAATACGTTTTTCGATATCATTTAAACCACTAAATTACCCTGTGGTTAAACCAACTAATTAAACTTTCGGAACTCTCGATGGACAAGCGGTCTCTGGCATTGTGTATAACGTTTTGAGGATAAAAGAAGTTTTTACGAAGGCAATTTGGGGAAATCTGTGATTTCCCTTTTATCCGCTGTTATGTGCTGTGCCAATAGAATAACTTTCAACTCTTTCTACCCTACTATTGATTTCAGAAACGTGGTTTAAAGTTGTTTTTCAGCTTAGTTATTTTAATTCTGAATATCTTTCCCCCATCTCCTTTATTCTTTCTTCCATTACCAAAGGAGATAGAACAGGCCCGGGGGGAGGAGGAGAATGCAATCTTACTTCGATATCCTTCGCCCTGATGCGTTCTATATTTGGTGAGATGAGGATAGCGACCAAAAGTGCAATAAGAAATACATACAGGCTCCAGTTTACTTGGAGAGAGGGAAACCACCCAGAAATAAATGGGTGAAGCAATAATAATGCAAAAATAGACAGTGAAAGAATGATAAATCCAATTCTCTTATGCCAGCGATAGAAAGGCGAGTTTAACCACCAGCGCCACCAGGGTGGTCTAATTTGATAGTTCCAGATATTGCCGAGCAATTCACGGGCGGATGTCTTTATTGAAGAT
Source organism: Candidatus Argoarchaeum ethanivorans (assembly GCA_004193545.1). GTDB lineage: Archaea > Halobacteriota > Methanosarcinia > Methanosarcinales > EX4572-44 > Argoarchaeum > Argoarchaeum ethanivorans. Next base: position 16,692 of record RPGO01000003.1, on the reverse strand, counting down.
TTTGATTTTAACCTGATACACTCTTCAAGTTTTTCTTTTGCTGCAAAGATATCCTTGCTCTTAAAGTAGAAGCATCCTAAAAAATACAGGACATACGGCCTTATCCCTTTTCCATGTTTCTTAGATAATTTATCCACCTTTTCCAGGCTTCTTATAATTGAAATTACCTCTTCCTGGTATTTTTCACCTTTTGAGCCTAAAGAAAATTCTGTCTTAAGATAGTTAGCATAAGCATCCCACAGAAGAAGCAATGGATTACCTACATCCAAAGAAATTGCTCTCTTAAAGAATTCGCTTGCATCATTATATTTTTTCTCTTCGATCTTAATTCTGCCTTGTAGACTTAAAGCAGAAACAAGTTTTTCATCTATGCTAAGTGCATCTTCAACCTTTTTACGAGCACTGTTAAGATCTCCAAGATTAAAGAGAAGTTCTCCTAAGTTGCTGTAAGCTAAAGCGTCCTGTGGATTTATCTCGATGGCTTTATCGTAAGCCTCTATCGCCTCTTCATATCTCTCAAGCTCACCAAGGGCAACACCTTTGTTAGACCATGCTTTGTCATATTGTGGATTTATCTCGATGGCTTTATCGTAAGCCTTTATCTCCTCTTCATATCTCTCAAGCTCACCAAGGGCAACACCTTTGTTAGACCATGCTTTGTCATATTGTGGATTTATCTCGATGGCTTTCTCGAAAGCCTCTATCGCTTCTTCAGGTCTCTCACGCTCACCAAGGGCAACACCTTTGTTAACCCAGGCGTCATAGTGTGGATTTATCTCGATGGCTTTATCGTAAGCCTCTATCGCCTCTTCATATCTCTCAAGCTCACCAAGGGCAACACCTTTGTTAAACCATGCTTCGGCATATTGTGGATTTATCTCGATGGCTTTATCGTAAGCCTTTATCTCCTCTTCATATCTCTCAAGCTCACCAAGGGCAACACCTTTGTTAAACCATTCCTTTGCAGTCATGCTATTCTCTCTGAGTTCTCTCACTTCGTAGTCAGCTTTTTCACAAGATCAACCCTTTTTAGGCGCGGTATTGCATATAACATGTTTATATCCGAACAGGGTTCGGATATTGTTCCGATTTGTGAGTATATGCGAACTTGGTTTGGATATACATACCTATAACCTAACTTACCTATCATATTTTTATACCCTCTTTTTTGATTTTAATCCTAAGTTGTCCAGCGAGCTTTTGATTCTGCTTAAGTTTTTGGAACTCACGTGCGTATAAATTTCGGTAGTTTTGCTGCTTTTATGTCCCAGTAATTCCTGAATATACCTCAAATCCACACCACTTTCCAATAAATGAGTGACAAAACTGTGCCATAAACTATGAACGCTCACTCTCTTTTTTTATACCCGCCTTCTCACAGATGTTTTGATTTTACTCAGGCAGGATTTTGTTTTTATCCAATTCCGTGGGCTAAAGATTTTACCTGGAGTGGGCCGTTCACTTGCCGATTCTTCGGATGTTTTTCAAATACCATGCAACAAACCTTTGTCCATCATTGCTGAAATTTTGCTGATAATAAGACTGTTTTATCTCTTCTTTTATTTTTCCATACATATTTTCACCTCCAATGTTAAGGCACGTCGCCCAACCCAATTGTTAATGGACTATCTTTGAGATATTAAGTTCAAGTATGTCTTCTGCTCCCTTTTCTTTAAGCATTGGTATGAGTATGTTAACCTCGCTCTTACTTACAACAGTTTCTATTGCATAGTAATCTGATTGATATAGTTTGGATATGGTAGGTTTTTTGAGTGCAGGAAGAATTTGTATGAGATCTTCGAGTTTGTCTTCTATCACGTTCATATCAAGGAGCACTTTGCCTCTTGCTTCTATCACCGAAAGCAGAAGTGTTTTTAGCTGTTCAATGGCTCTTCGTTTTTCTGCATCTTCCCAGCACTCCTTGTTGGCTAAGAGTTTGCTATTGGATTCCATGATTACATCTATGATTTTAAGCCCATTCCTTCGCAAGGTTGAACCGGTCTCTGTAACATCGATTATTATGTCCATAATTTCCGGCACCTTGGCTTCTGTGGCTCCATAAGAAAAGTAGGTTTTAACAGGTATGCCAAGTTTGTCAAAGTATGCTCTGGTAATGTTTGGGTACTCGGTTGCTACCCTGCTGTACGGTTTGATGTCACCTGCAGAGTTGATGTGTTTTTCGATAGGTGTTGCAACTACAATTTTTACTTTTCCGCTTCCCCTTTTACTATATGGAAGGTCTGCTACTTCTACCACATCTGAGTTTGATTCAACAACCCAGTCTCTGCCAGAAATGCCAATATCAAAGTAACCTTCCTCGATGTATTTGGGTATTTCTTGTGGACGAAGTATCTTGATTTTATCAATTCTTGGATCGTCTATTGTTGGGTTGTAATCTCTTGCAGTTTTCTTAATTTCAAGGTCTGCTTGTTTGAATAACATGAGTGTTTGTTCTTCAAGACTTCCTTTTGGCAGTACAAGGTTTAGCATGATTCTTCGTCACCAACTTACTATGTAGGAAAGTATAAACTTTACCATTGAGTAATGAGGTAAATATGAGTAAATATGAGTCGAAAAGCTGCAAAATTCTGTTGCAGAGAGTCTCTGTACAGTTACAATTGAATAATAAGGTAATTATGAGGTAATTATGAGTCGGAAAGAATTCAGAAAACTGCTATCGGCAGATAAAGCAAGAGAGATAATAACAGCACTAACACTAAAGACCACAACCACCATAATCCCTATCGAGCAGGCTTGTGGACGCACATTGTCAGAAAACATCACAACCGGTGTTGATGTACCGCCTTTTGATCGATCAAGCATGGATGGCTATGCAGTGCAGGCGACCGATACTTATCGTGCACGAGAGGACAGGGCAGTATCACTCCAGCTAATCGACAGCATCCATCCCGGGAAGATGCCTAAAACTGAAATCGTAAGCGGGCAAACAATTGAAGTAGCAACAGGTGCACTTCTGCCAAAAGGCGCTGATGCTGTGGTGATGGTAGAAAATACAGAACAAAGTAACAATATTACAGAAACAAGCAGCGATACGATTCTGATCAAAAAACCAGTCTCTATTAACGAAAATACGATGCATGCGGGTGCAGACATGATGATAGGAGAGCGAGTGTTAAAAGCTGGCACTATACTCACGCCCCGCGAAATTGGTGTGCTTGCAGCCATCGGACAAAAAAGAGTTTCGGTGAAAACATTAAGAGTGGGCATAATTTCCACTGGAAATGAACTCACACCACCAGGTGAAACACTACCAGTGGCTCACATCTATGATACCAACACTTATGCCCTTGCAGCAGCCATTAATGAGTGCGGAGCTGTACATAAAATCTACGGCATCGTACCAGACAATAGACAGGCAATGACAAAAATCCTCCAGCAGGCAGTAGACGAGTGCGATCTTGTGCTTACATCAGGCAGTACCTCAGCTGGAAGTAGCGACATCATGTACCAGATAATTGCAGAATGCGGCACACTACTCTTGCATGGCATAAACATAAAACCCGGGAAACCTGCAATATTTGGCATCATCGATAACACACCTGTAATTGGACTTCCTGGCTACCCGACATCAGCCCTTACCATCTTTAACGAGTTTATAGCTCCAAAAATTCGCACCATTCTTTCCCACCAGCATAAAAAATACACAAAGGATTCAACGCTTGCAGTAGACATACACACCAGTGGAAAAGAACAGTTACTGCATGTAAGTGTCACAAGAGACCATGCGTACCCTGCTGACAAAGGATCAGGTGCTATCACAACTCTTGCTTATGCAGATGGTTTTATTCACGTACCCTCCACAACCGAGATTATCGAGGCAGGAACACCAGTAGAAGTAACACTATTTGGAGAAATCAACACACCTGAAATATTATTCATCGGCAGCCACTGCCTTGGTGTAGACATCGTAGAGGACCTGATACCTTACACGATGCGAATTATCAACACTGGTTCGACAGGAGGTGTCATGGCTATAAAACACAACCACGCTGACATTGCAGGTATCCATCTGCTTGATGAAAACGGGAACTACAATATATCATATCTTGAGAAATATAATATCAAAAATGCAGCACTGATCAAGGGCTACCTGCGCGAACAGGGAATCATTGCACGGGATAAAAACATTACTGTGGTCGAAGACCTCATCGGCAAAACTATAATAAACAGAAACACTGGCTCAGGCACTCGCATCCTTACAGACTTATTGATCAAGCGAATAGCAGAGAAAAGGCACACCAGCTTTAAAGACCTTACCAGCATGATGCCGGGGTACTACAGCGAGGCTAAAACTCACAGTGCAGTAGCCTCAGCAGTAAAACTTGGAAAAGCAGATGCTGGTATCGGCATAAAACCAGTAGCAACCTTAAACAAGCTTTACTTTAGCAAGATAGCAGATGAAGAATACGACTTTCTTGTGACAAAACAATTCCTGAAAACACCACAGGCACAGGCAATAATAGAAACCCTAAAATCAAAAAAATTCAAAGAACAACTGCCAGATGGCATAAGCACCTATAAAAGAAGTGGAGAAGTGATAGAATTATAAAAAATGTATGGAGATTATACTACATCATTTCATTGGCTTCTTTCCTACCTCTTTTAGCTTCAGGTCCAGAGCAGCTCTCTTCTTTCTTACGACATCATGCTGGACAAAGTAAAAGTCAAAGAGAGCTTCAAGAACGTCTAAGTTCCATTCCGCCTCCGTTGGTTCAACAGGCAAAATTTCACCACTTTTTTCGCTTTTAAAAGGGTGAGCGGCAAAATTGCCAATATTTCGCACTGCGTCAATTACTTCAACAAGATAGGAAGGCAAAGTCTTACTATCTATAACCTCTTGGATTTCTTTCGCAAGATTTCCGGGTTTAACCTTAGCTACTTCCCTTAATACGTTTTGAAGACAACGACGACTTAAGGCTGCGCTTGCCTTAGGGCTATCAGGTAATACTATACATGCTTCCACATAGTCATTGGCTAATTTTTGGGGGACTTGAGGAGGTACAGGAGGACGATTTGAGCCCTTGGGATTAACTAAAAAACGCTTTTGTATTTCATAAAAACATATACTGCCATGAGAATCAACTCCATAACTTCCCATCGCCAAATAAAAAATCATCTTATTACAATCAGGGTTTGGGCACAAATATTTTTCAATAGCCCACTGACCTTCAGAATCATATTCAAGAGGTATCCATATGACTTTTGCATGAATTTCCACTGCACAATGAGGACATTTCATTTTACTCTCTCCTTTGTAATGTCGTTTCGCATAACTTTGGTATACCCCAACTCATGTTTGCTTATCCCTCTCTGCGATCGCATCATCTCAACCACACATCCAATTATGAATGTGGCGATATATAAAATTATCATCAAGATGGAGATATTACATTATGTGGTGTTGCAGCTGAAACTTCAGGATCTCTCGTATTCAAACACTGGGCAGCGTCCGCAAGACTCAAATCAACAATAACTTCAAAACAGTGTCAACAGCAGATGGCATGACAGTTTTCAAAAAAAGATAGACTCTTAAGCCAAAAAGCTAATTTGACGGCTTCTTAAGTAACTGGCAGGTTTTGCAGATGTTGCTCCTTCCCGAAGGCTCACCACACTCCGTACATTTTTTTACTGGTGTTATTGTGTGTGTTTGCTTAAGGCTCTCTATTATTTTTTCAAATCCTTTGAGTAAGGCATATTTCGTCCCGGGGTGGGCTGTTTCATAGTCGTTTAATAAACTACGCACATCGTTTCGTAGGGCATCTGGTGCGTATGGACATCTATCGACATCAAGAGGCGAGTCGTGCAGGTAGGTGTAAAGAGCGATTTCTTTTTCTGGTATGCTTCTAAGTGGTTTTATTCGCGGCACCAGTCCAGTCTGTCGGTTATTTGGTATCATTCGCATCATCCGGTCAATATCTGCACGCAAGTAGTTCATCAGTATGGTCTGTGTTTCATCGTCAAGGTTGTGTCCCAACCCAAGTTTTGTCGCACAGTTTTCTCTTGCCGTCTTGTTTAAGAGGTTTTTTCGAAGTACCCCACAAACAGAACATGCTTTTCCACCTGTTAGCAGATCATCAAGAGAATCACCAAACGCATCCTCAAAGCTTTTAATGACGTGTGGCACCTCAAGTTTTTCTGTGAGAGCTCGTGCTCGTTTTAATGTCTTGTCGCGATATCCATGTATGCCTTCATCGATGCTGATAGCTACAAGGTGGATATCTTGTCGATTGTTGAATAACTTGTGTAATATGTATAACAGTGCACTACTGTCCTTACCGCCAGATAGTGCTATTGCTATAGTATCTCCTTTTTCAACCATTCTGTATTTTCGTATGTCTCGTTTGATTTTGCGTTCCACGTCTTCTATAAAATGGTCTTTGCAGAGATGCGCACTTGAGTACTTCTGGAATATTACTGCTTCACGATTGCATTTATCGCATTTCATACGCTGTCATCCCTTAATTGTATCTTGATGGTACCTTGATTGTTTCGCAACTTGATTGCTATGCAATCAAGAGTTATTTTCTGTACAACGAAGTTGTGCAGTTGTTAATTTATCTCTGCACACGAAGTGTACAGTTCTATACAAATACGATTGTTTATATAAACGATGTTTTAAATATCATTAATGCTATTGTTATTTTACAATAGTGCGATCAACACTGGAGATTTTTATATGAAGGATCTAACCGAAGTTCGAACATTAAAAGAGGGACGTTACGTACTTGTTGATGATGAACCTTGTGTCATCAAGAGTCTATCTCATTCTAAAACAGGAAAACACGGTTCTGCGAAGGCTCGTATTGATGCAATTGGTATTTTTGACCGTCAAAAGCGTTCCATCGTTGCACCAGTCACAACAAAGATTTACGTGCCTATTGTTGAGCGCAAAAGCGGACAGGTATTATCTATTAGTAATAATGTAGCCCAGATTATGGATCTTGAAGATTTCTCTAATTTTGATATGACAATCCCGGATGAGTTGAAAGAGAAAATCAAAGAGGGCGAGGAAATCGTCTATATCACATCCATGGGAAAAATCAAGTTTGACGTAAGAACATAACTGCACAAATCCCCAAGCATGCTTTTTGCGGATGCAGAGTCCAGTTATGAAGATGCTGATTATGTGGTTTTTGGAGCCCCTTTTGATAAAACCTCTTCGTTTCGATGTGGAAGTGCTAAAGCACCAGGGGCTATAAGAAACGAATCCTATAATTTTGAAACCTACAATCCGCACACTGGCATTGATCTTGCAAACCTGAAAATTCACGATGCACTGGATATAAACACCGGGGGTACGGTTCACAGTGCTCTCTTTTCTGTGGAATCTGTTGTTACAAGATGTGCAGCCGATGGCAAGATTCCGATCATGCTCGGAGGCGAGCATTCTCTTACTCTTCCTGCAGCCAGACAATGCAAACCCAGTGGAATTATCATCATCGATGCTCATTTTGACTTACGAAGTGAATACGAAGGTGAAAAATACTCTCATGCCTGCATAACTCGCCGCTTATTTGAAGATGTGACAGATAATATTGTGCAGATCGGGATTAGAAGTGGTACAAAAGAGGAATATGCCTTTGCAGAACAGCACGGTCTTTGTTATTTGTCAGCAGATGATGTACTTGAAAAAGGTATTGACCACGTGATCAGGGAAGTTGAAAAGTGCACCGGACATGAAAAAGTCTACATCTCACTTGACATGGATGCCATTGATCCAGCCTATGCACCAGGAACCGGGACACCTGAGCCTTTTGGAATAACACCAAGAGATGTCAGAGAAATACTCCGGAGATTTGCAGGAGGCTGTATCGGCTTTGATATCGTAGAGATTGTTCCAGAAATTGATATTAATACCGCATCTCTTGGTGCAAAGCTTGTACGAGAGTTTATAGCTTCAAACGCACAGGAAACTACCAGATAAAACGTTGTGGAGGGATGCACCCTATCTTTCGAAAGGGCTAAATGGAAGTAAAACATGTAGGTTGTAATGATGCACGCAGATGTTGCAATTATTGGGGGGAGTGGTGTGTACGATGCGTCTATGCTGGATGTTGTAAAAGAAGTTGGAATTGACACCACTTTTGGCAAACCGTCAGACAATATCATTGTTGGAAATTTTGGTGAAATCGATGTAGCTTTCCTCCCGCGACATGGACGCGGACATTTTATTTCCCCAAGCAATCTAAATTCAAGAGCAAACATCCTCGCGTTAAAAAAGCTTGGGGTACAGCGTATTATCGCTGCCTCAGCAGTTGGAAGTTTAAAACTTGAAAAAAAGCCTCTCGATGTTGTAATTCCTGATCAGATATTTGATCGCACTAATCGAAAAAATACGTTTTTTGAAGATGGAATCGTTGTGCATACCGGGTTTGCAGATCCGTTCTGTTCCGATCTTTCAGCATTAATCGAAAAAATTGGTGAAGACATGGGCTACCGGGTGCACCGGGGCGGAACATACCTGTGTATCGAGGGACCACAGTTTTCAACACGTGCTGAGTCAAGAGTGTACCAATCTCTTGGTTTTGATATTATCGGAATGACTGCGCTTCCTGAGGCAAAACTTGCGAGGGAGGCGGAAATCTGCTACGCCATGATTGCCACTGTGACCGATTATGATGTGTGGCATGAAACAGATGTGGATATTGAAATGGTACTCAAGAATATTGCGAAGAATGAGGCTTCTGTGCGAACCATCATTAAGAAAACACTTGAAAACATCAACACACTTAAAGAAGACTGCACATGCAGACACTCTCTTTCTGGCGCAATCATCACTGATCCAGCGATGATACCAATAAGTGTGAAAGAGAAACTAAAAGACCTGATTGGAAAATACGTAAGATAAGAATATGCAAGATACTGAGATACTGTCATGGGACAACACGAAATCACTCAATGATATCACTCTTGTTGAGATGGGCAACAACGATGTTATATTATCATGTAGCATTGGTAAAATCGTCTTGTGGTTTGGCAGACAGGCAACATCTGACGATGTGTCCACTGTTATTCAAAGCGTTGCCAAGATAGATACCTCAGTAGGACATGAAAAAGAAGTAATATGCAATTATGATGAAATATCGGGGTGTAGTGATCAGGGGTGCATAATAATATCCTATGCCAGGCACAGAGGCGGCGGGTACCGGGTAATATTTACAATACCTTTCTGTAGTAGCCAGGCTTGTATATATTTTATTAACTCTATCATAAATGAACTAACCGATAGTGATGTGAAAAAAACTCTTCATTGGAATGGAAGCATTGTTAAGATAATGCTCCTGTTTGATGAGTTAAAAAAAATCCTAAATTTAAAGTTACTCAATGTTGAGTATAAAGAGGGAACCGATGCTTGATGATGAAAGATGCAAGTGTGAAAATTTGATTTTTACTATGAACCTGATAGCCGGGCATGTAAAAAAAATGTCTGGAGACCTTGATATAAAGTCCGTATCAAAGTTTGTCTGTAAACTTGTATCTGCAAAAAAAGATTTGTTCAGGGTGTTTATTATGGGTGCGGGACGCTCAGGACTTGTTGGGAGATCGTTTGCCATGCGGTTAATGCATCTTGGATTCACTGTATTTGTGGTAGGAGAAACCACAACACCGGCAGTGCACAGTGATGACATAGTAATAGCTATTTCAGGCTCAGGAGAAACACCATCGATTGTAAGCCTTGGAAAAATAACAAAAGATATCGGTGCAACACTGATAGCTATAACATCGAACCCGCATGCAGCACTTGCCGGAATATCAGATATTACAGTAAAAATTCGTGGGCGTACCGGTGACCTTGCTGAAGAAGGATACCTTGAGCGCCACATGAAAGGAAAATACAGAACACTTACACCAATGGGCACAACCTTTGAAATATCAACGATGATATTCCTTGATTCTGTGATAGCAGAACTGATGGTACTGATAGATGCTACAGAGGATGATTTAAAAAAACGACACTCTGTGTTTGATTAAAACCTGCACAACTTCGTTGTGCAGAAAATAACTATCAACTGCATAATTCTTGATTGCGATAGCAATCAAGTGCAGATCCGCATGAAACCATAGGATTACAAGATCTTGTGAACTCTCGTGGTTTTTTTACATCAGGCAAAAGACATACTTTCATTTTAATAAGTACATTTCAATATTATTAGCGTGTGTGATGTATGCATTGAGCGTGTATTCTAACAAACGATGAAAATTGCTGTGATATTGCAGGTGACTTGTGCATGTACAATCGGTGCTTCCAAAGTTTTTTATTGAGGTAGTAGTTGTTTTTATCTGGTTTGAGATCTGACACTCGAGATTTTTTTCTGTGTTGGTTGCGACGATTGCTTTAAGCGTTGCACTTGGCAGGAGGTAGTCTATGTGCCAGTGTCGTGTTTTGTTAATCCCTTTTAGAACATTTATGTGACGGCGTATTCGTGAAAAACCACTCTTGCTTCTGGCAGATCCTGTGTATGCGTAGCACCCTCGCACGTATGTTATTTTTCCAAGACCGCCAGTGTGAATGATGGTATTTTGTTTCACATAGAGGATAATTGTGTAAATTCCTTTGTTTATTTGCATGTTTATGAATAATCAAATGACTACAGTTGTTTTATGGCGTCCCAGCGAAAACTATTCAGGCGATTTGCAGTATTACCAAATGCTTTTCAAAATGGAAAAATATTCTTCCCTTTTGTACTTACACAATTAATAAGATTTCTACTGTCATAAAAACATTTGGTAGCGATCTATTTAGTAGTAGACAATAAATAATTGGACTACCCACAGAGGCATCAAACGATAAAGTTTAATAGTAGTTAGAGAGTTTATTTAGATTCGACCCGAGTTGCAGGATTGGTCACCTGCTGGAATGTGACCTATGTAATTAGGTTGAACCATTAAACTGTTATTTAAGGTGAACAAAACAATGTCAAAATCTTTTTATGGTTATATCAGAGATGCATGGAAGTGCCCTGATAAAACGTATGTTGATGAACTGATGTGGACTCGTCTACAGATATGGCGACGTGAGCCAGTAGTTATTCGGATAAGACGTCCAACACGCCTTGATCGTGCACGAAGTCTTGGTTACAGGGCTAAACAGGGCATTATCGTTGTTCGGGCATCTGTTAGACGTGGTGGTAGAAGAAAGCCGAGATGGTCGCGTGGAAGAAGGACTAAACATACAGGTGTTAACAAGATCACAACTAAAAAGAGTCTTCAACAGATGGCTGAGGAGAGGGCTGCTCGAAAATATCCGAATATGGAAGTGCTCAACTCTTATCCAGTTGGAGAAGATGGAAAACGGAGCTGGTACGAGATAATTTTTGTTGATCCGCATCACACAGTAATTAAAAGAGACAGTAGTCTTAACTGGATATCCCAAAGCAACCAGTCCGGGCGTGTTTATCGTGGCAAGACCAGTGCTTGCAAAAAGAAAACACGGCGTGGATGAAGAATGCGTGTTACATATATGAACTGAAAGCTCTCAGGAATTGTAACGTGTCTGTTTTCACAAAAAAACCTCTCTATGAAATACATGTAAAGCCAGAGTCAGGTCAAAGCCTTGAGCAGATGGCGGTAATCGCGAAAAGATATGGATATGCGGGCATGATAGTCACCACAGATGCCTGCAAACCAGAAAGAACAGACGCCATGCCATCTGATTTTTTATTATATCACAGTGCTGAATTGAATGCACAGAGTGCCACTCAAGTAAGAAAAAAAGCTCAACTCCTGCATGGTAAAACAGATTGCATCATTCTTCGGGGTGGCAGTGAGACAGTAAACCGCGCTGGTGTTGAAAATCGGCTGATTGACATTCTCTCATCGCCTGGAAATATTAACCACGTCTTAGCAAAGCTTGCATCAAATAACAACGTTGCTATTGAATTTGATCTTGGAGCAATCATTCACACCGAAGGGTCGGAGCGGTGTCGGGTACTCTCTGTCTATCGCAACAACCTGAAACTTGTACGTAAATACAATGTTCCGTTTGGTATTACAACTACACCAATATCCTGTTACGATTTTCGCGCTCCAAGAGAAATGGCTGCCCTTGCGATGCTCTTTGGCATGAAACGAGAGGAAGCCGTGTATGCAATGAGCGTAGTTCCAAGACAGATCATAGAACAACGCAGCCCCAACTTCATAACCGCCGGGGTCAAACTGGTATGAAGATTCTTCCTCCTACACTGCGTGAGAAAAAGCGATATTTAGCACTGGAGGTAGTTAGTGAAACACATGCAAGCCGCAATCAGTTTTTAAAAGAGCTTCAGTATTCCATTGCATCACTCGTTGGAGATGTTGGTTTGAGTGAGTCTGGGTTGCGACTGCTATATTTTGATGGTATATTTGCCATAGTAAGGTGCATTCCTAAAAAAACCTGGGTGGTGCGTGCCGGGATTGCTGCAATCACCGATATCAACAAAAAAAGAATTGCTGTAAGAGTTATTGGTATAGGTGGAACTGTTCGTTCGGTAACAGAAAAATATAAAGATAGAAAAAATTATACTCTTCCATAGATCAACAAACTGCATAACTTCGTTGTGCAGAGTTACCGACAACCTTTGATTCTCGATTACACAGTAATCGAGTGCAGAAAATAAGTAGCAAGAGAATGTTATGCGTTTATACTTTCCTATACGTCAAGAAAATAAAAAAACAAGCACTAAAAAAATTGAAAATGGGGATTATGCCCCAATCATTTGAATTCCGCATTTTGGGCATGTCTGGTTGGCACACGGCACACCACGTTGGTGTGGCTGAGTGAGGCCGCATTTTGGGCATTTGCATTCTGATGCAGGACCTATACCCTGCCTTCCGCCGCCTCTGCCCATACCCTGTCCTCGTCCATCTGGCATATTTTTATCACCTCTTTATCCTTTTGATCAAGTGCATGTATGACAAAGTATAATAAACTTTTTACCCCTCTCTCCAAAGCACCTGCAATATCACTTTTATAAACCATCCAATTTTGAATTTGAGTCATGATATATCTAAAAACCATAATAGTCTGGAAGAGCATATTCTGATTTTATATCGGAATTAAAAGAAAGTGAAAAGCGAAATAGATTTATGGAAATCAGTGCAATCCATGCGTGTTCAAGTCAAACACACACTTTTTTTTATTTTCCCCAGAACGGTTTATTTTTTCTTTTTATATCCAAAAATGAGGTGAAAGTTTCAAGTTCATCGGGGCTGAGGGTCTGTTTGATGTCAAATTCAAGTATTTTTGAGTGATGCTCTGGTATGTCGATGTAAAGTATGTCATTCTCGTTAATGTGTCTACCCACAACTGGCCTGTCGATAGCTATCGCGACTTCATCGTTATATCGTGCCTCACTGATATTTTCACCACTATCCTGCAGGCCTTTGATGCTTCCAACAAATGTGCCATCTTCCTTTAGCAGGTTAAGTTTTGTTTTGATAACTCCACCGAGTACGTGTATGCCCACCACCGCAGGTTTGCTCTGGCGGAAGATGCAGTGAGGAAGTATTTTAAACCGTCCTGGTTTGATGATGGCTTCACCCTGTTTTTTATCCATCAGGTTCTTCTGCTCTTCCACCCACGAATTATAATCTTCGATTAGCCTATATATCACATCATTCTCAAACACTTTAACATCACGATGCTCAAGTTCTTCTTTTGCATCAGGCAGCATTCTTACGTTAAAAGCGATGATGGCTTTGTGCAGCGGGTCTTTTAAGGCAGCCACTTCTATGACATCTCTTTTGGTCACATCAGCAATGTTTGCTTTTCGAATAGGTATCTTTTCTTTGTTAAGTTCACCAACGAGTGCCTCTAAGGAGCCAAGAGTATCTGCTTTTATAATAACTCCGGTGGTATCAGTCTCAATCAGTATATTTTGTATCTCTTTTTGTATCTGACCTGTTATCTCTTCCCTGTTTGCAGTATCGATAACATGTAATGGAGTTCCTGCAAGTGCTCCCTCTATGTTTGGTGCTGCTATTTTTATTCCTGCCGCAGCAGTTACTTTTTTCACATGTTTGAATTTTTCTTCTGAACGTATCTCAGATAAAGGTCTTGGCTTCAGTAGTGCACGTATTTTTGTAGTAATCACACCATTCAGGCTTCCTATTGCAATCATGTCCCCAACTTTTATCTGGCCGTCATAGAGTATCATATCGAGAGTTGTGCCGAGCCCCTGCTCTTCTTTTATTTCAAGGATGGTACCTGCACCTTTGCCTGTTGTGCTGTATGACAGTTTCTGTTCAAGGAATCGCTGGGATAAACCCATCAGCATCATCAGTAAATCAGGTACACCTTCGCCAGTTTTTGCACTCAAGGGCACCACTGCTATATTTCTTTTAAAATCCTTGATTCGGTCGTATCGTTCAGCACTAAATCCCTGTTCATACAGTCTGCCAATAAGTTCGTACATTTTTTCGTTGATTTGCTGCTTTATGTTTTCCGACTGCTTGTTGTAGGTTTGCATAAATGGTGCGTTATCTATAGAGTCCCACCCGTGCAGTCTATCTATCTTATTTGCTGCTACAATAAACGGTGTTTTGTATTGTTTTAATATATTGAGTGATTCAACTGTCTGCGGCTGAAACCCTTCGTTGATGTCTACAATCAGGATTGCAATATCCGCGAGTGCCCCACCCCGCGATCGCAGTGTGGTAAATGCTTGGTGGCCCGGGGTGTCAATAAAAAGAAGTCCAGGTAGTACGAAATTTCTTGCTGCACCCTTTCCACAGGTTTTTCGTATGATTTCTATTGGAACCTCTGTTGCACCGATATGCTGGGTGATTAATCCTGCTTCTCCTTCTGCAATCGTTGTGCCCCTGATCTTGTCAAGTAGGGTTGTTTTCCCGTGGTCTACATGCCCAAGTATGCAGACAATTGGTGTTCTAAGTTCTGTTTTTTTCAGAGTCATTAAATATATCTAAAATAATTTAATCTTCATTCTCCAATTTCTATCTGTGAAGAATCTTCAAGAATGATTTCTGGCGTTCCTTCGTGTTCTATAATTTTTCCCATGACCCTAACTGTTTTCCCGTTATAATAGTCCTGGGGGTTTTCAGGGAATTCATCCCAGTTAGATTTCCAGATAACTGCTGTAAAACACTGGTATGGGTGTGGTTTTTCAAAATTCAAGAACACAGCTATATCCTTGAATTTATAGCCATTAACAACGCTACCCTCAATGATTTGCTCTTCTCCAATATGGTCTTTCGCACTGCAGGCATTAATCGCATCACCAGTCAGCTCAGACCATACAATATCTTCTGTTGCTGGCTCTACTTCTTCTGTTGCTGGCTCTACTTCTTCAGTTACTGGCTCTACTTCTTCAGTTACTGGCTCTACTTCTTTGCTCCATTTACATCCAATCTCATTCTCTCTTGCCTCCTTTTCTGCTCCAATAATCTCATCTCTGTATTTCACATTTTGAGGGTAGAAATAAGCAATAGCGAGCCCTTCTTCAACCAATTTCAGGTTTATGTTTTCACCATCAAGAATAAGATAACGCAGGTATCTTTTATACTGGTCTTTGTCCTCGCCGTCAGATTCCAAATAGACTTCTTTATTAAACACAAGTTCTTCAAGTCGCTGTTTAGCAGGTTCGTAGCATGGGTAGCCTCTTTCATCAGTGTCTATACCTAATAATCTTACACGTTCGCCCCCTTCAATAACTACCGTATCCCCATCGATAATTTTGGTTACTAATTTTTTTTCTACAATATTGTCATCACTGGAGTCTTCTTCTGTTTTCACTGGAGAATTATTATATTGCTGTTCACTGATTCTTTCTGTTGTTTTGGGTTCCGGTTCAATCGTAGCTTCAGGTTCAATAATATGATGTTCAGGTTCAGTAATAGATTCAGGTAACGTCACAACTGGTTTTTCTGTACAACCGCAGCTAAATACGATTGCTGTCAGGAGAAAAATAATCACTACATTTCTAACTATCTTCATCTTTCGCTACCTTTTTTTCTATCAATACATTAGTTTCTTTCATTGCCTATAAACCCTACTTTTCTGCTCGCAATCATTTGATTTAATAAACAATATAAATGGCGGCTTAGGTGCTGCGGTACATGAATAATAAGATAACTGCGTGTATCTTTTGTACTGGTTGCAGTCATTACCTATTGAGTTTTGAATGAAAACGGGATACTCAAACGCACCTTTATATTAAACTCAACCAACACTTCACCCGGTAATTGCCTGACAAAAAAAATAAAAATATAAAGAAGTTCTAAAGAGAACTTTGAAAAACCTAACCCACCCTCAACCCTCAGCAAACACAACAAAGCACTGGAATATTTTTCTAGTCAAAATAGAAACATTTTTTGCTAATATAATACATATGAAGTCTTTGATCGATTTTTCATTGAGTGAAGAATACGAAAGGGTTAAACGTCTCGGTGATAAGCTTGCACAAGTAGATTCCTTGATAGACTGGGGTGCTTTCATCCCTACCGTAGCTGGGATGTACAGGAACATGACCGAGAATGGTGGCAGACCACACATGGATGAGGTTATGATGATAAAAATGCTGGTGCTCCAGCAGTGGTACGGTCTCCCAGATCCTGAACTTGAGCGTCAGGCGACAGACAGGATCTTTTTTTCGCAAATTCCTTGGTTTTCCTGATAATATCCCCGATTTCTCAACTGTATGGAGATTCAGGGATAGATTGATCGAAACAGGTAAA
>RPGO01000011.1 GCA_004193545.1 Candidatus Argoarchaeum ethanivorans | reverse complement strand
GCCAGTACTTTTTGAATCGCTTCATTTATGCCCCATGTTTGCTGTTGGTGTGCATACAGAGTTCTCGCTATAAAATTGTTAAGTTCTTCTGTTGTTTGTACAAACCCTGTTACGATGAGTGAAAGGATGTGTGTTCGGAGCGATGGCTCACTTGCAAGTTTTGACCATATCGTTTCAGGCTTCCCATGCAGGTAATTGTCTTCTACCCATTCTGCTTCTTTGTAACTTTTAACAATCGTTACTGCTTCGCCATAAGGGTCAAGCGTGGGTCTACCCGCCCTTCCTGCCATCTGTTTATACTCGAGCACTGGTATAGGCACAGAGCCGTAATTGGGGTTGTACCGCCTGTACCCGCGTATTACAACCAGTCTCGCTGGAAGGTTCAAGCCTGCTGCAAGTGTTGGCGTGCTTGTAATCACTTTGAGGATGCCTTTTCGATAAGCGTTTTCGATGATGGAGCGCTGTCTGGTTGCAAGTCCTGCATGATGGAAAGCTACTCCACCTTCGATGCACGCGGCAAGTGCAATAGCTGCATCTGTTTCACTTGCGGCAAGGAGGGATGTTGCTGTTTGTTTCAGCTCAAGCAAAAGCTCTTCATCGAGATTGTGCTTTATCGCTTTTGCAATTCGTTTAGCGCTTGCTTCAGCATTTCTACGTGAACTTTCAAATACGAGACACTGCCCACCACCATTTAAGGTATCTGTTACCAGGTTGACCGTATCATCTCTATCTACCTGTTTGATACTTTTATTTGTCCCGTCTTTGTATTTTATAACATCTTTGAAAAATGTACCCTCGTTTAATTCTACAGGCCTCCAGGTGCTGGTAACAACTCTCGCTTTGAGCCAATCCGCTATTTCTTCTGCGTTTCCGATAGTGGCAGAGAGCGCAATAATTTGGATTTGTTTATTACTTTGAAGCTTGGAAAGTATCACTTCGAGTGTGGGTCCCCTGTTTGCCGAATCTATCAGATGCACCTCGTCAGCCACAACGACCGTTATCTTTGACATCCACGATGTCCCATTTCTAATCAGTGAATCGACCTTTTCAGAGGTTGCAACAATGATATCGTTGTTTGCAAGCCATTCATCTCTTGAATCAAACTCCCCGGTAGAGATGCCGGCACGTATTCCAATCTCACTGAATTTCTTAAAATGCTCGTATTTTTCTGATGCAAGTGCTCTGAGTGGTACGATATAGAGTGCTTTACCGCCTTTAAATATGCTGGTTAACATGGCAAGCTCTGCTATTAGCGTTTTCCCTGATGCTGTTGGTATTGCTGCAAGAAGGTTCACACCATCAAGGACACCAGTCCCGATTGCTTCTTCCTGTGGTGGATAGAGTTGTGTAAGTCCCTGCTCGATATAAAAATTTTTTATTTTCTCTGGAATTGGTAAGTCTCGTATGTACATTGTCTGGATAACAATCACACCTCAATGCATAAATAGATTGATGGCATGTGTTTGGTAAAGGTAAAATAGAAAAGTAGATAAAAGAAAAATCGGTGGATTGCTGGTGATACTGAAAATAGTTCTGTTTGTTAACGGGGCGATGTGCTATCTGAGAGGAGCTTTACCAGCAGAATATATCCATGAAATCGGTGCTCTGGCTCTCATCTTCGTGGGCGTCAGTGCGGGTATGAAAAGAAGGAGGGATTTCGATGAAAACTAAAATGATAGGAGATAAAAAATTGAAGCAAGAAACCAGAACTGTTCGGTGGTTTTATCACAGCATTCCTTTTATCATGTTGTTTTTATTTTGGGAGCTATTGGCGAGAGTGATTCATGACCCATTCATTCTTCCACCATTCTCCGCTGTGGTTGTAAGCGCTTTTTCACCGTCGTTGGCTTATCACCTTGGAAGCACGCTCACATTCTCCCTGTTGGGGCTGTTGATAATATCACTGGTGGGTCTATCACTGGGAATGCTCATACGCAGATTCAAAAAGGCAGAATGGGCATTAAATCCTTTCTTCTGGTTTCTGCTGTTCGCATTTGGAATTGGAATCGCAGGAACACCCATGTTGATCGTGTGGTTTGGGCTCTCACAACTTACGGTTCTCTTACACTCAGTTCTTATGCCCGTTCTGGTGGTTGCGCTAATTTCTGGTTATGGCGCAAAGCTGACTGCGGTCAGAGTAGGATTTTTGTTATGCTGGTCTCTCCGGGTTGGCGGTGAGATAGTTGAAATGTCAGGAGATGGTGGACTTGGACCAAAACTCTCGCAGTGTTATTTTCTGCACAATATGGAGATGATGTATGCAATAATGTTGGTAATGGGATTTACCGGTCTTTTCTTTGATAGGGTGCTTCTCAAGTATCTAGGAGGCAAGATCATAAGAAAAATGGAGAGTAGAAAATGATAGAAGTGCAAAACCTGACAAAAACGTTCAACGGAAAAACGGTGCTTAACGACATCAAAACTCATAATGCAAGTGCTTGTATCTTACAGGATTTTGAGCACCTTCTTCAATCTTATCTTTGATTTTATCCTGGAACTGTTTGTCAACTTTCCTGAAATCTTTTGAGAACTTAGCAGTCGGAAGTATTTTATAATTCATTCATTATTGCTTTGAAAATAATACAGTTCAGGTTCTCCAAGGAACCAAAATTATCAGTGCCTGGCTGCTAAAGCATCTTCAGCAGCGGTGACAATAACATCCTCCACCATGGTAAGTGATGGGTCATAACATCTCTCTCTTTTACATAATTCCTTTATCGGCTCATTTCTTCGTATAGATAGTGACAACTCATTAATTCTCTCGGCAACCGTTTCCTCTGAAATAATCTGCCCTCCTATCAACCTCTCGGAATAGGCATTAAAGATCAATTTTACTGTGATTGGCTTCTTTCCTGGAGTGAACCTTGCCCTTGTAAATTTGGATGCTTTACCAACAATTGTTTTTATTCCATACTCGGCTGCTCTCTCTGAAGTAACCCCAACCGATCCTACCTGAAGATCTTCAATAAGAGTGACGACTGGACTCAAGCACGGCTCAGATGAAGAGCTGATGCCAGATATATTATCAGAGATGACCTTTCCCTGTACTAAAATGGTGGATGCAAGCTGGCTCAGTGTTGAACGGCAAGTCATTGCATCGATAACCTCCACACAATCGCCAAGTGCATAGATATTGTTTATGTATCTCTCCCCTTTCTTAACATGCATAAAACGATCGGTTACTATCCCGCCTTTCTCTCCTATTTCTATCCCTGCCTTTCTTGCAAGATCAACATCTGGTTTAACCCCAGTAGATATCTCTACTATATCTGCTGGAATTTCTTCTCCATCGATTGTAACAGACTTAACCACCCCATTACCTTTTATAGCATTCATTTTCCTTCCAAGAGCAAACTCAACTCCCATTTTTTCCAGTCTTTGCTGAACAATTGATGCCATATCCGGGTCCAGAAGTGAGCGAAGAAGCACGGGACGTGTTTTTGTCACCATTGTTTTTATGCCTGCTCTTTGGAACGCTACTGCCACTTGCAGTCCTATAATTCCTGCTCCAATCACCACACCATTCTTTGCTTTACTCATTGCATCCATTATTTTTTCTGCATCATCCTCGTTACGCAAAGCATAAACCCCACCAAGCTCTGCTCCTTTGATTGGAGGGATGGTAGGTCTTCCCCCTGTTGCTATCACCAGATAATCATATCGAAGCTCTTCTCCACCAACAATTTTGATGCTGTTATTTTCGATATCAATACTTTCTACTGCGGTTTCAGTTCTGACATCGATGCCTCGATCGAGATATGATTGCACTTCTTTTACCTCTACATCGTCTATGCCGCGATACAATCCTTGCAGAACAAAAGGCAGCCCACAAACAGAGACCCACCCACGTTTCTCCTTTTTTATAATCGTTATTTTTATCTCTTTGTCTGCCTCTTTTATTCTTGTAAAACCAAATTCAACGAGCTGGAATGCCGCATCTCCTCCTCCAATAATTACTACTTTTTTTACCATTGTTAAATCTCCTTGATGCTTTTTAGAAAGTGTTACTTTCTTCAATTACTTAAACGTTCCCATTTTAACGGTTGCGGGACAGAATTAAGTTGTGTACAGGTTCAATATTATTTCTGGATTCACTATGCTGCGGCATTTTTTGCATTACCTTCCAGCCATATCCCGCATTTTTGTTTTGCATCTCATCGCCTCCATTTTTTACACATCTCTTAAAACCCCAGCCCCAGCCATGCCACCCAGCTCTGAAAATAGTGCCATATGGCCAGTACTTCAGCTTTGTAAGATAAATATACACAAAACTGAGGTACTAAAAAATGAAACGAAATCAAGAAAAAGAACGAAATGATAGACTCTCTTTCAAGACACTTGACACTCAATTCAAACAAGAAGCAATAGAAGGGCTTAATTGTTCACCATTGGAAGCAAACGCCCTTATTGATATTGTCAAAGAAGTCTGTTTTCCATTCCTGAATGAAAAAAGTATCGAGAACATAAGACCAGGACAAATAGTTGTGCAGGCGATAGACATGAACGAACCTGCCGGAAAACCGATCAAAGAATGCAAATTCAAGAGTGTAATCCTGACCATAGACAATGGTCAAAGCGATCTTGATGTCAGGTTAAATAATGGCATCCCTGCACTCAGAAGAGAACGAATAAAAAGAGCGACAAGAGACGCATTTGAACAGAGAACACTTCTAACTGTCGAGGATCTGGCATATAAGATACTTAGTACGGGATACAGAACAATGACACACGATCTTAAGTGTTCTACGTGAGCATGGTGAAAACATACCTTTGAGATCAACACAAAAACTTGACTTTCAAAGATAACTGAAAAGACCCCCATCCTCCAAAATTTTTCGATAGCGGACGCCTGTGTCGATCATTTCAGCAGTTAGTCCCCTACTAATCAATAATTAATTTTACATCTATTCATAGCGATAATTAATCAAAATATGTATATACTATAGTCCCCTATTAGTAATACATGGTTTTTTTAGAAAAGAAGAAAAAGAAGGGGCGCATCTACTGGTACGTAACAGAACGAAAAATGGTCAACGGAGTTGTAAGGAGAACGTGGCAGGAATATCTTGGAACAGCAGAGAAAATACGAGAGTGCGTGAAACAATCAAAGGATCTGCCGCACATCAAGCTGAAATCGTTCCAGTACGGAAAGACCGCGGCTCTCCTCGCCGTATCCGATGAACTGAAAGTCAAAGATGCTGGATAAATTTGCTGATCTGAAAAGAAGGCTTGAGAGCAACAGAGGCAAGGAGCGGGATGCAAGTAGCGTGGAGCAAGAAGTAAGTAGCGTGGAGCAAGAAGTAAGCGGGAT
>RPGO01000010.1 GCA_004193545.1 Candidatus Argoarchaeum ethanivorans | reverse complement strand
CTGACACCTGACACCTGACACCTATAGTGCGTCGCAAATGAATTGATACCTAAATATCTGAATTATTGTGCGTCCATCTTTATATCTGTTGTCCAAAATTCATCCTCAATTTTTCTTACTTTTTTAATAATTTTTTCGCATGTTGAAGCGGTGACTTTATTAAACCCACAATCGAGCTGCTTTATCAAGTTTTTCACGGTAAAGTCGCAATTTCTGGCTACATGATTTTTTACTACGCCCCAGCATGTTTCTATCGGTTGTAGTTCTGGATGATACGGTGGAGTTCTGAGAACCTTATGGCCAAATGATGTAGCTATTTCGTCGACTGCATAGATCTGTTCAGGGACCATTTTGATCAAAAGCTCGACCAACTCAGGCTTTAGGCAATCATCACGACAGTAAACTTTATTTTGTTCAAGCCATTTCTTGATTTTCTTCTTCGAGCTTTGTGGCGTTGGAGGGGAGTGCTCTGATAAGATATTGTGGTATGGAGCATTATCCATGATGATGAAGGACTGTTCCGGAATATTAGGAAGGAGCATTTCCGTAAACCATTTTTTAAATAATTCCCAATTCATTTGGCCGTGATAATCCCCTGTCTTTCTCGTACTCTTAAACACAAGCTTTGAACCTGGAACCCAACCAGATTTAGTTATGGCATTGATAATGATAAGACGTTCTCCTTTGCCTGTCGGCTTTTGCACCCAAGGGCCATCTTCACCGTAATACCATATAAAGTCATTGCTATGATTCTTGTTTACATACGACTCATCAAGATAAACTTCCGGGCGAATTGTATCAATGCCTTTCCCGGGAACTCGATTGCTCCTCATTTCGCGCAAATAACGCTGCCTGGCGGCAATCACATGATCCTTCTCTTTTAAGTGTTGGGATCTTATTCCCTGTCCAAATTCAAATCCCCACCTATTAAGCGTTCTGGCTAATGTTGCTTTGTTAAATGTTTGGTCAGGATATTCTTCCTCTAAGAAGTTTTTAATAACTGCAAGCGTTATATGCTCTCCTTTTTTGTTTGCAGTTCGAATATATGACCGAGTAGATTCTTGATACGACACGCTAACAGCATAAATAGGGCGCCCACGTAATTTTGTAGGTTTATCGAGCAGACCAGGATCACGATTATAGTCGGCCATAATGCGTTTGACTGTTGCTATACCAATACCAAGAGCATCTGAAGTACGCTTCACACTTGGTTCTGCAGGTGTCAGTTTGTTTCGATCAAAATACTGCTTAGCAGAGACAGTAAGCTTCTTTATTTCGGGGCTTAGTGGCTTGCCACGACATGATACCATGATCTATCCATTTTTCTGTTTGAATGAATTGAAATTATGAACAGAATATCATGGATTAACCCCTTTGTCAAGTATCAATTCATTTGCGACGAACTATAATTCCAAGGATCGGGGACTGTTTTGAATGGGCATTGAGCTAAGTATGTGGCAAATTTTGCCTTCAGATCTTGATCAACTTCTGGATTCAGCGGATTTAGTTGAAGAATTCATAGATTCTCGTTTTCCTCCCTATTCAGATGAGGAAAATGTAAATGGGGTCATTATGTTGCCAGTTTAGTTATGTTGTGAGTTTTGGATATACTTCTCTTTAAATATCAAAAATATATTTTCTTTGAATTTAATTCTTATACTTGAGTTGTCATCAGAATACAAAAGAAATTGTATGGCAATTTGTAAGAACAATTAGCCCCTCAGTTTTACCTTCTCCCATATCTTAATCTTTTTACTTCCTTCTCAGATATCATTCTTCTGCAATAATCCAAATATACATTTTGGGCTTCATGGTAAAAAATACCATGAAGCCAATGATTAAATGCGCCAATTGCAGAAGAATGGTTCCTGCTAATCCTCGCGTAAAAAACCAGAAGTACTGCAACAGGAAAGCCTGCCGGCATGTCAGAAAAAACAAATGGAAACAAAGCAAAATAGCATCTGATCCGGATTACAAAAACGATCAAAGGGATTGCCATAAACAGTGGATTGAACAGCATCCCGGATATTATCGTAATTATCGAAAACAGAACCCGGATTATTGTGATCGAAACCGTGAATTACAGAAAAAACGGGATAAAAAACGCCGTTCAAAACGATCTTGCAAAAGAGACGCGTTAAAGCATTTTTCTGATATCAAACCAGGCAGTTATAAGCTCATACCCTTCAACAGAAAAAGAGACACGTTAGAAGGCCAAATTGTTGTTATTCCAAGGCGTTAAGTGTTTTTGTCAAAATTCTTGCAAAAGGAGACTCGATAGCTTTCCTTGAATTTTGATTATAAGGTGGCCGGGAATAGAGGTAAACAATGATAAAAACAAAAATACTCTCTCCGGATCGAGTACGCAGGATAACCGGCAGCTTTGCATTTATTGAGCATTGTTTTTTACGTGACGGATTTTGGGACAGCCTTACCCACCATGAACTATTGCTTTACCTGTTTCTTATATTGGCGGCAGATCGGAATGGAGTTTCTTACTACAGCTACGATAAAATTTATTCGCTTTTAAGAATTCCCGTGGATGAATACCTGAATGCTCGGAATGCTTTGATTGATAAAGACTTAATCGCATTTGACGGCTATTTTTTTCAGGTACTTTCTTTGCCGGAAAAACCTGTAAACCAGCCTTTAAGGCTTCTAAAATCTAAGCAGCAAATGGAAAAATATGATCCGGCTACGATATGTAATCTTATCGGCCAATCGCTTAAGGGAGACTGAACATGGTTAAGGCGCTATCTGTTGCAGAGCGATTAGAAAAAGCCGTCAGTGATTATCTGTTATGGATGATATCCAATGGGTATGCCGACAGCACCTCTATGCGGTATCAGCAGATATTAACGTATTTTTCCCGTTTTATAATCCAACGAGCAATCCCATGGGATGTTGTTTTTACGTTTGACACATTAAAAGACTTTCAAAAGGAATCCGGACTTATCCTTGCATCACATGCGGTAAGGGGACTTTCCCGTTATTTGTTTAAGCAAAACAGAATAAAGAGACCGATAGAAAAACCGGTTCAGCCGTTGCCGGAAGTTTACGAAGAATACCTCAATTACTATATCCGCGTAAAAGATATCAGTCGCCTTCAGATGCTGCGCACAAGAAGAACACTGACCGCCTTTGGCGATTATCTTGACAAAAACAGCATCGTGCTGAAAACGGTCAGGATTGAACAGATCGACGCTTTTCTTGCAGCGTATAACAGGAACTACGTAAAGGGAACCTGCGGAACGTACCGTTCGATACTTCGTGGATTTTTAGCATGGCTGCACCAGAACCGGATATTGAAAAGAAATTTTGCCCCACTGATTATCGGGGCGCCTGTTTTTGCGCAAAGCATACCGCCGAAGTTTTTAAGACCGGATGAAATAAGGCGTTTGTTTGAAAGCTTGACCGGTACTACTGCATTAGAACTCAGGACAGCGGCCATGATTTGCCTGGGATTCTACATAGGGCTCAGGCCAAAAGAAATCAGCCGGATACGACTTGACGACATTAAATTTAAAAAACAAGAGATTTGCATACCGGACCGAAAAAACACAAATCCGGCCAGACTTCCTTTGCCTGATCGTTGCATCAAGGCCGTTGCCGCCTATATTATGGGAGGTCGTCCAGCGACAGACAATCGCAGACTTTTTATCACCGTTCGTGTGCCATACAGGCCGGTATTGCCGGTTACCGTCAGCAAGGATATCGCCGGAGCAATGAAAAAGGCGGGCCTGTCGTCAGCCGCCTACTGGCTTCGTCATACATACGCGCAAAATTTACTGGAAGCAGACGTGTCTTTTTTTGAAATCAAAGAGATGATGGGGCATGACAGCATACAAACAACCCAACGATATCTCCATGTTCACACAAAATTAATGCGCGAGGTTCTTTTTGATGACGATGCTTTTTAAAAGCTTTCTTTCGCTGCGACTGGAAGAATATATCAATTACCGAAAAACTCTGGGATTTAAAATAACATCCCTGAAGTCCTATTTAAAGAACTTCGACCGATGCCTTATAAACGTAGCGTCCCAAATGGATTTACCCCCCTCCTTTTTCCTTGAGTTTAGAAAAAACATCAACGGATCCCCGCGAACGATAAATAGTACACTATCTGCGGTAAGAGGCTTTTATAACTATATGGTGCGAAATGAACATGTGGCCCAAAATCCACTGCGGGATATTCCGCCATATAAAGAAAACGCCTTTATACCGTTTATCTTTTCCCGCAAAGAGACAGATGAGATACTTCATGCCGTGCAGAAACAGATACGCTGTGACAAAAAGTATTTTTTAAACGATATGATGGTGTATACCGCAATCATGCTTCTTGCCAGATGCGGCATGAGAATATCCGAACCACTCAGGCTGCATCTGAAACATTATCGCAGACATGAAGCTACGATCTATATTGAAAAAACAAAGTTTTATAAAGACCGTTTGATACCGGTCCCAAGAGCGGTATCGGATGAATTGAATAATTATCTTGCTTTAAGAAAAACATTGTTTTGCGATGACAATCCTTACCTTTTTCCGGGAAAAGCAGGTAAAAGCATATCGACCAATCGAATATATCCTGTCTTTCATCAGACCGTCGAAGATATTGGCATAACTGAACCCGCAAGGATTGTAGACAATATGCGGTTCGGAGCGCCGACCCCGCACAGCCTGCGACATTCTTTTGCGGTAAATACGCTTAAGCGGATAAAGGACAAGGGAAAGTCGCCCCAACAGGCGTTGCCGGTTCTTTCTGTCTATATGGGACATAGCAAATACAGGTATACGGCTGTTTATCTCAAGCTGACAGATGCTAAACACCGCCGACATCTGGTGGATTTTACCATATCAAGGCAGAAAGAACTATGAATCTTCATACCTGTCTTTGCCGGTATTTTGCAGACTATTTGCCGAAAATAAAAGGCGTAAGCCCTGAAACCGTTAAAACTTACAAAGACGCATTCAAGCTTTTTTTAAAATTTTCGTCAAGACATCTTTCCAAAGCGGTTCCTGATCTCAGGCTCGAAGATATTACACCTGCGCTGATCCTCTCTTTCCTTGATTACCTGGAACAGCAAAGAAAAAATAGCATAAGAACACGCAATGCCCGCCTTGTTGCCTTAAAATCATTTGCAAAAATGATCCGGCTTTTGTACCCGGAACATCGCGAAATATCGGAAATGATATTCAATATACCACAGAAACGTTTTGGAAAACGACTGATCGGTTATATGGATTATGACGACATACTTCAAGTGTTTGGTTCAGTTGATTTGAGAAAAAAAGAGGGGTTCCGTGATTACACAATTCTGCATCTTCTTTTTGACTCAGGCGCAAGAGCAAGTGAAGTTGCCAATCTGGAAATTCATTTTTTCGACCCTCACAAGAAGACACTAATAATAAAAGGCAAGGGAGGAAACTATCGCATGATAGAACTCCAGGCCAAAACAATCGAACTTATTGAGCGCTATATAAAAAAATACAGGCCCATTCCAAAGCCGATATGCAGTAATCGCGTGTTTATAAATCAGCGCCGTGAAGGTTTTACAAGAAACGGCATTTATCGTGTTTGCAAAAAATATCTTTTAAAAGTGCTTTCCGCCAAACAACTGGAGAATCTCAATCCCGCACACAGCTTCAGACATTCCTGTGCCGTGCATCTGCTGCTTTCAGGAAAATCGCTGACGGACATAAAAAATCACCTGGGCCATGAGAATTTGAAATCCACCATGATCTATCTGCATCTGAATGTATCTCGGAAACGTGATGCGCAGAAAAAGTTTATCAAATATATCCAATCAGCAATATCTGAAGA
>RPGO01000009.1 GCA_004193545.1 Candidatus Argoarchaeum ethanivorans | reverse complement strand
GCAAGAATCCAAGCACCCCGATGTTAACGATTTATCTTGAAAAAGAGTATGGCAATGACAGAAATAAATCACGGGATATTGCGTGGGAGATAGAATCAACAATTCTTTACCATTTAGGAGACATTACCACTGATATTTCTTTGATGAAAATTACTGTAAATCTCAATCCAAAGGCTCTTGAGATGCGAAACATGACTGCAGAAGATGTAGCATTAAAAGTAGAGGATGCAATAGGCTTGCCTGTAGAATTAAATGAGTACGCTCTTACTACAGCTCCTGAAGAGGTGTCGTATCGTGAACTGCTCCAGCTCGCTAAGAAGATACGATCTGTTCATTTAAAAGGGATCAAAGAAATAAAAAGGGTAGTGATCCGTAAAGAGAGCGACGAATATATCCTGTACACCGAGGGTTCTGCTCTCAAAAGTGTTATGGAAGTAGGTGGTGTAGATGCAACCCGCACACGAACAAATAATATTCTTGAAATGGCAGAGGTGCTCGGTATTGAAGCTGCCCGGCAGTCAATCATAGACGAAATAATGGCTACACTAAGAGAACAGGGTTTAACCGTTGATATCCGTCATGTGATGCTTGTTGCAGACATTATGACCTGCGACGGTGAGGTTAAACAAATTGGACGGCACGGCATATCAGGCGAAAAAGCAAGTGTGCTTGCAAGAGCTGCTTTTGAGGTTACTGTACATCACCTGTTGGAATCAGGCATAAGAGGTGATATTGATGAATTGGGTGGTGTGACGGAAAACGTGATCGTAGGACAACCGGTCAAGCTCGGAACAGGCAATGTAAGACTGATAGCAAAAACAACATAGAGGTTTGAATTATTATGGTTGAGATAGATAGTATACTGAGAAATGTCATTAAGAAAGGTAAGGTAGTAATTGGTGCAAAACAGGTAATTAAAAATGTAGATAGCGGTCTGGCAAAGATCGTGGTTGCAGCTTCAACCTGCCCACCAGAGTTAAAAAATAAGATCAATATTGACGATTTGATTGAATATAATGGCAATGGAGTGGAACTTGGAACTGCGTGTGGGAAACCTTTTTCGATAGCTGCCCTTGCAGTACTTGAAGGTGATGAAAGCGATATTACTGCACTTAGAGGCCTCTCATCTTGAGTGAAGTTAAACTTGACACAGACGGGATGCGATACATTGTACTGTTTGAGCAGATAACAGGGGCATCCCCGATAGATTGCATGATAGATGACGAGCTTAATAAAGTAACATTTGTTGTAAAAAGTGAAGATATGGGTGCAGCTATTGGTAAAAGTGGTGACCATGTTAATCGCGTAAAGTCAATGATCAATAAACAGATAGAGATCATAGAGTATTCTGATGATGTGCGTGAGTTCATAGAAAATGTTATCCAACCAGTCTCAATTAAAAATATTAATATAGAGGAGAAAAAAGGTAAGCGTATTGCTTATTTAAACGTATCTGCCGGAGAGAGGGGCTTCGCCATAGGTAGGGAGGGTCGAAACATAGGCAGGGTAAAAACGATTGTTAGCAGGCACCATGACATTGATGAAGTGGTTATTCAATGAAAGTTAGTCTTCTTTAGTGTGGATTAGGATAACTTCAGAGCTAATACCCTTCAAATGTAGGATACAACCTGTAAAAGACTATCAATCATGGAACAACCGGGTGGCTGAGTATTTATGGCAGATACTGCTTGAACATCACTTATCCGGTCAACGATAACAGGTGCATGTTCGAGGTAGTTAATGTATTCGTGAAGGTTGATACCTGTTCTCACAAAAAACACTCTTCCACCAGCAGACGCTCCTGTTTTTTTAAGATGAGGTATACGCAAGAATCCAAGTTTCTTTGATGCTACGTACCCAACGTGGTTTGATGGGTTGTCTGATATACACAACTCTGCAATCGTTTTAAAATTAGCTACCTTGCTTGCAAGAGTTATGGCTTCTCTGATTATCTCTGTTCGTTTATCAATTTTTAAAGTTGATAATTCTTTTCTAAGTGCTTCTACCGCTTCTGGCTTCATATCCATTCGTGTTACACGTACTCCTCTGAAACTGTCTGGTTCAAGCCGCTTTTTATTCTCACAGTTCATAATTATTGCACCCCTCATATTCCTTCCATTAGGTGCTGGTCCTTTCTGAAGTAGTTCGAGGGCATGATGCGCAGCAGTATCTGGAATACCGCTATCAATAAGGGCGTCCACAGCAAGCCCTTTTGCCTGCACGTGGCTTTTGATTGTTATGCTCGTAAGTGGCAGTGCTGGTATGCACTGGATCACATCTGTTATTTTCTCAATTGTTATGTGGATAATATCTGGAATGCCGTTTTCATGCGTTGCCGCTCTCTTTGATAGCTCTTCTACTACCAGTGGGATGTCTTTTTTAGGGATGATTCTCTCTGCACCCGAGACATGCCTTCTGTTAACACTTGCTCTCATTCGAATACTAAACATAACTGTGCACCGTCAGTCCAAGATCAACAATCATCTGCAGGTCTTTTTGTGGGCTCTGGCCTTTCGTTGTAAGGTAGTTTCCAAGAAGTATTCCATTGGCTCCGCTGATCAGTGCAAGGCTTTGAAGGCTGCGAAGACCAGATTCACGTCCTCCTGCAAGTATGAGACTCTTCTTTGGTAGAATAAGTCTGTACACTGCTATGGTTTTAAGTATTTCAAGTGGTGATGGCGGAACGATGTTCTCAAGCGGGGTTCCTGCAATTGGTGTTATGATGTTAATCGGAACAGCATCAACATTCAGTTTTTTTAGAGCAAGTGCAAGTTCTATTCGATCAGCGGGCGTCTCCCCAAGCCCGATGATTCCGCCAGAGCAAACTTCAAGTCCGCTTTCTTTTGCAATCCTAACCGTGTTGATTCGCTGCTCATAATTATGGGTGCTGCACATCGAAGCAAAAAAACTCTTTGAAGTTTCAAGGTTGTGGTGGATGCGCGTTAGACCAGCATCCTTAAGCATCGCTGCTCTTTTTTCAGTGATTGCTCCAATCGAGGCGCAGACTGATAGGTTGGTCTTTTCTTTGATCTGTTTTATTGTGTGCAGTATACTGCCAAACTCTTCCTGGTTGAGGCTTAATCCACTGGTAACAACAGAAAATCGGTTTGCCCCCACATTTTCACCACGTTTGGCAAGATCAACCAGGTCTACTGTCTGCATCAGTGGATATGGTGTGATGTTTGTGTGATTATGCACCGATTGGGCACAGAAACTACAGTCCTCACCACACAAGCTGCATTTGGCATTGACAATAGAGCATGTATCAACAATATCCCCATGGTATCCACGTGTTATTGTATTTGCGAGCGAGAAGAGCTCAACGATTTCAGCATTCCCAAGGTGTAGTAAGAGCAGTGCTTCTTCCCTTGTGAGCTTGTGTCCTCTCGGTATTTTTGATTTGAGTTCTTCAAAACACACCATAGATGTCTTTTAAGAATTACTCTGGTTTTTCGTACAACCTGGTTTTGGACAGTATTCTGCCATCCCTGGCGTGTGGTTTTCGTGATACTGTATCATTACACTTCTCGATTTCCCGTGCTTCATCTGCAAGCATTGAAGCAGTTCTTACCATCTCATGCCCTGCTGCTGTTGTGAGTGTGATTGCTTCGATCCCTTTCATGCCAAAGCATGCTTTGGAGTTGATTTCAGCAGCTTTTAATAGAATGTGCAGTGCTGCAAGTGCCTTCGCTTTTGCGTATGGGTTTGAAAAACCACCATATTCTATACATTTTTCTGGCTTTGCAAGAATGTGAGGCAGGTTCAATGTTTCACCTGCTTTGATCTCTTCGATCACACCATCGATTGTTTCCTGCACAAGCCTTATTGCACCAGTGAATGCAAGAGTTTTATTCACCTCGGAATTGAAGTTAACCATTTCTACTGTATCAAGATATTCTCTTTTTGCACCGATGAGAGGATCAACAGGCAGAATAATATATCCAAAGCCTGCATCTGCTAATTTTTGCCGTTCGTCTTTTTTGGTTGGTCCATCAGATACTAATATTGTAGGCACGTCTTTCCAGATCCTTCGTGCCTCAGCTGGTCCCTGTGCATTTGGATTGGGGCTTACCATGATTAAGAGATCCGGATACCATCTTTTGAAATGTTTTGTATCATAAGCCTCTTCTTTGCCCATCTTTGCTCCACTGCTAAAAGTTCTGGTGTTAATGTCTTCACGCTCTGCGATCTCATCAAACAGCAGATCAATTGCGAGAGACGTACCAATATTTCCCATTTTGACAAATCCTACTTTCACCATAATCAATCACACAACATGGGATTGGTTAATTCACATATATGTTTTTGGATTTTATCAGTATCTCCGAAAAACTTTTAAATTTTCTTTCAATTCTTCTTTAATCTGAAATTAGTAATTTCTATTCGATTGAATCCCAAGCAGATTTTATCATAATCTTTATATACAATGGGTATCCATAAAATATCCTATGAAGAAAGTAGAAATACAACTGCAAAATCACATAGAAATTGATGACATTCGTGGTGAATATAAATAAAACAGTTCTGAGAGGGGAGACCACTCTTGCATTATTAAAACAAATATTCGACAAAAGAAGTGATAAATCATACGATTGGGCATTCGCTACCAACCAGTCTTCAATTAATCCGGATCACATTATTGCTTCATATAAAAAGAGGTGGAGAATTGAAACAAGTTTCCGTGTTCAGGATGAAGCCTGTATAATGTCAAAATCAAAAGATGTAAGTATCCGATTTTTTTATTTTGCTTATGAACAAGTGCTGCAACTGCTATGGGTTGTGTTGTACAAAAATGAGGTAAGTTTCAAAGTGTTCATGTTGGATATGTACGAAGAGTGTACTAGCGCGATATAAGAATATATGATATGGTGGCCACCTCCACGACACAGCAACATGGGGGTGCAGGTTGCACGATATAAGAATATATGATAAGGTGGCCACCTCCACGACACAGCAACATGGGGGTGCAGGTTGATATATGAAGCCAAATACTAAAATTCTCAGTAAGCTTATAGCTCACCAGAGCCATTATCAATGAGTTTAAAGCCCTGCCCATATTCTTATATTTACCAAAGATAGCAGGAAAACCAAGTTTTTCATACTGCCTTTGAACAGCAAAGATCGTCCCAACCGGAAAACAAATATTATCATTCGGAGTGATACTAAACGTCCTCAGTCTCGTTTGAGTAAGCATAAACCAAACTCAACTGAGGACACTCCTAATAAACCACAACTGTCAAAGTTAGATTACAACTGTCCAATGAAATACTTGATATGGGAAGAAATTTATGTATGGTGAAAGTTATTGGAACGAATATAAATATTTGGAAGGAATGAAAAATGGCCAGTTATATTACAAATGTTGATCCCGAGATTGCAGAAATCATGCGGCTTGAAATAGAAAAGCAGGAGCATAAGATCAATCTGATTGCATCAGAGAATTATATAAGCAGTGCAATAATGGAAGCGCAGGGTTCTGTAATGACCAATAAATATGCAGAAGGCTACCCTGGCAAGAGGTACTACGGTGGTTGTGAGTATGTGGACATGGCAGAAAACCTTGCTATCGAGCGGGCAAAGCAACTCTTTGGTGCAGAGCATGTGAACGTGCAGCCTCACTCTGGTACTGCTGCAAACATGGCAGTCTACTTCGCAGTGTTAGACTTCAACGACACCATATTAAGTATGGACCTTTCGCATGGGGGACATCTTTCACACGGCAGCCCGGTGAGTTTTTCAGGTAAGTTCTACAAGGTCGCACCCTACGGCGTGGATAAACAAACAGAGACTATCGACTATGACAATCTTGCTGAACTTGCCCGTACCCATAAGCCAAAACTTATTGTAGCGGGTGCAAGTGCATATCCAAGACTTCTTGATTTTAAACGATTCAGAGAGATTGCAGATGATGTTGGTGCCTATTTGATGGCAGATATTGCACACATCGCAGGGCTTATTGCAGCAGGTGTACATCCAAGCCCAGTACCTTATGCTGACTTTGTTACCACTACCACGCATAAAACACTGAGAGGGGCACGTGGCGGCGTAATCTTATGCAAAGAAGAACATGCGAAAATAATTGATAAGACGATCTTTCCTGGCATCCAGGGTGGGCCACTCATGCACGCAATTGCAGCAAAGGCAGTAACCTTCAAAGAGGCACAAACGCCAGCATTTGTAGAATACCAGAAACAAATCGTTAAAAATGCAAAAGCTGTAGCAGAAGAACTGGATAATAATGGTATGCGTTTGGTAGCAGGTGGTACCGACACTCACCTCATGCTGGTCGATCTTACGGAATATGACCTGACCGGTAAAGATGCAGAAGCATTTCTTAGTAAAGTTGACATTATATTAAATAAGAACACCATTCCCTTCGAGACCAGAGGGCCTTTTATCACAAGTGGTATTCGAGTCGGCACTCCGGCAGTAACCACCAGGGGAATGAAGGAATATGAAATGCGCATCATAGCAGACTGTATATCAGATGCAATCCATAATCGTTATGATGCAGCAAAACTGGATCGCATAAGTGATCAGGTGCATGAACTCTGCAAACAATATCCGGTATTAGTTTAGGAACTGGTTTGGAATGCAGAACGATGAAATAATGGATCCACGAATAATCGATGGGCGAGGGATAGCTGATAAAATCGAAGATCAGGTTAAAAGAGAAGTTGAAAAACTTAAAGAAAAAGGCATCCAGCCAACCATTGCGACCCTACTTGTTGGAGAGCATCCACCTTCCAAGCTATACGTCAAGTTGAAAGAGTGGGCATGCAAGCGTGCAGGCATTCGATCAGAAGTTCACAAGTACAGTGAAGACGTGGCGTTGGAGGAGATTATTAACCTCATAGATGAACTGAATAATCGGGTTGAGATAAACGGCATTCTGGTGGAGCTACCACTGCCGGAACACATCGATGAACATGAGGTGATGTCTGCAATCAAACCTTCAAAGGATGTGGATGGGTTTCATCCGTTAAATATGGGAAGTATGCTGATAGGCAAAGAAAGGTTTGTACCATGTACATCAGAAGGCATCATCCGTGCCCTGGAAGAATATCATATCGAGGTGCTCGGCAAAAACGTGGTGGTTGTGGGCCACAGCAATGTGGTGGGAAAACCCACATCAATCATGCTACTAAATCGAAATGCTACTGTTGAAACATGTCACGTGTACACCCAAAATCTTAAGGAGCATACACTTCGAGCAGACATATTGATTGTAGCTACAGGTGTGAAAGGCCTGATAACAAAAGATATGGTAAAGAAAGGTGTTATCATCTTCGATGTAGGGGTCACCTGGGTTGGTGAGAAGGTCTACGGGGATGTGGACTTTGATAGTGTCATCGAAAAAGTGAAACTGATATCCCCGGTTCCCGGTGGTGTTGGGCCGATGACCATTGCTATACTGATGGAGCACACAATAGAGGCTGCAAAACTCCAGCATAACTTACGATGACTGATGTAAACATTTCCGGCTTGAACGTTGGAGATAAACATCCTGTTAGAATCATGGGTGTAATCAACCTCAGTGTAGAATCCTTTTACAAGCAATCAGTCGTTAAACCTGATCTTCTTATTCAAACGGTTCAGCAGATGATACAGGATGGTGCTGAAATAATAGATATTGGAGGAAGGTCCACATGGCCGCCTGCTCCGAAAATTACTGTATCAAGTGAATATCGTCGAGTCATCCCAGCAATTGAAAAAATACGAGAAGTAACAGAAATTCCAGTATCCATTGATACCATGCACTCGCAGATTGCAAGAGATGCACTTAATCTTGGTGCAGACCTGATAAACGACGTGAGCGGCTTTACCGGTGACAGTAACATGAGCCGGGTTGCAGCAGAATATGATTGCCCGGTCATGCTGATGGCAAGCAGAAACAAGCCAGGAGACGTGGTTGGGTTTGCTGACACTCTTGATGCACTCTCAAGGATTATCCGGAATGCAGAAGAAAATGGAGTCGGGAGCGAGCGCATCATCCTTGATCCGGCAATCGGACGCTGGTGTGAGATGCGAACCACCGAACATGATCTTGAAATTATCAAGAATTTTAAACGCTTCACTGTCTTTCAAAAGCCTTTGCTTGCTGCACTCTCAAGGAAATCTTTCGTAGGTGACGTGCTTGGAAAACCACCGGATGAACGACTATATGGAAGCATTGCTGCAACTGCAATTGCTGTATGCACGGGAGCTAATGTTGTCAGAACGCATGATGTGGCAGCAACGGTTGATGCCGTACGCATGGCAGAGAAATTACGCAAGTAAACCATTGTCCTGCCTCCAGAAATGTAAGCAGTATCCACACGTGTTCGGTTAAAAATGACAGAGCCCATGCAGAATCTACCTGGTCAGCCGCAACAAAGATATTTAAGTTATCTCAAATAACATAGGACATAAGATCAATAGAAGCATGACATATATGAACACAAAAATATTAACAGTAATTTTATTAGTAGTACTCACCCTGCCTCTAACATCTGCAGACTGGTCCCAATTCCACCATGACCCAAAGCGCACAGGAAACGCGAGTAGGTTGTGATCGAGCTTGCCAAGCGAGGAGAGAATATAGAAAATAGGTGAAATATTTTTTGGTTATGATATTGAATGTAGTTACAGTAAAACAAAAAAACATGGAGGAATAACATGAAAATAGGAAGAACGATAATATTTGTGCTGCTTATAGCACTCGTTATGACGCCAGCAGCGCTGGCAGACTACCCGATGTTTGGGCTTGACCCGGGACGCACAGGAAACGCAAGTGGAAACGCTCCACTCGCAGATATGATATTATGGGAGACAAAACTCGGAGAAAGCTACATCGGGTGTGGCGCAAGCGTCGTTTCAGGTCGCGTCTATGTCTCGAATTGGCCAACGATGGGTGCAAGCTCAGGCATTGGCTTGTACTGCCTGGACGAATCCGATGGAAGCCTCATCTGGAACAATACGCTTGGTGGAAACGGGGGAGTATCAACACCGGCAATCAGTGGTGATAGAGTATTTGCAGGTTCAGTTGGACCTTATGGGCCTCCCGGGCCTGACGACCCCACTACCGGGGATTTATACTGCATCGATGCCACAACCGGTGCGACGATCTGGAACATATCTCTCGAACACGATCCACAGTGGTTTGGACTTGCGTCATCACCGCTTATCTATGATGATAAGGTCTATGTGGTCAGCTGGTCGGATGGGATACTGCATGCCATCGACTTTGATGGAAGTGAACTCTGGAATTACTCGGCGTCAGGCAGTTCTAACGTGTATATGTCTGCTGCAACCGATGGCAGTAAACTCTTC
This sequence comes from Candidatus Argoarchaeum ethanivorans, assembly GCA_004193545.1. Classification (GTDB taxonomy): domain Archaea; phylum Halobacteriota; class Methanosarcinia; order Methanosarcinales; family EX4572-44; genus Argoarchaeum; species Argoarchaeum ethanivorans. Next base: position 80,869 of record RPGO01000009.1, on the reverse strand, counting down.
TTTGGCGGGGGAAACGCGATGAACTGCGTTGACATTACAAATCACACAAAGGTATGGAGATTCAATGTTGGTGACAGTGAGGTATCAACAACACCTGCTGTCCATGATGGGATTGTGTACTTTGCAACAGGAAAACCAGACAAGAAGCTGTATGCCGTCAATACTACGACAGGGACCCTCGTCTGGAGTAGGTATCTTTATGGTTCACTCTCTTCGCCTGCGATATCGAACGGCAGAATCTACATCGGCGACAAAGACAAAAAGATGAACTGCATCAATGCAATCGATGGAAGCGAGGTCTGGAATCAAACACTGAATGGGGCATGTCGCTCATCGCCGGTCGTTGCAGACGGCATGGTCTACACCGCAGCCAACAATGCAGAGGGCACGATCTATTGTTTCGATGCAGATGATGGCACCCTGATATGGAGTTATGACACTAACGACTACAATATGGCGCAGCCGTCGGTCTCTGATGGAATCCTCTACATGGGATCAGACACCGGATATCTCTACGCATTCAGCAATATTGTATGGGATGGTAAGGTTAAGCTTACCCCTGGCACGGTGAATGTGACCGCGGACAACAGCGGCAAGGAGTACATAATAAGCAGCACCTGTACGATGTATTCACTTGTGAAGGCAGCAGAAGCGGGTGGATTCAACTACTCAATAAGCGACGCATGGTACGATGACTATGACGGTGCACTCTACGTTGACATGATCAATGATCGCCATGAATCAGGTTGGGATGGTTGGCTTTACCGGGTGAACTACCCTAACGAGCCTTCACCGCCCAGCCCAAACTTCTGTGAACTGGATAACGGCGATCTCGTGACGTGGTACTGGGGCAGTGGCATGGGTGCAACGCCAGATAACTCTGACATGCTGATACAAATAGAGGTCACGATCACAGAGAGGGGCGATCTCAACTGTGATGGGGCGGTCACAGCAGCTGATGCGGCGATCGCGCTTATGATGACTGTTGGAGCAGTTCCTGCTGCTGACGTGGGCGACATGAATGGCGATTGCCGAGTGACATCGCTTGATGCGCTGATGATACTGCAGTGTGCTATTGAAGGATAAATTATGAGAATCCCGCCTCTGCTCATTCCAACGGTTCTACTGCTCATGCTTGCGCTTCCGGCGCTGGCAGACTACCCGATGTTTGGGCTTGACCCGGGACGCACAGGAAACGCAAGTGGAAACGCTCCACTCGCAGATATGATATTATGGGAGACAAAACTCGGAGAAAGCTACATCGGGTGTGGCGCAAGCGTCGTTTCAGGTCGCGTCTATGTCTCGAATTGGCCAACGATGGGTGCAAGCTCAGGCATTGGCTTGTACTGCCTGGACGAATCCGATGGAAGCCTCATCTGGAACAATACGCTTGGTGGAAACGGGGGAGTATCAACACCGGCAATCAGTGGTGATAGAGTATTTGCAGGTTCAGTTGGACCTTATGGGCCTCCCGGGCCTGACGACCCCACTACCGGGGATTTATACTGCATCGATGCCACAACCGGTGCGACGATCTGGAACATATCTCTCGAACACGATCCACAGTGGTTTGGACTTGCGTCATCACCGCTTATCTATGATGATAAGGTCTATGTGGTCAGCTGGTCGGATGGGATACTGCATGCCATCGACTTTGATGGAAGTGAACTCTGGAATTACTCGGCGTCAGGCAGTTCTAACGTGTATATGTCTGCTGCAACCGATGGCAGTAAACTCTTCTTTGGCGGGGGAAACGCGATGAACTGCGTTGACATTACAAATCACACAAAGGTATGGAGATTCAATGTTGGTGACAGTGAGGTATCAACAACACCTGCTGTCCATGATGGGATTGTGTACTTTGCAACAGGAAAACCAGACAAGAAGCTGTATGCCGTCAATACTACGACAGGGACCCTCGTCTGGAGTAGGTATCTTTATGGTTCACTCTCTTCGCCTGCGATATCGAACGGCAGAATCTACATCGGCGACAAAGACAAAAAGATGAACTGCATCAATGCAATCGATGGAAGCGAGGTCTGGAATCAAACACTGAATGGGGCATGTCGCTCATCGCCGGTCGTTGCAGACGGCATGGTCTACACCGCAGCCAACAATGCAGAGGGCACGATCTATTGTTTCGATGCAGATGATGGCACCCTGATATGGAGTTATGACACTAACGACTACAATATGGCGCAGCCGTCGGTCTCTGATGGAATCCTCTACATGGGATCAGACACCGGATATCTCTACGCATTTGGTATCTGGAAGGGAAATATGGTGCTCTTGGGGGGCGAGACACTGAATGTGACAGCACAAAACAGCGGCATAAACTACACGGTCGATCGCGTAACAGCACTCGGTGCATTCATACGGGCCGCTGGGCCATGGTACGGGAATTTCAATTTCACGGTGAACGATTCCTGTTCTGCTTTTGTGGACTCGATCGCAGATGTATCGAATGATGTTTCCGGGGGGAGATTCTGGCACTACTGGGTGAACTATCCAAACAGTTCAAAGCCGGTGGGGGATGCAAACGAGTGCGTGTTGAACGATTCGAGCGATGCCCGCGATGTGGTCACGTTCTATTATGGCGACGCTGCGAGCACTCCAGAAAATGCTGCAATGGTAATCGAAATTACGACACAGGTTATCAAGAAGAAACCAGAAGCAATTGTAATCGCGGCAGAGAGGCACGAATTCATTGAAACCGTGTCTCATTCATGCAATCTGAACATAACACTCCTTCATCCATCAGAGGTTCCAAGCGGAATCGATCTGACAGGATACGATCTGATATTTCTTGAGCATGTTGGTGGTGAAACTGCTGAAAAGCTTAAAAATCCAATTGAAACTGCAAACGGAACTGGAACTGGAATTTCAATCATCAGTATTCATTCAGATGCTTATGACGATATTTTTGGAAATGTCAACCTGACTATGCATCCATTCATCAAGCAGTACTGGGATAACTGTGATGAGGGGAACATCGCACGGTTGCTGACGTATCTCGAGGTTAACTTCTGCGGGCTGATCGGGGATATAAAGGATCCAATTCCAATTCCGAAGGCATATATCCATCATCCTGGTACTCAGGAATTGTTTTTCAATACCGGAGAGTACCTTAAGTGGTACTCAGATGAAACAAACGAGACTGGCTATCACTACAACCAGAGCAACATCACGATTGGCATTGCAAACTGGCATGAATCCACAAAATCGCCTGAAATAGAAAAACTCATCCATACACTGGAAGAAAAAGGGGCAAACGTTATTTCCATAGGATTCACTGGAACTGCCCATCTAAAGGAGTTTTATTTCATAAACAACAGAACGATCGTTGATGCCATCATCTGTACAAAATCATTCCGTATCAACTTCGATGATTCTGCTAAAGGGGTTACAGACCTTAAAACCCTGAATGTTCCTGTGATGAAAGCAGTCCGGTTGTATTACATGCCGCCTTCTCTATGGAGGAATGAAACAAGTCACGGCATCTCAATCATGGATCTCGGCTTCCAGGTTGGGCTCCCAGAACTCGATGGCATCATCGACCCGATCGTTATTGCTGGAAAGAACGCATCAGATTACGAATATCTGCCAATCGACGAGCAGATTAACTGGACCTGCGATCGGATAATTTCGTGGGGGCATCTCCGCCATGTTCCAAACAAGGATAAGAAGATTGCTATGATCTACTACAATCACGGCGGCGGTAAGGATAACATCGGTGCATGTTACGTCAATGTTCCTCCAAGTCTCAAAAATATCGTATCTGCAATGAATGAATCGGGATACAACATAACAGGAGAAATACCTGGTGAAAAAGCACTCATCGACCTGATGATGCACGAGGGCACAAACGTTGGAACATGGGCGCCAGGAGAACTCGAGAAAATGGCTGCCGCCGGGAATGTAACCCGTATTCCTGTGAATTCTTACATCGAATGGTTCCACGAACTCGATGATGAGCGGCAGAAAGAAGTTATCGAGCGGTGGGGGAAGCCTCCAGGCGAGATTATGACGTGGGAGAACGAGACAACAGGAGAAGAGTACTTTGTGGTTCCGAAACTCTCGTTCGGAAACGTGATCCTTGCGCCACAACCAACCAGAGGCTGGCTTCAGAACAATACAGTTCTCTACCATAACAAAGACATCCCACCGCACCACCAGTACATTGCATTCTATCTCTGGCTCAAGCACGAATTCGGTGCAGATGCAATCATCCACTTTGGGAAACACGGCACACAGGAGTGGCTCCCGGGAAAGGAGACCGGGCTATCAGGCAGGGATTGCTGGCCTTCAATCCTGATCCAGGATATTCCTGTGATCTACCCTTACATCGTTGACAACATTGCCGAAGGCACACAGGCAAAGAGAAGAGGAAGCGCAACGATGATTACACATCTTACACCCCCGATCGTTGCTGCCGGGTTGTACGGCAATTACACCAACCTCTTAAAGACAATCGAGGATTATTACCTTGCAGCGCAGGAAGAACATAAAGAAACAATCATATCTACCTGCCGCGATTTACATCTTGATGAAGATCTGTGCATCGATGATCTGAACGCAACCGCAGCAGACGATCTTGCTTTTGAAGAGTTCCTCAGCGAACTTGCTGATTATCTCTACAATCTAAAGAATGAGTTTATGCCTTATGGACTGCACACATTCGGCGAACCTCCAGCACGTGAACCGCTGCCTGGGGGCGAACCATTAATCTCGCTTATTAAATCGATGCTCAGAAAGGGCTACACTGGGGCAGTCGCTGATCGGATCGAGTATTACGATTATCCAAATTCTACAAGACTGGACAAGAATTTAGAACTGGACAACTGTACCACTAAACTGCTTGAATACGTGATATTGAATAAAACAACCCCGGAAGAAGCGGAAAACCTCACATTCAGTAAATATTCTCCAAATGAGAACGCTACTGCAAACATCACTATGTATCTGAATCGATCGATTGTATTTGCAGGGAGGATTGCTAACTGCACGATAGAAGTAGAGAGGACTCTTGAAGGCTTAAACGGCAGCTACATCCCACCATCGACTGCTGACGATCCGATCAGAGACCCTGATGCGCTCCCAACAGGCAGGAATTTCCATTCATTAAACCCGGATCGCATACCAACAGAAACCGCATACAAGATCGGTACAAAGATGGCAGATACACTCATCGAATGCTACCTTACAGACCATAACAACAGCTATCCGCGAAAGTTCACAATCGTGCTCTGGGCATGGTGCACCACAGACGGCGGAGTGGTTGAGTCTGAGATCTTGAGACTTGTCGGGACAAAGCCTGTCAGGGATGAATACGACAAGGTCATCGATGTCGAACTGATACCGGTAAGCGAGCTTAATCGCTCGCGAATCGATGTTATGGTTGTTCCATCCGGACTGGAACGAGACTTTGCTCCAAACGCGCTGAAACTGATCGACAGGGCGATTCGACTTGCAGCGACTGCAAATGATACGTATCCAAACGGCACAGCATATCCAAACTACGTCAAAGAGAACTCGAAGGCAATATTTGAAGTCTTGAATGCAACAGGAAAATATACTGAAGAAGAAGCAAAGTATCTTTCGATGTCAAGAATATTTCTTGAAGCACCGGGTACGTATGGGCCAAATCTCGATTCTGCAATCGGGGCAAGCGGGACCTGGAATAACAGTTCAAAGATCGGCGAACTCTTCATCAGCCGAATGAACTACATTTATGGCGACAGTGCCTGGGGCATTTCGAGTGAGGAAATGTTCCGTCTTAATCTGGCACAGACCGATGCGATCGTCCACAACACGAACTCGAATCTGTACGGGTTCATCGATAATGACGATGTTTTCCAGTACGTTGGCGGGCTTGCTCTTGCATACACAGCGAGCGGGGGAGAAGGCAGTCCTGATTTCTATGTTACTGATAATCGCGATCCTGACGGCAATCCAACTGCATCAACACTGGAGTCGGTAATCCAAAGAGAACTCAGAACCAGATACCTCAATCCAAAATGGATCAAGGGGATGATGGGCGAGGGTTATGCAGGTGGGCGGGAAATGAGCAGATTCGTTGAATATCTCTGGGGCTGGGAGGCAACAATTCCGGACATGATCACCGATAATATGTGGCAGCAGGTCTATGATGTGTACGTAAATGGTGCATACAACAACGATGATTACAACAATCTGGATATAAACACGTTCACAAACGATAATAATCCTTACGCATACCAGTCCATGACCGGCAGGATGCTTGAGACAATACGCAAGGAACACTGGATCCCGTCGAATGAAGTACGGGATAAATTAATCTCCGAGTACATGGACTCAATCGTGGAGCACGGTGTCACCTGCTGCCATCACACCTGTGGAAACCCGTTCCTTGATGACTTCGTGAAAGGCGTTGTCTCGGTGCCTGGCGTGGTCTCAGATGAAACTTATGCCAAATATCGTAAGATCGTTGATGCTGCAGCCGGGAAAACCAGTGCAAGCAGCCAGACAACAAGTGATGATAGCGGGGGTGGAACTGAAAATCAAGGAAAGATAATACCAGCTAAAGGGGGAGATTCTAACCAGACACAGCAGGGAAGTGTTGGTGAGAATGTACAAAAGGCGTCAGAATCTTCCCAGCATGTCGAAGGCTATGAAATGGAAGTTCAGACCGTAAGCGATGCTGCTAGTTCTGCAATATCTCTACTTTCCGGGGCACCGTTTCTGGCAGTAATCATTGTCGTTGTGCTTCTTGCTGCCATCTATAGCGGTTACAGGAAGAGATAGTGTAAGCGTCCGGGTCTTTAGCGTATCTCAAATTTGACGCCTATCTTAAACAATCTTTTCGTAGGCAGTTCAATCAGTGGGCATCCGGTCTGCACCTTTATCTCACGAATTATCCGATTAAGTTCTGCTTTGTTTGCTGCTGATACGGTAAACCAGATGTTGTAGTTCCCGCCCCGAAGGTAGTTGTGTGAGACTTCATCGTATTCGCTGATGATGTTTGCTACCTCACTGATTTTATCCTTCTCTGCTTTAACTGCGGCAAGAGTGCTTACACCCCCTGCATTTCTGGTGTTGATGATTGGTCCGATGCGTCTTATTACCCCCTCGGTAATTAGCCTTTCAATGCGCATCATAATCTCCTTTTCCGAGGTTCCAAGTTCTTCACCCAATTCTTTGAAAGGTTGTTTTGCTAAAGGAAAATCAAGCTGGATGAGATTTAACAGTTTTTTGTCCATCTCATCAAGAGCTACGAATTTACTTATCATTGGAACTCAACTTTTTTTAGGGATGTATGTGCAATACGGCTCTTCTGAAAGGTAGTCTCCAGTTTCAGCAAAAGCTCGTGCACGACAACCACTACATACCCTGCGATATTCACAGATGCCACATTTGCCTTTAAGTTTATTTGCATCTCTTAGATCATTGAATATCTTCGACTGCTCCCATATCTTTTTGAATGGCATTTCCCTGATGTTTCCGGCAATTACCGGAAGGAAACCACAGGGGCATACCTCGCCAGTATGAGATACAAAGCAGAACCCGGTCCCACCAAGGCAGCCCTTGGTTACAGCTTCAAAACCGTGTGTCTGTGCTGTGATTTTTATACCATCCTCTTTTGCGCGCTTCCGCATAATTCTGAAATAGTGTGGTGCACAGGTTGCTTTTACTTGCATCTGACTGTTACTTAGATAGTTAACATCATACACCCAGTTAAGCACGTGTTCGTACTCATCTGGAGGAATTTCATCACCTTCCATCGCGTTGCCTCGTCCAGTCGGAACCAGCATAAATACGTGCAGTGCCTTTGCCCCAATACTTAGGGCAAAATCATAGATTTTTGTAACTTCTTTGATATTATGCCTGGTAATCGTTGTATTAACCTGAAACTCGATACCTGCTTTCTTTATTTCATCAATACCATGTAGCGATGCCTCGAAGCTTCCGGGCATACCTCGAAATTTATCATGTATTTCTGCAGAAGACCCGTCAATACTCACACTCACGCGCTTGATACCTGACTCTCGCATTTTGTGTGCAACTTCCTTAGTAACCAGCGTTCCATTGGTAGCAAGCACTACGCGAAGTCCTTTATCTGTCCCGTATCGTGCAATTTCAAACACATCTTCCCGTACAAGCGGTTCGCCACCTGTTAGAATCAGAATTGGCTTGCCGTAGTCTACAAGTTCATCGATGAAATGCTTTGCTTCTCCAAGAGAAAGCTCATCAGTGTCTGGCTTTTCAGTGGCACTTCCCCGACAATGAATACACCTGAGATTGCAGGCACAGGTAAGTTCCCATGCAATAAGTCGTGGTGGTTTAATCAAATATGAACACCAGAGGTAGTATTATGCAGAGATGTATTAAATCTTACCTAAAACATTTGGTACTGAAGTATTTTAACAATCGCTCTTTTTTAATGTCCACTAACTTTTGCCTGATCACGTGTTGCAGTGGTTGAATCTCTTTCTTTTTAGCACTTACCGGTAGAATAGTATCAAGCCACTGCTGCCACGGTGGAAGCATATTAAACTGCTCACCAACCGCATCCAGCAACTCGTCACGGTTCTCCCTGATTTTATCGATTTTATTTACCAGCAACTTTGTATCGATTGCAAGATCAGAGAGAAAATCATACATCTCAAGGTCAACTGGAATTTCTCCCTGGTTTAACCACCGATTAACTATATCAAGAAAAGACTTTGCATCCACTACCACAAAACCAAGCATAATACGGTCAGCATGATCCTCGATATAATGAACTATTTCATCCTTTACTGCATTAATATATTTCTCTTCAACTCCACTAATAAAACCAAAACCTGGCATATCTGTGATAATCAAATCATCAAGCTCAAGGTTAAGCGGCTTCCGCGTAAGACCAGGCTTGCGTGGTCGGCACACTTCGCCCGGTTAAACACCTGATAAGACTGGATTTACCAACGTTTGAGCGGCCAACAAATATGATTTCAAGATTTGAATTATTTTTTGTTTTAAGGGATTTCATGGTTATTTTCCATCCAGGACTGTGACGCTTTTATATGTAGGGGCACTCCCGGTAAAATAGGTTATCCAATTTTTGAGAATTGTCAACTACATATCTTGATTTTTGAAACAGATTATTCGTATTACTTCCATCAAGGTTTTTATATGTGTCCTAACCTGAATTCAAGATTGGATAGTTTATAGAAGTGATATTGTAGGTGCCTTGAGAAGGGGGATTAAATGACTAACTGTTGTCCAACAGGTAAAATCTTTTTACACCATAGCTTTCCGTATACTCCGGACGCACAGACTTGATTTCATAATACCCTGTTGTCAGATTGGTGGTATTGATAAATACGCTGTATTTTCCTTCACCTAACGTATTACCAGATAAATTACCAGGTAAAACCGAGTTCTTATTTATATATGCCGTTTGTTTTTCATTGTGTTCTGGTTTTAATTTAATCGAGTCTATAAGAGTTAAATTATGGTCAGATTCTTTAGATAACTTTATGGATAAATTAGTATTCGGTCCTGTTACCTGAATTAACACAGGAATCGGCGCACCATCCGTGTAACAGATGCTGTCCATATCAACAGTCACATGACCTTGCAGCGGAGAGTTTAAAACTGGGAAGAATAGAAGTAACAAAATAGTCATAACTAAAGCAAGCAAATATACCACTTTTATCAATTGGTACCCTCCATATTTTTCTGATGACCCAGGTTTTTTTATCAAAGGTAAGCAACAGATAATAATACCAAATATAATTACTAACTCCGCCGCATGTCTATTATTGATCGAAGTTTCTTTAAAAAATAAATAATAGAGTAAAAGAAGGATTATAAAGAATAATCCAATCACATCCTCACTAATCGTAGTTTCTTTAAAAAATAAATAATAGAGTATAGAACACACCAGAAAGGATAGTATCGCCAGAGGTAGTTCACTCTTTGGACTGATCCACCCATTTCGGTAAGCGACAAAAGTAAGCAAAATGTACACCAGTAACATCACGAAGGCTAAAAAGGATGCTAAATAAATATCTGATGCCCACCCCTCCGCTTTTCTTTTTGCCAGGACGCTGTGTACTTCCATCGCCCACCCCATAATCAAAATATACAACAGCAGACCAACTACCAAAATAAGCGTGACAGAAATTATTCCACAAAGAAATTTATACCAATAAATGTCAACCGCTGTGTGTTGAAGGTAATTATATACCGTATAGAAAATAGTTCCAAAAGCTGCAAGCAGTGTTACTGCAAACTTAAAACCATTTGTCTCACTCGAATGCTGGTTTTTTCCATCGTTTTCAGCCTTTTCTGTCATGCCGAATTACCTCTTACACTTTAGTTCTTCTTAGTTCCCTGATCTTGATTTTGCCCAGTCGCCCATAGGAACCATTACAAAACTGTCGGAAAAGTACATAACTTTTACTGACTTCAGTTAATTAACGTTATAATTTCCAACCCCACGGTGACGTTATGTTTAAATAATGATTGGACGTCTGTACCAGATAGTAACTCTGGTATCTTGGTGGTTTTGTTGAAGGTATTGTTAATAAATGCTCCTGCTGCAGACATTCCTATTGCAGGCGTTGATGGAAAGAGACTTGGACTGATTAATATTATTTCACCGCCTCTCGGTACATCTTATATTGCAGCAGTACTTGAAAAAGGAGGATTTAAGGTAAGTCTGTGTGATGCACAGAGTTTGAAGATGAAACTTGATGATATTGGAAAAACCATTCTTGAATTCAAACCGGACGTGGTCGGCATTTCCTGTTTCACACCAAACTATCAGCAAGCACAAAAGGTTGCAGAACTTTCAAAGCATCTTCTGCCTAAAGTGATGACTGTTATCGGGGGTCCGCATGTAAGTTTTACTGCAGGGCAGACGCTTCGGGAAACACCCTCTATTGATGTGGTTGTTCGCGGGGAAGGAGAAGAAACTATGCTGGAGCTTGTAAAGGCAATAGCTGGCAAACTGCCTCTAACAGGGATTGACGGAATCACCTATCGGGTCAAACACCTGATTGTGAATAATGCAGATCGAGCATTTATCGATGACCTTGACACTCTGCCATTCCCGGCACGACATCTCTGGTCAGAAAAATACATCAAACGGGGCATGCACGAAGTTCCAATTCTCACGAGCCGGGGATGTCCGTTTGGATGTGTGTTCTGTTCCACTTCAAAGATGGCAGGACATCTTTTTCGTGCAAGAAGCCCTGCAAATGTAGTAGATGAACTTCAGAGTGTAGTAAATGACTACGACTTTAATCGTTTTGTCTTTAATGATGACACCTTTACATTAGATAACAAAAGAGCTATTGACATCTGTAATGAAATTGTAGAGCGTGGGCTTGATATTACCTGGGCATGTTCAACACGTGTTGATAGCGTGACCCCTGAATTATTATCTCACATGTCAGAGGCGGGATGCAACATGATCTACTATGGGATAGAGTCTGGAAACCAGAATATACTGGATCGTTTTGTTGGAAAGCGCATCACAATCGAGCAGGCAAAAAATGCTGTAAAGTTGGCACATGATGCTGGTATTACCACTGTCGCATCCTATATTATTGGGTTTCCTGGAGAGCGCGCAGACAAGGCTTTTGAATCGTATCTAAAAAAAGCTGAATATGGCAGGACTTACGAAGGCGATCTTACAGGAACGGTGTTTGAAACCCTTGCGTGTGCAGAAGAGATCGAGTCTGACCAGGCACAGGTGCATCTGTTAACACCGTATCCAGGCACACGCGCTTATGATGAGGCGGAATCTCTTGGTATTAAAATTCTAACCACAGAATGGTGGCGGTATAATCTTCAGCTTCCTGTAATAATGACAAACACCATGAGTGTAGAAGATATCTGGAGTGCTTTTGTCACCTATATGAGAGAGTTTGATACTTATAACAGTATTCGATACCAGCGCAGACTAAAACATATGCGACGGGAGCAGTTCTACAGCTAAAACTTGGGGTTTGAGTGAACGTTGTCAAAACACCCCCTAGTAACTGCATAATTCTTGATTGCGATAGCAATCAAGGTTTGAGTGAACGTTGTCAAAAGACCCTTCCAAGTCCATACTCCAAATCCTATACTTTTGTCGCCTCAAAAACCTGAATTTCTGGTAATATATCTATTTCGAAGGAACATGGCAAACATACTTATTATCAAAAACATTGTGATTAACACGAGTGAGGCGCCAAAGGCACGAGAATAAGATGCCTCTGTGTGACCCTGTGTTGCCAGCATATAAATGTACACTGGTAGTGAGGCTACAGGGTCAAGTATTGATTGCGGTAAAAACGATTCCAGACCCGAACCCGCGGTTAAAAGGACAACTGCCGTTTCCCCCATTGCTTTTCCCATCCCAAGCAATATTCCGGTTATGATGCCAGGATATGCGCTTTTTAGAATCACACCATAAATGGATTGCCACTTTGAAGCTCCCAACGCAAGAGAAGCTTCCATGTATGAGTACGGGACTGTTTTTATCGCCTCTTCACTAGCTCTTACTGTCCACGGCAGGATCATAAATCCGAGAGTCAGACCACCTGACAACATAGAGATTCCAAGACCAAGGCGATACACGAGAAATACAAGTCCAAAGAGACCGATCACAATGGATGGTATTCCTGCAAGACATTCAATAAAAAATCTCACACTTGCTGTTACTATATTATCGGGTGCATACTCTACAAGATATATCGCTGATGCAACGCCAAGTGGAACAGCAAAAAGCAAACAGATCCCAACCAGACACAGTGAGCCTATAATCTGTGGAAATATCCCACCGTACTCAAACCGGTAAGGCGATTCAAGAAGGAAAGACAGATTTATTATTCCTGCACCATTAAAAAATACGTATGCAACCACGATAAAGAGTGCTGCCACTGCCATAAGAGAAGTTGAACACAGCCCAATTTTCACTACATTCTCACGTACTTTCATCGGCTCACTCCTTTTCTTATTACAGTAGTAGTTATTGCATTGAGAATAGCAACGATTGCAAACAGGACGATTCCGATTGCAAACAGTGCATGCTGGTGCATCGAACCCCAGACCGCATAGTTTATCCCGATGACTATTACTGACGTGAGCACAGAAACAGGTTCTAAGATGCTTGAAGGAATCCATGGTATGTTTGGATTGCCGATAACCATCAAAACAGCCATTGTTTCGCCGATTGCATTTCCCATACCAAGAATCAGGGATGCTAATATTCCTGAGCGAGCGTTTGGAAGTATCACTTTCCTGATAGTCTGTAACTCTGTTGCACCAAGAGCAACCGATGCTTCCTTGAATCCTTTCGGAACTGCACGAATAGAATCTTCGGAGATGCTGATGACATGAGGCAGTGTCATTATCGCAAGGATTATCCAGCCAGCAAGTATGCACTCCCCCCATCCGCCAAGCGAGTCCCGTATCAAAGGAATAAGTACCATTAGCCCAAAGAAGCCGAGCACTATCGAAGGAATTCCAACCAGCATTTCCACACACGGCTTAACGATGCTGTGCACCCATCGGGGCGAGAATTCTGCTAAATAAACTGCTGCTGGTATGCCTATAAAAGCAGCAATTAATAGTGAACCGATTCCAACCACGAATGTACTGACCACTATCGGAAAAATGCCAAACTGGTTATTGGAAGGACTCCAGTCCATCCCAAAGAAGAAATCCCATCCAATAGCTAAAGCTGGAATTCCCTCGTGTAACATGAATATAATAATAAAAAATACAATGAAAGAGGAAGAGATCGCAGATATAAACAGCAGTTTCTCTATTACCCATTCCACGTTTACCTTGTTCATCTCTCGATTGCTCTGCAATCGAGAATTATTTTGCCGCACTCGATTACTGCGTAATCGAGAATTGTTTCCGCACACGGTGTGTGGTGCTCCGCAATCGAGAGTTATCCCCGCACAACAAAGTTGTGCGGTTTTTCAAGGATAAGTTCATGCCCGCCTTTGGAATAGATCTTGTATATTCTAAGCATCTCACTGTCAAGCTCAATCAGGTTGAACGACTGGGGAATACTCCACTTCATCCGGTTGGTGCATGCTGTTCCTGCATTCAGTATTGTCATGCCATCCAGGTTCCACACCCATGGCACATGTTTATGCCCGGAAAGCACAAGATCTACCTTGCACCTGACCAACAACTCAAGGACATCACCGGCATCCACTGGTATATTCCTCTCCCTTCCAGTAAACGGAACTGGCATCAGGTGATGGTGTAATGCAAAAATCTTGAAATCATCGGTATCAAAGCACTTCTCTATCCATTCATACTTATCCCTGCCAATATGTCCATCATCAATATCCGGCTGTGTAGAATCTATGCCAACAATTGTTATTCCCTTGTATCGCCTAACTTTCGACCTTGAGCCAAATATTTCCTCGAAACACAGATCGCCAACATGTCTCACATCGTGATTTCCTGGAATTATCACCTTTGATGCACAGTTTATTTTCTCGATATAGCTTTTAGCACACTTGAATTCAAAAGGATAACCGCTTTCTGTCAGATCACCAGTAATAATCACGATTTCCGGATTTATCTCGTTTATCCTTTCTACCACCTCCAGAGCCATTTCCGGAAGGAAATGCGGATTAGCAGTGTGAATATCTGACAGATGCACGATTTTCACTTTCATCGTATTCATCCTATTTTACGCTGATATAGCCCATCTCTTCAACCACACCTTGTCCATCATTACTCAATACAAAATCTATGAATTCACTCTCAAGCTTATCTGGCTCTCCATTTGTTACAAGGTACAGTGTTCTTACGATTGGATAATTGCCTGCAAGAACATTCTCAACGGTTGCTTCCACTCCATCTATTCCCAGGGCTTTTATCGAAGTGTCAACATAGCCAAGAGAAAGATAGCCAATGCTTTTATCGTCAGTCTTAACGGTTGCTCTTACTTCACCGTTTGATGGCTTCACTGATGCTTCTTTTGATATATCTCTCAGAGAAGGTTTCAGCACATACTTTTCAAAGACTTCTCTTGTACCTGAACCATCCTCTCTTGTTAGAACGCGGATCTTGCTATCTTCTCCTCCTACTTCCTTCCAGTTAGTTATCTCACCTGCAAATATTTTTGACACTTCATCCATTGTAAGTCCATTGATGGAATTTGCTCTATTCACAACGATAGCAACACTATCTTTGCCTACTCCAACCGCTTTCAGATCAGGGTACGTTTCCATCTCTTCTGACTTTATGTCTCGTGATGCCGCACCAATATTTATTTCACCTGCACCAACCGACTTTATGCCATGACCGGACCCGCCACCTGAAACTGATATTTTAAGCCCGGGATTTGTGTCCATCATAAGCCTTGCACACTCCTGATTTATCGGGAGTACAGTTGTAGAACCTGCTACTGTCAGTGTTTTTATGTCATTATCTCCGATACATCCTGCGAACAATGCCGCAAAAACGATTATTCCTACAATGCTTACACGCATTCCAATCGTTATTTTTTTGCTTTTAGTCTTAGTTTTAGACCTCATTATATCACCACCACCGAAATAGAAACTATGACACATATACTTTCTCGACATAAGCTATAGTTCACTATATTATCACAATATGACTCTATATTGAATTGTGAATATATAGAAAGCTTTAAAAACTTATAATGACTTACCTTACCTGAAGGCGATAGCATGGAAATCAGAAAAGTTCAGGTCACAGGCGGTTCATCTTATATTATCACCCTGCCAAAAGAATGGACAAAATCATTGAACATAAAGAAGAATGACCAGTTGGGATTAATTACCCAGCCAAATGGAACATTACTGGTTACAACTGAAATTACAGGAAGACAGGTACAAATAACAAAGGAATTTGACGTAGACAACACAACTGAGCCAACATGCATATACCGGTGTTTAATTGGAGCATATATAGCAGGATATACTATTATCAAAATCAAATCAGCTAAAAAGATGCCCCTTTTTGTGAGAACAAACGTTAGAGAGTTTACTGATGTGACAATAGGTCAGGAAGTTGTGGAAGAAACAGATACTTCCATTATAATAAAAGACTTACTCAATCCAGTAGAGATGCCATTTAATAATACTATCCAGAGGATGTATATTATCGTAAAAAATATGCACGAAGATGCTATTAGTGCTTTAAAAAACGGAAATAAAATGTTAGCTGAAGATGTAATATCAAGGGATAATGATGTGGACAGGCTGCACTGGTTGATTGCACGACAGTACAATATGATATTAAGAAATGCAAACCTTGCAGAAAATATGGGTGTTACCCTTGGAATGGCTACTAACTATCTCCTGATAAGCAGGATTGTGGAGCGCATTGGAGATCATGCAGTTATAATAGCAAAAAATGTCTTAAATCTTATTGATAAGGACATAGATAAAAAAATCATTGATACTGTAATATCCACTGGTAATTTTGCACTACAAATTTTCAAAAAAAGTATGGAATCATTCCTTAAAGAAGACATAAAAGCATCCAATGAAAACATTGAGTCAGTAAAAAAACTTGCACCACTGTACGAAGAAATCAACACTCTCGCACTGCCGCAGAAAGGCATAATGGTTATCTCAGTAGGCTATATTATCGAGAGCATCGGAAGAACAGGCGAGTATGCAGGTGACCTGTCTGAAGTGGTGATTAATTATTTAATTGGTGGTAAAAATTAGGTAATGTCCTTGTTTTCCAAGATATTTTGATGTTTTTATTGGTTTTTAAGTTCTTTATCCCAATAAGTGGTTGAATGATAAACGTAGTGATTTTTCCCATGCATCTTCACTTCAAGACATTTTACACCTTGATCTCTCTGTTCATTCAGCCATTCTATGGCCCATTGTTCCATATCTGGTACATAGGGGATATGTTATTATAAAAGTATCGGTGCTTATGTGGTTTGATTTGCGAAAAGGAGTACGTTATACGATATTTTGATGAGACCTATTCCCTATTCATTCGGAGTTAAGGTTCTTATATATCCACGCTTAAAAAAACTTGCTTTGTGGCATGTCCCAACAGCAGGCTCTGCTGCGGGGTATAATAATTAAATAAAGTATGATAATAATTTTTGTACTTTTTGTTTGACTGGACTATTTACTCGTACTAATATTGCCCCTTCATCTGGCTGACCATATATTACTATTGATGTTACTGGTGCCAGGATTACTGCAGGTAGTGCGGCAAGATCTTCTTCACCATCAACTATTATCACAGTTGTTATCTTCTGAGATAGTGCCTGTTTTATAGAGCTAAACAGTTCTTGTGTGATCGTTGCGGGCGGGTTATGAACTGGTATCAGCTTGCAGTTTGCTGGCAGGTCTATTGCTGGTGCATTGTATTTTCTTCTGGTTTTTTTGTCTATCACTGCAAGATCGAAGGCTATGTTTGCATCAAGAAGATTTTTTGTAGTTATATCTCCTATGGCGATGACCTTTTCTGTTGGTTGTTTAAGTTCTGCACGTATCTGTTCTAACAGTATATCGTCCTTGTACAGCGTTCCAATAGGTTTTTTTAGTTCTTTTCGCAGGTTCTGTGGGAGGTGGTATGTGGTGTGCACGTTATCGCACCTTTAGTGCGTATTTGCCTGGTAGTGTTATCTGCATTTTTTTTGCGATTTGTGAGCGCGATGGGTCTATGATTACAACATAGCCACCCCAGTCAGTGCTGAGGTTTGTTGAACCGCATACTGCGCAGCTTTGACCGCTCAACACAATACTGCGACACTCTCTACAAACTTTATCTACCATATTTATAATGCCTGTGTTTTATTTTTTTGTTTTGCTATGCGATCTTCTTCTATCCAATCGAGTTTTCCAAGTGCTGGTTGTCGCATAGTGAGTCCTATTTTACTATCTCTTGGTTCACGTTCGTTCAGGCTCACGGCTACAATTCGTGCACGGGTTTTATCTCCTACGCTAATTGAGCGTCCCATTTCTTTTGTCATGAGTCTTGCATTTTTTGAATCACAAGATATGTATTCATCTGTTATCTGGCTTATGTGAAGAAGCCCATCCATAGGGCCTATTCCAATGAATGCCCCGAATTCCACGATTTCGACTACCAGACCTTCAATAACTTCCTGCATCACTGGTGTGAAGACGATCGCATCAAAGGTTGCATCGTAGTAGACCGCCCCGTCACCAGGGATGATATGCCCCTCACCAACCTCTACCACATCGAGTATTGAAACGACCGTTCCAAGTTTTTTATCTATCATTCCTTCAAGTTTTTCCTGGAGTGCAACCTTCACTGACTCTTTCTTGGGTTCGCCAAGTTTTTCAGGAGTGATTCGCACAATGTCGATGAGTCTCATCTTCTTATACATCTGAATACTTCCTCTAAATACTTAATCTGTGTTTTTGTCGTAAGTATACCACAGTAATACCCTTTGTAGATAATCTTTTCTTTAGCAGCAAGTCATTGGTGCAGACTGCAAGTTTTTGTTTTACTGCAATGTTTGTGATGATATCATCCACCAGAGCACTTTGTTCTGTTTCTATTATTTCACACCTATCTACAAGGGATAAACCAACCTTTGCTGCGATCTTATCTTTTCCCGTTGAGTTAGCTGCCAGTTTGTTGAGTTCGCCAATCACAGCTCTTAAAACAAGACACCTGTGGTATCCAAGTCGAGCCAATTCCCCAAATATGTCCACACCAAACTGGTGGGGCAACAGGAAGGAATTGGTGTCAATAAGAACTTTCATCTGGCTTCTGCAAATTCTATTCTATTATTACTCCGGAACCTATAAATCTCCAGCGTGCTCCAATGCGCCTGCTTATAGCAACACGAATGCCAGTTGATGCACACACCGGACGTTTAAGTTTTACTTTAACATTCTTCTTTACCGTGCTTACAACAACTCCAACCGTTGTTGCCGTACCAATATTAAGCATAAGTACTTCATTTGGATGCAGGGCACCAACCTCTGTGTCATCACTCGTGCCAACCACCCGTGTGAGCAAATGTGTTTCCATTACGAACTCATCAATTGTTGGTGGCATAGAATCAGGATAGCCTGCAACCTGTCCCACGAGACTGTCACTTTTTGTTAAAGCAGGGTCAAGCTGTGTTCCAACGCCTATAAGACCTCCTGGTGTTATCTCACTTACTTCGTTTCCACCAGCTAATACCTGTGTGATAATCGTACGTATCGGCATCCACGCAGTTGATCCTCCAGATTCCACTTTTAGCCCGGGACGTATCTCTATTTCGTCACCGGTACGAAGCTTCCCAAGACTGAGTGTGCCGCCGATCACGCCGCCAACAAGCTTTTTAGGGACTGTTCCGGGTTTATTAACATCAAAGGAGCGCGCAATTAGCATCATTGGGGGAACGTCTTCTTTTCTTTCCGGTGTAGGAATGTACTTTTCTATAGCCTGGATCAACAAGTCAATGTTTGCCTTGTGCTGGGCAGACACAGGAATAATTGGAGCATTCTCAGCAACAGTCCCTTTAACAAACTCTTTTATCTCTTTATAATTGGTGATCATCTCCTCTCGTGTGACAAGATCAATCTTATTCTGAACGATCACAACATTTCTGATGCCAATAATATTTAGTGCCATCAAATGCTCTTTAGTCTGCGGCTGGGGGCACGACTCATTAGCTGCAATCACAAGCACTGCACCGTCCATAATCGCAGCACCGGAAAGCATCGTAGCCATGAGAGTTTCATGCCCTGGAGAGTCAACAAAAGAAACTGTTCGAACGTGTTCAGTTGGCGAACCATCAACCTCACACACATTATCTACTGTGTAACACTCAGGTTCATCACATGTCATACATTTTTTAAATGTTATATCAGCATATCCAAGCCTGATAGAAATACCACGCTTTACTTCCTCACTATGGCGATCAGTCCACACACCAGAGAGGGCTTTTACCAACGTGGTCTTGCCATGATCCACGTGTCCGACAATACCAATATTAATGACTGGCTGATCCTGCATAATCCTCCGAAACAACAAAAGTGAATACTAACACAGCCTCCTATTGTAACAGTCTTCATATATAGCATTATTCAATACATGAGTTCATATCGAAAGATTAATATATGGATTATTCCACCATGTTATAGTTTATTTTATTTATGCGGAAAATGGAGAATGAATCATGACTGATGGACTTTTAGTATTTGGTAAAACGATATGGAATATGCTATTTATAGATTGGAGAATAATGGCGATTAGTGCTGTATTGGCGGTGATCGTATTTTTACTTGGAGTATATCTACAACTAAAAAAATGGGGCGAAGGCTCAAGAGCTTATGGAGGGCCATCCCAGGGCGGGAGTGTGTGGGCTTTCCTTAAAACGTTAGTACACCGGATTCGTGAAGAGAGCGGATCAAAGGTTATAAATATACTGGTAATGGATGTCTTCCTCCAGAGGCGGACATTCAAAGCAGACAAGCTGCGATGGTTCATGCATATATGCATCCTTTACGGCTGGATTGGGCTTGCCTTCCTTTCAATGGCTGTAACAACCTCTTACGAGATGTATGGCGTGTTTGTTGCCAACGACCATGAGATGTTTCCAAATGCGTGGATAATGCTTGAACCCGCATTCGATTTTCTCAGCTACATGCTTCTAATAGGGATTGCCATTGCCTTTGGAAGACGTCTCTTTAGCAAAGATACGCGTGCGTTCTCTGATGACACTGACTGGATACTCATAGCTCTGTTAATCCTTGTTGTTGCATCAGGGTTCTATGCACAATATCTTCGTGAGACAGCAGATGTTACTGTCAGGATGCTTACATCAGAGTACCCTGCAGGATACTACGGAAGCTTTGGAAATTCTTTTACCATCTTTCACGAGGTGTTTTCACTGTTTGCAATGGTAGCATACATTCCTTATAGCAAATTCACGCACATTATTGCTTCTCCTTTAGCAATACTTGCCAGTGGAGGTGGTAAGAAATGAAACCTTCCATGACGTCAGAGAGATTTACAGCAGTGCAGTTAATGGAGCTTGATGCATGTACCAGATGCAATGAATGTCTGAACTGGTGTCCTGTATACGAGGAAATAAATACTGGACAATTCACGCCAGCTGAAATGCCAGAAGGACACACAGCAACTGAACAAGAGGCACTTGCTTACTCACCAAGAAACAGAATAATGGTATTGAAGGACTTCATTAATAAGGGATACGGCTGGCGAGCACGACTGTTTGGTCCAAAACACATTCCTGAGGAAGACATTCTCAAGTTTAAGGATCAATTATACCATTGTACCACCTGTGGTGCATGCGGTTCAGTCTGTGAAGCTGGAATAGATACTGTAGAGATATGGGAGTCTGCCCGTGCCAATATGGTAATAAACGAGCGCGGTCCCTATGGAAAACAGTCAGGTTTTATAGATCTTCTCAAAAGCTACAACGTGTTTGCTGCTGATCAGAAGGATCGACTCTGCTGGATACCGGAGGATATACATGTTGAGGATACGGCAGAGGTAGGCTACTTTACCGGCTGTACAGCAGCATACCGAATGCAGAAAGTCGGTGTTGCTACTGTAAGGGTGTTGGATGCTTTGGGCATTCCATTTACCATGCTTGGTGAAGAAGAATGGTGCTGCGCTTCTGTAGCAGTGCGAACCGGTCAGCTTGGTATTGCAAAAGAATTTGTAAACCACAATGTGAATGCAGCAAAGAAAAAAGGTATAAAAAAGATGGTATATGCCTGTGCAGGCTGTCATCGAACAAGTATCATCGATTGGCCAAAATTCTATGAAGGTGGAGAACTCCCATTCAAAGTATATGCCTTGAGCGAGTATCTTTGTGAGCTTATGGATGAAGGAAAATTAAAGCCTGAAGACTTTAAATTCAAAAACTCTCTGGATAAGGTAGTAACATTCCATGATTCCTGTCATACTGGACGACATGTTGGGATATATGAACAGCCAAGAAGAATACTCGAGTTGATTCCAGGGATAAAACTTGTTGAGATGGAGCGAAACAGAAGCTATCAGCGTTGCTGTGGTGCAGGCGGAGGAATAAAAGCAGGAGTCTCCGATTTGGCTCTAAAACTGGCACAGGAACGAGTCAGAGATGCAGAAGAAGTTGGCGCAGAAATGATCACATGTACCTGTCCGTTTTGCAGAAGAAACATCATGGATGGAATCAATGCGATGGATACTAAGGTAGTCTTTGAGGACGAGATGGTGTTATTAGCTGAGGCAATGGGACTTGATCTTACAGTTCCGCAAAACCCATATACAGATAAAAATATGTGAATAATAGCTAAAGTCAACGCGGCGGCACACCCCACTGCAGAGCAGCGGGGTATGTTTCGTGCTGCTGCTGAGTTACCATCGCTCGACCAGTCGAAGGATGAACTATCCACTGCATATATGGAAGGCGGCACGAGGTTCAAGGGGGAACTGGTAAAGAGCGAGGATTCTGCGTTTATGAACGATCTTGAAGCTCTCGAGATTGGTCTTGAGAATGAGTATGCGGCTTATGACTTCTACATGAGGGTTGCAGATACAGTTGATGATAATAAAACTATGAATCTTCTCCACGAACTTGTAGTAGAAGAGACATACCAACTTCTTGCTCCGGGAGATTGAAGGACACGATCGAGGGTGCTAACGAATGATCTTTGAACGAATCAAATCAGATGGACTGGCTCACAACTCATACCTCATCGGTTCGGACGGCGAGGCGGCTGTGATCGACCCGCGGAGGGACTGCGACGTTTACATCGAGTTAGCAGAGCGAGAAGAACAGAGGATCAAGTACGTATTTGAGACCCACCGTAACGAAGACTACGTCATCGGATCAAAAGAGCTATCGAACCTAACCGGTGCTGAGATCAAGATATTCCACGGGCCGGGTCTCAACTGGGGTTATGGCAGCACGCTTCGTGGTGGTGAAGCATTTCGGATTGGAAGTCTGGAGATCACCGCGCTGCACACGCCCGGGCACACGGATGAGAGCATGTCATACACACTGGCAGACCTCTCTTCTGGCGAAGATGCCACTATGGTTATGGTCTTCGCAGGAGATGCGCTCTTCGTTGGAGACGTGGGTAGAACCGACTTTTACGGTCCGGATGAAGCGGAGAGACTGGCAGGAGCGCTCTATGACAGCATCTTTGAAAAGATCCTTCCCCTTGGTGACGGAGTCATCCTTTGCCCGGCTCATGGTGCTGGCTCGGTCTGCGGTGGAAGCATCAGCGAGAGAGATTACAGCACGATAGGAATAGAGCGAGCCAGTAATCCCATGCTCCAGCTGAACCGGCAGGAGTTTATCAGACACAAAACAGCCGAAAAACACGAACGACCCCCATATTTCAGAGTTATGGAGCGATACAATCTAGAGGGACCGCTCCCCATGGGCCAGCTGCCAGCCCCACCTCCTCTGACGCCTGATGAGTTCAAGGATTCGATGGAACGAGAGGAGGCAATTATTCTTGATGCCAGAACCCCGCCATCCTTTGGAGGCGCTCATATCAGGGGCTCTTATAGCATCTGGCTGAAGGGGCTCCCCGTGTATGCGGGATGGGTCATACCCTATGACAAGCCGATTCTGCTGGTTCTTGAGTTGCACGACCATCTGGACGTGGCAGTCCGATACCTTGTGCGGCTGGGCTACGAGAATATCAGAGGATACCTGAGAGGAGGGATTGAGGCATGGTATGATGCGGGCAATGCGGTTGAGTACATGGGAATCTCGACGGTACACGAACTTAAACGCCGGATTGATCGCGGGGATGATCTTCTGGTGCTCGATGTGCGGGCTGAGAATGAGTGGAGAGATGGATATATAAAGGGCGCTATGCACATCTATGTCGGGCAGCTTGAAAGCCGGCTTTCCGAGGTGCCGCGAGACCAACCAATCACGATCGTCTGTAATGTCGGTCACCGTGCAAGTCTTGCCGCAAGCATTCTTTTAAGAGCCGGGTATACGAATGTCTGCTGCGACGTTCTCGGTAGCATGAAAGCGTGGCATGTTCGCAGTTTTCCGATTGAGAGGGAATGATATGAAAAATGTGAAAAGCGTTGGTTGGGAGATTCGTTTCGGATTATTTTTGGTTTTATTGTCTGCGCTAATTTATCTCCTCCACTATGCCATCTTTAGGGACTCTCATCACATCTTCATCTACATGTTAGGGCATATCGCATTTATCCCGATCGAGGTCCTACTGGTTGCCCTGATACTACAACGGCTACTCAATACGCGGGAGAAACGTGCTATGTTAAACAAGCTGAATATGGTTATAGGGGCATTTTTTAGCGAAGTTGGAGGAGATTTATTGGCTTATTTTTCTGAATGCGACCCTAAATTGGATAAAATAAAAAAAGAACTTGTTATTACTGATAAATGGTCTAAGAAAGAATTTATGGAGCTCAGCAAACACCTCAAGAATTATGATTACAGGATCGATATCCAAAACGTAGATCTGGAGCACTTACGCAACTTCCTGACCAGGCATAGGAATTTTCTACTGCGGTTATTAGAAAACCCAAATTTGCTGGAACATGAATCCTTTACAGAGCTTCTCTGGGCTGTGTTTCATCTGACCGAGGAATTGGCTAAGAGAGGTAACCTGAATCAGTTACCGGATACCGACTACGCACACCTATCCGGCGATATTAAAAGGGTCTACACCTTACTGATCCACGAATGGCTGGATTACATGAGACATTTGAAGTATAATTACCCGTATCTCTTTTCTCTCGCCATGAGAACAAATCCATTTGACCAGGATGCATCGCTTATAGTAAGGTGATGTGTAACGGATTGGTATGAAATGGCACTACCGGATCGGCAGCATCCGCAGGATACTCATACGGTTGCATGTAACATTTCTGGCGATATTAGTATTTTTCATCCGGGCATTTGCGGTTCGGGATCATAAAATTGAAGAATGTGGGGTAATACGATCCTCCAAGGGGTTACAGCATGACTGAGAGTTTGAAGAGTGTTGAACTCAAGGTCGCAGGGATGGCCTGTGCGATGTGTGCCAGAACACTCGAACACTCGCTTAAGGATCTCGATGGCACAACAGATGCGGAGGTCAATCTTGGAAACGAGACTGTCCGAGTGGAGTACGACCCAACACTATTGAAACTTGCCGATCTTGAAAAAGCAGTAACCGATGTGTGTTGCGAGGTGGTGCATGAGCGAATCACCATCAAAGTCGGCAGGATGACCTATGCAATGTGTGTCAGGACAATTGTGGACGCACTCGAGAGATTGGACGGAATCACAGGTTCCAATGTTAATCTAAGTTCTGAAAAGGCATACGTAACCTACAATCCGTATATGACGGACGGTATCCAAGATGAAAAAAGCCATTTCGGATGCCGGATACCCGTACCTCGGAATAGAGAGAAGAAGATGATCTGGAACAAATTGTGCGAGAGGGAGAACTAAAAGGAAAACTGAACAGGAGCTTTATCGGGTCTGCCACAGGCGCCCTTCTGATGGTTATCGGGCGCGTTTCGACCGGCATCCCTCCAGCATATCTTATGATGGTGATCTCAGTTCCGGTCTTTGTCTATCTGAGTTATCCGATATTTCTCGCTGCATATCGCGCCCTTAATAACCGAAACCTCAACATGGACGTGATGTACTCGATGGAAATTGGTGTTGCATTCATATCGCGCATTCTGGGCACTTTTAAGATCACACTTTCGAGTGAATTCTTGTTTTATGAGGCCGCGATTCTTCTTGCCACATTTCTCACACTTGGCAAGTATCTGGAACAAAAGGAAAAGGAAAAACATCGGAAGCGATAAAGAAGCTGATGGGCTTGCAGCCAAAGACCGCCCTCATCATCCGTGGCAGCGATGAGGTCGAGGTGCCGATAGAAGACCCGGAGATAGATGACATCGTGGTCGTCAAACCCGGAGAGAAGATATGGGTGGATGGCTTTGCTGTGATGACGAGAGCTATGTGGATGAGTCGATGATCACAGGGGAGCCAAGCCCTGTTCTCAAGAAGAAGGGGGATGATGTTGATGAGAAGATTGCTCTATGGCTTGGCCCAACCACGGCAGAGCTGCTGAGTATAGTAATCAAATCGAGGCACTAATAACTCCTGATTACGCAGTAATCAATATCTGTGTAATCTCGTGGTTTATTAATTGCAATTTATTACTGGAGTGATTATAATCAAATTTCAGGCAAAATCCTCTGTGCAATCTCATAGTAAGCTTTTCCAACGTCTCCTTTATCAAAACGAAACACATCCTTATCCAGTGATTTTCCGGTTTTCTTGTCCCAGAATCGACAGGTATCAGCCGAAATCTCATCAGCAAGTACGATCTTACCATTCAATCGTCCAAACTCAAGCTTGAAATCAGGCAAAAGTAATCCTTTACTATCTAAAAACTCTATCAGCAGTTTATTTACTTCAAGTGCAAGCTTTCGCATAACTGCAAGCTCTACCCTCTCTGCAATACCCATCACGCATGCGATATCCTCATTAATCATTGGATCGCCATACTCATCACTCTTGTAATCCAGAGCAATCACAGGCGGCACAAGAGGTGTTCCCTCTTTTATTGGATATTTCCTGGTGATAGAACCAGCAGCAATATTTCGCACAATCACTTCAACGGGAATAATATCAACAGCATCAACAAGCATCATTGTATCAGAAAGCATACATTCAAAATGAGTTGGTACCCCCTCTTCTTCAAGAAGTTTGAATATGTGTGCTGAAATTGCAGCATTGTAATAGCCTTTATGTTCAAGCGATCCTTTTTTTTTACCATCGAATGCTGTGAGACTGTCACGAAATTCCGCAATTAGTTTTGTCTCATCATCAGTTCGATACAAAGTCTTTGCTTTTCCAGAGTACTGAATTTCTTTTTTTATAACCAAAGTATATCAACCTCTTGTCCTACGATGTTAACTAACCAATTACAAATAAAGTTAACGTGATTACCTGGATATAACTAAATAGTAAACTATACATGCCAAGGTTGTTTGTATAATTATAATACTTTAATGGAGACACGTTGATATGGAAGACGAAAGCACACTTCTTATGATACCAGGACCTGTTCAGGTGCTGCCTCACCTTCAAGTACACCGGCGGCAATGATGTTATTTATCTCTGTCACCATTCAGTATTTTCCTTTTATGCTCTGATTATTTCTCATCCCCCCTCATCAATCTCATTATTTCACTTCTCGCCGCTCTAATAGTCAACGGATACGGATTTTGTATCGGCAACTTGTCCTCTTTATGTAGAATCTCCATCAAATGCGCAATCCGCGGAAGTCTCAATTGTGATTCTTTTATGACAGAAGAATCAGAAAAGACCGCTTCTGGTGTGCCTTCTGCCACGAACCGCCCCCTGTGCATCACATATATTTTGTCCGCATATTGCGGTACCGCGTCTACATCATGAGTGGCGATAATCAATGCGATATTCATCCTTCTGCTCAAATCCACCAAAAGGTGCATCACACTGCTTGACGTGCGTGGGTCTAAATTAGACGTGGGTTCGTCCAGCACGATGATTTTCGGATTCATTGCAAGAACCCCTGCGATTGAAACCAATCGCTTCTGTCCTCCACTAAGATTATCCGGACTCTTATCTTTCAAATCTGCTATTCTCAGCATATTCAACACATCATCTACCCGCTCGGCTACTTCGCGTTTTGAAAGGCCCATGTTCCTCGGTCCGAATGCAACATCTGCCCACACTGTCGGCGCGAACAACTGATCGTCCGGGTCCTGAAATACAAATCCTACTGTCATCCTTATCTTATCTAAATTCTTCTTTGTTATCTCTTCTTCGTTGATAAGAACCGTGCCTTTCGTAGGTAAAAACAAGCCATTAAAATGGTAGAATAGTGTGGATTTACCACATCCATTCGAGCCAATAACCGCTACTCTCTCACCTTCCATTACCCTAAAGTTAATGCCTTTCAACGCTTCTGTTCCGTCTGGATATGTATAAAATAAGTCTGATACGTTTACTGCACATTTCATAAGTTGGTCCCCGCTCCTAACCATATACGGTCAACAATTACAAGTAGTACCGAAATCACGATAAGTATAACACATAAAAGAGCGTTTTTGATGGATAACGGTTCAATTTCTGTAAGATGTGAATCTACGGTATATCCGCGTGATAGCATTGCGGCATATACGCGTTCACCACGTTTTAATGCCCTCAAGATGAGCGAACCTGCGATGGTACTAAGATTCTTCAGCTTTTGTTTATAGCCTATTTGCTGGGAGAAGCCGCATCTTGACGCTTGTGCTCTGTACATCTTTACACTTTCTACGGACAGCAGATGGATATAGCGCAGCATCATCACTGCGAGGTCAACCATGACCTTTGGCACCTTGAACCACTGCATTGTTTCCGTCACCTCTAACACCTGGGTAGTAGCTACAAAAACGCTCAATACGGAAATCGATGCAATTATCCTGGCGAAAAGCAAAACAGCAAACGAGCACGATTCATGGTAGATTGGCAGTCCGAAGAAGGATGCGACTTGATGCTCACCGCCGTAAGTGAATATGACAACGACAAGCACGACAGTTGCAACAGAGAACGGAAGGAGAACCAGCCTTTTTAGATATGTCCTCTGTGGCATTTTAATACCAAAACAGATAAGTGTAGCAGCGCAAAAAATAAAGAGGGGGATGAGGGGGTGCTTCATCGAAATGATGCAGAATATCAACGCAAAAGCACCTATGAGCTTTACTCGTGCATCAAGTCGGTGGATAGCCGAACTACTGCCAACTACTAACCGCTCAAAGTCCACTTCCTGGACATAATTAATGAGCCGCATCGTCTGTCATTCTACATCATTTCCGATTTTAATCTCCACTCACATATATAATGCCCAATGATCAGGAAAACGAAGAACCCTATCGTTGTTCCGATTCCTAATAACGGGCCCGCCACTAGCCATTCAAGCATCCTCTCGCCTCCTAAATAGCCCCGTCCATAAATAGCCGACTATGAAGCCTGCAACAATTCCCGCGATTGTGAAGCCCCAGAACTTTCCTACAAAATCAGTAATTGCGGGAACGAGCGATACAGGCGCAACATTTGTAACAGTGCTCGCCGCCTGTTTTTCCACTATAGGTCCTATTCCCTTCATCTTCCCCTGATCGCCTATATAGCCAAGATACGCAATGATAAGGATGATCGCAGTTATTACTACCAGCAAAACCAACGCTGTCTTTGTAAATCGGTCAATCACTTGAAACACCCCCCCACAACTTCTTCGCCAGAAGATCCGGCCTTCTATCTGCAATATACTGCACAATGCCTGCGGTGAACACAAACTCTGCAACTGCAAGTGGCAACTGTGTCGGCATGTATCCTACCGTATAGATCGCCCAGTGTGAGAGCACTGAACCCGGATTGAGCGACAATGCGAGTTGGAGTGCTGTCGTTAGATAACATAATACATCCCCTACGAATCCTGCCATCCCAGCAGCAAGCCATAAAGGCAAGTTCACCTTCCTCAGTAGTACGTAGAGGAGATAACCACTGAATCCCCCCACGATTCCCATTGACACTACATTCGCACCGAGCGTTGTGAGTCCACCGTGTCCAAAAAACGCCTGGAAGAACAGTGCAATTGCACCCAGTACCACGGTTGGAAAAGGACCAGCGATTATCGCTGACATCGGCGTTCCTATCGGGTGTGAGCACGATCCTGATACCGGGACTGGAATGTGCCAGACCGAGATTACGAAGACCACAGCGCCCATCATTGCAAGCATCGGCAGGTACGATGCGTTTTCTTTTGTGCCTTTTTTTATCTGCCATACCCCAACCGCAATAAAGGATATTGCGATTGCAAACCATACCAAACACCATTCTGGTGCCAATATACCATCTGATAAATGCATCTTATCAACTCCATTTTATTTGTTATAAATCCAGTACCTTTTACAGGAATGACTTGGTATATATACGTTTCGTTTTAGTTTTTCACGCTCGCACCTGTGATAGAAAAGATATTACAGGATATTCAGATGATACCTATTCCCTATTCGTTCGGAGTTAAGGTAAATAGTAAACTATACATGCCAAGGTTGTCTGTATGATTGTAATACTTTAATGGAGATATTGATATGGAAGACGAAAGCACACTTCTTATGATACCAGGACCTGTCCAGGTGCTGCCTCGCATACTACGAGCAATGAGCCGCCCCATGATTGGTCATCGGAGCAAGGAATTTGGCAGAATCTACGAGGAATGCCAGAAAACACTGAAAGAACTGTTTCAAACAGCAAACGATATTTTTGTAATGAGTGGCAGTGGTACCTGTGCGATGGAGGCTGCGGTTGGAAACATCATTGGACGAAATGATACAGTCGTTACTATTGAAAATGGAAAGTTTGGCGAACGGTTCAGACTCATTGCAGAACGATATGGAAAAGTAAAACCAGTTACATTCGAGTGGGGTACATCGATAGAACTTGATAAAGTAGAAAATGCTTTATCAGATGGTGCAAAGGCTGTGACAATGGTGCACAATGAAACTTCCACCGGTATAAAAAATCCTGCAAAGGAAGTAAGTAAGCTTGCTCATCAATACGATGCTCTATTTATAATGGATGGGGTCACTTCAATTGGCGGCGATACCGTACTGGTTGATGAGTGGGGAGTTGATATTGCTCTTGTCGGCTCACAAAAATGTCTTGGTGCACCGCCAGGGCTTTCAGCCATTTCAGTAGGTGGTGCTGCATGGGACGCCATTGTTGATCAACCACCTTATTATGCGGATTTGAATGCATATCGAAAATCTTCTGCAAAAGAGATTACACAAACGCCATACACGCCAGCAGTCTCCCTTTTTTGTGCTCTTGAAGAAGCTCTCAACGTCAGTAACGAGGAGGGGATAGATGCACGCAGGAAGCGACATAAAATGGCAGCAGCAGCCATCAGGGCAGCAGCAGAAGCACTGGGGATAAAGCCATTTCCAAGCCTAAACGAGATTAGTGAGTATTCTAACACTGTTACTGCTATGTTTTTGCCAGAAGGCATCAATGATAAAAAGCTAAGAGATGGAATGCTTAAACGAAAGGTCCAGATCTCGGGCGGGCAGGAGCATCTTTCAGGCAGCATTTTTAGAATTGGTGCAATGGGTAACTTTACAGAACGTGACATTCTTACAACCATACAAACACTTGAAGTGGTGCTCAAGGAATATCAGGTGATTACGCGGATTGGTGATGGTGTGAATGCAGCAAGCGATGTATTTAGCAGTTCTGATGGGAAAAAAATAACGAGTTGAACGCGCTTAATCGCCTTTAAGCATATTAGAGAAACAGGTTATAAAACAATATAAAGCCGTTCTGCATCGAATTTGAAAGGGAATGAAATCAATGACATCAGACGGCGATATGCTCTGTCTGAGGCATCTTAGTTTATGCTCATGATTTGAAATTCTTTATCATTGGCTTTGATAGTACATTTGAAATGTGAGCCATATTGTTCCGTTCTAATAAAATGGGACCAGTTTTTACTAGGGCACAGTATTCATTCCCATGTGATTCGTAACAAGTCTTAATAAAAATGCCGCCAGTTCAATCGTACATGTCTGAACGAAAACTGACAATCGTTGTTGACATCAACGATGACAGAGTCAACAGCATAGAAGACCTCGAACGGGAGACTCTTGCCCAAGACACCTGCGAGCAGGCGGCAAGGAAATATCTCGATAGTTTACAGGACGATATGGCACAACAAGTGGAAATAAGGAGGGGGAGCAAAAAAATACATATCAAAACACCCCATTTTGAATTTAATTTCCATGCAAAGAGAACACTCGATGAAGCGGGGAAAAAACGTTCATAATACCTTATCTGCACAACCGAAATAAAAATTTGCTGGATTTCATACACTACCCTTCATGGAAATATCTGTGCACAATAGTCTCGTTTTCGGAGGCATCTTTTCTGATTGACATCTTACAGGGTATCAAAGTGAGTTCTTTTAAGTTAAAGAAGATATTTTACGAAAGCAATGTACTCCCTGCAAGAAATCCAATTTATTCGCAATACAACTACCAAACGATCGGTGCTATAAGCATAGATGACACCAAATCGAAACGAAGGTCTGGCGGTCGTCCCAGCATCAAAGGAGCGTTGGGGCTCGATTTGGAAAGCGGGGAAGCGTTTCTTCTATACCTGGGTGCGGTCAAGAACTGGTCAGAGGCCCTATCCCACATCAGGGATAATTACAACATTTCTGATGAAGTATATGCCATCTGCGACGGTGACGAAAACTTACAGCGGCATCTGGAAGGGTATGGCTACAAAGTACAGCAATGCACGAATCATTTTGTCAAAACATCAATGTATTACCTGTGGAAAGAGCAATATCCAAAAGGTGAGCGAATGAAGCTCAAAAAGGAGATAAGCAGAATAATTTCTACGTTGAAGAATTCGGTGAAAAAGCACAGAATAGATCACGATTTTGCAAGACTCGAGTGGAGGATCGATAAGACCCAAAAAGAGTTGCTATTAATCGCCAATGAGTTGCTATCAAGGAACAAAGACAGCACTACTGCCAAATTTATTCTCAGGACTGCTGGCAAAGTAACCCTCTTCGCAGAATTGACAACAAGAGTAATACAGATTCATGACACCAACAATCATGTTGAAAAACTCATGGGGATCGTTGGACAGAGAATAAAGAAGAATCGCCAGTCATGGGTTGATAAGAACCTGGATATTATGGTGAACACAATCTGGCAGATAATCTCGTAGGCGACGGTTTTGGGCATGTGTTGTTGTGTGTTCCGGATCCGCACCAGTGTTACTGGATTTTTCGGTCAGATCCCCAGTGCCCCAAATTGATACTGGTCCCAAATTATTTAATATTGAAATTAATAATAAAATACCAACAAAACCAATTGCTGAAACAAAAAAAAGTATAAAAAATGAAATTATAGACCAAAATTGAATAATTATGGGAGCATTATTATAAAGACAATACGAAAGTACAAAAGAGGTTATTATTCCCCATGGCAATCCAAACTGTAAAAAATATTTAGAAGTTTGAATTCGTTTCATTTCATAGAAATAGAGTGCTTTCCACTCATCTTTGTTTAAAAAAATAATCTTATTTCTATAAAAGAAGTCATTTATATAATTGAAAGCATTCTCGATAATATATGGAGCCATTCCAATCCACAGGAGAGCTACATGGATATTTAAAGTAAAAATTCTATAATTGTAAATTGTTTGTAATATGTAACCTGTAATAATTATTGGAACATAAAATATAAATAGTGATGCAACTATTTTTAAATGGAAAAAATTAGAAAGAAAATGTTGCCATTTTAATATCCATAACGTAACTTCAGGTTTATTTATATTAGACATCTACCTTTAATTTATTTTTTTTATTGTCATATCAATCCAAAACCCGGTGAAACAGCCGTTGTCATTGGTAAACAAAGATGACCAGTGAATCCAGCACCCAAAATCCCATTAACAGCGATTTTTATTTTTGTAAATAAAATATATAGGTGAATGTTACTTGTTGTTATCCACCTCTTCGTAGTCAACATCAACCACCTTTTCTTCATCACCGGTTTTTGTACTTTCGGTTTCTGGTGCCTGCTCTTCCTGCGCTTGCTGCTGCTGTGCTTGTTCTTCCTGTGCTTGCTGGTAAAGAATCTGACTCAGTGCGTGCATTTCTTTTGTAAGTTCTTCTATTGCTGACTTTATTGTGTCTACATCGTCGGTTTTAATCGCATCTTTGAGCTTTTTTACAGCGTCTTCGGCTTTTGTTTTCTGGTCTTCTGGAACCTTTTCGCCAAGTTCACTGATGGTTTTTTCTGTTGTATACACAAGAGAGTCTGCCTGATTTTTGATCTCTATTAACTCTTTTCGTTTCTCGTCTTCTTTCGCATGCTCCTCTGCATCTTTTATTTTTCCATCGATTTCGTCTTCCGACATCTTAAGCGGTGCTGAAATAGTCATATCCTGTGATTTACCTGTTCCAAGGTCCTTTGCTGTCACATGAAGTATGCCGTTTGAGTCAATATCAAAGGTGACGTCTATCTGCGGCATACCTCGTGGCGCCATTGGTATTCCCACGAGTGTAAACCTTCCAAGTGATATATTGTCGGCAGCCATTGGTCGCTCTCCTTGGAGCACATGAATATCCACGCTTGTCTGGCTGTCTGCTGCTGTTGAGAATATTTCGTTCTTCTTTGTTGGTATGGTCGTGTTTCTGTCGATTAATGCTGTCCTTACTCCACCAAGTGTTTCAATTCCAAGTGTCAGTGGTGTAACATCAAGAAGTACGATGTCTTTTACTTCACCTGCAAGCACTCCGCCCTGTATGGCTGCCCCGAATGCAACACATTCCATTGGGTCAACACCACTTTCGATTGGTTTGCCTATAACGCCTTCTACAAATTTTTGTACGATTGGCATGCGCGTGGGTCCACCGACCATGATGATTTTATTAATATCTGATGGTTGTAATTTGGCATCACCAAGAACCTGTGTGATCGATCCTTCACACTTATCAACCACGTCTTTCACAATTTCTTCAAGTTTTGCTCTTGTAATTTCCATCTCAAGGTGCTTTGGTCCATTGGCATCAGCAGTTATGAATGGCAGGTTGATGCTTGTGCTCATTGCAGATGAAAGCTCTATCTTTGCTTTTTCTGAAGCATCTTTCAGTCTCTGCACTGCCATTTTGTCTTTTCTCAGGTCAATACCATGTTCTTTTTTAAATTCCCCAGCGATGTAGTTGATGAGTTTCTCATCCATGTCTGTTCCGCCAAGTTGTGTGTCACCGGATGTTGATATTACTTCGAATACACCATCTCCAAGTTCCATTATGGTTACATCCAGTGTTCCCCCACCAAAGTCAAAGACAAGTATTTTCATTTCAGCAGATTTTTCCAACCCATAAGAAAGCGAAGCTGCTGTCGGCTCATTGATGATTCGTACTACATCCAGTCCTGCTATTTTTCCTGCATCCTTTGTTGCCTGTCTCTGGTTATCATTAAAGTATGCCGGAACGGTTATTACCGCTTTTTCCACTTTTTCTCCAAGAAACGCTTCAGCATCTTTTTTTATTTTTTGCAGGATGAAAGATGAGATTTCCTGTGGTGTGTGTTTTTTATTGCCAATTGTTACTTTGTAGTCTGTTCCCATTTTTCGTTTAATTGCAGTAATTGTGCGTTCAGGATTGCTTACTGCTTGTCTGCGCGCTGGCTCTCCTACCAAGAGCTCTCCTTTTTTTGTGAAGGCTACAACAGACGGGAAGGCTTTTCCTCCACCAACTGTGGTACCTTCCGCACTCGGAATAATAGTAGGTTTTCCACCTATTAATGCTGCTGCTGCCGAGTTACTTGTACCTAAATCGATTCCTATTATCTTAGACATATTTTTATTCACCTCATATTTATAAAATTAATTTATTCTGAATGTTTTGAAATCCGCACCATTGAATGGCGCAGTACTTTTCCATGAAGCATGTATCCCTGTTGCAGTTCTTCAAGTACCGTATCCTCTGTAACTTCATCGGTTACGGTTTGCATCAATGCTTCATGTAGATTGTGGTCAAACTGCTCACCTTCCGCTTTTATCCTTGACAGTCCCGTTTTCGTCAGGATGTCAGTTAATTGTTTGTATACAATGTTCAATCCTTTAGCCAACTCCTCGTTTTTATCATCACTGCAATTTTTAAGTGCGCGATCGAGGTTCTCATAAACATCTATCAGTTCTCTGATAAGTTTTTCATTTGCATATTTAACAAATTCTTCCTGCTCTCGAGCTACTCTTTTTTTATAGTTCTCAAACTCAGCCTGAAGTCTTTTTATGTACTCAAGATATTCTGCCTTTTCTTTCTCTGCCATTTTAAGCAACTGGTTTTTTTTGTAGTATTGGTATAGCTTCATAACTGCAAGCCTCTGCCCTTAAAACACTTCAAATTGTTCTAATTTTTGGTATCTTGATTACTACGTAATCAAAAATTATTGCTACTTTGATTGTCAAAGTTCATTATTTCTGCTTGCGTTGTATACAGGTGTTCCAATCTCGCGATTTTGAATTTAGTTTTACTGAAGACTATAATCACGGTAAATCTCGTGGTTTTTTATGCAGCTATATTAATCTCACGAAACGTTTTGAGATAAAAGGTTCAAAATGCATACCTTATAATGTTTACCATCCACGTGTTTGAAGTATCTCTGATTCTGGTATTGTTGCTGTGTCCACCCCTTTCATCGGGTTTCCAATTCCTTTTGAGATCTCTGCAAGCATTTCTGGCTTGTCGTAGTTGTTTACTGCTTCAACAATAGATTTTGCCATTTTTTCAGGATTTTCTGATTTGAAGATGCCGGAGCCTACAAATATGCCATCTACTCCAAGCTGCATCATCATTGCAGCATCTGCTGGTGTTGCTATGCCACCTGCTGCAAAGTTTACCACTGGCAGGCGCTGAAGCTTTGCTGTTTCAACTACTAATTCAATGGGTGCTTCCATCTCTCGTGCTGCTTTGATCAGTTCTTCTTTGTTTTTACTTGCAAGAGCACGGATTTCACCTGTAATCTGCTTCGTATGACGCACTGCCTCTTTTACATCTCCTGTGCCTGCCTCACCTTTAGTGCGTATCATTGCTGCACCTTCGTTTATGCGCCGCAGAGCTTCTCCAAGGTTTCGTGCACCGCAAACAAAAGGTATCGTAAATCCTGTTTTATCAATATGATACATTTCATCGGCTGGCGTCAAAACTTCTGACTCATCCACCATGTCCACGCCAATCGCCTGGAGTATTTCTGCCTCTACAAAGTGCCCTATTCTTGTTTTTGCCATTACAGGAATGGTTACCTCGTCGATAATTGACTTTATTATTTCCGGATCCGCCATTCGTGCGACTCCACCTTCTTTACGTATATCAGCCGGTACGGCCTGGAGTGCCATGACAGCAACAGCACCAGCTTCTTCAGCAATGCGTGCCTGCTCTTTGTTTGTAACGTCCATTATCACACCGCCTTTCTGCATTTTTGCAAAGCCGCGTTTTATTAATTCCGTCCCATGTCGAAGTTTTTCCATGTCCATAATAAGTACACTGATTTATGATTATACAAGATAAACTTTGCCTTGGAAAACTGTCACGTTACGTGGTGTTGACGTTGTTTTGAAGATGCTGCTGATTTGAATCTTTTAAGCCAACACCGTATGGCGCGACGGTCTCGGGATGCTCCTTTGGAATATCAAGCAGAACCTGATTCAGGATGCGCCGGTATGTAAAGTTTCTGCCATTCAGAAAAAAACTTTTCCATCCACCAGTTAATATCTTTTTGCCTGACCTTTCCTTTGAGTGCCATAAACCGCTTCTTTTTTTCATCCTCTGGCATCTCTACTGCTTCTTTTATGCCTTCTGCGATTGCATTTATGTCGTATGGATTGACAATGATTGCCTCTTTAAGCTCCTCAGCCGCCCCTGCGAATTCGCTTAATATAACCACACCAGTATCCTTTGCAGCTATGTACTCCTTCACTACAAGATTCATGCCATCCATGATTGGAGTGACCAGGATAACGTCTGCCATTTTATAATACTTTACAAGATTGTCAAAAGAAACTGGCTGGTAAAAATATTTTATCGGGGTCCAGTCGACAGTACTATATTCACCATTGATGCATCCGACACTTTCGTCCAGTTCATGTTTCATCGTTCGGTATTCTTCAACTTTGGTGCGTGAGGGTGTCGCAACCTGCACCAGGGTTATTTTTCCTTTCCACTGTGGATTCTTCTCAATGAACTGCTTAAAAGCAAGCATGCGTTCAAGAATGCCTTTGGTGTAATCAAGTCTGTCAATTCCAAAAATAATTTTCTCACCTTTAATTTTACTGCGAAGAGTATGCGACCTATTTTTTACAGATGTGAATTGTTGATAATCTATACCAACTGGAAACACACCAATTTTTACATCCCGGTCTCCATGATGTACGATGCTCTGCTTTTTATTCACCTGGAAACCAAGTTGTTCAGCACATTCAAGAAAGTTTTGTGCATAATACTTGGTATGAAATCCTATCAAATCGCTGCCAAGCAAACCATTGAATATCTCATCTCGCCAGGGAATCTTGCTAAACGTGTTCCATGATACCCAGGGGATATGCCAGAAAAAAGCAATCTTATGCGCGGTATTTTGTATCATCGAGGGGACAAGGCTTAAATGATAATCATGCACCCACACAAAAGAATCATCTGTCGCAACATCCATCACAGCTTTAGCAAACTTCGTATTAGCTTTAACATACATCTTCCAAAATTGGGTGTTAAATATCGCTTTTTCAGTAAACAAATGAAAAACAGGCCATAGTGTTCTATTAGAAAAACCCCGATAATAAAACTCTCTCTCCTTTTCAGAAAGCTTTACTCGCTTGAGAGTATAGCACGGTGAGCTGCAAGGCACCTTCACAACATCGCCATTCTCAAAATCAGCCTTACTACTTCCCCATGCAACCCATGTCCCTCCTGTTTTTCGCATCGTTGAATCGAGTGCGCTGACTACCCCACCTACCCGTTTTCTGCATATAATCCCCTTTGATGTACGCTCATGGCTGTAAGGTTCTCTGTTGGTGACAAGAACCAATTCACCAGGAAGCTTTACTGCTGTCATTATATACTAATTACTACCTTATTTGTCATAAATGTTGGCTAATCATTCGTCCTGCAAACAACGAAAGTTTTATACACCCTCTATCTAATAATATTACTCAGTGAACATTTGAGGAAAAGTGTGGATAAAATACCTCAAATGCGATGCGTGGGTGAGGAGACCACAACATGAGACCGATTATAAACAAGCACAAGAGATAGAAAGCCCTGAATATGGTGATTGGAGATATGCTTCATGCCTGAAAATGAGAACGTTATTGAAGAGATATGTCAAATTTATATATCTATTAAAGGGCAGATAACATCAAGATTGAGTGAATTTAGAGAGGTTCTGGATGAAGGAAGTGAGAATAGAATTTTTGCTGAACTTGCTTTTTGCATATTAACTCCG
The DNA here is from genome assembly GCA_004193545.1 of Candidatus Argoarchaeum ethanivorans. GTDB lineage: Archaea > Halobacteriota > Methanosarcinia > Methanosarcinales > EX4572-44 > Argoarchaeum > Argoarchaeum ethanivorans. The sequence continues at coordinate 41,863 of RPGO01000009.1, read as the reverse complement.
CAGTCCAGAGCAAAACTTTGCTGGGCTGCTATAGAAAATCTTACCAGTAAAAATCTACTGTTAAGGGGCAATAAGGAACAGATAGCACGGGAATTGAATGGTGTCCGATTTAAGTACAAAAAAGCAGAATATATCATTGATGCAAGAGAAGAATTCATAAATAATGGAAAATTAAACGTTGGAAAGAAAATAACCGGGTTAAAGGTTGAAGAAGCAAGAGATTACCTGGTTAATGACATAAGGGGGATCGGTTACAAGGAGGCGAGTCATTTTCTACGAAATGTCGCACTGGCAGAGAATATGGCGATTTTAGATCGGCATATACTGAAGAACTTAAAATTACTTGGCATAATAGAAGAGATACCAAAGTCTTTGTCAAGGAAAAAATATCTTGAAATCGAGAAAGGGATGAAGGATTTTGCAGAGAAGATTTGTATTCCTATGAGTCATCTTGATTTTGTACTGTGGTATAAAGAAACAGGGGATGTATTTAAATAAAAGTTTTTAGAGAATATAAATAATTTAAATATTCAAAGTTTAATGATGAATCGTTGACGTTGAAATAGAAGAATTCATCAACAAAAACAAGATAACGTCATGGTAATCCAATTTTTAGACATGACATAATAAGCGCATTTAACACTCAGTGGAAAGAGCAGTAAGAATTGGATTACTGTTCCGGTCACCCCCTGCATGAAAGCCGGGATTTGCGACCATCAAATCAGCTTGATTGAGATTCTGAATTTTTGGTTCATAGCACCCACACTAAAATAGTGGGGTGCCCAAAAAAAGTCCACGTATCCAGACCTTCTTAATAGGATTGAAGAAATCGTCAAACTTGCTGAGACCGTGGATAAACCTTCTTATGGGATTCTGGAAGCAATCGGAACAGGACTCGACAATAGCGTTGCTGAGGGATTGAACAACAAAATCAAAACTGTCGTCAAAAGATCCTATGGATTTAAGACGGTTAAATACAGAAATACGATGATTTATCTGGTGGCAGGCAAATTGGAGTTGTCTTCGGGTTTACCCACACAATGTTAAAGAGAACGTGGTTGTAAACTCTCCGGGTGTTGGCGTTAATTATAAACATGTCCATGCTGGAACACCTGTATCTTCTTTTTAAATCTGATTTTGTCTTATAATTTAAGTTTTTATCCAAAAATAAATCGAAAAATCTATGCATAAGGAAAACAGAGTATGTACAATGAGTGTTACAATGTTATCTACTTTGAAAACAAACATCTCGCAGATTCAGCTTCTCTTGTCTGATTTTTCCATCTGGTACCCCGGAACCATATAGAAGACCAAGTAGCAGAGCTGATTTCGATGGATAATAAACTGTATCATGTGAACAAGGGATTGATTCCCTCCTGGCAGATAACCATTTTGAACTTGTTAACCCAATTTGTCCCCATTTTGTGGTTCTTCTTATTGTGTGATTCGGCAGGAATTTCATGGTTTGAACACAGTTAAACTTGGTTGTATAGCCGAATCATCGATATGCATCGATATTCAAGGAGAAAAATAGATGGTTTAGTCAAAACAGGCTACCGTTCCTTGCGAAAAACTGCGAGATCTCCATACGTTCTTCGAATCTCGCCCTCCTCAAATTAATCACCGATAACCTCTCACAACTCCTCAATCGATAAAGAACTGGCGAAATTCTGGGATGAAAAGAGAATCAATAATAAAATACATGATTATTCCGATTATTACTGCTATGATGAGTAATATATCAAGATTGATGGTAGAAAAAGCTACCGTCTGACATTATTCGATGCTTTATTTAATATCCCAATCGCTGAAGAGATAGCCAATAAAAATAGATTAATGACAGTTTCATACAGCTTTAAAATCAGTACTTGCAGATAAAACCGCTTTATTACAATAACAACGGATCACAAGAGGATGCCAATAGCATAATCGAGAAACTGTGGAGCTTTACATCAATTATGCATATTCCACTCCATTCAAAATGATAGGAAAGGAAAATGATAGGAAAGGATGGGCATGATCAAGCCCAGTCCAAAGCCGTCTCATATCGGAATAAATCAAATTATGCATCTATTTCACAAAAATTAAGGAAATATTCAGGACATACCACTCTTTTGATATTGCAATAGGAAAGATTAAATAAATTATTAAATAAATATGACGATATTCCACGCGTTTTACAAAAGTGGATACGGAAAAAAATCATCCCCTTCGACTTTGAAACGACTTATCATCTTCATGAGAGATGGGTCAATCCCCAAACGAACAATCAAGTTGAAAAATTACTACCGACAGACCGATCCCAACCAAATAAAAAGAAATACAAGACATATCAAGGAATACTCAGTCTTTCTAAATCGCGAAAAATGGAATAATTGACATCAAAACATGGAAGATACCAACACCCAACAAGTTGACAGCCCCCACCACGTGGTCATTGTAAAGTTGTTGGCAAGTTGCGCCGTGAACTCTAACTCTTCATGCGGTTCAAACATAAGACGTAGATAATATAATTCGAATATACAATCGGGTCGAAACAATACAACACTCAACAACTTTACAACCACTTGAGAGAAAACAGTTAAAATCGTTTTGAGAAATTAGGTTATGCAGTAGTGAGGCAAAAAGGAAGCTCAAGCATTTCGCATGTGGCACAAATCTAATAGAAGCAAAAAGCCTTTAAATAGTCCCAAAACAATAAAAGTGCTTGGTAAAGGATTATTAGCGAAGATTTCTAAAAGGTGCTGATAAATGATAGAGGACTTCTGCAAGTTATGCATTTTGAAGCACAACACTCTTCATGGAGCTTGATATGAATCTTGCGCGTCAACCTACCTCAAACAGACAATCCGTACCGAGGAGATAGATGATGAGTTTCCTTGGTTTTATTGGTGGGCGCGGACTTGCGACAGCACTCTCAGATGAGGTAAAAACCAGATGTAAAAAGCCTTTACATTCCGATAATAAGTTGATATTTGCAACAGGCACATTAACTGGTTCTGTCCATCCCATTTTCAGCACGTCATAATGTTAGCTCAGTATTTCACCATTGACCAATAATACGATTTTAGTTCTAATGCCGGCGGCAATTTTGGTTGAACTCTGCACGCACAGGATACCGCAGTGATCATTGAGGGAAGAGCATCCTCACCTGTGTACCCGTATATATTGGTGAGGAATGTGGTGCATGAACCCGCAGAACTCTTCGAGACGCTGCTCTCACCTTGTGGGCGCTGACGTATTTGAAGCCAATGAGATTGACAAAAGAATGCCGGGTGCATTTTCGAAATACGGCTGTTATAGGGATTGCTGGAGAGCATCAGGTATACTTTGCAAATATCATGACCCAGATGCATCGAGCTTTTGGACGCGGTGGACTTGGTGCTGTGATGGGTAATAAAAATTTGAAAGCAGTCGTTGCATCTGGTGGAACTATGATTCCAGTAGGTCGTTACACTGATATCGATGCAGGTCTTTGGAAAAAAGTTGTTGACAGTATGACAGGTCTGAAATACCTTGGAACATCAAGCATCCTGGGTGTGGCAAATAGTAATCAGGCACTTCCAACCAGAAACTATTCAGCAACCACTTATGAAGACGCAGGGAAAATCGACGGTGAAGCGCTTCGCAAGCACACGATCAATGTTAACACCTGCCACAGCTGCCTGGTTGCCTGCAAACGGGTAACGCAGAGTAAAAAATATAATATCATAACCGAGGGGCCAGAGTACGAAACTCTCATGGCCCTCGGTTCAAACCTGTGTGTCAACAGCCTCGATGATATTATTAAATCTAATTATCTATGCAACAAATATGGGCTTGACACCATCTCCACTGGTGCAGCAGTTGCAGGTTTGATTGAAGCATCAGAAAAAAACAGGACAAAATATAAGATTACATGGGGAGATTATGATGGTGTGCATAAGCTGATTGAAATGATTGCAAAACGCAAGGGGATTGGTGCTGAACTTGCAAAGGGTGCTGCAGCTTTTGCACAAAAACACGATGTGCCCTGCTACACTGTAAAAGGTCTTGACTTTCCAGGGCATGATTGTCGAGGTCTTGCAGGGCAGGGTTTATCTTACGCAGTATCGAATCGTGGGGCAGACCACCTTTATAGTATGGAATACATGGAAGAATATGGCAATCCAGAAAGAACCATAATAACAGGCAAAGCGAAGCGTGTGGTTTATAATGAAAATAGAAATGCAGTGCTTGATTCGATGGCACTTTGCAAGTTTTCAGTACGATTTTATACAATGGACGATTACCTGAAAATACTATCGAAAATAACAGGAAGTATGGAAGAAAAGGATATGCAAATGCTTGGAGCAAGCATTGTTGAGATGGAGCGGCGATTTAATTGTAAACGCGGCTTCGATAAGAAAGATGATGTTCTTCCAGAGATAATGAAACCATCTGGTTTTGAAGAAGAACTAAAGAGTTACTATCGTCTTCGAGGATGGACTAAAAATGGATGCCCGGAGTAAAAATCATGAATAAAAAACAACGTATTATACTAAGTGTGGTTGTGGTTGTGGCGCTGCTTGTTTATGCAGGGTTTACAAGTTTCAGTAGCGAACAATTAGCCTACTACCAAACAGTAAGTGAAGTCGTATCAGGAGGAGACATTGAAAAACCAGTCAACATCAATGGCATCATTGTTGAAGACTCGACAATCAGGGTACAGGAAACACAGACCCTGAAATTTAAAATAACTGATAATGAAAGCACGGTTGACGTTGTCTATCATGGCATCTTACCTAATAACTACAAAGAGGGCATATCGATAGTAGTAACAGGCACCTACCAGGACAATGTTGTACACGCTAGCAAACTAACACTCAAATGCCCAAGCAAGTATGAATCAATCATTGATGCAGAAACCTGAGATTGGCAGAAAACGTCTCCACCATATCATTAATGGGATAAACCCGGGTGGCATAATTATGCCCGGATAAAAGCCTATTGTAATAAGAACAAAGAACAACAATGCCATCCACTCGTATCCTTATAATACACGAATCTCTGGAGATTCTCGTTTTCAAGTAGGGAGGATTCATTGCAACTTCAAATCCTGCAATCCAGAATGCGGCAAAAAAAATAGAAGTTAAAAATATTTTAAGTGCTCCGATGGGGATTTGAACCCCAGTCGCAGGAGTGAGAGTCCTGCATGATTGGCCGTGCTACACTATCGGAGCTTTCTGCTCTTTTAGGCTTTTGCGGTTTATTAAAGTTTCGTCTCTGTACCTTAAAAAGGCAATTACACAAAGATTTAAGTGTCAGCCCGAATTAGTGTGTACCTTGTGAAAATCATTTCTATTGTAGGCTATAAGAAGTCAGGCAAGACTGCGCTTGCAGAAAAGCTTATCCGTGGTCTAAAACAATACGGCAGAGTTGGCACGATAAAACACATGCATGAAGGCACTTTGAACCCGGATCAAACCGACACTTACCGGCACATAGCGTCAGGTTCAAATATGACCATCGGCATAAGTTCGAATGAAATGGTTAAGATCATTCCTGATGTTGATCTGCACGCTGCTATTGATGAATTATGTGACAGTGGGATGAACTTTGCTGTTGTCGAGGGTTTTAAAGACAGTGAGCTTTCAAAAATTAGTATAGACATAACAGCAGAGAATACAGTGAAATACATTGACAAGAAACAGATCTTTGATGAGCAATTAATAGAAGAACTTGTTCAGTTAACGTTACAACAAAAGGACTATCATACGCTCAAATCACTCATTCATGTTGTAAGATCAAAACCAGAGATAATAAAATATTCAGGAGCTATTGGAAGCTTTACAGGCATTGTACGAGAAATCACAGATAATAACGTTACAAAAGCACTTGAGCTTAAACAACAGGACAGTGCTTATGAGATGATTGAGGCTATTTGCAATGACCTGAAAAAACGAGATGGAATAACAGATGTGGTCATGCACCACCGAACTGGACTGATACGACCGGGGGGGGATATTGTCTACATTGTGGTAGCAGCAGAACACAGGCAGCAGCTTTTCCCGGTGCTGCAAGAAGCAATTGACAGGCTCAGAGAAGAAGTGCAGGCACCAATCATTGAAATGCGTGAGCAAAGAGTTGAATTAAATGGATGAACTTGAACAGATACGAAAGAAAAAGCTCGATGAGATGAAGAAACGCTTCTCACCTGGCACAGCATCTAAGACAGAAGAAGCTACTGCTTCACCAGTCAGGATTACAGATACCAATTTCGATGAAACGGTCAGAAAGTACCCACTTGTGGTAATAGACTGCTGGGCTACGTGGTGCAAGCCATGCCAGATGATTGGGCCAATTATTGATGCAATGGCAAAGGATTATGCAGGTAAGATCGTTTTTGGGAAACTTAATGTCGATGAAAATCCCCGGTCTTCAAGAAAGTACGGAATAATGTCTATCCCGGCACTTCTCGTCTTTAAGAATGGGCAGCTTATGGAACATCACGTTCCAAGGATGGATAACTATCCATGAGCCCGAATATATACTCGCTATGCCCCATCAATTCGCGTACCACATTAACGAGCACTGTGTAATAATTGTTGCGGTCTACTCACCCTAAAAAGCTTCGATTCGTCATTCGCGGAAATCGAGACACTGCAACCAAGATTATCACGTGCTCAGCTTTTTTCCATTTAAGATTTGGTTCCATCCATGACTGATTGTGACTTTAATATGCATCAGGATTTGTCAGAGCATTCAAGTCGTCAAAAACGTGAGCAATGAATCGCCAAAACTTCTTAACCGAACGCCAGCAAACTTATGTTTATTTCTGCAAGCGTGAGCTTGCAGGTTTAAATCCCACCGACGGCTTTGCAGGTCAAGTATTCAGCACACTGTAATCTGCTTGTTTTTTTTCAGGGCTTGATAGAGTGTGATTGCCTGCTGGCTATTTTTTGGCATACGTATCTCCCCCCTTCGACTGACCAGCCCACTGAATGCAGGCTCTTCGTCTATAAATATTTCAACCACTTCACTGGCAAATTCAGGTAAGTGGAGTGTGAGGTGCTTTTTTGTTGTTTCAATCTCAACGTCTGACTGCTTGCCTGAAACGAGCGTTTTGTCTGGTCGTACATCCAAACGCATCCCGACTCGTTTTTCAATTTTTTCAATATTCCTTCCCCCCTTTCCAATCAGTGCAGGTATATCTGACTCCGTGCAAAGTATCACTGCTTTTCGTTGAGACAATACGTTTATTTCAAAAGGTTTTCGTGCATGTTTTTCGATTTCTGAAGTAACCATCTCTTTTAACCCTTTTTCGTCAAAAGGCTCCTCCACTGTTGCAGGCATTACAATGACCTGCTCGCCATACGTGTAAATCTCATATTCCATCGTGTGTGTCTCAAATTCTTCCACAACAATAACCGGGCGTGCAAGATCTTCTTCTACCATACCGCACGGCACTTTAACAGTGAAACGAAGGGTATACACCTTTTCAACTTCTCCAGCTTCAAGATATATTACCGTGTCAACCACCTGCGGTATTACACCGAGATCCACGCGTCCTATCAATCGCTGCACAGCATCAACAGCAGATGACGCATGCACCACACCGATCATACCGACACCTGCAAGACGCATGTCTGCAAATACCTGAAAATCACGAGTACGGCGCACCTCATCATAGATGGTATAGTCTGGTCTCACCAGAAGGAGAACATCGGCTGTCTGTTCCATATCGCCACGCAGAGGTGAATACTGGGTTATTGCATCAGACACCTGGAGGTCGCGGGGAGATTCCATCGTCTTAACAATGTAACTGCTGTTCATCAGATGCTCTGCAATGCTTGCTGCAAAGGTTGACTTGCCAGAGCCGGGAGCACCTGAAATCAACACGCCACGCTGCTTTTTAGTCAATCGCTCTATAAGATTCTCTCCAAGACGATAATCCTCGAGGCGCACCTTTGCGATGGGACGTACCGCGGTAATTTCCATTCCATCGGAAAACGGTGGACGAGCAATGGCAATGCGAAGGTTTCCAAGCTGCACTACTGATGCACCTCCGTGATTAAGTTCAACAAATCCTTTCTGATCTTTTTTTGCCCGCTCAAGTATCTCATGCGACAAATCTCTTAAAAAAGCAGCATTAAGCGGTGCATCATCGATCTGAATAAGTTTCTGGATTCCAACTGTCCCACGCTTGGCAAGAGGGGGCGTGTTCTCTTTTAAATGCACTGACATGGTGTCTTCTGTAAAATACTGCTCTATTGTAAGCGGTGCAAACAGAGTTGACTCTGGCTTCAGATACTCAACCGAAAGCCCCCTTGCTTTAGCAACCTCTGCCTGGATTATGTCACTAGTAACAAACAAGGCTCCACGTTCAACTGCTGTTTTTCGAATCATTGCATCAATCTCGCCACCGGATGCAAGCTTGACATCTTCAAAACTCGGGCGCTTGCCTACATACTCAAGCGTAATCGTACCTGACTCTGACAGCATAAAAAGCTGTTGAAGCTCCTTAAGGCCACTAAAACCAGTCTCTTTACCTTTGTTTGCCTGCGACTCAAGCTCTGCCACTACAGCCTCATGAACCAAAAGAATTGCACCATGGTAGCAGCCCATCCCGATCATGGCAGTAATCCTGCCGTCTGCAATTACACTCGTATCAGGCACAATCACCAGGTCAGAAACATCACTCATAGAATGTCACATATATCCAACCTGGTAAAAAAACTAATGGTACTGCACAATTGTACATAAAAAATTATCCCGGAATCTGTTTTGCAAGTTTTTTATCCAATTTTCCTAAGAATTAAGAATTCAAGAGCCCATAAACCAAAGATTATTTCATACATTCAAAAATGGCTGAGGCTTTTATTTATATTTAATTATTAAATACAAAATTGTAGCAGTAAATACAAGGGTTATTCCATTTGCAAGAATGACAGGGATATCCTTTATGAAAATCCCATACACAAACCACAGGAAGATTCCGATTGTTAAAACTGTATACATTCCAAATGATAAATCTTTTGTATGCTTTGATCTTATTGTCTTTATTGCCTGCGGTAAAAATGAGATGGTCGTGCAGGTTGCTATTACCAATCCAAGTATAGTTATTAAGTTCATAATGCTTGAGTTAAGAGACATTATCTATTAATGTTTGTATTCCTTCCCTAATACCGTTCTGTCAGTTGTTTTTGCCATATTGATGCTTGCAAAACATGGCCCAAAGTAAGTTGTGGTAGATGTGCCCCCGCTGCCAGGCGCACTCCATCAGTCTTCGTAAGTTGCCTCACTCTTCTGTTTTCATGATTCGCTTCAAGAGAGTCATCGTTATCGCAATAACTGTGAGTGCAAATCCAACCTCAACAATCGATTCGTATCTGTAATCAAAAAATGTCGATATTGTGCGCATCATGCTGAAATATAGTGTTAGCGTTGCGATTAGAAGAATAATAATAAATATTCCAGCTATTATAGATTTAATCGTTTTTTGAAGATTATCTACCATTTTAGAGTCCTCCTCATTAATAAAACGATTAAGAGGGCAAAAATTGCGCCTATAACACCAAATCCTGGCGCTGGCAACTCAGGTGATCCCATACCTCCAACTCCCTTATAATGTATCATTTCTTCTGATGGAGTCGATGTTGGACGTGGGATAAATTTATCCACACTGATTTCAGGCTCTTTTTCAATAACCGTTCCTGTTACAGGTATAAATTCTGTTCTGTTGCCAAATGGACTCAATCCAACTTCTCCATATCCCTCTGCAATGATTTTATCACTGCTCCAGATTGTAAGATCGACTGCATGATCTCTCTCACCAAGGAGGCTGAGGCTTGCAGACCTGATCGATGTCCCACCACCGGCAAGCGGACCGATATCAACCTCTGCCAGATCCACAAGAAGCCCGGTCTCACTGTCCTCTACTTTTATGAGCATCCTTAAGCTGGTTGTGTCAGCGGATTTGAGATTATCGATGTATGCAGTTGCATCAACAATCATGCGATCGCCACTTGTTCGGTTCACAGCAAAGTCGACGTCACGTATTTGGATCTCTGGGTCATCCTCAATTTTGAGAGTTGACAGCCCTGAAATCCAGGTTTCCCTGTCTGTTATAAACTTATCACCCTCGAATAATCCAACCATAAGACTCAACGAATCCTTGGTCGGGAGCATAAACGAGAGCCTTGTTTCAACAGACTGCTCACCACCAGGTATCACACTTTTATTGTTCGAAGCAGACTGGGATTCAAGCCCACCAGCAGGCGCGCACTGCTCCATAAGAAGAAGCCCTGTTTTTCCATCGTAGACTTTCACAAGAAGCTTAACACCACCTGTTGCATCTCCTCTGTGCTCCAGTGTGATTATAGCGGTGATATTTACAGTATCCTCATCCACTGCTTCTGCCTTGATATCGATGTTCCTGATCCAGAAACGTGACTTTTCCTTTTCATCACCGCCTGATGCTGCAAGAAGACCTACAAAGATCAGAAATAACACCACAACTATTAATATAGTCGATAGATCGCGATCCATGATATTTAAACCTCCTCCACATGCTCAAAGCTTTTCATATACTTAAGCACTCGCCTGTATAATGGTTTAGTTTATGTATTATTATTTCCATCATGTGTTTATTTTATGGTTGCTAGTCGCTGTCATTTCTGTGGTAAATACGAACTGATGCTTTTTACCTGCAAGTACTGTGGCGGGCGTTTTTGTGCTGATCACCGCCTGCCAGAGAATCATCATTGTCTTGGCATTGCAGAGTATAAACAGAAGCTCCGGGAATCCGGAACATTGCATGAGAATGTACAGAATTATGCCGGCGAAGCTGTGCAAAAAGGTCTTGGAGGCGCTTCGGGCTGGCTCAGGTTTGCATCTAATAATAGTGCCTTAGCCCTGCTTATAATTATATCATTTGTGTTTTTACTTAAACCCATCCCTGTTATATCTAATATTGTGTACCATGCTCTTGTGTTTTATCCCCCTTCTTTGTTTGATCGTCCATGGACAATTGTCACGTATATGTTTTTGCATTGGAATTTCACACATCTGCTTTTTAACGGCATGTTCCTGTTCTTCTTTGGACCTGAACTTGAACGTCGCATTGGCACACCAAGATTTTTGTTTATTTTTTTTGCATCTGGAATCGTAGCAGCACTTGGGCATATGCTTACGTCCAGCGTCCCGATTATTGGTGCGAGTGGAGCGCTCTATGGCGTACTTGCAACTCTTACGATACTTGCACCTCATATTCGAATCTATGTCTATTTTATTCCGATGCCGATCACTTATGCGCTCATATTGTTAGTACTGCTTGATTTTTTGATGATGGGCAGTGGCGATGCGGTTGCCCACATAGCACATCTTTCCGGACTGGTGGTTGGACTTGCAGCAGGGTATCATTTAAAATCACAACATCGTATTGGATAGCTGTGTCGGGCGATGTACGTCTTCTACCCGAATGCAATTTTTCGACGTTTAACAGGATCGTCAAAACTAACCTCTTCTACATCAAAACGTTCTGGATCAAATTCCCCACCAAACCAGTCTAACATTTCTTCATACTCCTCGTGATTGGGATTCTTTATGATTTCCAATAGGTTGTAATAACCGCCGATCCCACCACAATCTTCTGGTGGGCATGCTCTTCTCCCTTTGATATATATAGGATATTTGATATTTTCTTCTCTTGGGAGGATTTTTTCCAACTTGATAATATGTTCCCAATTATCTCCAAAATCATATACATAATCTGCCTTTTCATTCTCCTGTGAAAAATAATCAGCAATTTTTTGTTTCCATCCAGGAAGAACTTTTTTGTCAAAATTTTCTTCAGGGATTCCTATTCTCACCTTTTCTCCGTTTTCAGGAGAAGTTATTCCAAATTCATGAAGATGATAATCCGCCCAACCCATTACATCCTGAATGGCAACGTGTAAATCCCAAAACGTATAGGTTTCTGGAACTTGTATTCGTCGCCAAATAGGTGGTCTAATACCCAATAATGATATCTTAAATCGATACACCTGATTGAATTTCTTTTTCATTCTGATTCCTCCTTTTTGATTATGACTTTCTTCATTTTATGTATATTTTGTGGATTTAGAAGACGTATTTCGCTTAACGTTTCTGGTATATCTGAAGTTTTTGCGATAGCAAAAATTTGGGCGGAGCGTAGCCAGATATATCATGTTATGTGATGTGCTGCTCACTCTTTGTTTTAAATTTTAAAATAATCTTTTAATCTATCATCTAACAGATGATAAACAAAATCTAACATCGGCGTATCTTCATAAATAAAATCCAAAACACTGCTACGAATAGAAACAACTTTGTATTTATTTCTCTGGTGATCAATTTCTCGCTTATTCCAGTCAAAGTTATTAAATTCTTCTGCCTGTTTGTTAGTCAAAACCATAATCGACCTCTCAAGATGTTTATTTTCAGACTTGAGATAGAACATTTTGTAAGTAGGTCTATCTTGGGCAGATTTATATTTATCTTTTACTGCAAAAGTAACAATGATTTTGTCTGCTTTGCTAAAAAGTGAAAGTTCATTTTTTAGGATAGGGAAATTGTTTTCAAGTATTGTTTTGTAGACACTTAGTAAGTTCTCAAAAAATGTTTTTAAGTTTTGCTCGGCATCTTTTTTAGAGAATACTTCCCAAACCCAGCTATTTAATCGGTGAAAATCTTTGGGATTGTATGGACGAGTTATTTCATCTTGAGTATTTCTGAGATAAGTAAAAAGCTCAACAAAAACACCACGGGGCAATTCTTGATTACCTATTGGCCAATTTGGGATTTTCACTTTTTTATCTTTCAATCTTGCCTTTACTTTATCCTCAATATCTTTCAGTTCATCTTTCATAATTTGCCGAATCATACTGTCAGGGTCGAAATACGGTTGCCCACCTCGCAACCTATCAACAGTCAAACAATCGGTTAATTTATTTTTGCCGTTGCGTTTTACTGAAACCATAAAATTGGCGGCTTCTTCTACCCACGAAGGAAGATATTGGTAAAAAGCTTTTTCTATCTCGCGGATTGTGTGGGTGTCTTTTTTTGTTAATCCAAGTTGAGCATGGAATTTATCAACAAAGGCAAAAATAAATTCTCTTGCCAGAAAGTCATTGCCTGCATGACTGAGTGGTTTGTTTTCCAGCATCTTGAAAACTTTGGACTGTATAATCTCCTTTGCGTATTCTTTTGGTCTTGTTTCTATGGGATTTTCGGCAAAATGTCCGGTGAAACTTAATCCCTCTTTTTGAATTTTGTCATGTAGGTTTTTGTCAACTTCTTTGATTTGAACATCATTTTTATCTAAATAGATAGGATACAAAGCATAACTAAGCTTTGAAGGCTTATATTCATAATAAGCGATACCGATATTCCAAGTGCGAGGATAAAAAAGGGTTTTGACTATAGAAAATTCACGGTCTAATAAACCATTGAAGGTATCTAAAAAGTCGTGAATTCTAACAAAATCATTATTGACTTTACCTAATGCCGCATTTGAACTTTGCAGAATAATCATATAGGCATTGCTCAACTCATCATAATTTTGGAACTTGAACCTATTATTTTTGATAATCTCTTCCCACTCACCAATATAATTACTTGTGTTTTCATCAAAAAAGTTGTTGCTATCAAAGGTTATTGTCTTGGAGTATTTGTTATTTTTAAAGTCAATGTTTTTAATGATTTGGCTATCAAAATAGCGCCAATACACCTTTTTATTTTGGTTATCAACGCCAAATAATAGGATTGGGTCTATTTCACAACTGGAAAAAAACGGAATTGGACAACGAAATTTGTTTTTATGATTGGGTGGCAATGTTTTCGCTTGCACAAATAATCTACCGACTAAATTCCTATTGCTGTCTTGCACTTCCAAAAAGCCATCTATATTTGGCCATTTATCGTTAGAATAAAGTTGTGTCATTACTCTTCCATGAGTCGCCAAAATATACTTAATCAAAGTTGTTGACCGCTCATCGGTAAAACTTGTTTTACTATGGCTGGGTATTTTCGATTGTTTGGATTTCTTCATTGGCAAGCTCTTGAAGTTTACAAATATCTTAGTCAATGATTTCTGATTATAAACTTATCTTTTGGAATTTAGAAATGGGCAGCATTTCGCCTAACTTGAGGATATCCGAACTTGAATTCGTATATTCCTTATATTTTAGCATTATATCCAAACTTATATTCGTCTATCCATCTTAAAGATGCAAGTATGAATAACCTCTGTTTCTTCACATGTCCCTTTTTGTAGTGTTATCCATGCACCAATTTTAGCGCCACGATTGTTATTCTGGTTCAAGCCATCCGAAGGATGCACATAACGCCCATCATCTATAGAGTAGCGGGATATAGTAATTAAATGAAAATAGCCACTATGCGTGCGATCCCCCTTTACAACCATGAATGGGGGACTCGTTTGCATAAAAGTTGAAACTCGAAATCAATATCCTATTACCCTTTGATGCATCCAAGCGGGCGCACTCTTACAACTTTTGCTGCAAGTCCGGTGGCATCAATCACATCCACCACTTTTTCTATTGGTTTGTAGCTTCCAGGCGCCTCTTCCGCGACACCTCTCATGGAGTGTGTTTTAATGATGATACCGCGTGCTCCAAGCTCTTTTACAATTCCCTCTCCCTGCCAGAGCTTTTTAGCTTTTGTTCGACTCATTACTCTGCCTGCTCCATGGCACACTGATGCAAATGCACCCCCCTCTTTTTCCAGTCCAGCAAGAATATAGGACGCTGTGCCCATGCTGCCACCAATTAATACTGGCTGTCCTGCACCCTTGTACGATTCCGGCAGCTCATCTCTTCCCTTCCCAAATGCTCTGGTAGCACCTTTTCGATGAACATAGAGCGTTTTTGTTTTACCATTGAGCTTGTGTCGTTCAACCTTGCAGGTGTTGTGTCCAACATCATAGAGCGTCTTTACATCTGCATCCGGAAATACTTTATTAACCCCTTTTCGCGCCAGATGTGCTATTACCTGCCTGTTGGCAAAGGCATAGTTTGTAGCGCAGTTCACTGCCGAGAAGTATTTTTCACCCTCGGGAGAGTGTATTGGAGCGCATACAAGTTCTCTTTCCCTGATCGGCAAATCATATTTGCGCGATGCACCTGCAAGAATTTTAAGATAGTCGGTGCCGATTTGATGGCCAAGAGCGCGTGAGCCGCAGTGAAAGGAAATTATTATCTGGTTCATAGATAGTCCAAATTTTTCAGCAATGGACTGGTTGTAGATCTGATCCACATACTGCACTTCAAGGTAATGATTTCCTGAACCAAGCGTTCCAACCTGTCGTTTTTCTCGCTTTATAGCGGTTTCACTGACATTTTCTGGATCAGCACCAGCGATCACACCACCTTCCTCGATAAAGGTAAGGTCTTCTTTAGTACCGTAACCCTGTTCTACTATCCATGGTGCACCATCGGTCAGAACATCATAGATCTTGCCTCCTGCAAGTGCTATCTCACCCCGTGAGCCAAGACCGGCAGGTACCATATCAAAAAGAACATCAACAAGTGTTGAAAGTTTGGGCTTCACGTCGTTCACTGTGAGATTTGTGGTAAGGCTTCGAACCCCACAGTTGACATCAAAACCAACACCTCCAACCGAGACTACCCCACCATTTTCGGGATCGAATGCTGCAACCCCACCTATGGGAAATCCATAGCCCCAGTGCGCATCCGGCATAACGGCAGCAAATTTTTGGATTCCGGGAAGACATGCGACATTACTGGTCTGTTCGTATACTTTATCGTCCATCCCCAGAACAAGTTCGTAACTTCCAAAGATTCGCCCATTAACAAGCATGTCTCCACTTTTCGGTATTTCCCATACATTGTCACCAATTTTTTTCAATCGTTCAAGATCCATACTTACACATCCACAACACATTTTACAACAAATTTATCATTCACTTTCTCGATACTCAGCATGGAATAGGTAGCACCTTTTACCTCGGTTTTAATATGATGCTTCATTGCATTGATAGTTTCTCCAAAAGCATGACCATGCAGTGTATTTTCTGTTAACTGGTCAATAGTAAACCTGCAAAATACCATTCCATTGATGTCAGCTTTGGCAAGCAGGGTATTAAGCCATTCGATGTACAATTCCTGAATATCAAAAGCACTGCATGTTATATCAATGCACCTGGTACCATCTACCTGATCAATATCAACCATCACATTAAAAAGCCCCTGTGCCCCACCAACAAATGCTTCTGCAAGTGTGTCACCGATTCCAATTACACCAATATCTGCAACATGTTCAAAGTAATCAAAAGACGCAGCCATTTTAGCACCTCTATCTAAAGTATATCTTTTATGATCATCAGTGCTTGTTCTATGTTTTTTTGTGATGTGGCATAAGAGAATCTAATATGCCCACTTCCGCTGCTTCCAAAAGCTGTCCCTGGTGTTGTAATCACACCATGATGCAGGAATCGCTCTACCATTTCTTCTGCATTCGCTACTTCCGGGAAGGCATAAAAAGCGCCTTTTGGGTGCGGGTACTTGATGTTCATCTCATCAAAGCCTTTAAGCAAGATGTTTCGTCGTTTTAGAAACTCCATGCGCATCTCCCCGACACAATCCTGTGGCCCTGTTAGTGCTGCAAGTGCTGCTTTTTGTGATATGCTCGTGGCACATGCCTGTATGTACTGGTGTATTTTTGTCATTTGTTCGATTACCTCAACTGGTGCAGTTGCGTATCCAATGCGCCAGCCAGTCATGGCATAAGTTTTGGATGTGGCATTGATGGTGATTACGTTTTCTGTGTACTCTGCCGGGCTTATGTGCTCGCCTTCATAGATGATGTGCTCGTAGACTTCATCTGATATGATGGTAAGGTTGTAATCTTCTGCTACTTCAGATATGCCTTTTATTTCGTCTTTTGTTTGTACAGCACCTGTCGGGTTTCCTGGAGAGTTGATGATGATTGCCCGTGTCTTTGGTGTTATCTCTTCTGCTACTGTTTCTGGGGATATGGTGAGATTCTTACTTAAAGGCAGGTCTTTTGGTCTTCCTTCTGCTATGTGTGTAAGTGCACTGTAGGATACAAATCCAGGGTTTGGAATCAGCACTTCATCGCCCTCTTCTATGATGCTCTGAAGGGCAATGTGGAGTGCTTCTGATGCTCCCGCTGTAACAATAACCTGTCCCGGTGTTGCATAGATATTGTTTTCCTGCTGGAATTTTTCAACAATCGCCTCTCTTAATTCAGGCATTCCAAGATTTTCTGTGTATCCTGTGAACCCTTCCTGTATCGCCTTAATTGCTGCCTCTTTTATGTGTTCTGGTGTGTCAAAGTCCGGCTGTCC
The DNA here is from genome assembly GCA_004193545.1 of Candidatus Argoarchaeum ethanivorans. GTDB lineage: Archaea > Halobacteriota > Methanosarcinia > Methanosarcinales > EX4572-44 > Argoarchaeum > Argoarchaeum ethanivorans. The sequence continues at coordinate 24,531 of RPGO01000009.1, read as the reverse complement.
AAGTCCAAGATTTATTGTCTCTCTTCCAGAAGCTTCAAACATCTTACGTATGCCTGATATATCGATATGCCTGGTGCGCGCTGAAAACTTCATGGTACAAGTCCTGAGTGGTGTTTTGTTATAAAGTGTTTCATTAACGTTTACTTAATGATGAACTTCGTTTTACATAAGCACAAATTTTCTTTACTTAAATGTGAATCCATCCCTTTTAAGGATTTTTATTTTCTCTCTTCGATTACGCAAGCACTGCATAACTTCATTCTGCAGAACTGTACACTTCGTGTACAGAGACAAACAGTAACTGTATACAACGCAAGCACTGCATAACTTCGTTGTGCAGAAGGCAACCGGGAACTTTTAATTCTCGATTGCATAGCAATCAAGTGCAAAAAATAGCCAGTAATATTTGACTCTCGACTACGAAGTAGTCGAGCTACGCAAAGTAGTCGAGTTTTTAATAAGCGTGAGCGATCGTATCCATTCGTTTTTTGGCTCACGGCTTGTCCCAACCACGAGACGTTTTATGTTTCCTATCTGTTCTACCATACCTTCTGCTTCGATGTGTTCGCCCCTCTTTGCCTGTCCGGCGTATGTATGCGTGTACGAGAGCACATACTTGATTTCCGGATGGTCTATTTTGTATATTGATGGTGCATCAAAGGCATAATCCGCATTTGTTACCATTGCTTCTATTTTCTGGTGTTTGATGTCGACTCCTGGTAGTAGCGGTTTTATGTCTTTCCAATCCCGTACATACAAAAGATCGAAGTATGTATTGTTTACCATGCCGCGATTACCTTTTCGCTTTTCATGCAGTATAAATTCTTCAAAGGTGGTGGCAGGGATTCGCTTGTTGTAGATGCGATGCCACATCTCGTCGTTTATTTCGCAGATGGTCCCACCAGTTTTTTTTGCCTTTGCAATCAGGTCTCTTGCTTTAAACCAGTGTTTGCCGTATACGATAAGATCAATGTCTGATGTTTCGTTAGTTAATCCTGGTAGATGTGAACCGGTAATACCAATCTGTGATAGCGGTATTCCTCCATCTAAGAGAACCTGCACAATCACTGCTACTTCTGGACTGGTTCTAATAAGGTCTGGTATTCGCCTGACCGGGTTTAACACCTGTTTTACCTGGTCGAATGGCACGATGTGAACGTCCTTCACCCACGATGGACGGTGTTTTTTCATAAATGTGAAAGAGTCGTCAAAATCCAGTTTGTGATATCTGACACCGTTTTTCAGGCGTTCTCCTTCTTTGTCAGGTACGTATCTTAGTATAGAGCGTACGCCGTTTTGGTGAGTGTAATCTGCTACTGCAAAGACCCAGTCATCGGTTGTTATAATGAAATCCCGGAGTCGTGTTTTGATTGTCAAACGCATCAACACATATTAAACTGGCACATCCCATAATGGATACCAGCGCTCTACATCTTTTTCAATAGGCAATTCTTTTTCCATTACTGAACGAAGGCGGAACTCAAACGCAGAATTGCGCTCTTTGTTTGCTTTTGGTGCAAACGGATAGAAATTACCGTGTTTGAAGTTATATATCCAGTATACATTAGCGCCACCCTTCTCTTTAAAAGTGAACAGTGCACACAGGAGTTGTTCTCCAAAATCACGCTCAATTAACCCCTCGCTTACCAGGTATATGTTGGATACGAGATCCTCAAAATCAGGGTCTTCGAGCACGATCCATGTATATCCATAGGCATCTTTTGTTATCTGATACCCGGTGTTGGTATCTTTGCAGGAGTAGGTTAATAACTCTTCCACCTCAGCTCGTGCTTGTGTGAAATGCGATGATGCCTGCGGTTTAAAACATATACCTGCTTTGTTAAGTGCTCTGAGATTAAGATTTGCCTCGAATGTGACGTTGGCTGTGGAGATTGCAAAGATATCTTTGGTTTTGGACTTTGGAAGTTTTGTCTTACCAAGAAATGCATCCAGAAAACCCATATTTTTTAAAACTCCATTTTTTGCTGCATTTCTTCAAGTTTTGCAATACGTTGTTCAATCTGTGGATGGGTTGAGAACAGTTTCATCAGGCTGCTGCCAGAAACAGCAGGTATGATGAAAAATGCATTCATGCCCTCGACCTTGCGAAGATCATCTGTAGGTACACGTTTCATTGCACCGCTTATCTTCATAAGGGCTGACGCAAGTTGTGCTGGCTGCCCGGTGATTGCTGCAGAACCTCTATCAGCAGAGAACTCACGGTATCGTGAAAGGGCGCGTATCAGAAGGAAACTGATCAGCCATACGAGAAGCGATACGATCCATACAGCCATAATGCCTCCGGAATCACGTCTTCCCCTACCCATCATACCAAAGAACATGAGGTTTCGTGCAAGGAAAAATGCTATTGTAGAGATAAAACTTGCAATAGTTATCACAAGTACATCCCTATTTTTAACATGGCTCAGTTCATGCGCGATCACTGCTTCAAGTTCGCCATGGTTTAACTGATGCATAAGACCTGTTGTTACAGCCACAACAGCGTTTTTCTTGCTGCGACCTGTTGCAAAGGCATTGGGAACATTGTTTTCAACCACAGCAATCCGCGGCTTTGGTAAATCTGCAATCTGACACAAGCGGCTAATAATAGTATGAAGTTCAGGTTCCTCGCTCTCGCTTACGATCTTCCCACCCATACTCCACAATACAAGTTTATCAGAATAAAAATACTGAATAAATATGAAAAGCCCGGCAACAACTACAATACCCATCGTACCAACCCCCATTGTTGCAAGGAAGATAATAAAAGCCAGATAGACTGCTGCAAGCAAAAACATAGTCAAAAACATTCTTGCCTGGAGACCAGTGTCACGATACCACTGTTTCATAATACATTCACCAAATAGATAAAGATAGCAATAAACAATATATAAACTTAATCACTTAATATATTTATCAAAGTGAGGTAATCACACTGCCGTTCCTGCCGGAGGTTTGAAAGAATAAGCGATAGAGAATTGGTTTTTGGAGTCAGGGAATATATTCGCGAGAAGTTAATTTGTTCAGGTTAATTACGCGTGGTTATAGAGAATGCACAAATACCCTCTTTGGCATTTGACTACGACATTTTTTCCCATTTTTCAAGGTGCAGTACCTGTGAGAGGGTTTTCCCGCGTTTTATTTCTTCCCTGATGCGTTGTTCTGTTTTTGCTACTTCAACAGCACGCCGTGCGATTTCGTAGGCTTGCTCTCTTGGTATTACAACAACACCATTATCGTCGCCTACGATGTAATCCCCCTGCCGCACGGTTTGTCCCCCGCATACGATTTCTACATTGATTTCGCCCATGCCTTTTGGCTCTCCTGCATTCGGTACCGCGTTGCAGGCAAATACTGGGAATTTAAGTTTTCGAATATCGTCTATATCTCGCACTGCACCATCGATGACGACTCCTGCAATGCCTTTATTGATGCAGCTTAAGCTGGCAAGTTCTCCCCATGGTGCGATATGTTTGCTTGCGTTGTAGATTACTATGATCTCACCAGGTTTTGCTATGTCGATTGCTTCGACTGGTTTTGCCCAGTCGCCTTCAAATGTTTGTACTGTAACAGCCTGCCCAACTATTTTTTGACCTGCGACAATTGACTTGATGTTCTTCATTGCACCCTTTCGATGAATGGCATCTGTAATGTTTGGTGTTGATGTGTTCTCCAGGAGACGTATGATCTCTTTTTGTATGTTTATTTTTTTGTTGGCAGTGGTCTGTGGTTTGTGCATTGCACTGATTATTTTTTTTGTGGATTCTGTAACGTTTTCTGAGCGAGTGATGTTTCCGCCCACTATAATTATGCTTGCACCTGCTGATACTGCTTGTGCAGCCATTTCCGCGTTGATTCCCCCTGCAATAGCAATGGGAGTAACTAAATCTACATTTTTAAGCAGTTTTAGTGGAGTCTCTCCTTTCATTTGCTGGTCGATTCCTGTGTGAAAGTTGATGTAGTCCACCCCAAGCCGTTCAAGTTCTTTTGCCCGCACAATCCGGTTTTCTGTGCACAGGAGGTCTGCCATGAGTGTTGTTCCGTATTTGCGTGCTGCCCGCAGGGCATCTTCCACTGTCGCACTGTCAGCAGTCGCAAGGATTGTTATCACGTCCGCTCCTGCTTTTGATGCCATTTCAACTTCCAATGCACCTGTATCCTGAATTTTCATGTCCGCAACAATGGTTTTGTCAGGGAATGCTTCTCTCAGTTTTCGTATTGCATCCATGCCCTCGCTTTTGATTAACGGTGTACCTGCTTCTATCCATTCCGCGCCACCCGCCACTGCCTCAGTTGCTATTTCGATGGCACGTTCTGTTTCAAGTATGTCAAGAGCTACCTGGAGGATTGGTTGAATGACTGTCACCTTTATTGTTATGTGTAAAAGAAGTATTATTAATCCTTTGGTACTGCACAACTTCGTTCTGCAGAACCACACAACTTCGTTGTGCGGAAATTAATTTTTAATTTTCGATTACGCAAGCACTGCACAACTTCGCTTTTGCAGAAATCAACTCTCGATTACGAAGTAATCAAGCTGCACAGGCAATCGAGTGCAGCAGATAACGTTCTCGGTGTATGCGAAGTGCGAGGCGAAGCCGAGCATTTTGGTGAGCGAAGCGAACCGCATACACCGTGTTATACGCTGTCGGCGAGGTGTGTTATTATCCTCTTTTCCATATTGCTTATTTCTTTATTAAATTGGAAATCTTTTTCTTGAGTTTCTTTGCTGCTTCAATGTCTGTTGTTCTATCCTCACTTGTTATTTTTTGCAAATTTTCCCAAGTCTTAATAGCTTCGTCAACCCATTTTTTACTTTCCCCATCTCCGTTGTATGCATATGCTACACTTAAATTTCTACATGCTTGTGCGTATTCATGCTTCCATCCAAGTAATCCTGCCTTTCTCGTCCAATTTTCATGAAATTTAATTGCTTCTTCAGCTTTTCCAAGTCTAGTAAGTGTTAGGCCTATCAAGTGATCAGTTTGTATTAAATCACGGATTGCTCCAACTTCTTTTTCTAATTGCCGAGTTGCTCTGAGGAATGTCTCTGCTTTATATAATAATTGTCTATTCTCTTCATCCTCTTCAATCTCAGTTCTTCCTTTCCTAACAATAACTCCTCCAGGATCCCCACTTAAACGGAGATAAACATGGGCTATTCCACCCCAAACTTTCGCAAGTATACGTTTCTGTTCAACGGTTACATGACGAGATAAGTTTATCATCTTGTCAACTACTTGATCTATTTCATCCTTGCTCGTTATGTTGCCTTCAGTTATAGTATGCGTTGGATCAAGAATTGGTTTTAGCACATCCCAAGCGCGTTCAACATATGTCTTTGATGTATCTAACTCCAGCTTCCCTAATTCTCTTTGTCTTCTGTTGTATAAGAGACCAAGCGAGCTTTTAAGGCGAGCTTCTTCAAACTTATCACCAAGCAACTGATATGAAGAATGACTTAATTCATAATGGTGCAATGCCTTACCAGCATCGCCTTCTCGATTCAACTGGTAAAAATACCAACCAAGACGCCGTTCTGTTTCAGCAATAGATTTTAAATTATAGTCAAGAACGTAACTTTTATAACTAATCAGTTCTTTGTCTATATTCATGACAAGACATGAATCAATCACCATTGTGCGACACATGAGTGTTGAAGAACTAACCAAAAGAATAAAATCGATAGAGAAGGATGTAAAAATTTTACAAAGATTGTATCTTATTAAATTCCGTTATGAAGGGCTGAGTGTTGAGAAGGCAGCCAAAAGAGTAGAAATTTCAAAACCTGTTGCCTATATTTGGCAGAACAGATGGAATGAAGCAGGATATGACGGTTTAAAACCAAAATTTGCAGGAGGAAAACCCTCGAAGCTCTCAATTCAACAAAAAGAACAACTAAAAAGAATACTGAAAAAACAGAACAATTGGACAACAGAAGAGGTAAGAGAACTTGTTTTAAGAGAGTTTAAAGTCGGATATACTCAAAAGCAGATACGAGTTATTTTAAAAAGTTTCAAGATGCACCACGCAAAACCATTTCCTCATGATTACCGAAAACCAGATGATGCGGAAGAACGTTTAAAAAAAACATTCCTGAACTAAATAATGACGCTATGATAGGTTTTTTTGATGAAACATCCCCTCAGACAACGTCAAATACACAGCGGTTGTGGTCGTTTACAAAACCCGTAATATGCAAGAACACTACAAAATTACGAGCGAATACTTTTGGATTTTATGCATTAAACGGAAACTCAGTTATCGACTTTAAGGAAAACTCGAAAAAGGAATCGATTTGTGAATTCTTTGGTGAAATAAGGTCCAAAAACCCTGGAAAGACCATTGTTATTATTCTTGATAATTTTAGTTCGCATAGGGCAAAAGATACTACAAAGTTTACTGAAGAAAACGGGATTGTATTGGTATTTTTGCCCCCATATTCTCCGGATTTGAATCCAATTGAATTCATCTGGAAAAGCATCAAGAAAGTCATTTCACGCGAGTTTATTGTAGATTTAAATCACATGAAAGAGATAATCAGTGATAAGTTTCGGAAATATTCATCACAGATCAGCTTTGCGAAGGGATGGATTGAAAAGTTTATTGATGAGGAACATAAGTTAGAAATATTAGGTTCGTAACTATAATGTCTATTAACTGTGCTTCCTTGCAAAATTGTTTAGCAATACCCCATACTCTTGCTTTCTCAGCAATGTCAGCCAATATCAGCATTCTTGAGTACTTAGGAACTGTGCTTGCCAATTCGATGAGTTTATCTTTTCTGTATGATTTAAGATGTTGTTCGTCTGGAGTATCTTGTTGCTTAGGTAAAATCCAAAAATGTTTATCGTCTATTTTTTTTAATCTATTTGCTAATGCTTCTACAAATTTGATCGCAGTTTGCTTTATTTTTATTCCTAAATCAGTTCCGTATATGCATCTATTCAATAAGACCTTATTAGTATTTAGGGTCTCCCAATCAGTTTTTCTCTTGCTTTCATCTTTAATATTCTTATATGTCAATATTTTTGGTTCTTGCTCTGGATAATATTTAATCCAAAAAATCTTCTTTTTATTCATCCCTCCCCCAATGCCAGTAATCCTATAGAGATCCGAAATCGTCTCGCTAATATCTAAATTCCATTTCAAAGTTAAATCTTCTCTACGACTAGTGATTTCTGAAAGACATTCAAAAATATCTAAATCCCGAGCACTATAACCCATAAAGATAACATGATAATCATCAAACAAATTTTTAAGCGCTTTTTTCTTAGGCAAGGGTAAACTTTCGATTCGGCTTAAAATAGTAATGACACTATCCCTAGTATTTCTTTTCGACCTAATGTCTTGGAGAGTTCCATGAAGTTTAAGTATAGGTGAGAACCACTTGGTGTCTTCTTCACTACTCACTATATTTTGGCGGTAATCATAAAACTCATCGAAATGATGGTCATCATAATATAGCCAAAGCGCTTTTTCCTTTTGTATTTCTTTTGGTACATTTTCGGTATAAGCCCTTTCGATCATGCTGTCATAATTTGTAGTTACTACAACATTGCCATAAGTCAAAGACTTTGCGAGAAATTGATGTATGTTATTTGGTTGTACTTTTTGATCATCAAGTATAGTCGATAACAGATCCAATAATCGGTCGTCTATATGTTCATAGATGACTTGGGAGACTTCCTCCAAAGTTATTTTCTCAACCGCATTTAAAAGATATTGTTTGATATCATTTTCTTGATCAAAACAAAATAACTCTACAAGTTCATTCCTTAGTGTTTCCCCTGTAGGAAGACCAGTTGGTTTCTCTCTTGATATTCCTGATCCAACGAAGAAGAGGACTTGCCCTTTTTTTATTAAACCTGCTATTTCGTCTATACATTCTTGAAATTCTTTACTACTCATTGCTGTAGCCTCCACTTATAACCCCCCGAAGCCGATTGCGTATAACTCAGGTATATCCGCAATGCGTATATACCTCCATTTTGGCATTATATCCGCAGTATTGCGGATATACATACCTCTATCGGAACACATCGTATTACCCATATTTCTTTTCATGCTTTTGTATCCCCTTTGTTGAGCAAATTATCTAATGGGCTTTTTATCTTACTCAAATCTTTATTGCTTACATGTGTGTATATCTCCGTTGTTTTACTGCTCTTATGCCCTAAAAGCTCTTGGATATATCTCAAATCCACCCCGCTCTCTAACAAGTGTGTGGCAAAACTGTGTCTTAGACTATGAACCGCAGCATCCTTTTTAATGTTTGCCTTTTTATAGGCATTTGCGAATATTTTTCCAACTGTCCGAGTTGTTATATGCTCTTCCTTATTATGGCTTGGAAATAGCCGGTAACCTTTGATTCTTGATTGCTGCGTGGTCAAGAGTTTCCGGTTATTTTCTGCACAACGAAGTTGTGTAGTTTTCGAAAGTCCAGTGAATCTTATTCCACCCAGACCCTCTCTGATAGTCCTCGCCCGATTGTTACCAACTGATCACCAATCTTTGCACTCACATAAGTCCCAATTTTTGGAACAGGTGGCTGCACCTTCTTCCTGACCAGTGTTATTTTTCCTCCTTCCGCAAGACCCATCTGCTCAAATTTCTCAAGGAGCGAGACTCCACCAATGATTTTTCCTATCTTTGCATTCTCACCTTCTCTTAGATAGTTTAGCTGAATGGTTTGTCCTTCCTTTTCCACCAGCACCTTCGATGCCTGGCCTTCACCCATCGTTATCTCTGAATCATCCACTTTAAACACCAGTGTAGTGTCTGGAAGATGCTTTACAAACTCAATTTCGCTCCCCATCCCAATACCAAGTTCAGTAAAATAACCTTCAAAAGACTTACTGTCCCCCATGTTTTTTACTGTACCCTTTTCTCCAGCTTCAAGTCTTAGAAGCGGAAGCACCTCACCTTTTCGCTCAACCATGATCTTATTTGCCCATCCACGAGCTATAAACAACTCTTTCCCTGCAGTTTTCAGGGAAATGGGACCTGCATGCACATGCACAGGTTCAGTGGCAATTACTGTAAGCACAGTTCCTTCAACAATGCCCAGTTCGTTGAGATGGCTTTTTGCTTCCACACCGCCATCTGTTTTTTTCACAGTTACTGTTTCCTCTGGTTCAACTTCACTTAATAATTTCATTCTTTTTCACCACTTTCATATCGAAGTTAGGACTACAAAAAACATTCCCTAAAAAGATTAGGTTACAAATAAAAAACCTAAAAAACCAGGTTTGGCTTTTTCAGAACCACGAGATTGGCACAACTTGATTGCTAACGCACTCGATTGCTTGCGCAATCGAGAGTTCCCGGTTATCTCTGCACAACGAAGTTGTGCAGTTGTGCAGAGGTGAAGCAATTATTTTACAGCTTCGTGTACTGTGCTTCACTTTTAAGTTCTTCTTCGATTCGGAGCAATTGGTTGTATTTGGCAGTTCGCTCGCTTCGAGCCGGCGCACCCGTTTTTATTAGTTCTGCTCCAAGAGCCACTGAAATATCTGCGATGCTGGTGTCTTCCGTTTCAGCCGAACGGTGACTAACGACTACCTTGTATTTGTTTTTGTGTGCCATACGTGCTGCATCAAAGGATTCGCTCAAGGACCCGATCTGGTTTACTTTAAGAAGCAGTGCATTTGCAGCCCTCATCTCTATACCTTTTGCAAGCAGTCGTGTATTTGTTACAAAAATGTCGTCTCCTATGATAATAGTGTCCGACAGTCTTTTCGTAAGTTCTGCAAAGTTTTCAAAAGCGTCTTCATGAAAAGGATCCTCAAGTAGTGCAATGTCGTATTGTTTGGTGAGCTCAATGTAGTAATCCGCAAGTTCTGCTGGTGTCAGGTTTTTTCCATCGATGTAATAAGTTTCATTTTTGTAGAACTCGCTTGCTGCACTATCAAGTCCAATACTAACCTCGTTATTGTATCCAGCAGTTTCGATTGCTTTTGTAACAGCATCGAGTGCATCTGCTGTATTTTGCAGTGGCGGCGCGTATCCACCTTCGTATCCAACGTTGATGGAACCTTTGCCGTATTGTTTTTCAAGTATTGTTCCAAGTGCATGGTAGGTTTCTGCTGCCATCCGGAGTGCTTCTCTAAAGCTTTTTGCACCTTTCGGCTGTACCATAAATTCCTGGATGGACAGTTTGTTTCCTGCATGTTTTCCCCCATTTAGCACGTTTAGCGTGGGTACTGGTAGTAAAAAAACATTATTTCCACCAAGGTACTGGTATAACGGAAGATCAAGGCTGTCTGCTGCCGTTCTTGCAACAGCAAGGGATACACCAAGTATTGCATTTGCTCCAAGTACTGATTTACCTGGGGTGCCATCAAGTTCTATCATTGTCTGGTCTATTTCACGCTGGCGCCGCACATCCCTGCCAATGAGCTCTTTGCGTATTACATTGTTAATGTTTTCAACAGCTTTCAGCACGCCCTTGCCATTATAACGCTCTCCATAATCGCGAAGTTCCAGTGCTTCATTGCTGCCTGTAGACGCTCCGGAGGGTATGCTTGCTCGTCCAAACCCACTTCTCCCGTGAGTGCTTTCTGTTTTTACATCAACCTCTACTGTGGGGTTGCCTCTTGAATCAAGAATTTCTCTTGCATGTATATATTCTATATTAAACATATTTTTCACCATTTATATAACTAATATAAAGTTCAAGCACTGCACAACTTCGTTGTGCAGAGTTGCCAGCAACTCTCGATTGTGCAGCACTCAAGACGTGAATAAATACAGTTTACTTATTTATAGATATATTTTACGAAAACAAACATCATTTTCCACTCTATTCTTTTTTCAGGCAGCTTTTATCTTCCACAACGATTTCACGCTTTCCATTATATTCACAAACTTTTCCTTTCACAAAAATCGTGTCGCCTATATTCAATGACGTTTCCATCTCTCCTCCTCTTGGGATAAAGACCATCAGTTGATCTACCTTCTCATTTTTTAGATATATGATCAAATGTTCACCGGTCTTGGTCGTGTGCTTCTGTGTTATGATTCCGCTTGTTTGTACATAACTTCCTATCCCGATATCTTCGCTGTATTCCTGATACTCTGCTGATGGTAAAAAAGTGAAATATGCAATAACAAGCGATAAACTTGCCATTGCAAGGAGGATAATTGTTATTCTCTCCTCTTTTTGCATATTTTTTGTTATTCGATCTTTGGTGGTTGAGGCAGTATACTATTTACTGGGGGCAGTCCAGCACCACCGTTGCCATCAACAGACTCTTCTTTTGATACAATTTCTTCTACTGTAACTGTGAAGATAAGTGTTTTTCCTGCAAGAGGTAGATTTTGGTCCATAATGAGTTTATCATCACTGAAACTTACCTGTATTGGCCCAAACATTGTGTTAATTGTTGTATCAGGTACTCTATTATGGTGAAGTGTCATGTTTTTATTGGTTATATTAGTAATGGTGGTATTCCATGGCACGTTTCCTAATTTGACAGTCTCGCCAGGAGTTACTATGTGTTTTATAGTGATATTTACATCATCAACAGCGGTTACTTCATCCATCCATGGCGATTCTGGCATGTTAAATGTATCGCCTTTTTCAAGGTTCAATGAAAGATTGACGATTGCATCACCCAACTCTACTACAGTTGCTGTAAGTTCTATTCCAGGAATATCCACAACATCACCAGTTTTATGACCTTTGCCAAACTGGGAAGTAAACTGATCTCTTGGCACTGCAAACATTTTTGGCAAAGTATCCATCAGTGGGACTTGCTGATCAATATCAAGTCTTTGTATCTTTTTTTCATCGATGGGCCCATAGCCCATTTCAGGTGGGACCGTGATATTCTTTGTTTCAGTAACATTCATCCCAACAACGCCACTATCAAATCCAGCTATCATTTCTCCTGCGCCAACTTTGAATTGAAGTGGGTTGTAAATACGCTGGGGGTTGTAGATTCCTGCATGCTTTGCTATATCTTCAAATGACGTGTCAAAGATGCTGTCATCTTCCAACCTGCCTACATAATTCACTTTGATGGTATCACCAACACTGATTGTATCATCGTGTGGTGTTGATTCCTGCTCTATGCATCCAATTCCTGAGCAAAGAAGAAGTAAAATTCCAACGATCAATAAACGCTTCATAGTACCACATTAACGAGCACTGTGTAATAACTGTTGCGGTTTACTCAGTATCTCCGAAAAACTTTTAAATTTTCATTCAAATGTCCTCTGGTTTGAAATTAGTCATTTCTATTCGATTGGATCCCAAGCAGATTTTATCATAATCTTTATATATATATATATATGGGATATCTATAGGATATCCTATGAAGAAAGTAGAAATACAACTGCAAAATCATATAGAAATTGATGACATTCATGGTTTTTTCATTCGTAAAGTAACAAAATTCGGAAACAGTGTAGTATAATGATTCCAAATTAATCTTACAATAATCATACCACAATTCTGCCAGGCATATCATCCATTTTGTATTTCCACTTAAATATCACTGGAGTTTCGTTTATATCATCAAAATATTGACTTATGCGATCAATTAGTTTCTCTTTTGAAGATACCTTCATCCCCCTCAACAAACTTCTTGTCATTTTACTGAACAAACTTTCAATAATATTCAGCCACGAAGCGTGTTTCGGATTAAAGACGAATTGAAACCGTTGTGGAACACTTTCAAGATATTTTTGAGTTTCCTTTGACGTATGAACCCTCAGATTGTCAAGAATGACTACGATTTTAAGTTTTTGTGGATAGTATAAATCCATTATCTTCAAAAAATCAATGAATTCAGCACTCCGGTGTTTTTCATAAACTTGATAATGAATTGTTCCGGTTAACAAGTCGATTCCTGCCAACAAAGAAAGAGTTCTGTTTCTTACATATTCATAATCACGCGAAATAGTAGGATATTTATCAACTACTGGCATTAAATCCGGATATTTGTTCCCAACTGCTTGCATACCTGGTTTTTCATCATACGAAACAATTGCTACATCCACATCTTTGCCATTTTTCCTCACTTCCGGAAGTTTTTCTACCTGCTTATATGTATGCAAAACAACAGCACTCTTCGACTCGAAATTCGGATCGATTTGGTTAATATATGATGAGATTTTATGTGGTTTTATGTTGCTTGCACTAAGAATTTTTGAAAATCGTTCCTGAAGATATCTTCACTGCCTCGGGATATCCTTTATCTATACAGTTATCGCGAATATATTCTGCCAATAGTCGTTGTGTCCAAAGTTCATGTGGATATCCAAAATCTTTTGGTTTCATACAGGCAAGAGAGATAATCCACGCACGTCCTTCGGGAGTGAGTTTTTTTGGTCTACCATTTCTCGGTAAATCATCGATCGCTTCATAAATCCCATAGGCGAGAGCCTTTTTTATACATCGGATTACTTTTTGACGATTTGTGTTTAATTCATTAGCTATTTGTGAATTATTCATTCCCTGATAACACAAAAGCAGAATTTTTGCCCTTTCAACTGTTCTCACTGGTTCGGTCCTTGAACGAGTCGATGAAATTAAGTATTCAAGTTCTTTATCAGTCAACTCCAATTTTGGACGTTTGCTTATAAATGGCATCAAGATTAATTAGCAGCCATCGTTAATAAATATTGTTATATTATTTTGGAATCGATACACTATGTGTACACCTCCAACCGTGTGGCTACGCTTAACCAATAACGGAACCGTGCTTGACGATCAAGTACATTACGAAGGAGGAAGCTACACATACAGCAGAGTCAATGGAACTATATTATCCTTGCACATGAAAACAGTGTTCGAGGGAGGAAACACTGGGCAAGTGAACCTCACCAACGCCTACCAGTACGATGAAAGCACGGGCACCACCTCGATAAACAACGAATCTCACGCAATGATATTTGGCGAGATAATCGAGGGTGAAACATGGCATCTCTATGAGAACTATGCCATAACACCAATAGATATCGATGCATGTCACAGCCCACGAAGAGCATGGCTCAGATTCACAAAAAACAACATCACAGTAGATGAGAAAGTAGTAAAACAAGGAGATAACTATACGTATTACAAAAACGGACAGCTAATATTCACAGCATACATAGACTCTGTTTTTGCAGGCGCTATAAGCAATATGGTACAGCTGAGATATGTGCGACAGTACTCAGAGATAGATGGAACGCCTCTGATAGAATTTGGAGACGAACCGGGAGATAAAAAAACACTCGTTACAGGCAAATTTATTGTAAGAAGCAAAGACAACAAAGGAGTCCTTCTCCACAATTCGCATGGAAACAAAATATCAAATAATTTAATAAAATCATATTTCTATGGAATACATGCTATTAGCTCCAGCAAAAACACGCTTACAAACAACACTGCATCGAACAACTGCAACGGCATCTACCTGCAATCTTCGAGCAACAACACTGCATCGAACAACACTGCATCGAACAACACTGCATCGAACAACACTGCATCGAACAACACTGCATCGAACAACACTGCATCGAACAACACTGCATCGAACAACACTGCATCGAACAACTGCAACGGCATCTACCTGCAATCTTCGAGCAACAACACGCTTACAAACAACACTGCATCGAACAACTGGTACGGTATCTGCCTGTATTCTTCGAGCGACAAACTCCTCTATCACAACAATCTCATCAACAACACCAACAACAACGCTTATGGCACAGGCACCAACCAGTGGAACACCTCAACCGTTGGCAACTATTACTCAGACTACACAGGAAGCGACAACAACAGCGACGGTATCGGCGTCACTTCGTATCAGATTTTAGGCGGAAGCAACATTGATTACTTCCCTCTGATGCACCCATGGAAAGAAATACCACCACTGAAAGGCGACCTTGACGACGATTACCAAATCACTTCAACAGATGCTGCAATCGTGCTTGAAATCACAGTCGGCAGCCGTTCCTGCAATCCCAAAACCCTCGCTATTGCTGATGTTAGTGGCGACGGAAATGTTTCATCACTTGATGCTCTTATGATTCTACAGATGGCAGCATGAGTGATTAGCTTGTGAATGGCAAGATACTTATTCTTGCCTCACTACACAACTCCGTTGTGCAGAAATATAATACCGGTAACATTTAACTCTCGAATACGAAGTAGTCGAGCTGCGTAAAGTAATCAAGTGCGCAAGACTATTATGTCGTTGAATGGATATACGGTATTGTGAAGGTTACAAAGCGTGTTTTAAAAGATTTTGAAGGCGAGATTGGACTTGTGCCTGAGTCGCTGGATGATTTGTGGCACTTGAAATATATAGTCGAGCCCGGGGATATGGTGTTTTCGGTAACAAAACGCAAGGTTGAAGCTGCCAGTGATAAGATTCGCCCTGAAAAAATGGAAAAACAGACGATGCGACTTGGGGTGCATGTCGAACGCATCGAGTTCCACCGTTTTTCCAACAGACTGCGCATTCACGGAGTCATCGAATCAGGCATGGATACTGGCTCGTACCATACCTTGAATATTGAAGTTGGAACACAGCTATCCATTATAAAAACATGGCAGGCTGATCAGATCGAGCGGATCAAAGAAGCAGTTGCTGAAGCGAAACGTCCGAGTGTAATCATTGTCACAATAGAAGAAGGCGAAGCATCGATTGGTGTGGTGAGACAATTCGCTGTAGAAGAATTTTCAGACATCAAACAATCGTTGGGCAAAGGCGAGGGCGACTACCGGGGATTGTTTTTTGATGAAGTTGTAAACCGATTATCTACTATTGCAGGTCAAGCAGATGCACTGGTGCTTGCAGGACCTGGTTTTACAAAAGAAGATTTTCTCAAAGTACTGAAAACACGTGTACCAGAAATTGCTAATAAGACAAAAATCGAGGATACTGCATCGATTGGCGTCTCTGGTTTCCAGGAGGTGCTTCGAAGAGGTGCTGTGGAGCGAATTTCAGAGTCCAGTCGCCTTGCAAGAGAGACACAACTCATAGAGAATCTGCTTCTTAAAATCTCAACAAACGGCGCTGCCACCTATGGCTGGACTTATGTGCGCCGTGCCTTTGATTTTGGTGCCATTCACACACTACTTATAGCAGACGAATACCTGCGATGCCAGAGAGAGTCCGGAGGAACAAATATAGATCGCTTCCTTCAAAAAGTGGAGCAGAACCGCGGCAAGATTATGGTATTCAGCACGGAATTTGAACCCGGCAAAAGATTAGTTGGGCTTGGTGGTGTGGCAGCAATCTTGCGATTCAAAATAGATTGATGAGTGAAGCATGCTCAATATATTGTGGTAAAGACGATGTCGAAAAGTCCAGTGATTTCACTGAAAACTTGGAATGTATTATTTTAGAATCGATACACTAGAAAGTTAAGATTTTTGTTGATGTTTAAAGTCACCAGGCGTCTTCAATCTCTTTTTATTGTTAGTTTTACCTCTTTCCACTCGCCCACGCCTTTAAGGCTTTGTAAGCTTCCAGATATATTGTTTTGGAAGAAGTTCTCAATAAATTCGTTTAAAGGTAGCTCTCTGTCCTCACTTAGCAGTGTAACACTCATAATTTGTATACTGTTCTTAATAGTATTATATTTTTCGGGCACTTTAAAGGTTTGTCTTTTCCCAAAAAAATTTCCTCTCAGGAATATATCCTGTGTGTATGGTAAAAATAAAAAACAAAAAGAGACTATAATGGGCCTTAAGGCAATATAAAATGGGGAAAGAAAAACAGAAGTACCTTGCCGAGATAGTGGGTGTTACACCGAGTCGTGCTTTTGGTAATTTCGTCGCATAGAAATAGGTCGAGGTTATATCATAAAGTAGCGATGTCCGCTCTGTTTCGAGATGTTTTACTCTGTCAAACAGCTCTATATATACATCTACTATACCCTCCGGTCATATTTTTTTGAAAGTGTTCATGACTGCGCTGAGATTTGTTGAGTTCATCTTTTTAGCTGGTATTTTTGTAAAATCTTCCAATGCCGTGTCCTGATACCAGTTGAAGAACATGTTGAGCGTTTCTCTGTTGATTATAGTCACGAACCAAACATTTAAGACTTATAGATGCCATACACTGGACCATGGTAAAAACAGAACAAATTCAAATAAAGAGACATCTGACGGTTCAAGATTTGTCCAAACGCATCAAACATCTTGAGAAGGATACAACGGTGTTGAAGAGGCTATATTTTATCAAGCACAGATACAATGATAAAAGTGTTGAAGTGGCTTCGGATTTTGTTGGTGTCAGCAAGAACACAGGTTATATTTGGCAAGAACGATGGAATGAAGGGGGATATGATGGCATCATACCAAAATTTGCTGGTGGCCGACCATCAAAACTAACAGCTTCTCAGAAGGAGAAATTAAAAAAGATTCTTGAAGATGGTGGCAATTGGACAACGAAAGATGTACAACTGCTCAATTTCCAAGAAATTTGGTGTAGAATATAGTGCAAAACAGATTCGTATAATATTGAGTGGATTTGGAATGAACTATGCTAAGCCATATTCATTCGATTATCGAAAACCAAAAGATGCAGAGTATATTTTAAAAAAAGATTGCCAGAAGTAACTGATAAAGACATAATGGGATTTTTTGACGAATCATACCCACAAACAACATCCAATACTCAAAAGCTCTGGTCATTTGAAAAACCTGTCATCTATAAAAATACCAGTAAACTTAGGGCAAATACCTTTGGTTTTTATCCAATAAACGGACGATCAGTTATTGGTTTTCGTAAGCGTTCAAAAAAAGAGGATATCCGCTGTTTCTTAAAACGGATTCGAAAGGCAAATCCAAAAGGGAGGATTATCACAATATTGGATAACTTTAGTTCTCACAAGGCAAAAATAGCATAGGAATGTGCGGAGAATTTGGATATTGTACTTGTGTATCTTCCTACATATTCTCCGGATCTCGAATCCAATTGAATATATCTGGAAAGATGCAAAGAGGGAGATTTCAAAAACGTTCATAAAAAACTTGAATGTATTGAAGCATGTAATATCAAAGATGTTCTTTGAATGTTCAAAGAAATTAAGTTACGCTAAATCATGGATTAATAAATTTGCGCCACACATTCAAAAGTCCTAAAGATTAGGTGTTTGACTATATATGATTGATTGCAAGCGATGCAAAGACATCTCCAACTGTATAGTCCCGAAACCTTTGACTTTATATACCCATCTTCTCTGCATGGGACGACGAAATAAAGTCATAAAATTAACAGACAAGAAAATAAGGTACATAATTCGGGCAAAGAGCAAAAATGACAGTACTAAAAACATTGCGCTGGACATGAAATTAAGCGAATCCACTGTTAAACGGGTTTGGATGCACTGGATAAAGTATCATGAGCCGATACCGATTAAAAAATTTGGTCGGAAGAGGAAAGAGGTAGATAAAAGCTCGGAGGAGCTAATACTTGGGGGTGCATGAAGAACAAAAATTGGGTGCGAGAAGGCTGGAGAAAATAATCGAGTTCAAGTACGGGAAGCACATTCCACATAACCGCATCCATCAAGTTCTTTTGAAAAATGAGCTTCTCGCAGGAGAATAAAGAATAAAAAGAAACGTCGAAAAGACTGGATCAGGTACGAACGGAAGCATGGCCTGACCGCCATCCATTTAGACTGGCATGCAAGTAGGATCAACGGAAAAGAAGTGTCAGCGGCTTTTGATGACAGTTCAAGATACATCATATCAGGCGATGAATTTGATGCAGCTACTGGTGAGAACAGCATCAGCATTGTGGAGGACGTGCTGAATGAGTATGGATGGATCCGAAAGATAGAACAGGTAATAACCAATAGGGGAAGCCAATATTATGCGAATAAGAAAGACAAACATGACGAGAGTGAAAGCAGATTCGAGGCGTTCCTGAAAGAGCGTGGCATAAAGCACATTAAAGCAAGGGTTAAACATCCGCAGACTAACGGAAAGGTCGAAAAAATGGCATGATCTGTACGAAAAACAGCGAATGAAATTCAAGAGTTTTGCAGATTTTGTAAAATGGTACAATACAGTGCAGTATCACGAAAGCCTGGATACAAAGCACTATCTCCAAACGCCGGAGGATGCATTTTGGTCGAGACTTCCTGATGAGTGCAAGCTGAATGTATTCTTCAAACGCATGGAGGCAGGATTGTGAGAAAATGTAATAAGCGGAGTGGAGTATATGAAGTCAATACATTTGGGACTATACAAAAGACCTCTCCAACAGGGATTCCCCTTCGTGGAATCAATTCGTCCAATAGCTCTATGATTTTGTACTCTCTGAAAAGATGGTAAAGAATGGAAATGTCCCCATATCTCACTGACTTTGTTATTTCAAAGTTTTTTAAACGTTTTTTTGGAGGAATTATCTTCGTTTTTCCATTTTCAATTACTTCAATCCCCAAATAACGGGTGTTTCTGTGTTTTACCTTACTGTGTTCGTCCCTGTTTGATTCTTGACTTGGCCATGTAGCCTATATATGGTTATCGGTGTGTTTCAGTGGTGCTGATTGTGGTTCTTCAGAGGGGAGGAGTTTTGTAGCCTATGAAACCCATAAGGTCAAGTTACAAACACTCTTTTTATTATATTAAAGAATTTTTTATTATATATTTTGCACTATTCTCTATTATGCTCAAATCTTGATTTCCATCTATTTTTACCCATTTTTTAGATAGTATCTCTTCTTTCAGCATTTTTTCATACACAGCATTGACATTTCGTAATAATTCAATATTTTTTTCGTGTCTGTCTGTGGATCCTTTTTGTTTGATTTTTCTTTTTAAAGTTACTTCTGGTGGAATTTGAATAAACAAGGTTAAATCAGGTACAATAATATTCACTGCTTTAATTATTGATATTGCTTGCTGGTAATTAAAACTTTTAGCACACTGGAAAGCAACCGTGGAAGAAAAATATCTATCTGATATTACAACACTGCCCCCCATCAGTAGTCTACGGATTTTATCTTGATCTTTTAATATGTCTATGAGATACAAAAAAAACTGTTCGTTATTACTAAATTCTATTTTATTATGAAGATAATCGTTAATCATTTTACCCCAGATGCTTGAGTAATCCGGATACTCCATCCGGATTACTTCAATATTCTCTGATTCTAAAAACTTTTTGATGAACGAGCACAACGTATGTTTTCCAGCGCCGTCTATGCCTTCAACAGTGATTAAAAATCCTTTCTTCATGGGTTGCGAGCTTCTGGTATGCATTCGATTATGTCTGTTGCGGTAAGTCCACTGCCGTATTTTTGATGACAGATTTCCCCTGCACGCCCACTGATGAATGCTGCACAGCATGCAGAGAGCAGTGCATCGTTTGTTGTGAAGAGTGCTGCTGTGATTCCTGCAAGCACGTCGCCAGTGCCACCGACTGTCATGCTGCTTGTTCCAGTGGTGTTGATTTTCGCAACACTGCCTTTTGCAATTACATCGGTTTTGCCTTTCAGAAGTATCGTTGTATTGCTTGCTTCTGCAAAGCCTGTGACAACCTGCATGCGTGTGTTAAGGTTTTCCGGAGTCTTAAGTTCTGTAATCCGGTTGAACTCGTAACTGTGGGGCGTTATTATTATGTCAGAATAGTTCTTTTGTTGAAAATCGAGTGCATACAATCCATCAGCGTCTATTACCGCCTTTTTGCAGAGCGGGATAATCTCCTTGAGAGCAGATTGTGTTTCAGG
The DNA here is from genome assembly GCA_004193545.1 of Candidatus Argoarchaeum ethanivorans. Lineage (GTDB taxonomy): Archaea > Halobacteriota > Methanosarcinia > Methanosarcinales > EX4572-44 > Argoarchaeum > Argoarchaeum ethanivorans. The sequence continues at coordinate 3,846 of RPGO01000009.1, read as the reverse complement.
GTGCTTTCCAAGTCCCATGCCAATCACCACAACATCAACAGTTGGAATCATTTTTTTAAGCAAGGGAATGTCGCTTTCGTTTAGATGGTTACCTGTTAGTGCTGCTGTGATAAGATTTGGTGAAAAGGAGGCTATAATATTTGAGACCGCCTCTGGTGCTGCAATGTGCACAAGATCTACGCCGCACCGAAGAGCAGCCATAGCGCACAGTGCTGGTGCTCCTGAGTAAGGACCTCCTCCTATAATAAGCATGCTTCCAGCATCGCCTTTATGGCTTTCTGGTTTTCGAGTGGCAAGTCGTTCAAGGTCGCCTTTGCCGATCAATCGTTCAAAAAACAGGGGTATTCCAATTGGTGCTGTTACCAGTTCACCAGTATATGTTTTTAGTTCCTGGCGGAGTAGTGCTGGTTTTGGCTTGTGGAAGGTTATGGTTAGATTCGATCTTACTGCTTTTTCAAAGTCTCCTGTATCAGGATCAAGTCCGCTTGGCACATCCACGGAAACTACTTTAGAAGCACAGTTGTTTATCCGGTCAATAGCGGTTGACTCGAGGGGCCGAAGCCTGCCTTTTATACCTGTCCCAAAAATCGCATCGATGATTACGCAATCCTTGTCCGGTTCCGGTATCTGTGTTGAATCTGTAATCTCAATAATCGGAGTTCCTGCTTTTTTGAGAATGCTAAAATTCCATCTGGCTCCAGCCGTTTTTATTTCGTCTCCTCTTCCAAGCAAAAATACCTGAACATTATAGCCTGCAAGGTGCCTTGCTGCAACAAACGCATCGCCCCCATTGCTTCCCCTTCCTGCAAAAATCGTGACAGGTGTGTCTTGTGGGAATTTTTGTTTTATTATATTTGCAAGAGAAGCCCCGGCGTTTTCCATTAACTGCATTCGTGCAAGCCCGTAATACTCGCAGTTTGCATCAAGAGCCGCCATTTCCGTTGAAGTGATGACTTGCATAGTTATATTATTAGAGGAGTGTGATTAATAAATGTTTCTGAACTGCACAACTTCGTTGTGCAGAAATTACCAGCAACTGCATACAACGCAAGTGGAGATGCCAGGCAACTCTTGATTGCGCAGAAAATAACGTGTGAGATATTCTCATTATGTATCGAATTTCAGTAGCAAGAGAAAGAAGTGCGTTTATACTTTCCTATACTTCACGAAACTGCATATCTGGAAGTACAAAGAAAAAAATCGAAAAACTTTTAGAGAGATAATTAGCTAAACAAATACAAAAAATTTAAGTGTTATTAAATTTACTGTTCATTGAGGTGTTAATCCTTGGTTCAAAAGAAGTATCATGCTGGTGCTTTGCATTTGCGGGATGAATTAAAATGGAAAGATCTTGGCTTTGCTGGGAATGAAAGAAAAAACAAGATTGCACCAAATCCTAAAAATACCAATGAAACCAGTAGTTATGAACGTGTGGAATCGTCTCTTTTATCTCAAAATGCCACACGTATGAGTATGAAAGAGATAGCTGAGTTTAAATCACGGGAAGAGACGTGGGAAAATTTGGTCAAACAGATTAATGAAATCGGTGAAATGCACGAAAACAAAAAGAAACATAAACCTTGGTGGAAATTTTGGTGAAGAACATAAACGAGGCATCAAACGTGACCGTTACATTACATGTCGGTGCTCTTAGGCAATTGGATGAAATCAAACATCGAATCTGAATTAACTCCTATGGAATGTGTTGTATTCTTATCTTTATTTGGAGGCTGTCAAATTAGGTTTAAGAGTTTCGGTTTCTAATTTGATAGGTCTTTTTTGTTCTATTGAGGCTTCTTTCAGTTCTGTTCTTAGAAGGTGTGTTGTTAGAAAACTCACAAATAATTATTTACCTGAACTGTATCACGTTCGTTGAATTTTTAAGACACAGATTAACACAGGTTTTATGGATTTCTCACCAGCAAACCTCAATATCGGCAACAATACCTAATGGCTCCCACCAGCACATCCCTAACTCTTTTTCCAATTGTTCTAACGCTGTAGACTGTATTTCCAGATCGTTATACATCTTGTTTAGTTTTGCGTACTCTGTAGAGTTGCTGATAGTAGTTCTTCCGTTCAATGCGTTATCGTATGCTTCAACATCGCTGTTGTATGCATCAAGCTTTCTATCAAACTCAGCCCATCTATTTGTATAAGTTTCATAGAATGAATATTCTGGAGATGTGGCCTTCTCTATGCTTATCAAGCCGTATTCTCTTCCCTCAGATACATAAGCGATCATATCATAGTCACATTCTGCTGCAACCGAATTTCCAAGATCGTTAAAATCGGCCATTACAAGAGGCGAAAACCATTCACCTGTGCAATCCACATAGACCAGCCCCTTATCGGTTGTGTTGAAAGCGTTGAGTGCATGTCCTTCCCCCACGGTAAAGTCCACACCAACCCATGCTGTCTTAATGCCTGATGTCTCGGCGTTGTTATGAAGCATCTCAGCAAAATCTGCACAGACAAATGAATTATCCAGATAAAGTTCTTCATCGGTATCATCTTTCTCCAAAAAAACGATTAACTCGTCCCACGTGGGATCGGTGGCGTTATTGTAGTTGATAAGACAGATCTGTGATCCAGAAGCTTTGGAATAAGGGATATAATCGCGGTGATATGGGAAATCACCACCAATACCAATCTCATTGCTGTATTCAGATCCAAAAAAGGCGTATGCGAAGAGTCCTATAATGCATAGAAGAGTTATATGTTTGACTCCACTCCAGAGAAGTTTAGAGATTTTTGATGCTGTGTTTTTAATTGAACTTTTCACTTTATTGTGTCGGGACGCTTTAGATGAGCTTCGTCTCCCGTCTTTGAAACCCTTAAATTCATAATAGTGAGTGTTAAAACATTCCATAGCTGCTTCTTTGGTTGAATATGACCTGCCACACCCAGTACAGGTAAACCTACCATTATCAAACTCTTTCGTATGAGATTCGAAGCTTTCATCTTTTGCAGAACTGTTGTAATCCCACCTCATATAGTCTCGATCTGCAAGACCCATCAGATAAACCTCACAATCTTATTTTCCGGTTTTTGCCTAAATACTCCTGCTTCTTCACAGCGTTCTCGTATTTCGTTGGAATCTGTCATGGTTCCGTAGATTATTTTAGATCTTATATCTCGCCAAGTTTCCATTTTTGGCACCATTTTAACAGTGTGATAAATTATATACAGAGCTAATATAGACATAAGAATAACTACTATATAGAAAACGGTAAGGATATACTTGATATCTATATCTAGTGGGTTCGTTGTTCTGACTGCAAGCATTATGCTGATAAGTGAAAGTTCAAATGCCACAAGCAATGCGACAGCCGGGGCGATATTATTATAGTTACGAACCTAATATTTCTAACTTATGTTCCTCATCAATAAACTTTTCAATCCACCCCTTCGCAAAGCTGATCTGTGATGAATATTTCCGAAACTTATCACTGATTATCTCTTTCATGTGATTTAAATCTACAATAAACTCGCGTGAAATGACTTTCTTGATGCTTTTCCAGATGAATTCAATTGGATTCAAATCTGGAGAATATGGAGGCAAAAATACCAATACAATCCCGTTTTCTTCAGTAAACTTTGTAGTATCTTTTGCCCTATGCGAACTAAAATTATCAAGAATAATAACAATGGTCTTTCCAGGGTTTATGGACCTTATTTCACCAAATAATTCACAAATCGATTCCTTTTTCGAGTTTTCCTTAAAGTCGATAACTGAGTTTCCGTTTAATGCATAAAATCCAAAAGTATTCGCTCGTAATTTTGTAGTGTTCTTGCATATTACGGGTTTTGTAAACGACCACAACCGCTGTGTATTTGACGTTG
>RPGO01000008.1 GCA_004193545.1 Candidatus Argoarchaeum ethanivorans | reverse complement strand
TTTCCTCCTGTAAGCTTGTTATTTTCTCAAGAGTGCTCTCAAACTGTGTTGTAATATCTGTTCCATTGTATTTTGCTGCAATTTCTCCTCGTATTCGCTCCTCATCCGGAAATATCTTTGCATCACAGGGCACATCCACACCAGCATCCACAACTCCTTTCAGTGCAGCATATATCCTCGAGCCTTTTGTAGACGAGTAGAGGCCTATATCAAGGATTGCTGATTTCCAGCCCTGTTTAATCATGCGATGTCCCATAAGATGGCCTGTAAGATATGCTGCTGTTGTATTGGATGTACTTGCAGTGTAGCCATATTTTTTAAGCTCTGTAGATACACAACTGACATGAGTCTTATCACCGGATTGTTCTGCTGTTACCAGTTGAATCTGCATGCGACTCAAGCTTTTTCGTGTAACCAGTCGTGGTTGTTTGGATATGATTAGCTTACGGCGAGTATGGTAATTGGTGCGCCCTTCCCGCCTTCTTCTGAAAGGTACTTTGTATCGTGGTCCTGTAGCCATTTTTTTCTCCTACTTTTTAATTAATTCGATGTGGGCTTCAAGGTGAGCTACGCTTCGATATTCTCCGCCTTTAGCTTTTCGATAGAGCTTGTGATGTATGGAAGCATCCACTGTGCCGTCATCTCGAAGCTGTCTCAGTCTTCGTCTTAATGCCCGTATTTTTTTTATCCATTGTTCCTTTCGGGGGCGTCTTGCACCCTTTGCACCTTTGCGAGAACCGTGCCCTTTACAATGCCCGTAGGCTCTTTTTATATCTCTTGCTCTTGCTCTTGCACGACTTATACCTTTTTTCTGCTTTCTTTTAATAGCGCCATCTTCAACTAATGTTCTAATATCTTCTCGTGTGACAGCTTTTGCAATATCTTCTGATACTTCTGGGTTTAACCAGACTCTTTCAAGACCTACCTTAAGCACCTTTGATGCAATTCTTCGCTGGTTTGATAGATTGGACATGCTATTCTGCAACCTCTGTTTGTCTTCGGTTTAGTATTTTAATTCCAAGTTCATCTGCGTGTGTTTCTATCAGCGCCCTCTTTTTTTGTCCAACCGTGTGTCCAATTCTAATAGCAGTGGTTAGAGCATCTATATTTTCAATGTCATGAAGTGTGTGAACAAGAGCTTCTTTATATCCTGAAGGATGAATGCCTTTGACTTTCAAAGGACTGCCATATCCAGGACTAACTACCGGGCATTTCCCTTTGATGTGCATGCGTGTTTTGCTGTGCAGACCTCGTGGTTTTCTCCAGTTATCATCAAGTCTTTTTTTCTTGTGGGAATCTGCCCGTTTGAATGTTGGCTTTCTTGCCTTCTGCCGTTTTCTCACTTTAAGTAATTGTTTATTTTCCATGATTGCCTCCCACTATGATTTTTCCACTATGTATATTCCATCCTGGAATACTCTTGGATCAAAACCTTTGATTCGTGTGGCTTGCTCGATATTTGCTGCCGTCTGTCCAACATGTTCTTTATTAATCCCGGAGACCTCTACCTCGTAACCATTTACAGTCACATCGACATCATCATATATCTTTGCTGTTCGCGGTTTTTTCTCACCAAGAAAATTGATTATAGATACATAATCATTTGTGACTTTTACCTGTATTGGGAAGTGAGCGAAGACCACTTTCATCCGGTAGGTGTATCCTTCGCTTACACCTTTTATCATATTTCTCAGATGAGACGCAAATGTTCCTATCATTGCTGCTTGTTTCTTGCGTGTGCTCTGTGTCTCTACTACCATCATGGAATCTGTTTTTGTTATTGTTATCTTCGGGTACCACAACTCTCGATTAAGACTGCCTTTTTCACCTGTAACACTGACCATGTTATCTGCAATAGTCGCTGTAACTCCCTCTCCAATGCTTACTTCTACTTTAGTCTCCATTTTTATCACCTTTTCAGTACACGTATGCTAAGAGCTGTCCTCCAACGTCTTTTTCCAAAGCATCGTAGTGAGTCATTACCCCTTTTGATGTTGTTAATATGAGTGTGCCGAATTTTTTTGCTGGAAGGTATCGTTTTTCCCATTTCTCAAACTCGATGTGTTTCACATAGTGCCGTGGTTTTATCACACCACACTTATTGATGCAAGCTTTTAACTCTACGGTGAATACTCCTGCTTTTCCATCATCCACGAGTTCAAATTCTCCGATATACCCTGCATCCTGCATGACCTTTAATACGTTTCCGATCAGCTTCGATGCTGGTTTAATGATGCACTCTGGTTTACCTGTACTCTCGGCATTCTTGATGGTGGAGAGAGCATCAGCCATTGGATCTAATAGCATCTTTTTTTCACCTCATGTGTATTTTCTAAAGCCTACTTCGTAAGCCATTTCTCTAAAGCACTGTCTGCACAGGTATAATCCATATTTTCTTATTAGTCCCTGTTTGCGCCCACATCGACGGCACTGGTTAGCTCCGCGTCCGAATTTCTTTTTTGTTTTTTCCATTAGATTATCTCCACATTAAAGCTCTCTTTGATATAAGAGATGGAGTCATCTGGTTTAAGTTTGTGTCTGGCTGATATTGTTGATCTCAACACTCTTCGCCGTTTTACCCTGTAACCAGATCTTTTAACTGCTACCAGAATATCCATGCCAAAGATGCCAATCTTGGGATCGTATTTCATATCAGGAAAATCAGTATGTTCTTCAATTCCAAAGGCAAAGTTTCCATTCACATCAAACTGGTCCGTGGTAAGCTCATTTTCTGCTGCGGAAAGGCACGTATGAAGAAAAGTTTCTGCAGTTTTGCCTCGAAGAGTTGTTTTGCAGCCAATAGGTTCTCCTTTTTTGATGCTAAAACCTGGTAGTGTTTTCTTTGCTTTTGTTCGTACAGGTTTGCCGCCAGTTATGGTTTCTATAATTTCTTCTGCCCTTTTCAATCGCTCACCACTTTCACCTACACTAATATGCACGGTGATTTTATCTATCCGTGGAGTTAGCATGGGATTGCTCAATTGACTACTCAATTGCGCTCACCAACCTGCATACTGCGTATGCAGAGTTTTTTAACATTGAGGTTTAACGTGTGATTACTCAATTGCGCTCACCAACCATTATTTCTGGCTTATCTTTGCCAATAACATAAACATATTTTTCCAGTGTTTCAAGTTCTCGTTCACCTGTTTTTACAGTGACTGCATTCAGACCTGATCCATGAACAACCCGTTTTTTAACGATACTGCCTGTTTCACCTGAATGCTTCCCGCCCACAATAATTGCTGTGCTGCCCTCTTCAAACTTAAGATGTTTGACGATGTTTTTGTCAGGTAATGAAAGGATCAATGAATCCCCTGGAGCGTACCCCTCTGCTGTTGCGAGCATATTGGTTCCGTCATGAAGATTTAACTGCACTTTTCCACCTTTTATAGTGGTTTTGTTTGTTATCTTGCAGAGTTTTTTTCCATCAGGACCTTCAAGACTTCGCAGTTCTAATTTTTCGTTGGGACTTAAAAGCATCCTGTAATACTGTTTGTTTTCCGGAATAGCTACAACATCGAAGATGCCTACTGGAAACTTTGGATTCTTTCGTATCCTGCCATCTACCAGAACATTCTCGGCGTTCAGTATTTTCTTTGTTTCACCGAGTGTGTTTGCAATCTTAAGCATGTCTCGTACAATCAGTGCAAGAGGCATGCTCAGTGATTTATTATGAGGTCCGGGGTTTGTATTGACTATCCATGTGTTTGTTTTTCGTGTTATTGGCCATGTCTTTGGTGCTGCTACTCTTTTTTGATGTCCACTCATATCTTCGTTCTCCGCAGGATATTCTCCCTCTCTGTATCGTCAAGATTTAATTTGGTAATCATCACATTTGAAGGGTGTATTGGACGCCCTACTTCTGTTCCATCCGACTTTGTAGATACTACACCCTCGACAGCAATGGTGGCTTTTTTATAGTTTACTGCTACAACCTTTCCCTCGGTATCTCTGTGGTCTCCACGCATCACTTTCACGGTATCACCTACCAGTACTGGAATGGCATTTTTGTTATGTTTGTTTGATAGTTCACTCCCAAGCATTGCACTCATCTGCTTGTTTCTTTGATGAAGCGGTGCTGTAAAGAGCGCTTTTCTCTGTTTTCTTGGTTGCTTACTTTTTATCATCACACCTTAACCTCATACAACGATTGTGGCAGTGGATGTAATCTTTGGAAATCTGTTTGCCAGTTCTCTTGCCACAGGCCCTTTAATTTCACTGCCTTTTGGAATGCCTGTTTCATCTATAAGTACCACTGCATTATCTTCAAAAGATACCCTGATCCCATCAGGCCGTCTGAACTCTTTTTTTTGGCGTATCACTACACAGGTAACTATTTGCTTTCGCATCTCTGGAGTGCCTTTTTTGACTGATGCAATAATCATATCGCCGATTCCTGCACGAGGATGTCGGTTTTTGACGCCACGATATTTTTTAACTGATATTATTTCAACAACCTTTGCTCCGGTATTATCAGCACAGTGAATACGTGAAGAAGTGCCCAGTGATCGCGGAATCTTTGCTTTAAGCCCGATCATTATTTACACAACCTCCACTACGACAAAACTCTTTGTTTTACTTAATGGGCGGCATTCTGCTATACGTACCCAATCTCCCTCTTTAGCTGAGATGCATGGTGGATTGTGTGCATGAATCCTGCTTCTACGTTTTTCAAATCGTTCGTATTTTGGAACTCTTTTCTCAAATGTACGCTCTACAACTACGGTTTTCTGCATTTTAGAGCTTAACACCACACCACTTATCACACCACCTCGTACTGAGAGTACTCCATGAAATGGGCAGTTTGGATCATTACATTCACTATTTGGTGGTGGTACATCAAGTCCAATATTTCGTGTCATTAGTTACATCTCCACTCGATTGCTTTGCAGTCGAGAATTACTGGTTACTTTCTGCAAAGCGCAAGCTTTGCAGTCTTGTGTCATCAGGCACATCTCCAATTCAATTTATGTTTCTTGTTTCTCATTTTTATGCGATTTTCAGGTTGTGATAGTAATAGACTTCCACACACTGATACATTATATTCTCCAAGCTTGAAGTGAAATGTATTACACTTCTTAGATATTTGCTTGCAACTGTCATTTGTTTCGATAATAAGCATATTTTTAGTTTCATCAACGACTATCCCACTTATTCCATTCTGGCATGTATTTGTGCTGTTAGCTACTGTTACATTAAGCCCGATTAGTTCGTGATATATCAAATTGTGTGGAGTTATATTCATGTCTCTTTCTGTATTGTTTTAATTCTTGCTATGGTTCTTCGCAGCTCTCTTATGCGCCCTGGCTTTTCTGGTGCGCCACCTGCTGATAGTGCTGCCCTCTCGTTTATAAGCTCGCTACTAAGTCCTTCCAATTCATCAATAAGCTCTTGTTTACTCATATCTCTAATTTCTCTAACTGTAAGTATTGCCATTTCAGTTAGCCTCTATCTTATGGACCCTGGTAACAGGATGCCAGTACTCATAGTCTTTGTGCTTGTGTTCAAGTACATCACCGTGCACACGCCTCTCTTCATTAGCTTGATCAGTAAACGTCTCTTGTGTTTCCTCTACTTTTGTTTCTGTTACTTCCTCTACTTTTTCCTGTATTTCTTCTACTTTTGTTTCTGTTGTTTTCGGCGGCGTCTCGAGCTCCTTTTCAACAACAACTGCTTTTTCTGGTTCTACATTGATCACTTCTTCAATTTTTCTTGGGATCGCATGAAACTGTCCTGGAAGCTCTACACCAGGTGGAATAATCCGCACACTGCATCCAAGAGTTCCGAGTTTTTTGATTGCAGTAGCAAATCCCTTATCTACGAGTTCATCCACCGGGTTTCCTGCATGCAGGATATTACCTGAAACAAATTTTCCAACACGTGAACGCGATCCTGTAAGTTTTCCTGAAATCACGATTTCACATCCAAGAGCGCCTGCCCCCATAATCCTTCTAAGCATGTTGTGACCTGCTTTTCTAAAGTAAATTCCACGCTCGAGTGCATTTGCGAGGACGGTTGCCATTACCTGTGCATTAAGTTCTGAGGTGGTTATCTCCTGAACATCGATTTGTGGATTTTCAAGATGGAACATTGTCTCAAGATCCCCAGTCAGCTTTCGAATGGTTCTCCCACTTTTCCCTATGACTATGCCAGGTTTTTCTGCAGACACCGTTATCTGGGTGCCCATTGGAGTTCTATTGATTTTCAAGCCGCCATATCCTGCACGACTCAGACGTTTTAAAAGATACTCTTTAATCTGCGCCCTGTTGATTCCCTCCTGCATAAATTTCCGCTCGACGCTCATATTATGACTCCTGCAGTATCATTTCAATTGTCACTGTATCTGTGTTTTTAGGCGTTGCACGTCCCATTGCCCGCGGCATCATTCCCTGTATAACACGCCCCTTTTTTGTAACTATATGTGCTATTTTCATATGTTCCGGGTCAAGCCCGTTATACGAGGCGTTACCTTCAGCATTAATCATTATTTTACGTATTTCCCGTGCAGCATTGACTGGATATTTTCCAGGACCTATGCCGGGCTTGTGCCCTGCTCCATCAGTATATTTCTTAAACGG
>RPGO01000007.1 GCA_004193545.1 Candidatus Argoarchaeum ethanivorans | reverse complement strand
CCTGTGCCTTAAGACCGTTTCCTGTTACGTATACCACAGTTTTCTCGCTTCTCTCGATGTAGCCTTCTTCAACAAGTTGTTTTAATCCTGCTATCGTTGTTCCACCTGCTGGTTCTGTGAATATGCCTTCTGTGCGAGCTAACAGATGAATGCCCTCTATGATTTCATCATCTGTTGGTGTGGCTGCGTATCCGCCGGAAGATTGAATTACCTGTTTTGCATAATGTCCTTCTGCCGGATTGCCAATGGCAAGGCTGTGTGCAATGGTTTTATAATTATATACTGGTACAACCTTACTGTTTGTCTGCACTGCTGTTGATATGGGTGAGCAGTTGAGCGGCTGTGAGCCGGAGATGCGTATGTCCTTTTGTTGAATAAGCCCAATCTTCATCAGTTCCTGGTATCCGCGAGCGATGGCACAAAGCAGTCCCCCACTTGCCATTGGGGCTACACAATGGTCTGGTGCACTCCAATTGAGTTGTTCTGCTGTCTCAAAGGCAAGGGTTTTTGAGCCTTCTGTATAGTAAGGACGTAAATTGAGGTTGATAAATGCCCAATCCGGATGCAGGTTTATCACTTCGCTTGCGAGACGGCTTGCCTCGTCATAAGTTCCATCCACAGCAATGACATGCGATCCATAGATGAGTATTTGCACGATTTTCCCAAGTTCAATGGTTGTGGGAATGAATATATATGCTGGAAGCCCTGCCTTGGCTGCATGTGCACCAAGAGATGCAGCAAGATTTCCTGTGCTTGCACAGCCCACCGCTTTTACACCAAATTCTATTGATTTAGTAACAGCAACCGAGGTGACCCGGTCCTTGAAAGAATAGCTTGGATTAACTGATTCATCTATGATGTACAGCTCTTTCAGTCCAACTGCTTCTCCAAGGTGCTTTGCATGGTGCAGCTTGTTGTAGCCTGCTCCAAGATCCACGTAGTTCCCGGTTTCAACTGGCAGGAGATCTGCGTACCTCCACATCGAGTTTGGACCTGCTGCAATTTTTTCTTTGCTAATATGTTCTTTTATGTAACCCCAGTCATACTGCACATCCAGTTGTCCAGAACACTTATTACATTTGCTTTGAATATTCGCCGGGTACTCTGCACCGCATTCTCTGCATTTCAAGCCAATAACGCGAGTCATAAACAATCGCTGCAACAATACCATTACTGTATATAATATTTACTGTGAGTGTTGATAACTGTGAGTAATATTATATTTGCCTGGGTGTGTTAGATTGCTTGTGGCAGTTCTGTTATTAATAAATATAATATAAAACCTATGAAACCTATCAGCAGTATGCCTGCACCAGCTACTTTTGCAATTGTTTTAAATTCTTCCCGCGTTGGTTTGCGTGTAAGTTTGAAGACACGCCAGTAGTCCTGTATGTTGAAGCTTATTTCAGTGGGAATTTCCACGTCTTTTAATATTCCTTTAGCCATGTTGCACCTTTTATTATTATTTTACGAAATCAATGCCATACTTCGAGGCGATATTTCCAATCGTACCTCTTCCATATATCTGTGGTGATTTGACTCCTGTTACTACAAGCATGGTGCGTATGGTATTCTCGAGTTGTGGGTCAATTGTTGCGCCCCAGATAAGTCTGGCATCAGGATCAATGCGACCGTGTACCTCTTCTATCACGTGTTCTGCCTCGGCTATGGACATATCTGTGCTGCCTATTACATTTACAAGTGCAGCGGTTGCACCCGATATGTCAATATCGAGTAGCGGACTCCGGAGTGCTCTTTGCACGGATTCGGATGCTTTATCATCTCCATTTGATTCACCAAGTCCAATCATCGCCACACCTCCTTTTTGCATGATTGTTCTAACGTCTGCAAAGTCAAGGTTTACAAGCCCTGGTTTTGTTATGAGCTCTGTAATCCCCTTAACAGCACGCATCAATACTTCATCAGATACTTTAAAGGCTGCCTGCAGTGGTAGGCGCGGCACTATATCAAGCAGTCTGTCATTGGGTACTACTATTACAGTGTCTGCCACATCTCTCAGTCGTTCGAGCCCTGCTTCTGCATTGTTTCTGCGAATGAATCCTTCTGAATGAAATGGTAGTGTCACTATGGCTATAGTAAGTGCCCCTTCATCTCTGGCAAGTTCTGCCACTACTGGTGATGACCCTGTGCCTGTGCCGCCCCCAAGTCCGCAGGTGATGAAGACCATATCTGCACCCTCTACTATTTTTTTAATATCATCCCTGCTTTCGTCAGCAGCGTTCTCTCCTATCTGCGGAACGCTTCCTGCACCAAGCCCACGTGTCCGGTTGCGGCCCATTAATAATTTGTGCAGTACGTTAGCACTTAGCAGATGTTGTGCATCAGTATTGAGTGCGTAGAGCTCTGCCCCGTCTATGCCTTCCTCTTCCATGCGTTGGATACTATTGGTGCCTGCACCACCGCACCCGACTACACATATATTGGTTTTAAGTTCTTCGAGTACTTTTTTCAAACTCTCGTTTTCTTCTGTTTGAATATCTAACTGTTCACGAGTCCCCTCAGTACCATTGTTTACCCTGAGCATTGCATCTTTTATGATTGAATCCATTTTCATATCCTCGGATTTTTAAGCTTGATGATTTTTTCTATACTCTCATATACCGTATCAGGTATTATAGTTTTTCCGTTTATGATGACTTCTTCCCCCCTGACAAGTTTTCCAAAAAGTGGTCCACGGCTGATTCCAAGCTCTTCAGCACGTTGTGGACTAAAACGGCGTACTGTAACCGCAAGCTGGCCTTTATCAGCATCAAACCTCACCTGATAATTTTCTTTTATTATATTTATACATTCCAATGTTAGCATTTCTGCAACTCTTCTGGCGCATTCGTCAGTTAATGAGATTAGTATGTGTGAGAATCTTCCATTTTCATCTTCAAGGTAAGCTATGCTTTCCTTTCCAATAAGCTTTTCAATCCGATTTCTATCAACTCTTTCTGCCATTGACAAGAGTTCCGGATCAATCTTTGAAAACATGATCGCTGGGATGTGGTCTTTGCAAGCTGATTTGAGCTCCTGTTTGATTGTTTCTGTAAACCGCATTTTACAGTTAGTGCATAGTTTTTTGACTTTTTGTTGGAGCTGGGTGTACATCTCAAAAGATAGTTCACCCATTTCTCTGATATCGCCTTCTCGCAACACTTCGTATCCAAGATGGTGTATTATCCCTGCAAGGTTTCTGCGTACATCATCTTTCATGGCTTTGCGGTCAAAGTATGCAAAGTCGGCACCTGATTTTAAAAAAGCCTGTTTTACCAGGTCTTTATCAAGGAATGGTAGCTGGTGGTTTGGAAATATATGCCCAAAAGCGATTCCAGCCTCACAAACCAACTTTGTCTGTCTTGACACATAATGGCCACCTCCAAAACCTACTGCTACAGGTGCATCATCTTGATGAAGCATCAGTATTGCGTCTGCCACATTCTTGCCTGCTGTATCATCCTTCCATTCGGTTTGCGTGCTTCCAATCTCTATAAACAACGATTGTGTATGAAGGTTACTTGGGCCATGGTGTGTAGCTTCAAGTGTTGCCTCAAACGAGCTATCTTTGCACATGCTCTTAAGAGAACGAATGAGATTTCTCATCGCGTATGGTGCCGGGACAGCAAGCTCGCAAGCTCTTCCACCAAACTTTGCCCGACTTACATTGCCAGTAGTGTGAACAGTTAGAATTTTTCTTCCATCTTTACCGCTATGCCTTGATGCGAAGATGATGAGATTGCTATTAATCCCGCATTCTTCAAGTCGTGTATCAAGGTCATCCTGGTAGATATGATGCCCCCCAATCTCTACAATGGTGAAACGTTTGAATCTAAAAGCCTTGAAACAGTTGTTTTCGACTGGTTTCCAGTTTCGCATAAGGCGAAGTTTTTCAACTATGTTAACACTCGCGGGATCTGGAAGAGAGCATATAACTGTGATGTTATTTTCGTTAATCATTGGCAAAAAAGTTATTTCTAAATTTTCATTTCAACAACTTTTTTTCAGATGTATTTACCAAACAATTAAATATCAGGCGCCTCACTTCCAATCCCCTATAATCCCCCCAATCCATTGGATACCTGAATTCATGTGTTCTTGGATAAATGTTTGAGTTTCATATTACACATTCTCCTTTTTAGATATTTCAAAATCAAATTCTTGTAATTTCAATGAACATTCAACCAAATAATTTATACAAAAATTAAAGTCTTCTTTAGATATTTTTGTATTTTGACCTAATGAAACTTTGGGCATATCGTTTCCTATACACCAAATAGGTTCAGGAATTAACAACCTAAACTTTATGTATTTTTTATAATCTAAACCAAATGCCAATATTTTTACCGCTTTTTGCATTGCCTCAATTGACTCTTTAACACTATCAACAAATTCGCTTAGTTTGTCTCTATGATTTAAGCCCATATGAAAACTATTTAAGAAAGTCATATTTCTTCCAAAATAAAATGGAGATTTGAGAAAGAGATCACTTTTAGATTGTTCGTAATCTCTTAATAAAAATTCAAACGAAAATGAAATTTTTTCGATGGATTTCCTTTGATCACTATCATATGAATTTATGGCTTCTTTGATAAATGCGTTTACTCTTTGGTTTTCAATTAGTTCAACCAAGGATATTTTTTGAGCATTTAATCCATAAACATTTTTGCAAATCTCTTCAAAAGTATTATTTGCAGTAAATTTAGATTCTTCAATATCCATCTTTGATGGAAACAACCCTCCATGTTTTAAATTTACTCGTCTGTTTTTTAGTCTAACTAAACTAGGTTTTAAGCTAATCTCATTTTTACCATTATTTCTTAGCCATCCATTAACTCTCTCAAAATATTGCATAAAACCTAGATCCTTTGTATTTATGCCTTTGTCTTCTAAAACTAAATCAAAACTTAACTCCAAAGCATCATGATAATGTAATAAAGCAATAAAAGATAAAGGCTCAGAATTAACTGATTCTTGATTTCCTCTTTCAATTAAGTATTTAGCAAATGCAAGTCTTTTGATTATTAATTTCATATCCATATTCACAATCCCTCTTTCAAAACATCCTGAATCTGTGCCGTGACCTTTTTGACGTCTTTTTCAATTTCTTCAAGAGAACGAAGCGAAACATACTCTAAATTTTCAAGTTTTCCATCTATATTCATCGTATGCTTCAAGAACATACTGTTTTGAATAGACCAACACACTATCAAATCTTTTTAAAATAGTGAAAGGGAGGATCACCTTTTGGTATTCATTCCTTCTATGCGACCCCCTCAGTAAATCAGCTAAATCCCAGATAAATGTGACTTTTTCCTGAAAATTACTCATCGCCTCACACTCATTTCATACACTTTTAAAGTTTCTGTTTTCGTCCAGTGTTTGTTGATGTGGTTGTTCCAACTCCTTTTTGCTCATCATTGTAGTTAGTGCTAACACTTCATTTAAATAAATCTTTTGCGTTTCAAGAGTATTGAGGGATGTGCAAAAAGAGCACTTGGAGTGTGTAACGAAATAACATACCCAATCATGGAACTCAAAAAAATTGAAACCACGAGATTAAACAAGATTAATCTCGTGGAAATCTGTGCAATCTCGTGGTTGGAAACTTTTATGAATTCAAAGTTGCGGAGGTTATTTCATGACGACCCCATAGAAGATGCGAAGTTTCTCAACTATATTTGATGTTACTTTCGTTAACAATTATCCTAACTGTGCTTTAAAACAGCTTACCAGGGTTCATAATCCCATTTGGATCTATAAGTTGCTGCAGTTTTTTCCAGTAATCTGCAAAATTACCGATACGCTCAAGTGTTGGTTCTATCACACCAGCATAGGGTCTAAACCAGCCATAAATGCCGGTATCAAGCAGGTTCTCTACTGTTCTGGCATGCAGAGCACGCAGCATCTCAACACTTTTTTTATCTGAGGAATCAAAGTATATCTCAAGTTCATAATATGTGCTCTGCCCATGAAAACGTGCGATAGTATTGGCGTAGTAACTGATGTCCTCGATAGAAAATCCGACTTCAAGCGCATTCTGTTTGAAATCATTGTAATATTTTGACAAAAATTTTAAAGGCCCGTAGTAGCCAACACAGTAGAAGTTTCCTTTAAATCCAAAGATCATTGGTGATGTTTCAGCTCCAAGCATTTCGCATTTAAGATTGTCTGCAAGCTTGATTGGAAGATCAAGGATTTTCCCACCGCTTTCATCAATATAATTCCTCACAATTTCATCCTGTGCCTGGAAGACCTTGTCCTGATTTTCAACCACAAGCACCACAACAAACTCCGGTAGACTTTCATACGCATAGTCAAAGGTTCCAAGATACGGGGGCAGCCAGTGGGCAGTATCTACAAATCTGCATCCAGAGACAAGCTCTTCCCTGTTTACCTTCGTAAGGAGTTCCATTGGCGTGTCTATATCTTCGAAGCCAATGTAGTATACCTTCTGATGCTTAAAAATGCGGTACAGCTTGAGTGTAAGCTCTGTTACAACACCCCATGTACCAGGCCCTGCTATAAACAGGCTTGCAATCTCGGGACCTGGGCCATATCTGAAATACGGCAGTTCTTTACTCAGCAAACGTGAGCCTGTACCCAGAGTTTCGCCATTTGGGAGGATAATCTCAAAGGACAAAATATGATCGAGCCCATCACGCGGTGATGTTTGATAGATGCCGCGAAGATAGTTGTTAGCTACTGCCGAGACAGTCAGTGGTGCATCCGGGAAGGCTGGACGCAATCCGTATTTTTTTGTCTGTTCCACAAGCATACCAAATGTCACACCTGGTTCTATGGTTGCAGTCATCATCTCAGGGCTTATTTCAATAATTTGATTCAATCTGGATACATCAAGCATAATGCTCTGGTCTTTGACAGGGATGGTCATGCCACGGATGTTGATGCCTGTACTCCACGGTATAACTGGCATATTCTCACGATTTGCAAGCATGAGAATGTCTCTGATTTCTTCTTTTGTTCCCGGGCGTACCACGTAAGCCGGATTTTTTGGCTCCACAAAGCTCCAGTGCTGATCTCTTGAATAGGCAGCAGCTATGGCTTTATCATCAGAAACATTTTCCGATCCAACGATCTTTTGTAGTTGTTCAAGTATTGTCATCTTCTCATCCTCATAACAGCGATTGACTGACCAGTTCCGCAAGATCGAACACCTTCATTCCACTGTCCTGCAAGTTTCTCTTGCAGAATGGACATGCCGATGCCACCACATCGAAGCCGGTTTTTCTAATCTCACTCACGCGTTCATCAGCCGTCCATTTTGCAAAATCCGGAAAGCCTGATTTTACGCCGCCGCCCGAGCCGCAGCACCATGCATTAGCGCGATTTCGCGGAAGCTCTTCAATTTTCACTCCAATTTTTTTTAATGTTTCTCTTGGTGCATCATAAATTCCAAGATGTCTTCCAAGATGGCATGGATCGTGATAAGGCATGGACGTATTAAGATTCTTTGGAGTAAGTCTCCCTTCATCGATGAGCGTGTTGATGTATTCTGATGCATGCAGAAGTTCTATCCCCATATCAGGGTAGGTTTCTTTAAATGTCTTGAGGCATCCCGGGCAGGTAAATACCATCGTTTTTGCGCCTATTTTCTTTATCTCTTCAACATTATGCATTATGAGGCCTTCTATTGCGCTCACCTGTCCTGTTCGAAGCAGTGTTGAACCGCAGCACCATTCATCAGCAAGCACAGTATAGCCAACACCACTTGCATCAAGTACTTTGATCATTGACTTTGAAATATCCTCCTCCCGATAGCGTGCAGTACATCCCACAAAGTAGATCACATCGCTACCTGTTGTAGAATACTCCACTTTTTCACTTACCCCATAAGCGTTATTGGTCTCGTCAATGTGCTCTTTAATCTTCGTGTGCGCCTCTAAAATCCACCCCTTATCTGCAAGAATTGCTCGAAGCTCCTCGAAGAGTTTTGCATTATCAAGCTCCACCTTTGATACTTCTTTGCACCGCTCATAACAGGCACCACACACCTGGCACCCAAAAGCTACTTTCATAA
>RPGO01000002.1 GCA_004193545.1 Candidatus Argoarchaeum ethanivorans | reverse complement strand
GTAAAACGGGTCGGGTAATTGCCTCTGACTTACAAGAAGGAATGCTTCATAAATTGGGGGACAAGATTCACGGGACAGAGCTTGAGAACCGCATCACACTGCATAAGTGCGAAGAGAACAAAATAGGTGTGTCAGAGAAGATTGATTTTGTCCTGGCTTTCTATATGGTACACGAAGTTCCTAACCAGGAAGAATTTTTTAATGAGATAAGAGTAATACTCAATCCCAAAGGACAAGTGCTCATAGTAGAACCGCCAGTTCATGTATCAAAGAGGATGTTTAAGGAAACTATCAGAAAAGCACAAGACTCTGGATTCACGCCAGTCGAAGGACCGAAAATAATTCTTAACAAGACAGTGATTTTAAAAAAGAGTTAGCAAGAAAACAGATGTTCCCTTAAATCTGTGGTGTGTGTTCTACACACAACGTGAGTGGAAATTACCGGAACTGTACACCCCGTGTGTAGAGACAAGCAGTAACTCTTGATTGCGCAAGCACTGTACAACTTCGTTGTGCAGAAAATAACTCTTGATTATGAAGCAATCAAGTTTAGAACAGATCGTGCAGGTTAATCCGATATTTGCCAAGACTTCCGCCATAGTTGCCAGCAGTAATCTTCTTTACACCAGGCACTCTTACAGATGCTTCAATCCCAGCTTTCATTGCTTCTTTTATCACATCTTCGTTTATGCCATTAATCACAAGTTCGTATATCGCATTTACATCCTTTGGTATTAATGTATCAGGGATTTTGTCCTTCAGGGATGGTGCATAGCGATGATTCGTCGTTGCTTTCATAGACTTGTATTTGTTAGCACCTCTTTTTGATCCGCTTGCTACAATACCGCCTGGAAAAGGTGTTATTGTCCCATCCATAAGGCTTATGACATCAACTGCTGATTCTGCAGCGGCGAGGGCTGCCATCTGATTTTCAGCAAGAATAAAGAAGTTGCCACCAGCTATACCATTCACTGCACCGATGCTGTGCTCTGCAATAAAGTCACCTTCCATCATAGGAATCTTATACGTCTTGCGCCCGCCAATTTCTGTTTCAGATTCGTATCCATCAGCAAAGAACTTGAGTTTAAAACCGGTATCAAACTGTTTTTCAGCATCAGGCAAGCCATTAAACATTGCTGCTGTAGGTGCAGTAAGTACACACTGGCCAATCCGTGAGAGCAACTGCTCTTCCAGAGCTTTGTACCCGAAGGTGCACAGTTGAATATGCACACCGGGTCTGCCGTCAGGTGTCTGGCTACCATCGACCACTTTTTCAATTCCAGCCTCACACGGGCACGCAATCACCGATGTACCAAAACCTGTAGCCTCTGTTGCTGATACAAGTGCCCATCGCTTCGTGACCCCGGTTATCAGTACACGTGCTATTTTTATCCCAAAGGCTTCTGCAAAGGTATCTTCGATTTCTATTCCATTCTGTTTCATAACAAAAGTTCTCCATTAAAATCTATATAAACTTGCATGAGTCATACAACACATATACTCTTCGAAATGATTCTGCTTGCATAAGAGAGGTATATTGTCGATGTCACTGATGCTTCCATGTTATTGTTACCTTGATTACTTCGTAATCAAGAGTTTCTGTTACATTGGCTATCAAGTCTTGTCATTTCTGCATACGAAGTATGCAGTCATATGTGGTTCTGCTCGCGTTGTGTGCAGTTACTGTTAATTTCTATTGTCGATGTTGCGGATGCTTCCATGTTATTGTTACTTCATCTGGTCGAAAGTTTGGATTCACAGCGGATTTTTCTATTGGTGTTGTGTCTCCTGCCTTGTATTGCAGGTAACCAAGATGCGCGATCATCGTGCCATTATCTCCCATGTATCTTTTTTCTGGTGCATAAAAATCAATGCCACGTTCATCACACATGATTTGGAGCATACTAACCAAGCGTTTGTTTGCACCAACACCTCCAGCAAGAAGTACTTCTTTTTTTCCAGTGTGGGCTACTGCACGTTCCGTAACTTCAACGAGCATGGCAAAAGCTGTCTCCTGGAACGAATAACACACATCTGGCAGCAGTTCACCATTTTTTAGGGATTCCATACACGCGGTGGTTAGTCCGGAAAACGAGAAGTCCATGCCTTTTACAGTGTAAGGAAGTTGGACATAGTGTGTCGCGCTTCTGGCGAGTTTTTCTATCTTGGGACCTCCCGGATGCTCAAGCCCTGCTGCACGGGCGAATTTGTCAAGAGCGTTTCCAATTCCAATATCCATAGTTTCACCAAAGATGCGATATTTTTTTCCCCGGTATGCTAATACCTGTGAGTTTGCACCGCTCACATACAGGGTTACAGGATCTTCTGCCTCTGTTTTCCAGATTCCAACTTCAATGTGTGCAATACAATGATTCACTCCGATTAATGGAATGTTGCAGCTTAACGAGATAGTACGGGCTGCCGTTGCTGTGATGCGAAGGCACGGTCCCAAACCTGGTCCCTGCGCAAAGGCTACAGCGTCAAGAGTGATATTATTTTCTGAGGCATAACAAAGCACATTCTTCAGCAGTGCTGTGATGTGACTTGCATGGTGCTGTGCTGCCTCTCTTGGATGTATTCCACCTGCTCTTGGTTTGTAGGTTGCAGTCTTTTCTATCACTACGTTTTTTTCATCCACGATAGCTGCACTTAAATTCCATGCAGTACCCTCGATTCCAAGTACATAGTTACCTTTCATAGAAAATCATTCCAGTCTTTTGATGGTGATTTTCAGAGGCTATGAAAACTCATGCAATAACTTTAATCCTGTATGAATTTTGTCCCATAGTAGATCATACCCTGTTCACTGTCTTCGCCAAGTTTTCTAAAAACTGATTGTACTCTCATCCCGATGCGAGCGTCATCCGGTTTGCATATAATCTGGCTTGTAAGACGAGGACCCTCATCAAGCTGCACTATTCCAAGCACATAAGGTGTTTGTACTGCCTTATTCTCTGGTGCTGCATGAATTACTGTGTAGGTTACAATCACACCTTTCCCTTTGAACCGACATTCCTCGATCCTTCCATCTCGCCGACACTGTGGGCACATCTTTCTTGGTGGGTAATAGTAGGTATTACACGTGGTACAGTGGGTGCCTATGAGATTATACCGGTGTCTGAGTTTTCTCCAAAATCGTGATACTGCCATAATAGTAACCCCTGGTTCTTGAATTAAGTTGAGAGAATATGTATGACCGCGGTTCCACCCGATCCTCCAACATTGTGAATAAGTCCGATCTCTGCCCCATCCACCTGTCGTCTGCCAGCTTCGCCGCGCAGTTGTTCTGCAATCTCTACTGCTTGTTTGATGCCTGTTGCGCCTACAGGATGTCCGCAGGCTTTTAGTCCACCAGAGGCATTAACTGGTATTTCCGCACCAATGGCTGTAAGCCCGTCTTCTGTTGCTTTGCCCCCTTCACCTTTTTTGAAGAAACCTATATCCTCGATGGCAAGGATTTCTGCGATGGTAAAGCAGTCATGGACTTCTGCAATGTCGATGTCGCCTGGGGTAAGTTTTGCTGTGTTAAATGCTTTGTTTGCTGCTGCAACAGTAGAATCAAGTGTTGTAATATCTTTGCGATCGTGTAGTGCGATGGTGCTGCTTGTCTGTGTAGATGCAATAATGTGTATAGGAGTATCGGTGTATTGTTTTGCAATCTCTGCTGGTGCGACTATCACGGCTGCTGCTCCATCTGTTATTGGTGAACAGTCAAGCAGGTGAAGGGGATCTGCGATTAGAGAAGAGTTCAGTACATTTTCAATGCTTACCGGACTTTGATATTGAGCACGGGAATTCATGGAGGCGTTATAGTGGTTTTTGACTGCAACTGCTGCAAGTTGTTCGCTCGTGGTGCCATATTTGTGCATATGGAGCCGTGCAATCATCGCGTATATACTTGGGAATGTTGCGCCCATAACCCCCTCCCATTCACGGTCTGCTGCTGCCGCGAGCACATCGGTTGTAGCATCAGTGTCAACATCAGTCATTTTTTCTGCACCGCCTGCAATTACTATGTCATGGTAGCCTGATGCTACTGCAAGAACAGCCTGTCTCAAAGCAAGTCCTCCGGAAGCACAGGCAGCTTCAACTCTGGTTGAGGGTATATTAATTGACGCAAGTCCTGCATAGTCTACTGCCAGCGATGATAGATGTTCCTGTTCTATGAATCTGCCAGCGCTCATATTTCCAAGATAGATGGCGTCTATCTCTTCACCCTGCACACCTGCATCTTCTATAGCCATAACACCTGCTTCAACAAAGATATCACGGAATGATTTGTCCCAGAGTTCTCCAAAGTTTGTGCAGCCGATTCCGATTATTGCAACGTCTCTCATTATTACACCTTTATTTTTCTTTTATGTTTTGCATACATGCCATAGCTAAGATATAACGGATTTTCAAGCAGATGCTGTACTGTTGGTGCTTTGTTTTTAATCTCCTCGATGCAATCACACACCGTGATGCTAAAAGCATCGCTTCCTGCACCAGAACCAAAAGAGGTCACAAAGATTCGCTCTCCGGTTTTTGCAACATCAAGCGTGGCTGCAAGCCCCATCATTGCAGATCCTGAATAGGTATTTCCAAGATATGGTGCTACATATCCTGGCTTTAGCTGTTTCGTTGTAAAGCCAAGCAGGGATGCAACCCTGAGTGGAAATTTGCCATTTGGCTGGTGAAATACGGCATAATCATAATCTTCTGGTGCTGTGTTCGTTTTCTCCATCAACCCTTTTGCTGCCAACGTTACATGTTTGAAATAGCCTGGCTCACCTGTAAATCGTCCGCCATGTTCCGGATATGGCATGCCTTCTCGTCTCCAGAAGTCCGGAGTATCGGTTGTAACTGAGTAGGTCTCTTCGATCTCTGCTGCAAGCTCATCTCTACCGATGATGTATGCAACTGCACCTGCTGCTGCCGTGTATTCCAGAGCATCTCCCGGTGCACCCTGTGCCACGTCAGACCCAATGGCAAGCCCGAGGTCTATCATTTCTGATTTTACCAGCCCCATGCACATCTGCATTGCCGCAGTACCAGCTTTACAGGCAAATTCAACGTCTGCTGCTGTAAGTATGGGTGATGCACTAATTGCTTCTGCAATTATCGTGCTTGTAGGCTTAACTGCATAAGGATGACTTTCTGAACCGGTGTATATAGCCTCGATGCGTGTTGTGTCTATGTTTTTTCTTTTTACCGCGTTTCTTGCTGCCTCCACTGCCATGGTTGCAGTATCTTCGTCGATATCCGGCACTGACTTTTCATACACTTTTAATCCATTTTTAATCGCATCAGGAGAATCACCCCATATCTTTGCAATCTCTTCAATCTTGATTCGATATCTTGGTATGTATGCACCGTAGGATACGATTCCAATATTAGTCAATAGAGCATCACCTGTTTATTGCAGCAAACATCAAAACTAATATACCGCTTCTTACGCTCTGCCACATACTTATAAAACGATCAGGCAACATATAAATCTAACGAACACATCGGCTGTAGGACAGAAATAAACTATGCCTTATTCCATGACACTTCTTGTAATTATTGCATAAACTCTTCTGCCAGTATATTTTTTCGGAACATCTGCTTTTGCTGAATTTCCAAATGGAGTAACTATCTTTTCCAGATGATAAGATAGAGATATTCACTGATGGAAACACCGACTACATTTACGTTTGATCTGATTACTATGCTGAGACTTGTATCGACTATGGCCAGCTTATAAAGATTAGAGAATGTGGAACAGGTTGTTGATAAAAAGAAACGAATTATCTATGGCAATCCAGATCTTATAGATATAAAAACCACAGATGTCGAGAAACTGCATAACTCCATTGTGCAGAACCGCACACACCATGTGCAAAAATACTGGTAACTCTCGACTACGAAGTAGTCGAGTTGTGCAAGCAATCAAGTGCAACAACTTTTATTTTAAGCGATGCTGTTATAGTACTTTTGTATGCAGAATTTTGTCACTTTCTCACGTAATGTGTTTATACCACTTACCCGCGCGTGTCGCAATAATTGCGCTTATTGTGGGTTTAAGCGTGAGATAAATGATAAATGTGTTCTGCTTGATAAACAGAGTGTTGTACGTTTGCTTCGTCGTGGTGCTGCAAGCTCATGCACTGAAGCATTGTTTACTTTTGGCGAGCAGCCCGAGGAAGTTGATGGTTTTTCAGATAGATTAAAAAAGATTGGTTTTGACTCTTTTGTTGATTATCTACTCGAATGTTCCAGAATTGCCATTAAACTTGGTTTACTTCCTCACACCAATGCCGGGGTGCTGCCTGATACTGATCTTCTCAAGCTGAAGTCGGTTAATGCGAGTATGGGCTTAATGCTTGAAACAGTTGCCAACCTGCAAGCTCACAACGATTCTCCTGGTAAAAATCCAGAGGAGCGGATTAGATTTATTGAAACTTCAGGCAGGTATCAGATTCCATTTACTACAGGAATTCTTGTTGGCATTGGTGAAGACGAAAACGATCGCATCAACTCGCTCAAAGTCATTGCTGATATCCACCGACGTTATGGTCATATCCAGGAAGTGATCATCCAGAATTTTTCACCAAAACCAAACACACGTATGAGTGATGCACCTATTCCCTCCACTGGGGTGATGCTTCGAACCGTGTCTCTTGCACGTGATATTCTGCCACCTGATGTAGCAGTGCAGGTCGCACCAAATCTGATTCATCCAAAAATTCTCATAGAACACGGTGCTTGTGATCTTGGAGGGATATCTCCAGTAACGATTGACTATATCAATCCTGAAGCAGCATGGCCCAATGCCAGAGAGCTTGCAGATGCTATTGGTGTGCCACTTCGAGAGCGACTCCCGATTTACCCGGAATACATTAAAGCTGGCTGGTACAGCAAGGAAATCAAACCTCTTATCGACAGGCTTGCAGACAAAGACGGATTTAGGAAAGTAGCATTCGTATAGAGAATGTAAGAATGTCCTCAAGGCGTTTGGCTACGAAACTATTCAACCCTTCATATCCAGCAGTTTGTCTTGGCGCCCTTTTTTATTTTGTTCATCAAATTTCGTTCTTCTATAAACCTCGTGGCTATGTGTTGTGCGATCGGGTCATTTTTGTAGGCATGAGCGCGCAATCGATCGATTTTGTTCTGGTTAA
The DNA here is from genome assembly GCA_004193545.1 of Candidatus Argoarchaeum ethanivorans. Classification (GTDB taxonomy): domain Archaea; phylum Halobacteriota; class Methanosarcinia; order Methanosarcinales; family EX4572-44; genus Argoarchaeum; species Argoarchaeum ethanivorans. The sequence goes on along the minus strand of RPGO01000002.1, from coordinate 51,565 downwards.
TACCAGTAACCTTGGATAGTAGTTTTGTCATTGTTTTTGTTGTAAGCGAGCTTGGATTGATGTTTTTTGTATCTATGTGAATAAGATATTCTCCAGCATTTTTGCGAGATTCCCATTGTTTGATTTCTTCAAGTTTTTCAGGTGAATATTTTCCTGTTATTCGATGTGGTGGGCAATATTCAGTACTGATAGGATATATGCCACAGTATTCCGGACGCACTTGATTTGCATGTATCACGCAACTGCTTGTTTTGAGATTTTGAAAAACTGCACAACTTCGTTGTGCAGAACCACACATTCCGTGGTTGCGTTTATAATTTCCCATACGTTGAAAAATGCAGCTCGAACACACCCATTTTTCACCTTTTTTTGCACCAAATGGAAAATCGTCTGGATTAAAAATTGTAAAATCAAGTATTGCAAGTGGACTAAACAACCTGAAAATCAACAAGTTCTCGTCAAATCCATAGAGCTGAATGGCGTCAGCATACCCCTTTTCCACCAGTTTTTTTATCTCCCCCGGAAAAAGCAACACATCATTAGAATATTGTACTCTTGTATCATCAATGTCGTCTACACGCATTCCTAAAAGTTCTAACAGTGCTGGTGGGATAGGCGATGTACAGCACATACCACAACCAGTGCAATTTAAAGCGTTCACATCTCTCCCGTTTCTCGTTTATGAGTCATAATTCTTTCTCATATTTGTATAGCTACTTTATATCTTAAGACTTTTCTGGCGATATTCTTGGAAAAAGTATTAGGGGAAATTTCAGATATATGCCCAACACATGTTGGAATGGAAAACAGGGACATTTAAATATAGAGTACCATATTACTTTTTGATGGCTGAAAGTCAGGTATAGAGATGTCATTATTGGCAGGCGAGTCTCAAAGGTTGATGCTCCAGATAAATGAACTGGAAGAAATAATTACAGAGCTGAACAATTCAGCAAGTTCAAAGAACTGAAGAAGCCGATAACTTATATCATAAACGGTCTGGGAAACTGGTATACATGCCTACTTTATCCCAGTATGGAGCCAACAAACAATCTCAGCGAGCATCTGCTCATGCAGAAGATCATAAGCACCTTTAGATGAATGGCCTGAATATTACCAGTAGATCGACTCAAAAAATTGCTCGTCAATCAGTTTTGTTTGAGGCAAGTAAAAAATTTCCTGAAAAGAAAAAAACAAAAACTTTTTAAAGGGGTACTTAGCCATACAAATGCAAAATGTTTATTTATATAACATTACTATTATGTTAATATTTGTATCATTAGAGGTGAGATAAAAAATGAAAAGACCAAAGGAGCCCCCATATATTGCATTAAGCTCGGGTATAAGGACTGTCGAAGCTATAGGAGATATTGAGAAACTAATAAAGAAATTAAAGGAGGTCAAATAAATGAAAATGGGGAATTCAAAATCGGATTTTGTATTTTTATACAAGAGAATAAAGTTGACGGGGGCGATTTGAGATGGGTAAGATAAAAATACCGAGGGGGTTTGAGGTGGATGCAAAACATAGAATGAATAAGGGCACGAACACAAAAAGCAGCAGAATGTGCAGAAGAAAAAACCCGTTTGCACTCGCTTTACTGGTTGTCATGGCAGCGACACTGCTGACGCTTGCCTTCTTGCCGCAGCCTGCGCTGGCAGAAACACAAACCAGAATTCTAAATAATGCGTCAAATTCATTTCCTATGTTTAGCAATGCAGAATATGTAAATTTTACAATCGGGGATGACACTATTATCCTTACATTAGATACAAATGCTTCTTATGATGGTGTATGCAACCTTTCAAATATTACAGGAACAAATATCTCAGCAGCGGGTTCATTTGCGGAATTAAATTATTCCTCAGTAACATACCAGACAGGCGAATATGACCAAAAATGGGAATCTGCTCCGTATTTCAATTCTACGACCAATAGACTTCATCTATTCTCTGGCTCAGGTATTGTAACAGCATTCAAACTTACTATGGAAGAAAACAGCACATCTGTAAACAAAACAATCCCTAAGGTTGTTGGTGTTGGGAGTGCTGCCGGACAATTCCTGATAGAAACAACGGCAGAAGGTAAAAACTCAACCTATAACTTGCTTGATGCAAACATGAGAGGTGTTGGCTATATGGATTCCTATGTCCAGTATGCTCCGGATACGTCATATGAAAACACAACATTCATTCCTACCTTTTTGGACTGTGAAAAACTGGAGCTACAAACAATATCACTTATAGAACCGGGAATAAGTTCAATATTAACAACCTTAGCAGATGTTTTAGGAATTGCAAGTGGAGCAGAACCAGTACCCGAAGTATCGCATGAATGGACTTCAGAATTACAACTTGATGTCGAATATTTCCCTACAACCTACCGCAATCACTCATATAACCAAACCTGGAATGTTACTCCGTATTTCAATTCTACGACCAATAGACTTCATCTATTCTCTGGCTCAGGTATTGTAACAGCATTCAAACTTACTATGGAAGAAAACAGCACATCTGTAAACAAAACAATCCCTAAGGTTGTTGGTGTTGGGAGTGCTGCCGGACAATTCCTGATAGAAACAACGGCAGAAGGTAAAAACTCAACCTATAACTTGCTTGATGCAAACATGAGAGGTGTTGGCTATATGGATTCCTATGTCCAGTATGCTCCGGATACGTCATATGAAAACACAACATTCATTCCTACCTTTTTGGACTGTGAAAAACTGGAGCTACAAACAATATCACTTATAGAACCGGGAATAAGTTCAATATTAACAACCTTAGCAGATGTTTTAGGAATTGCAAGTGGAGCAGAATGTCTAATGTTTAACGATATTCCTCTTGATAATGTTGCAATAAATGAAACTTTTGACCTTGAATATCATCCAGTTAATATATCGTGTGACATGTTTGATGAGTGTTGGTCAGTCAAGCCAGTGCAGTATGATGACATCCTGGTAATATTAAGGGGAACAGGAACCATGACAAAGCTTAATTTTACATTTAATGATAGTACTACGGCACTCCCGAAGATAATCTCTTATGGTTATCTGAGAGGAGATTATAATCTTAGTGCAAATATTCTTCCGCATTATATGAACGTGATTGCTAATGGAACAAATGTTTCAGCAATGGATGAATCAGGACAAGGCGGATTTGGAATAACCTTTGCAGTACCAATAATCACTGCCTTCGCCCCTCCTTCGCCGGTTAACGATACAGTATGCACCTGGAGGACGTTTAGCGTTACCGTGAATCAAACGGTAAACGTGAGCTGGTATCTGAATAATTCGCTGCTGCACACGAATGTGAGTACAAAAGAAGCCAATTGCACGCTGCACGCGGAGTTCGTGGACGACAACAACGTCTCTGCTGTTGCCACAAATGCAAATGGCACTGATATGCAGACATGGGTCTGGAATGTTGTACCAACAACCGTCACAATACCAACCGCAACAGGCACCGGCAATGTAACGATAAACACAAGTTCAGGATACTTCTGCAACGAAACAGCAGCATTAGGTGCAGCAGATTTCCCTATCTTACCTGATTCCGCTGTTACGTTCCATCATGGGTTCTTCAACCTCACTATCTGCGGACTTAACACCTATAATCCAGAAAACGTAACAATTAACTTCACATTCCCAACTGCGATACCAACGAACGCGGAGTTCTGGAAATACAATTCGAGCAATGGAACTTGGTATCCGTATCCATTCGATAGTAACGATGGCGACAATGTCATTTCAATTACAATTACAGACAACGGAGCAGGCGATCATAACCCGGCGCTTGGGGTAATAAACGATCCAAACGGCATAGGATGGGAGGCACCAGCACAAGTACCAGCACTAACGCCAATAGGAATCGCAGCACTTGTGGGTTTGTTGAGCATTATCGCAACGAGCGTGATTGTGAGGAAGAGGAAGAAGGGGTAAAACATTATTTCTCTTCTTCTTTTTTTTATTTTTTGAACACCGCTATATTTTCTCTTTTATGTCTCGAAACATCTATAGAGAATTTTGAAAAACCCCTTGAATATACAACTTTTTTATATGTTCATACATATAATCATATATTATGAAAACTTTAATAGGGTTTGGGCAGAAGGAGGCATACAAGCGAGTGGAACAGCTTGGCGATCGACTGGCGGAGATTAAATCGCTGGTGGATTGGGGAGCGTTTCGCCCAATCGTGGGTGATATGTACGATAACAGGAGCGAACGAGGCGGAAGACCAAACATCGATGAGGTGGTAATGGTCAAGCTGCTCGTGCTCCAGCAGTGGTACGGGCTCTCCGATCCAGAACTCGAGAGGCAGGCTGTGGATAGGCTCTCGTTCATGAACTTTCTCGGATTCCCAGAGGGCATTCCGGATTTTACGACCGTATGGTATTTCAGAGAGCGGTTGGCGAAGACCGGTAAGGATCGAGCAATCTGGACGGAACTCCAGCGACAACTCGATGCTTTTGGCCTAAAGGTAAAACAAGGAGTTGCTCAGGATGCGACTTTTATCACCGCTGATCCCGGGCATGCGAAGGCGGATAAGCCCTGTAGTGAGGAAGCGGAGACGCGTCGAAGTAAGGAAGGGCACGTGGACAAAGAAGGGCAGCAAATCCTATTTTGGCTACAAGTTCCACACTAAGATGGACATGGAGCACGGCCTCATTCGCGAGCTCGAAACGACCACTGCATCGACTCATGACAGCCAGGTGGACCTCTCCAAAAAGGGAGAAGTCGTATACCAGGATCGTGGTTATCATGGCGCAGTAGCCAGGGGTTATTCCGCAACGATGAAACGAGGTGCCCGAGATCATCCGCTCGGCATCATGGATAAGTTGCGGAATCTCAGAAGCAAGAAGCGAGCACCCGTTGAGCGGCACTATGCAGTAATTAAACGGGTGTTCAAAGTCTGATTGGCAAAAGAGGAAATATTACGTGATAATCTGGTTATACCTATTCCCTATTCAGACGGAGTTAAGGATTGGAAGAGATGTGTGCAAAAATGAGACAGTTTATAGGGACTAAATATTGACTATGAGCGAAGATAAAAAAAGAAAAATCAGCAAAAGACCCGACATGGAAAGATAAGGTTATAATCAAAGCAGGTTCAACAGGATCCTATTTGAAAGCAGGCAACAGAATTGCTTTAATAGTTATTGCGTTTTTCTTTTTTATCGGTGCTTCTGTTGCCACTTTCGTTGGTATAATTGATCTCATAAATATCGTTGTGCCCCCAAAAGAGGTCATTACGTCTTCAAATAATGTAATACCTGATTTGATAATCCTTGCAGAACACTTTATGATTGCAATTACCTTCTTTGCTATTTGCATTGCATTAGTATATTTTGCTGTTCCCGAGCCCAAAGAAAAAGAACTGGGAAAACTGGGTGAAATAAGGGATTTAGAGAAGTATATTTTTAGTATGGTTATCGCCACCGTTTCCGTGATATTTCTTAGTGGTGTGTTAACAATAACTACAAACGAATTAAATACGGATGAGATATTAAAAGTAGGAATAAGCATTGCAGCGGTCATATTAGCTCTTGGTGTATATACAAAATTGACGAAAGATGGGAAAGAGATGTTCAGAAAAGGATAAAAACTGTGAAGCTTTTTAGGAGTATATAATTTCAAAATACAGTGGTTTTCGCTGATAATGTAGGAGGATACACGATAGATGGGTACTTTTTGCTATATTCCAAAAATTACTGTTTATGCTATTTCAAAAAAAACGAAAAATCTAAAAACGAAAAATCTTTTACCTTTCTTTATGATTATTCCCGTAATAAATTGCAAACCACGAGATTTTACAAGATTAGCACAAGACCAAAAATCAGAGAGAAGAAAAACGATTCCGGCTCCTTGATCTTTGCTTTTTCTCGTGAAAACCTGTGTAATCTTATGGTTATCTAAACAAATACTCTTTCTCTACTGCACCAAACTTCGCGATCCAATGGCTAATTTCAATCAGTCAAGCCGCCAGTTGTCACAGAGAATATCGCTTCACCCTCTGGCAGATTTGGAGAATCTACCAACCGTGCAATGCGTTTTTCTCCCTTTGACTTGCGAAGATAAATTCGAAACGTTGATGTGTGCCCTACGATGTGTCCACCGATTGGTTTGGTTGGATCTCCAAAGAATGCATCTGGCTTGGACATAACTTGGTTTGTAACAACAACCGAAGCGTTGTTTAACCCGGAAAATCGCATGAGATCGTGCATGTGTTTGTTGAGCTTTTGCTGTCGATCTGCAAGTGTACCGCGTCCAACATACTCTGCCCTGAAATGTGCGGTGAGAGAGTCCACGATCAACAGGCGCACAGGATATTCTGTACTTTTAAGTTCTTCTGCAAGCTTTGATGTTGCATCGACAAGAAGTATCTGATGATTGGAATTGTACGCATGAGCCACATGTATCCGTTTTAAGAACTCTTCAGTTTCAAGCTCAAGCTCAAGTTTTTCTGCTGCTCCCTCGACCATGTGTGCAATCCTTTCAGGCCTAAACGTGTTCTCTGTATCTATTATTACAACAGAACCGTTCAATCCGTGATGTTCGACTGGAAGCTGTGTGTTGACAGCAAGTTGGTGTGCTACTTGCGTCTTACCCGAGCCAAATTCTCCATAGAATTCTGTTATCGATTGAGTTTCCACACCACCACCAAGAAGACGATTGAATTCATCGCTGCCAGTCGTGAGCTTCTGTATGCTTTTGCGCCGTTCAAGTACCATATCACCGGTCTCGAAGCCACCAACATCGGCAGACTGCCTTGATGAATTAATGATCTTTGCTGCGGTACTTTCACCTATCTCGGCAGCTGCGACAAGTTCAGAAGGTGATGCAACAGCAACTGCCTCAATAGTTGTAAAACCAGCTTCTTTTAACTTCTCTGCTGTTGCAGGACCAACACCCGGAAGGTCTTCAAGGGCTATTTTTTCAGTCATATTACACTCCGATGCTTACCATCACAAACTACTATGTTATTGATATAAGTTAAACCTTTGTTAGCTATTACAGGCTGTGGGACAAAAATAGAAGGTGCCATCGGACCGGCAAGACTTCAATTTTTTAGTCCTTTCAGGGCGGAGAAAGTTGACAGACCTTCAAAAGTATCCTGCCGCTCAATGAAATCGTGGCATGCTTGTTCTTACCATGCGGTGTAATCTCGATTGCACGCATATTAGCAAGCTTAGCAGCATGACGTGAGATCGTGCTCCCTGAGAGGCAAAGCCGCGATGCGATTTCTATGAGTGTTGTTGGCTCGTGATTTTTGACATCGGTAAGTATCAGGCGTGCATTCGTGTCCAGTTCCTGCAAGAGCTGTGGCAGTTCGATCTCCCTCTGTTCACGATCTATGTCGCTGAAGTTTGTTGTCTTGTGGATCAGGTGTGAAAGTGAGATGGATGCAGCAGTGAGTGCAACAAGTATCTCCCTTGGACCACCAGAGAGGTTTACGATGACCCTGCCACCAGGTATTGCAGACGGAGAAGCTTTGCGTATCAGATCTATAAACGAGAGTACCATCGTATTGAAATCATGGTGGTCAATGTGCACGACATCAACGATAATCGAAGGATCGATCTTTGTTACGATATCTTTTACGTCCTCAACTGCCGACTCAGCACGATTATCAGGTTCTTCCGGACGCAGGAGGATTATGCGATCGTGTTTTTCTATCCCATGTTTAACGATAAGTGAGATTATGTGTGTGGTCTCAAAGCCAAGTGGTGAGATATAGGTTTTCATAATGATATTTTTGGTCTTCCCTATATTAATGCTTATTGGTGCAAATGTGGCATCTAAATTTCACTTTAGAGTGACTATTGCTGTTTTACGATAGATTTATAACGTATGGATGTATTATTATATTCATGCAGCAGATGATGCTCACGGTCAGACCGACCACTGATTTTGAGGTGCCAGACAGCACCGGTTACCAGCTTTACTCTGCACTGCTCGCAGTTATGCGCTCATCCAATCCGGAGGCGAGTGAGCGCGTTCACGATTCGGAGATTGGGACGATTGCGGTAAGCGGGCTTTCCGGAACGTTTGGCAGAGCGGCGAAGCGTCCCGGGAACAAGATGCTCTATTCGAGGCAGACGTACCGGTTTCACGTCGGGATCACTGATCCAGCCGAGATTGAGATATTCCAGTCACTGATCCAGCCGCTGATCCTCGAGGGCATGGATATCAATCTTGAGGCGGGGTCTCTATTTATCGAGGAGGTAAAGAGCAGTGTTCTTACGTTTGAGGAGCTAATGGGGGCGGTTTCACGGTATGATGGTGGGGCGATAGAGTTTGTGTTCATGTCGCCTGCGTGCATCCAGTACGGGAACAGTAGTGTGACCGAGATGTTTCCTCACCGGGTTGCGGTCTTTAATTCACTTCTATCGAAGTGGAACCATGTCTGCCCTGAGGAACTTAAGATGAGCGTTCTACGGGACGAGTTTGCGCGAAATCTTCTCGAGAAGCCGGATGCAAAGTCTTATGATACTCACAGTGTGATGGTTAATACTGCGTATGATGGAAAGCGGGGGCATCCGAGACCGATATTCAAGCAGGGGTTCACTGGCAGGTGTGCATACCGGTTTGTGCGGGATGCGCCGCAGGATGTCAGGAATGCTGTTGTTGCGCTTGCGATGTTCGCGGAATACAGCGGGGTCGGGAGTTCAGTTGGCAGAGGGTGCGGGTGGGTGCGGGTGGATATGGGAGCGAAGGAAGAGGTGAGGAGATGAATGGTCAAAACTATGAGGATATTTCCAACCTTGCATCCATTTATGTTGGGATGAATAAGAAACCGGAGTTTGGAGAGTTGAAACAATTTCGTGAGGACATTATAGGTGATGTGAATGCATCATTTTCGTGTATCCCGGTAAAAACCGGAGCGATCGTTGTTTCTGATGATAAAGGACTGAAAGAGATTAGTTACAAGATTGTTAAGCATTCATTTAATGGCGATATCGGCGTTCCTGAATTGCGAGACATATCCTTCGAACCGCCGAGTACAAAAGTAAAATTGCATTCTCATTTAGGTGGTGTCAACGTTGAAATTCCCGGAACATTTGATTATAAGGGAGTTAAAGGTGTTAGAGTTAAAGTTATGAAGTCTAATGTTATTTTGCAGCCAATCGAGATCAATTCAAGACGCATGATCCTGCAACGCAGGACGGTTGAACTTATGATCGAAGGAGAGATGCAAACAATTTCACGAGAATTGACAAAATTAAAATACGGCATCGGTCAAAAGTTCTCTGAATATGGGTTAAATTCGTATGTGATAAAATGAACAGACTTATCAAAAAAATTCTGGATGTGGATGATGCGTACCGAAATATATTGCCTGACGGTTCGATTTACGCACATCAATCAGACATGGAATGGGCAATTCGTGATTATGATAATATTATACTCTCTGCGCCATGCGGGAGTGGCAAGACGGTGGGGGCAATCGTGCCGTGGCTCGTCACTGGAAAACGAAGCCGATTAATCTATGTGCTTCCGACCACTGCACTTTTGGAAAGTATTGAATCTGATGTTAAGGAGATTATAGACAAGTTGGGGCTTAAAATTGGAATACGTGCTTTAGGTGAGACTAATACTATCGCAATTGCAGCCGACTATGGGGATAGGCGAGATAGCGATCTACTGAAGCACAATATAATCTTCACGACGTTAGATTTTTTTTTATTGAGGATTTATCGCACCCCACTTACACCATCCAAATACAGAGACCTGACAAGTTCGCGTATTTTGAATAGCTTTGTGGTGCTTGATGAAGCGCACATGTACGATGAATTCACGCTTAATCTGGCAAAGGCTACATTGCGATTACTCAGAGAAGCTAACGTACCCCATCTGATGATGACAGCAACGTTAACTGATGGGTTGAAAGATTTTTTAGGGATTCAAGATCAGGAATACCACGAAGTGAAAGTATCTGATGCTGAATGGGATTCTTTTTCCGGAACTCGTGTAATTAAGGGTATCGAGATATATAGGGATGTAGAATCTATTAATCTTATAATAAAATCGATATTGGATTCTAATTGTGCTAAAAGTGCATTGATTGTATTGAATACAGTTGATACTGCTATTGGGGCGTATGATGGGCTAAAAAATGACTTTGATTGCACTTTACTTCATTCACGCTTTACAAAAGAGGATAGACGTAATAATTTGAAAGATGCTATGGGTAAATTGAGAACGGGGTCTGGAGTTGTGATTTCCACGCAGGTTATCGAAGCAGGGATCGACATCAGCACACCACTCTTGATTACAGAGTTGGCGTCAGGAGATTCATTGGTGCAGCGAATGGGGCGATGTGCAAGACGGAAAAATGAGACAGGAGCCGTATACATTCTTCGTAAATCGGATGAAGAAGACCCGACAGTACTTGTTCACCCCCCATATTCCAATGAATCGATAAAGTCAGCACTCGAAGTTTTGGAAAGAGGTGGTTCAGAGCTGGAATTGTCAAGAAGTACCCCCAAACCCGATGAAAGCAGTAAAGACTCGAAAAAAGGTGTGAAGATTGCACTCAGGGCTTTAACAAGTATGTATTCGTTTAGTAAGTCGATACTGGACATGCAGACCCGTTCAGGAACTCCGGTGTATATTTTTTGTGGAGAGAATCTGAAAGATGCATCCGGTAAGGATAAGGCGTGGCAGGATAAGCAGAAAGACTGTGTTCGGGTGGATGTACGATGGGTCTGGAGGTTAGGCGATAAATTGAAAGATATGGTTATATATAAAATTGATGAAATCGGATTAAGTAATGCAGAAAGAACAACTATACGACCGTGGGATGTTTTATCCGATCCGATCCGAAATTCGCCGAGAAGTAAAAAGAAACTTTACGAGTATGATAATAAGAGGGGGTTGAGAAAATTATAAGAGATAACTTATTACCTCCAGAGCTTGGGTATAGTAAGAGTTACTCGGGTTTGAAATCTGGCGAGACTGATATTTATTGGTATGAAACTTATCGCTCCCATATAAATTGTTGTTTGAGTCTGACACCACTGATCCACAGAGATTCGTACTGGCATTTGGATGTGGATAAACTGATTCCCATTGTAGAATCTCACGATGTTGGAAAGTTGGATCCAGAATTTAAAAACCGTCTGAAATTTAAAAATACTGGCAAAACTGACAATTGGACGCGTCACGAAGTTTTATCATTCTGTGCTTGGTTAGAGGATGAAGCCGAAGGTAAACCCACAAAAATCGATAAAATCGGTGCTCTTGCGATATTGGGGCATCACAAAACAGCAATCGATGATGGGAAGGCAGAAGAGGTCGAAAGATATGTCAGCCAGATGCCAAATTATTTAGAAGTATATAATACATGGCTTTCAATTTATGATCGAAATATTAGAAGGGGGGAAATGGTTGACCACTCGCTTTTGGAGTCACTGAAATACACAGACGCGCTCAGGGCAATAGATAGCACTGCCAGCTTTGTTGAGAAAATAGCGTTATACAAATACGCATCTGAAAAGGGGTGGTATGGTGACGCTATCCCAAAAAGCATGATGCAGGAAGCGGAGGATAAGGGATTTTATTATGCGAAAGAACTCGTGCCGTACGACCTTCCTACCGATCAAATAGATATTATTGACGAACATCTGTTAAATGGTGTGCTGATGATTGACATTAACCTGCTTGGTGCCGAAATAACACTTGAATACCATCAGGAGATGCGGTCATGAAACAGACGACTTTTGATGAGATAGTTCCAACACAAACCGACCGTTCACTGGGCGCAAAAAATTCAAAAAGATCATCTGAAGAGTCTGATCAAATTATACGGATTCGTCTTCCAAACCCAACGTTCCCAGAGGAATCCCGCGTACAAGCCCTGTTGTTTGCGATTCATTTTTCCCGATTTTTACAGGGGGTGGGTTATAGTCAAATTAAATTAAATACAGTGAATCTTGCCATTGAATTTAAATCAGATCGTAGTGGGGAGGAGTTTCTCGATGAGTTATTCTATAAATATGCAGAGAGCGTTGAAGATGGCGTATTCGCTCGGTTTGAAAAATCCGCATCGCTATCGATGACAGGATATGATTATGCCTCACCAAAAACGTTTGAATCGGAACTAAAAGAAGTAACCGGGTATGATCTGAAAGGTAAACAGTCAGATAAATTACCGTATCGTGAACGTGTCTTTGTGGATGCGTTAAAAGGGATGAGGGATGCAGTGGATAAAAAAGAGTCAAGACCATTTGTAGATGCGGAAAAGTCTTATTCCAAAGTTTGTCCGTTTTGCGGGCTGCCCGGTGGGAATCGAGGTAAACCAATTCGGATCATGACTTTGAGTTCTGCTGAAAAACTGGGGTGGAGAAAAGGAAAAAGTGCTCTTGTTGCATGTAGCAGATGTGTCTGCATGGGGAATATGGCTCGGATTACGGTGCCATGGATAACGCAACTCCAAACTGGTGCTAAACAAGGTTCAGATACCTTGTGGCTTGTTAATCACTTCGAATCAACAAAACCAATGTTGATGGATAACGATCTTGCGGAGGTCTTCAAAGAATATCGAGAATATGAATATATTTTGCTGACACCGCGGATTAGAACTGGAATAAAAGCATCGCGTGACCAATTGTTTAATGTTTTTGTAAGATCGCCTGTTCTATCTCGATTTTTGACGGAGACAATTGCTGAAGACAATTTTACCGGGGATAGAATTCTCCGACTAAAATGCAGTGCGCTTATCCAGAAGGAGGGCAGCAATCAAGCAGAGGTTGAAGGGGAGTACGACTGGAATATGGTTCATGAGACCGCCCGGTTTGCACTGGCATGTTCAAGAGTGTTTAGGGGCGGTGCGATTGCAAACGCAAGTGGCACTGGGTATCAGAAACATTTGAGCGATTCACTTCTCGTGTTAAGAGATACTCGCAGTGCTTATGATGCTGCAAGATACCTGATCGAGAAGATAACCCTCGATTCTGGTTCTGATCGAAAGTTGTCACTGGAACAAGTTGGAAAACTGCTATCAACAAGTAGTGGAAAAGACACAAAAGAGGTATTGGAAATGGTAAATTTGGACTTGATGAAGAATCCGACTAATAAAGGAACGGATATTGGAATGCTCGATCACAACGACGGTTTTTTGAGATATACCGCAGGACTGTTGGAATATCGAGCTAGACAGGATAAACAACGCGACTCTGATCAAGTGATCGGCGATGCTTATTCCAGACTGTACAAAGTAAGGGAAGATACCAAAGCCGAGATTATAACTGATTTCATAGAGTTTCTAACAGACAAAGGCGGTATGAAATCGAATATATCGAATATATTACATCCGGAAGCCATCTCTATGTGTTCTCAGGTTTTGTATAATTTCACGCCTGATGAAATGCGGATATATGCAAAACTGTTGCGGATATATGCTACGATATATTCAAATTCGTGGAATGTACGTGGTGATACTCTGGCTAAAGAAGTATTGAAAGAATTGGAATTACAATAGGAGTGATACAATGATAAAAACAGATGGTTTGAGAAGTATAAGCGTGACTTATGTCACGGAGTTGCTGAACGAGGCACCCCTGAATATGAACAAGACCGATGGGACACAGGGGCGGCATAAGGATGCAGAGGTATTTGAAGCAAAGAGCGATAGCAGGCATCTTATACGGAAGTTGAAGCGGAGCGGTCCAGCAATCAAATCGCATCACAGCAATGCACTCAGGGATTATTTCAACGTCTCGATTGAAAAGTGCTCGCACGAGAGCCCATGTGGAAAGTGCTGGGCTTGCTGGCTTCACGGGATGATGATACCGGGCAGCAGTAACATTTATACGAGTATTACCGCGAGTGATGCACTGAGTGTCGAAGAAAAGGAAATCGCGCTGACTGGATTGGACGAGAATATGTTACGGGCGAGGATGGGCGAGGAGTCAAGTCCACAGCCTTTCGGATACGAGCGTTTGCGAGCAGGGACTCATATCACAGGTTCGATGGCTATAAACACGGGGTATCGGCCAAGTCAGGAAAAGACGGGTGATGGGTGGGTTCAATTTATCAAAGAAGTGTCTGCGGATAATTTGCGTGCGTTGTTCTGGTATGGGGTCTATTGCGCTCTAACCAATGAAGGATATGCTCAGACTGCGAAAACGGGACAGCATAATACCAGAATGAAACCGACACAGCTTATAGCGATTGAAACATTTAAAACACCGTTTCCGTCATGCACGAGGGTTGATTATTCATCGACTTCGGTTGAAGACGTTATATCAAACCATGTGTCATATGCTAATTATATAACCTCGGATATTGGCTTTGACAAGCAGGGCGTGGATGGTTGGTCGGTATTGTCGAAAAACGGTGAGGAACGAGGAAGGATCAAAGTCATGTCAGGCGACGATGCATACAAATTCCTAATCGACCAAGCAGAAAAGATTCACACGGTGCAAAAGACCCCATAGGTGTTTTCATGGACGTTATTCACGTTGTCTGCCATCCGCTTGTGACGTGGAGATGCAAGCCCGCATCAACATACAAGTTTTCACGGACATATCCTTTCGTCACACCAACCGCGCATCATGGCATCCTTTGCAGATTGCTTGAGACCGATATTTATAATTTTGTAGGGGCTGCGGACTTCTCTGATAATGTCGCAAGTGTCGGGATGTATCCGGAAGGTGACGTGGTGACGCACGATGAACTGATAAAGCGGAGCGGTTCGGACGAGGTGACTAACTATAACCCAAATCGGCTTGCTGTTGAAAATGCAATGTCGGTTCCGCTGCATGGCTATACCTTTCTGATCGATGAGAGCGCAAGCGAGTTTTATGATCGATTGAAGATGTGCGAAGGCGGGATGACTAACATTACAGATGCAGAACATCCTGCGATACTGTCGAGCGTAGAATTGATAGAAGCGAAGGATGTACGTTCTGATCGATTAGATGTTGTTCTTGATCAGGGTGTGGATGTGATGAGTGGGCTTCCTGCAGTGGTGCCGATGAGACATGACTTCGACTGCAAGAATACATGGGATGCTTTTATGAATGGAACGATTATAACGCCGTTTAAGCCATATCGTGAAGGGAGCGTGTGGATTCGGGGCAAAGTTGAATTAGAGGGATGTATCGATGCAAAAGATTGCGGCGGTTTTGTGGTTGACGAACGAGTGATTAAAGAGTGTGTGTGCATCTGAAAACCCAACAGGGATTGAAACTCAATTGTTGCAATACCACCACAGATAGCATTTAGTGTCGCAACGCATCAGAAAACCCAACAGGGATTGAAACTATTTTATATATACGATGCCATCACAACAAGGAAAGTGTCGCAACGCATCAGAAAACCCAACAGGGATTGAAACGTAATGACTGAATCTGAAATTGATAACACAGAAGGGTCGCAACGCATCAGAAAACCCAACAGGGATTGAAACTGAGGTGTCTTATGCCTTACAAAAAACTTGAGAAGGGTCGCAACGCATCAGAAAACCCAACAGGGATTGAAACCGAAATGGTAACGCTGACGTATTGAATTTAGGCATTGTCGCAACGCATCAGAAAACCCAACAGGGATTGAAACAAGAATTCACACCAGAGCCACCAAAGCAATTAATCTTTGTCGCAACGCATCAGAAAACCCAACAGGGATTGAAACTACTTATACGACAGCGATTATAATTTAGTTAGTACATTTTGTCGCAATGCATCAGAAAACCCAACAGGGATTGAAACTTTATAATACTGAATCTTCCGCCTGAGCCAGCATTTGTCGCAAGGTATTAGAAAACCCAACAGGGATTGAAACTACACGCATAAAAGTTAAGTGAGTCGCAATCATACAGAACTATCAATGAGAGTCGTGTGACGGCACCTACCAGTAATGATGATTAAAACTCCGTATGTGTCGATTCGAATAGCCGAAAAATAAACCCACTAAAAAATTATAGGAGATATATGAAGATGGGAATCTATTTAAAATACGCTTATGCAGCGATGAAAAAAGCCAGATACGAGATTCTGCCCGATGACGGTACATTCTATGCTGAAATACCAGGATTTGATGGTATTTATGCGAACAGCGACACTCTTGAGTCATGTCGAGATGAATTAGAGGAAGTACTTGAGGAATGGATATTGCTCAGAGTACGTCTCAACCTGCCGCTACCAGTGGTCGATGGCATCGGTCTGTCGATCATGGAGGCAGTTTGACGCCTCGGATGGGATCGATAAAAAGAAGAGATTTGATACGATATCTGAAAATTCTTGGTTTCGAGGGACCTTATTCTGGCGGAAAACATCAGTTCATGATCAAAGATAACGTTACTCTCAGACTCCCCAACCCACATAAAGGTGATATTGGCAGGGAATTTTTGATAAGAATTCTAAAGCAGGCAAAAATCGATAGGACTGTATGGGAGAGTCTTTGAATTTACATCAGACAGGGACAAGCTGGTCTGAAAGTCGCAGCGCATCAGAAAACCAGAGCAGGGATTGAAACTTGAAGAATTGAAATTGAATAAGAGTAAAATATGAAAATTAAGGCTCATCGCATATCAAAAGGAAAAGCATCTGGCAGAATATTGCTCACCAAAGACGCTATCTCATTTCTTGGCAGTGTTGATCCAAAAACAGGTATAGTAGTCGAAAAAGAACATGAACTTGAAGGGGAAAGCATCAGTGAAAAAATATTACTATTTCCCTGTGGAAAAGGTTCAACTGTTGGCTCATACGTAATCTATCAGCTTAAGAAAAACAATGTTGCACCTGCTGCGATGATTAATCTTCGTTGTGAACCTATCGTAGCCGTTGGGGCAATCATGTCAGGCATACCTCTTGTGGACCAACCGGAAAAAAATCCCTTTGAAATACTTAGAAACGGAGATAGTGTTTTAGTAGATGCAGATAATGAATATATTGAAATATCATGAAAGAGGGGATTGGACCCGGTAATGTGACTGATTTTATCAATACTTGTATAAACATTCTTACACCTTATTTTAGCGTCTATGATTATACCTACGGCGAAGACGCTGTTGTGCTTCACGGCACACCTCTTGTGGATGAAAAGGAATTGCAGAAAGAGCTATACAATCTGTTTATAACAAAAGGATTTCAAACAGAGTTTAAGTACCATCTTGGTGAATACGTCATAGTCATCAGAAAACGCGTAGAGGAGAAGAAAGAGCGCGTATGGATAAACATCTTGCTCGCAGTTGCTACATTTTTTACTACCATGATTATGGGTGCTACTATGTTTGGTGTGAACCCAACAGCACAGCCGCATCTTATCTATAAGGGACTCCCATTTACCATTGCAATAATGACTGTGCTCGGCTCTCATGAAATGGGGCACTATATAGTAGCAAGAATGCATGGTATGAAAACCAGTCTTCCCTATTTTATACCATTCCCAAGCATCATAGGTACGATGGGTGCAGTAATCAAACAGCGGAGTCCCATACAAAACCGGGAAGCCCTCTTTGATGTTGGTATATCAGGCCCTCTTGTAGGCTTAATAGTATCTGTGATTGTGACTCTCATCGGTCTCACACTTCCACCAGTTAATATACAGCATATAGGGGGGGAGGTGATTGGTGTCCAGCTTCCCCCATTATTTGTTTTTTTAGCAAACATTGTTGGACATGCTGGGGAGTCAATGCATCCAGTAGCGTTCGCGGGATGGGTTGGCATGCTCATCACATCTCTTAACCTTATACCAGCAGGACAGCTCGATGGCGGACATGTGCTTCGTGCCATGCTTGGAAAGAAAGCAAGCTATATATCAAGTCTAACTCCATTTGCGCTTATAATCCTTGGACTTGTTGTAACTTACATGCTTAAGCAGGAAGGTACGATCTGGCTTTTCTGGGGTGTATTCTTATCCTTTTTTGCAGCAGCCGGACATCCCCCACCAATCGATGATGTACGACCGATCGATAGAAGGCGCATGCTGCTTGGAATCATCACTTTTATCCTTGCTACATTATGTATAACTCTAACCCCGTTCAAACTTATGTGAACTTGATTATTTAGTGTTGCAGCAATTTAATTTTCATACAAAAGCAATCGATAAAGTCAGGATAATTCAACCACAGAGGGCACAGAGAAAACAGCAACTCTCTGTGCCCTCCGTGTTCTCTGTGGTTTTATATCTTATGGCTTGTTCAACACTCATCCATGCTGCCACTCCGAAATCCCTTGATATCAAGAGTTACATACTTAAATCCAAGTTTTTTTAGATAAGAATGTATTTCTGCACTCTTGTGCAGGATTATATCGAATTGTTTGGGTTCTACTTCAATTCGTGCAAGATTGTCATGGTCTCTTACTCGAAGCTGTGTGAGGCCAGATTTTTTCAGATACGCTTCTGCCAGATCAACACGTCTAAGGGACTCGAGAGTTATTTTTTGTCCATAAGGAAAACGTGATGACAAACACGCCATCGCCGGCTTATCAAAAGTGGAGAGCCCGATCTTTTTTGATATTGCACGTATTTCTCTGGCTGTAACACCACATTTAACATAAGGCATGAGTACACCTGCCTCTATGGCAGCTTGATAACCGGGGCGGTGTCCTTTCATCTCAGACGCATTAGTACCATCTACAACCACACCAATACCGTGTTTTTCAGCTACTCTTTTAATGTGCTTAAAAAGTCCTCTTTTACAATAGTAACAGCGATCGGGACTATTTTCAACAAAACCAGCTTCACTAAATTCATCGTAGTCGACTATAAAATGCTGTATTCCAATCTCTCTTGCGATCCTTCGTGCATCTTCCAACTCACCTTCTGCAAGAGAAGATAAGTTTGCAGTAACCGCGATTGCCTGCTCATCAAGACTTTGTTTTGCGAGATACGCGAGAAGGCTGCTGTCAGCGCCTCCTGAAAAAGCTACTGCTGCACAACCGTTTTTCTTTAGTATTTTTTTTATATTCTCTGCCTTTTCCATCATTATAAACGGCGCAGGTATTGAGCTGGTATTATCTCTGAGAGCACGATGTCATCTGTTGCCTGCATCATCAGGATATTGTTTTTCTGTGAGTTTACAGCATCTATTTCGATGATTATTGGCTTTTCTGTGTGGATACTTGCTGCCTTCACAGCTTTCTCAACATCTGTACTAAGGTGCACATAGCGCTGTTTTAATGGTTTGATGCCATTTTCTAAGATTATATCTACTTCTTCTTCACTTGTGCCATAATAGAGTGTGGGTATGGTGTTGTCTGGAAAGTCGAGGGCTACATTAGTTGAATGCCCGTATCGTGCACGGATACGCCCGTTCTGTATTTCATATCTACCCTTTTCATCTGATTCAACCAGTGCTATAAGGTGTTTCTTTGTTGCCCATCGGTAGCGTTCCTGCATTATTTCAACCAGTAGATCAAGGCTTGCCCATCCTTTTAAACTCATTGCAAGCCCGACATCATCCGGGAAGTGCCGCAGTGCACCAGACACGAACCTGCCAATACGTTCTACTCTAACATCATCAAGTACGAGTTCCCCCTCGTCTCCACAAACGCATTGTTCCCCTCTAAAATATCCATGTTGTCTGCACTCACGTATCATTGTATTATATTTACGTAGTACAGCATAAATAGTTTATCGAATCTTGGTTACTTTATAGAGAGGCTATCAAATTACCCCGTGAATTTCGTGTTTTTAATTTGACTTCCAGCTTTATTCCAGATTTTTAGATTGACCAATATCAAAAAGAGTAGAATCTGTCAAAGTTGGGTTAAAATATAATCGCCCTTTTCACCCATAAATTTAAAATTAATGATACTGTTAATGGTGAGATGGAAATACCTATGAAAGAGAATGGAATCGTTGTTGTCTCAAAGAAGGAAGTGGATGAAAAAGATGAGTTGATTACATCCCTGAAGGCTAAAGCCGAAAAGATGAAATCTGACTTCTCGAGATATAAAGAGCGGTATCAGGATGAAGAAAAGGAAATACGAAGAAAAGCATCCAGCGATGTGATCTTGTGAAAAAAGACATTTTAAGCGATGAAATGGGTATTTTTTACGAGGACCGTGAGCTTGAGGATGACTTCATGGTCAAAGACCTGAGTATCAAGGATGGCTCAATACTGGAATTAAGGCGGAAGGAGTAAAATGTCAAAAGAGAAGAAGGCGTTTGACGAATGGATGCAGCTTTATGTATGCGACGATCCATATTGGGAAATCCCTTCGCAATATATAGACACATCAAGAGTGGGGCAATATCTAAAAAAACTTCAGAAGTTTGAAAAGAGTTATTTAGTCTATGTCGATGACCTGTATGCCGGACTGCCGACTTGCTATTGCATGCTCTGTGTATCAAAGAATGCCAGTTCTGACGCAGTTGAAAAAGCGTATGAACGAAAGAAGAAACATTCTGTATACCCTGATGATGTGCTTAAAAGAGCCTGTGAGGTCTTAAGCAGCAGTAAGAAGCGATCTGATTATGATGAGATTGTTTATCTTTTCAACAAGATTATGCAGAACTATGCTGCAAAGGAAAGACGGGAGCTTACCGGGGAGCATACTACCTGGTTGGAAAAAGAAAAAGATCAGGCTATCTTGAATTATATCAGAGAGAATCATGGTGTGTGGCAGCAGCTTTTTTTTCATGGTGCCCCCACGTTTTATGAACTTCTTGGTGTTGACCGAACAAAACTGAAGCTTGAAGAAGAAGTAAAATGTAAAAATAAAGACATAGATAAGAGACTTGTGGAAGAGATCTATAAAATAATAAACGACCCACAGTTAAGGTTTGAATATGACTTTATGCTTGACGTGCTGGATGAGATATTTGGTGAAGAAAAATCGGAGATGTTTAAAAGCGAAAAAGCGTTCTGGAAAGGCAGAGATGTAACATACCTGATGACACTTAGACATTATGAGCATATAAAAAAGTATGAACAAATTATAAACATGCATAATGATTGGGAGGCATATATCGAAGATAGAACATTTTATGATGTGTTAACCATTGACCTGTCTTCGATTCCAGAGGATAAGCAAGAAGTCGAGAACACAATAAGAAATGCATACAAAGACAAAGAAAGAACTCCAGAAGTCAATCTTGCATACAGTGTTTTAAAGAATTTTAGACTGAGAAATGATTATGATTGGCTATTAAAGAATAAAAAGTGGTTGGATATGTTGCATGGGATTGATGTGGAAGAAGTGGATGATGCAGAGATAAATAAGGTACTGGAAATGGTTGATGAACTCAGAACAAAACTCTGAAAAACTGGTGGAAAAATTTAATACCTGCCTGATAGTCAGGTGGTGTGGTGAATACAAAACGTCCCGTGCACAGTCTCGTTGACATTGCACCGACCATTGCAGAGCTGACAAAAACAACACTTCCGGACGCTGATGGTGTGGTGATACCTGAATTGATGGCAAGCTTCAGGAAGTGTCATTGCGAGCGGGTGGTGCTAATCATTATTGATAGCCTTGACTATCCAATCTACCAGAAACTTGAAGGCGCAATGCCGCATGTTCATGGGATTATTATCAAGTGCAAATCGGTAGCGTCACACACAACGCCTGCAATTGCATCGATTCTGACAGGGTGCTATCCAGCTACACATAGGATACTGGCGACTGCTGATGTGCTTACATCCCCAATCAAATCACTGCTTGAACGTGCTGTCGATTCTAACATTTCTGCTGCTATTGTTATAGAAAGCAAGGGCGCAGACGCTATGCGAACAAAGATTGATCTCGTTGAAGGTGTTGCAGACAGCGATGATATACTTGACTATGATACAAAAATCAAGCAGCTTTCGCTAAATATTCTAAAAAAGAAGCCTGTTATTACCGCAATCCATTTTAGGGCTATTGATCGGTATGCTCATGAGGAGAGAAGTTTCAGGGAGCTTGCTACTGCTGCAGAGTGTATCGACCGACACCTATCAGATATCATTGAAGCTTCTGGCTCGGATGCTTGTGTGATAATCTGCGGGGATCATCCGATTCATGCAAAGCATGACATGTATAACACAGGGAAAAGTGATCAACTTTTTATCTGTTTGCTGACAAAGAATGAGGTTTAACGCTGTTTCATTTCTTATAGCCTGTGCAAACAAGAAACGGGGGTGTGTGATGGCGGCAATAACCTCGTGTATAGAAATTACCAGTGACTCTTGATTACGTAGTAATCAAGAAATGATACAGTATCACGTATCTGAAACGTAAGAAATCAAAAAAACTTGACTACAATAATTATTATTGGATTTTATAAAAATATTATTTTTCCATTTCTTAGAACAAATTAGAAACGGTTATATAATGCAATTGTATATGCAAAAGTATTATGGAACCTGTAACACTAACTTTAATGATTGGCGTTGGACTTGCAGGAGCCATTGCTTTTATAGCCGGTATTATTGAGGATGCAGAATCCGATGCTGGTTCTTCAAGCAATCCAAACTCACAGGTCCAGCTGGCACCGCAGATAGGACACATTATAACATATTATGATAAAGCTATAGCCGGAGAGCCACCGCAGAACGGATTATGGGCGGCAGCGGCATGTACGATAGCGCTTCTTCTTTCATGGCGTTTTGCAGATCTTGGAATGGGGCAGTATTATGCTATATTCTTTGCAGCAGTCGCAGGCGCGGCTGTCACAGCTCTTGTACAGGGCTGCCTTGGCATCTTTGCCCACATATCAAGAATTACAAGTATGGCTGCATTCAAACAGCCGCTTTACTGGCATGCACTGCTCACACCACTTCCGTACAGTATGGGGCTTTGTTTTTTAACAGCACTTTTACTCACGCTTCTTTCCTTTGTCGCATCCGGTATTCTTGGAAACTCCTTTGCTCCACCACTAATTGCTCTATTCATGGGCATAACTCTTGGTAGTATAGCATCAGGTACTGGTGACATACATTATGGTGCAGAGCGTTTATACCAACATCTTCCCTTTGGCTCAGGTATTGCCATATCAAACCAGGGAGATATTGACCTCAAGGGAGAATATGGATTTCGGAACTCAGTAGACACACCATACTTTTGCATGAGATTCGGTGGCACCATCACAGCTCTTGCCTTTGGCTTGCTCATATTTCTTGATGGTTGGTCACGACTGTTTACCTTTGCAGGGCCGTGGACATCAATTATTCTTGAGGCAGCGATTATAGCAGTATTGTTCATCTTCCTTAACAGGCTTGAAAAATACACAAGAGACAGTTACGGACCTTATCCAGGTCAGGAGGACGCATAATCATGGATCCAATAACAGGAATGATTGGAATTATTATCGGAGGCATTATTGTCGGAATTTGTGTTCACTTTATACCGGCAAGTGCTGTTGGTGCAATGTCAGCATCTACAGGAATCGCAACAGGACCATCCATGCTTTCAACAGGCTGCGGTCTTGCAGGATTATATGCTGCTGGCTACATGATAGGTGAAAGTCTTCCTTTAGTAGTGCTTTCAGGCGCAATGGGATCAGCATTGATGATTATCTGTACCATGCTGCTCGCAAATACTATCTGTGCATTTGGCACAGGTGTAGCACCTGTTGCAGGCAGTTATGATAAAGACCCGATTACAGGATGGAGACAGAAGCCTTTCATGTCACCTGGTACGGATGGACATTCCATGCCTACGACAACAGCATTAAGTGGCATCATAGGTGCACTACTTGGAGGCGCTGGCGGCTCACTGGTGTTTGTATCAGTTTATGAGATGATCAGCCCGATATTAGAATCTACTACAGCAGTAACTATTGCAGGTATGGTTGGAGCAGGCGTATTCCTGATCAACTGTGTGATTCCGGCATACGTACTTGTAGGAAAATCAGAGGGAATGACCGACAAAAAGATGAAACTTATGCATAAGACGTTTGTATCATGTTTGATAGTAAGTGTAATCACGGCAGTTTTTGTATATGCATCAGTGGTGGTGATATAAAATGACAACACAACCAAGCGAACCACCGGTAGAAAAAAAAGAGATACCAAACTATAAACTGTACCTTTTAGCAGTTATAACAGGAATTATCAGCTACTTTATCGCAGCACTCAATCCAAATCTCTCCTTTATCAGCATCATCCTTATATGGCCCGCTTTTATAGCGGCAGCAGGATGTGTAGAGTTCCTGTGCAGGTATGGACTTGGCACAGGTACGTCGTCTATAGGATACTGGGGAACAGCATGTGGTGCAACCGTTGTATTTGCATCACAGTTTATCGAAACAACTGCGTACAGCCCTTTCCTTGAGATTGCGATTGCAACCCTACTCGGTTATGCAGCAGGGTTTTGTGCCAATAAGATTATAAAGATGAAGATACCGAGAATCGAGCTCAACAGTGCCATCATTGCAGGATCAACAGGAATTATCGCACTTATAATTCTTGAAATTTTTGCAGGAGGTGCAGGAATGGCCGGTACCACAGTTTATTACATCTATCCGGTTATGTACATAGGTATAGCCCTTACAATACTACATCCATACAATGGAAACCTTGGAGCAGGCGAGAACCAGACAAGAACGCTGATGCTTGCAATGTGTGAAGCAGCACTTCTAACATCACTATTTGGATTTATTGGAATATTGCTTCCAAACACACCATTTATTCCAGCACTTGGAATGTTGATTATAAGCATCATAGGCTTTGTAATCTTTGTTAGTATATGGTGGAAACGTGTCAAAGAAGAGGTGTATGACGTCGTATGGGCAGGTTATCCAGAAGGAGTAGACCACTGAGGTGATGTGTGATGTATGTATTAATAGACCTTGATGAAAATGTAGCAATTGATCCGGAACTTGGCGTAATAGGTGAGATGGACGAGTATAACATTACCGCCAATCTCGCCATTATGGCTGACAGACTTGACAAGCTTGAAAACATCGCAGACGATCTTTTCGAATCGCTTGATCCGATGACAACACCATTAATCACCTATCCGAACAGGGAAGGCATATACCGAAATCTTGGTAGAGTAAGTAATTTTACCTATGGTTTTATCTTTGGCATGTTGTTAGCGGCACTTCTTGCACTTGGACTTAAGGGGGTGATGTAAAGATGGCAGACGATAAATACGTAGAAAAATGGCCCCCGGTAGCAGGATCTTATCTTACTGGAGACCCAAACAGCCAGGTAGCAATGATCACTCTTGGAAGTGAACTTGATGATGTGAGACTTACAAAGAAATCCGCTATGTGTGGCTCTGCTAAGACTGAGAATATTGGAATAGAGAAAGTAGTCGCAAACCTTGTATCCAATTCTAACATCAGATATCTGGTGCTCTGCGGTTCAGAGGTACACGGTCACATAACAGGTGCGTCATGGCTTGCATTATACAAAAATGGTGCAGAAGATGACGGACATATCATCGGTGCGCCAGGTGCAATACCTTATATTTCCAATCTTCCAAAGGAAGCCATTCAACGATTCAGAGACCAGATAGTGGATGTTGTTGACCTCATAAATGTGGAAGACATGGCCCAGATAGAGAAAGCGATAGATGCTCTGCCAAAACAGGAACCCTACGAAGAAGACCCAATGGTCGTCAAGATGGGTGGTGTTGGTGAAGAAGAAGTGGTGGGCGTTGTTGCACACACAGCAGAAGTAGCATCGATTGAATCACGGGTGCGTATGATAGAATCCGAATACAAGGACCTTGGCAAGCTTCAGAAGATAACAGCCGGGCTTTTAGCAGGCTTGTACCAGGGCTTTGTTCTTGGACTGGTTTTAACAATAGTTATCTTTGGAATCAGGAGGTTATTAGGATGAGTAGTAGTGATCGCAGTGAAATGATACCTATGCTTGCAACGCCGCAGTTGAAGGACTACAATCGCATGATTGATGGACTTGAGCGGCGTGAATTAATCATTGGAAGAGACCAGCGAGTATTCTCAGGCATTTTCTCCACACGAATATATTTTATTCTTGGATTTGTGGTTGCCTTTGTACTGGTAATGCTTGGTCTTCTGTGAGGTGATAGAAGTATGCCAGAATATGAAGAAATGATGAACCAGATGAATAGAATCGAAGAACGAGTAGAATTCACCTCTGCTGAAATATTCCAGCAGAGGGGAATCATGATTGGAAGATGGATTGGAGTGCTGTACGGAATAGTTGTAGCACTACTTATAATCTTTATAATAGGTTTGTGAGGAAAAAATTATGTATAAATATGCAAGAGAGCAAAAAATACTCGAAATTGGTAATGTAAAAGTTGGTGGTCAGATAGGAGAAAATCCTACTGTCCTCATTCCAACAATATTCTATGATGGACATAACATCGTAGATGACAAAAACGACACTTTTGATGCAGTAAAAGCAGAAGCACTGATAAACGAAGTAGAGAGCGTGTGTGACGAAACAGGCAACCCATGCATATTTCAGGTAGTTGGCGTAACTCCTGAAATCATTCCAAAATGCCTTGACTTCGTAGCGGAACATACGGATCGACCATTTATCATCGACTCAGCAGAGATAAAAGCCCGCTATGCAGGGCTCAAGCACACAACAGAAGTTGGATACGGTAAGCGCGTGATGTACAACGCGATTAATATGATGATTGAAGAGGAAGAGATCAAAGCTCTTACAGAAGCAGATGTTGAGGCAGCTGTTATACTTGGTTTTAATATGCAGGACCCATCAGTACATGCACGCATTGCACTGCTTGAAAACGGCGGCGGCTTCGTAGATAAGGGTTTACTTCCCATAGCAAAGGAATGTGGCTTTAAGAAGGTATTGTACGATCCAGGTGTGCAGCCTGTTGGAAATGGTGCAGGTGCATCATTCAGATTGATGTCAGTAGCTAAAGCCAAGTTTGGCTTGCCCACAGGTCTTGGTGCACATAATGTTCCGTCATCATGGGCATGGTTGAAGAAATATCCAAGCATGATTGTACGCCACATTGCAGGCATATCTGCAAATTCCATCGGTGTTACGATGGGTGCAAATTCACTGTTTATAGGTCCAATCGAGGATGCCAAGTATGCCGCACCAACAGTAGCAATGGCAGATATCATAGCAGCAGACTCTGTGAAAGATTTCGGCATCGAACAATCAGAAGGCCACCCAATAAAACTTGCATAAGAACGGTACAGAACAAAATATAAAACTATATATCTAAGGGCAAGTATGAGTACTTATGTAGAATAAAAAAGGAGGGAAATAATTGGAAATAAGTTTTGGAATAGAATTCTTAGCAAACGAACCTGCTGAGAAATTGGCAGACCTTGTTAAAACCTCAGAAAATAATGGACTTGCTTACGCTTGGATTACAGATCACTACAACAACAGAGATGCATACGCTCTTCTAACGTACATCGCAGCAAACACCAGCAAGATTAAACTTGGACCCGGGGTGACGAACCCTTACACACGAACCCCGGCACAGCTTACATCAGCTATAGCTACAGTAAACGAAGTATCAAATGGACGTGCTATATTTGGCATTGGTCCAGGTGACAGGGTAACTTTTGACGGTCTCGGAATCGAATGGAAAAAACCTCTCACGACAGTGAAGGAAACCGTAGAGATATTCAGGGAACTACTAACTGGCAAAAAAATCAGCTATGACGGAAAAGTGTGTAAAATCAAATCAGCCAAGCTGAACTTCTCCAAAGGAGCAAACATACCAGTATACATTGGTGCACAGGGAACAAACATGCTCAAACTTGCAGGTGAACTTGCTGAAGGTGCACTTGTAAACGGTTCTCACCCAAGAGATTTTGAAAGCGCAGTCAAGCTCTTAAAAGAAGGGACTGACAAAGCTAACAAAAACTTTGATGACTTTGATGTAGCAGCTTATACGAGCTTTTCAATAGCAGACACGATGGCTGATGCAGAAAAAACAGCAAAACCAGTGACAGCATTCATTGTAGCAGGATCACCAGATTTAGTGTTTGAAAAACACGGCATACCAATCGAGGATGTTAACAAGGTTAGAGATGGATTCAAGGAAAGTTTTGGAGCAGCTGTTAAAGCTGTAACACCAGAAATGCTTGATTCCTTCTCTATTTGTGGTACACCAAACGAGTGCATAGAAAAAATCGATAAATTAATCAAAGCAGGAGTCACGCAAGTGATACCGGGCTCACCGCTTGGACCTGATAAGGTTAAATCAATCGAACTTATTGGCACACAATTGATACCGCACTTTGTAAAGTAATTGTAAAATAGGATGTGTAACTTTAGTAAATAATAAAAAATTAAATTACGGAGGAAAAAAATGAGTTCTATAATGGGAAAAACTCTTCATGTAGACCTTACCAAGGGTAAGATCACAGAAGGGAAAGGAATTGAAGAAAAACTCTGGAAACAATATATTGGCGGTCGAGGACTCGGAGAGAAACTTATCTGGGACCACATAGGAAAGCCACCATATAGCACACCAGACGAAGCGAGAAAATTTGCTCTCACACCAGAGAATCGATATGTCATAATGACAGGCCCACTGACAGGAACACCAGTACCTACATCAGGAAGGTTTGCAGTTGCTTTTATATCGCCTCTCAGTGGAACAACATCAGCCTGTATCGCAGGCTCACGATTTGGGATGCTTACAAAACGAGCAGGATATGATGCAATCATTATTGATGGTAAAGCAGAGAATCCTTGTTATTTGTACATCACAGATGAGACACAGGAAATACATGACGCAAGTGATCTATGGGGAAAAATAACTTATGAGACAAATGATATTCTCCTTGAAAAGCATGGAAAGAGAGCATGTGTCGGATGCATTGGTCCTGCTGGTGAGATGTGTGCACCAATAGCAAACATAGCTCACAATAAAGACAGCTTTGCCGGGAGAACCGGTGCAGGTGCTGTTTGGGGTTCAAAGAACCTGAAAGCAGTTGTAGTAAATGGAAAGCAAAAGATAGGAATCGCTAAGCCGGAAGAGTTTAAAGAGGTAAATCGCAAGGTTGCTGCTTTAATAAAAGAGAAACCAACAACCGGTGAATATCTACATACAAGAGGGACCATTGTCTTAATGCATGTTGAGAATATGCATGGAACACTGGGAGTGAAAAACTTCTCAGAGACTGGAAACCTCTCCTACGAAGACTGTAATAAAATCAGTGGAGAGACGTTCTGGAATAATCACCTATTTGATAGAGCACCATGTTACGGGTGTCCAATAGGCTGTCATCGACAGTTATATATAAATGGGAAATTTTTACCACAGGCAGAATACGAGCTGACATGGGGCTTTGGAACTAACGTTGGCAACCTTGACCCATACATTGTTACAAAGGCAGGAGAACTATGCGGTAGATATGGAATAGATGGGATATCGGCTGGAAACATCCTTGGATATGCCATGGAATCAACAGTGAAAGGCGCACACGACTTTGGAATAACATGGGGCGACAAAGAAGGAATCCTTCGAGTAGTAGAAGAAATGGGAAAAGGCGTTGGTGTTGGTGCAGAGCTTCAGATGGGTGTCAAGCGATGTGCAGAAAAGTACCCGGAAACAGCAGACTATGCAATGCACGTTAAAGGAAATGAACTACCAGCATACGATCCACGAGCGATGTCAGGTGTAGACCTTGGTTATGCAACCAGTCCACGAGGCGCTGACCACATGAAATCATACATGGTCGGATGTAACACACTCGGAACACAGATAACACCAAAGGAACTTCTTGAGAGAACGATTTTGAATAAAGACAAGATCACATTCACGATCGGTATGCAGCATGAATCTGTATTCTATGATTCTGCTGTGTTGTGTTTGTTCCTTGCACTGACACCTGTTGGAGTTGAGGATACTGCTAGTTTACTCTCGACTGCAACTGGAATGGACATGTCAACAAGTGAGTTAATCACATCTGAGGAAAGAATTTTCAATGGTGAAAGACTGTGGAATACAGCAAGTGGATTCACTGCTGATGATGATTCCATACCAAAGAGATTCACAACAGAGCAAACTCCTTATGGAGGAAGTAAAGGAACGATCAGTAGATTAAAGAAAGCAAAGAAGATGTTCTATGAAGAGCGCGGATGGGGCAAAGATGGCGTTCCGGAACCATGGTTAACAAAGTACCTGGATCTGGATGAAATGAGAAAAACATTAGGAGTGTGATATAAATGCCAGAAATTCATGAATATGGCGAATGCCAGTATGCAGACGTCGTTGAAAAGACGATGAACGAAGGGCTTGCGGCACAGGAGACCTGTGTTGATATTGTAAGAGAGCATAGATATGAACCATTCCTATGGAAACATTGTGAGCCATTTTATCAGCGTATCAAAGAGGTGACAGTTCACCCGGATCAATCCAAGGAGACTATGAACCTCTGGAGAGAATCATATCTGAATCATTATGAGATTATTGATTCTCTCTGCAAGACAGTAAACCCAATCGATACAGCATTCCTCGAATGGATGCAGACACCGATTGTACTTGATATGTGCTACAAGCTCGACAGAGATTTCAAGGATGCAATAGATGAGTTCTGCAGAACAATCAGGGAATCTGAAGACCTGATCGGAATCGAAGCAATGAGACTGCACACCGGATTCTATGGAATTGTTTCATCAAAAGACTTTGCAGCAGTACCAGGCAGTAACTTTGCAGCAGATGTGATGATACTTGACAGAACACCGATCGATCGAAAGTACAAAGAAGCAATCATGGCTGCAAAATCATGGGGACTTAACACGATCTATGTATTTGGCGACCGATTTACAAGAACACTACAAAGATGCAGAAACGTTCAGACCGCAATCGAGCAGGAACAGAGATACCTTGAATGGATATGGGCTCAGCCATCAATGTTTATGAAGAAGATCATGGGCACGTTTGGTTTTACATCATTCAATCGACATAAATACTTTGAGCTTTACGAAAAGAGGATGACCCCAATCGTGAAAGAAGCTTATGATGCTGGTGTCCATATTGCCAATATACCGATGCTTCCAACACATGTTGGAGACATGGGGCATCACCTTGGTGATTCATACTACAATATCTGCAAGGATGATATGTGTATGAACATACTTGATGCAGTGACACAGGTTGGTGTAAGAACAACAAGGCGAGGATACGCAATGGGTGTACCAAAGGCTCCATTTTCCCTTACCGGTATTACAACTGGTGCACAGAGTGCAGCAATGGCAGAGATACTCAACTGGGATGGCTTTACAGCCAATATGTTCGTTGACATGATGGAACATCGATTCAGCAACTGGGTACTAACGCATCCATACGACAGACCAATGGTTGCAGAACTGCACATTAATGACTGGCTGGACTTTGTTGCAAAAGGCGAGAGAATGATCAGGGATCCACCAAAAGGATATGGTGGAAAAGTGATGGGCGTTCCAATCGATCTATGGCCTATTAGAAACAACACGTTACTGAATGATCCACAGTGGTATGGCTATCCATACTGTTCAATTACTGCCAGAACAGGAGCATTGTTCAGATTCATAGACCAGCCGTGCATGCTAGCACCAGAGGCACCATCAATCAATGCACTGGTTAATCACACATCGCTTAATCCAGATAAACCAATGGCACCGATACAACTCTGCAAGAGATGTGCCACATCAGAATGGCTGCCAGCAAAGTGCAAATGGTGCAGATCAAACGATCTGAAACTTGCAGTAGGTTCAGAGACACGAATCGAACCAGGAGAGTGATTGAAATGGTAGAAGAAATCTATGCGGAAGATCAGGAAGAATGCAAAAGGAAGCTTGATGTACAAGTAAAGAAGTTCGAAGATGCGGAAGACAGAGATAAATACATAGAGAAGCTTGAGGCTGGAACTATGTATGCACTCGAAGTTTCGGCAATACTTGGCATTTCGTGCGCGGCAGTGCAGGAATATATGCGAAGAAATGGAATAACAGCAACCGTTGTATGGCCTTCTCCACCCCACATGGTAACACCGGAAGGGCGGAGGATGAAAGGAATAGGTGGTTAATTCCACCTTTTTTTATTATTTACGGAAACCATACAAGAGTTGGTTTTTAGGGTAAAACCAGCATTAAATATTTAAACAGATAAAATTTTAATCCATTTTTTCGGTGCTCAAGGAATTTGAGCAATTTTCAGACCGTTCCAATAATTACCACTGCCTGCATACCCATACGGAATGGAAAGCCGGTTTACGACTAACCTCAAAAGATTTTGGGACCAGTTTTTATTAGGGCACAGTATTCAGTCCTGGCAGAGTTGTAACAAGTCTTAATAAAAATGTTGCCAGTTCAATCGTACATTACTGAACGAAAACTGACAATCGTTGTTGGTATCGAATAGATTGCTTCTTTTTGCATTTTCCCTTACATCCAATATAATCGCCTTACCCATAAGCAGAAATGACTGCAAAAAGAATCTAAACACATAATTATATGTTTAATAATGTCAATTGTTTTAAATATATATGGCTCTGAAGACTGAAGAAGCAATCGAAATCGCGGAAAAAATTAAGGATAATTTAGAGAACACTCCATTTAATATAAAGAATCTTAGACAGTATTATAATTTAGTTAAGCTAATTAAAATGCATGATGAAGTTAAGTGGATAAATAATGAATTATATGGATATACAAAATTAGAGGAAGTTCCAAATTATAGGAGAGTTCCGGATAGCAAGGGTGGCACTAAATTTGCACCCATCTTTGAACACTACGCTGCAATATTAGTTCGTGCAGAAAGTGGAAAAAAATTTAGATATCCTGTACCTGAAGATAAATATACTCATTATACTATTTCGGTAGGTCATTACGGATTTTTCTATATACTCAACACAGTAGATAATGAAATATACAGAAAAACCATTAATCTATTGCATAAATTAAAGCTTGGAAAAATTGAATTTGATATATTCGAAGAAGCACGTAAAACTGTAAATGAAAAACTATATGAAGTTTGCCCAAGTGCCCTAAAAAAACTAACAGAAACTTATCAAGATTTAATGGAAAGTGAAAGTTCTTTAGACTTGCAGCAAATATCATTTGCTTGCAGGACAGTACTAAATGATTTCGCAGATTCAGTATACCCACCAACCAAAGAAAAAATTAAAGGTTTTGACGATAAATTCCATCCTTTAACAGCTGGGAACCCTGTTAATAGGATACTTCAATTTACTTATGAAAATGTCGATTTAGATTTTAACAAAGAATTCGTGAAATCTAATATGGAATATCTTTACAATTACCTCAGAAACATATATAAGCTAACATGCGTTGGAACTCATACTGAAAGAGAAAAAGAACATGCAAAAAGGTGCGTAATTTATACATACTTAGCAATAGGTGATGTTATTAACCTAACAAAATTGAAATAAAGTCAGATCGCGACGGCACATCCCGCTGCAGAACAGTGTGGCATGTTTCGTGCTTCCGTTTCGCTGTTCGGCATCATTCAAAAAGAGTAAAATCTGTCAAACTTGGGCTACATATCCCCTGGATTATGAACTAACTCTCCAACCACGGCAATTTTATCTGGCGATCCAAAGACAACAAGTACGTCGTTAGCGCAAAGTTGCATGTCTCCAGATGGATTGGATAAGATTTGTGAGCCCCTGTGGATTGTCAGCAGGGTAACATCATATTCTTTCCTCAGGTCAATCTGGGACAAAGTCTTACCAACTATGCCTGATTCCTCGTCCACCCGGAATGTCACTACCTTTAGATCATAGAAATGATGTTTCAAATCCAGAAGAGATGCCGACTCTCTCCGAAAGTTTTGAAGTATTTCGTAATCGCCTGATCTTATTTCAGCAACATATTTTTCAATATCACTTTCAGGCACAAGAAATCTCCTCAAAACTCGTGTGAGAATCTCCACAGATGTCTCAAACTCCCCTGGAATAACTACATTCGCTCCTATCTCATGCAATGATTTTATATCTCGGAGATAGCGGGTTCGTACTAAAATACAAACAACGGGGTTGAGTCTCCGAACAAGACTCACAATTCTACGGGTTGCTGCGAGGTCGGAGATGGCTATCACTACAACTCTCGCACCATTGATGTCTGCATGCTTGAGTACCTCTTCGTGTGTTGCATCGCCATAATAAATAGGTTCACCTGTTTCTTTGAGTTCTGTATGCTGTAAAGCTGCTAAGGCTGCATCGCCATAATAAATAGGTTTGCCTTTTGCTTTTTCTTCCCTTACCGTTTCGGGATTCATTTCAATAATGACGTAGGGAATACCTCCTGCTTTTGCAGCTCGTGCTAAATTTCTTCCATTAAATCCAAATCCAATGATTATAAGATGATTTTTTTTGCATGCACGTTTCATCTCTTGCACTGAAGACAAGCCAGTTTTCAGTCTTCCTGGAATTGGCAGGCGCAAGGCAAGATCTGCAGCACGGGGTGCAAAAGCTATAGTGAATGACGTTGCTGCCATGGTCAAAACAGAGACAGCCAGAAACAGTTGATAATTACTCCCAGTAAGTAAACCATATTCAACACCAGTTTTGGAGAGAACGAAAG
This sequence comes from Candidatus Argoarchaeum ethanivorans, assembly GCA_004193545.1. Classification (GTDB taxonomy): domain Archaea; phylum Halobacteriota; class Methanosarcinia; order Methanosarcinales; family EX4572-44; genus Argoarchaeum; species Argoarchaeum ethanivorans. Next base: position 17,164 of record RPGO01000002.1, on the reverse strand, counting down.
AAAATTCACCGATCTGGCTGAGTGCAAGACCAACTAAAACCGCGGTGCGGATTGGAAACCCCAATAAAATTGTTGCAAAGCCAGCAATGGTAGTTTTTAATGCTATGACGCCTAAAGCCATCAGAACAATGATTCCAAGGTGCTGGAATAAAAAACCAACATCTAGAAGCATTCCAATGCTGATGAAAAAGAAGCTCATAGCGATATCGTGAAAAGGTAAAATGTTGCCAAGTGCCTGGTGAGCGTATTCAGATTCAGATATGACTAAACCTGCCAGAAATGCACCAAGAGCAAGCGATAACCCTACACTTGAGAATAGCCATGCAAAGCCGAGACACGTGACGACAACAAACAGTAGAAAAAGTTCACGGTTGCGCGTTCTTATAATCTGATGCAGTCCATGCGGCACGATCCATTTAGCACTAACAAATACAAAAACGATGATTCCGATGACTTTTATTACAAGAGTGAGCGGGAGTTCTCCTAAATTAGCTGTCGCTCCGACTAGTAGAGGTGTAAACAGCATCATTGGAACAATGATGATATCCTGGTAAATCAAGACGCCAAGGGTTGTACTTCCGTGCAGACTGACAACCTCAGCCCTTTCCTGGATGACTTTGAGTACAATTGCGGTGCTGCTGAGCGATATAAGAAATCCCAAAAAAATTGATTCGCCAAACGATTGACCAAGTTTCATAGCTATGGCGAAAACAGCTAAAACGGTCAGCCACACCTGGAGCGATCCGCCCATCAAAACTGATTTTTTTATTCTCAACAGACTTTCAAGTGAGAACTCAATTCCAATAGTAAAAAGCAACAAAATAACCCCGATTTCAGCTAAAATTTCAACTTCGTGGCCCGCTTTTATTAGTTCCAGTCCACAAGGTCCAACCAGCATCCCGGTCAGAAAGAATCCCACAACTGTCGGTATTCGAAGGTGACTGCATGCGAAGAGTACCACGATAGACAAAACAAGCAGGATGACAATGTTACCCAGTAAAGGTATTTCCATATATTATTTTGCTCCTGATTTTATATATTGAGATTGGCAACAAACATACATATTGTATACAACGTTTACGATATATAAAGTCAAAGGTTTTGGGACTACACGCAAGCTAAATAAAACCAAAAAACTTTTATCAGCTCCTGTTTGTTTCTTTGCATCAGAAGTAAGAAGACTAAAAGCAGGAAGACGATCTGGATGCCCCTAAAAAATTATCCAATGGAACTATGACATTCAAAGATGCTTTTGAGCGGTTTCACCTGCACTGACAAGCGGTCAAAATGTTTCTTTGTACCCCCGCCTGTATTCAGTAAATAGTGTTATGGGCTCGCGGAGATTCGAACTCCGGATCTCCGCCGTGTGAAGGCGATGTCATGACCAGCTAGACCACAAGCCCGTATTTACTAAGTTATTTTATAATCAGTATTAAGTCTATTGGTTATGTCGAGGCTGGCACGTCCATGGCGCCAATATAGCTTTTTTCGGGTCTTTGGAAATTCGCGTTGCAGTGGACTTATGGTCCATCTGGAAAAATCCCTTATACTATTTGTTCTGATATAAACATCTGCCTGGTTGCAGGTGAAAGAAGCATAAAAGAGATTTTCAACATGTTTCTTGCAGAGCCTGTAACTGAAAAATACGACATAAAAATCTTTGAAACACTGCCGCTTTACCTGAAAGTTTCATATTATCTCTATAAATGGCGCCGTCTGACAGAAGACCAGTTAATTGTCAGGCAGAAGTTGACAGATAAATTCTGATTACAAACTATCTTGATCAAACACGAATGGATACTCATTCACTAATCGCAGCATCTCAGCTACGTTCCATGCTTGTGATACGCATCCGCCCGGTGTATGCGGCTGATCAGCATCAAACACCTCGCTGATGCTGCCGAGTCCGGCAGCAGATAAATGCTGTGTAAGTGGGAGGAGAAGCTTTCTTACATATTTTAGACTTTGTTCATTTTGTCCGTGAATATTAAGGTATGCAGTGATAAACGCTCCAAGAAGCCAGGGCCATACTGTTCCCTGGTGATAGGAAGCATCTCGTGATCTGGCATCTCCACAATAGTTTTTCTTATAACAGGGGTTATCTGGTGAGAGTGAACGAAGCCCAAAAGGGGTAAGCAGCAGGCGCTCAACCGTTTCTATAATTTTTTCAGCATGCTTCTTTGAGACTACACGAAATGGAAGTGCCACTGCAAAAATCTGGTTTGGACGTATTGAATCGTCAACACGATCTGCTAATACGTCAAACAAGCACTGGAGTGATTGATTCCAGAATTTTTCATAGCTCTTCTTAACAAGCAACGATAGTTCTCGATACACTGTGTGATCACAATCAAACAGGTCTGCCATGTGTTCAGCGATCTTCAGCGCATTGTACCAGAGAGCATTAATTTCGCAGGCTTTGCCAGCACGCGGTGTTGCAATCCAGTCACCAAATTTTGCATCCATCCATGTCATCTGTGCACCTGATACGATTAAGCCATCGGTGTCTGCATGGACGTGATCGGTTCCACTGCGATAATACGATATAATCGATTGGATTGTATGCCAGAGATGTTTTTTCACGAACGCCGCATCCGCTGTGCACTCCAGATATTTATAACAGGCATGAATGAACCAGAGCGGTGCATCAGCACTATTGTATTTGCTTTTCCCCATTTCAGTGAAGTTGTTGGGAATTAGTCCATCTCTGGTGTAAGTTTCAAAAAGCAGGAGTATGTTTTGTGCGTCATCAAAGCGATGTGTTGCAAGGGTAAGCCCTGGAAGAGAAATCATGGCATCGCGCCCCCAGTCAGAAAACCAGTGATAGCCTGCTATGATGCTTTTATACCTATCGCGTGATACAATGAATGAATCTGCAGCAATAACGAGCGTCTTTACAAAACTGTTTGTGTAACCTGCACGCTCAACCAGTTTCTGCCTGCGATCAAGTTCAGTGTCTTTCACGTGCTTCCAGTCCAGAACTACATCATAGAGGGCAGTTTCATTATATCCATGGGACTGGCATGCTGCTGCAATACACAGCGACTTGTTCTCTTTGAAACAATCAATAAAATACCCAGGAGAATACACGTCCTCCTGGTAGTCCAGACCGCGAAGACGTTCATCATCATATTCCATATTATAATACCAGTTCTCACTTTTTACAAATCGTGTCGTGTCGCCTGCAAGAGATAGGATGCGTTCTCCATCGTCAGTCACAGAACACACATCGTTAATGAAATCACAGTCGAATGAAACTTGTTGCCGCTGCATGGTAGAATGAAAATCCCTGTGTGTTATCAGTGGGCGAAGCATGATCTCACCGCAAATTTTTTCAGGATTTAATATATCATATTCAACAAACACAGCATTTTTTTCATGTTCCATAAACACCGTTTTTTTGATTGTGATTCCGCCTGCTTCATACACAAAACATGGAAACATATCCATCTCAAAAAATTTGAGGTGCTTAAACCCTTCTGGATGCACGGTTTCAGGATATTTATGCACAGAAAACTCAAAAACCTCATTATCAATACACAGGGTTTCATCGATGCTTGAAAAGAGCACCGTTCGTCTAACCGGGGGATTTAATGCTGCTACGAGCAAGCCATGATACTTTCGCGCATTTGAAGCGATGACCGTGGATGAAGCATAACCGCCAAGACCATTTGCAACCAGCCACTCGCGTTTTATGCCAGTATCATAATTCATCCTGTGAAAACGAAACACAAGCAAACACCATTTAATTACTGGATGAACATTGTATAAAGATGTTGTGTGAGGCTTTCAGCAGTGATAAAACCATCCTGCACTGCTGTAGAAGGTTTATTACCTTCCAAAACAAAGGTTAAGGTTATGGATATTTTTACTTTACTGCAGAAATTCAAGAATGATGAAATAGACATAAGCGAGGTAGAGAAACAGCTTCGCCTGTCTCATGTTGAAACAGTTCACAAAATTGCAAGGATTGATACACATCGAATAAAACGAACTGGTGTTCCAGAGGCAATCCTTGCAGAAGGCAAAACAAAAAAAGATTTAAGAAACATTGCATTGGCACAGCTAAAAGCAGAGGGTAGAAGCCTGATCACCCGAGTATCACCAGCACAAAAAAATGCCCTTTTAGATATTATTGAACAACAACATCTGCACTACACATGGAATGACTGTGCCAATACAATGATATTACATCAAACTAAAATAACAAAAACCGGCGGCAGGGTAGGAATAATAACAGCAGGAACTTCTGATATACCTGTCGCAGAAGAGGCAAAGGTAACAGCAGAAGAAATGGGATGCGAAGTGGTAACACTCTATGATGTTGGTGTCGCAGGAATACACCGCTTGTTTACCGGGCTTGGAAAAATAATAGACCATGGAGTTGACTCGTTCGTAGTTGTAGCGGGAAGAGAGGGCACCCTTCCAGCAATCGTTGCGGGACTGGTGGACACACCAATTATAGGCGTTCCTGTATCAACTGGATACGGTGAAGGCGGGGGTGGGAAAGCAGCACTTCTTTCCATGCTACAGTCATGCTCGGTTGTCAGTGTGGTAAACATCGATGCAGGATTTACAGCAGGTGCATTTGCCGCAAAAATAGCCAATGCGATCGCAAAGGACTGCAAGAACAAGCAATAGCCATGTTTTCAATACCTGCACAACTTCGTTGTGCAGAAATAACGAATCTTGATAATGCAATCGCAAAAGCACGCAAGAACAAGCAATAGCCAGGTTCAATACTTGCTCACAACTTCGTTGTGCAGGTGACTTTGCCAATCTTCTGGAAATCTCGTGGTTTTATGCGGATTTCCACACGATATTTAAGCATGTTCGTTGCAGTTGTATTCACCTGTGGATAAGTTGCATTATGTCATGTTTTGTAACTACTCCAACAACTTTTCCATACTCTACTACCAGCACCGCAGGATGTTTTTCAAGTATATGAGATATAATATTAGCATCTGTTGTAGGTGAAACGGTAGGAAAAGATTCACCCATAATATTCTTTACAAGCAGGTTCTTTACGTCTTTTTTTTCGCGATCCATCATGCAGCGAACAACGGTATCGCTGGATATGCTCCCAACTGGTACACCATGGTCAAGTACTGGTACCTGTGAGAAACCCTGCGGCTCCATCATACCGACTGCTTCCACTATCGTATCTCCTGGTGTTGCATGAATCACTGATGAATGCATGATGTCAGCAGCCACCACATGCTCTTTTTCAACTGCTTCAAAGGCATTAAAAATCTTATTGAGAGTGGATAATCTTGGATCAACATCCCCGGTCTCGATACGTGCAACAAGGGGCTGGCTCACACCTGCCTTTTTTGCAAGCTCACTCTGGGTCAGGTGCAACGATAGTCTTTGTGTTTTGATATCATCGGGTGTTGGTAGCATCATAAGCATGTTTGGAGTGTTCAACTAACGCTAATAAAGCTTGATCTGTTTATATTATTTTTCTATTAAGTTTTGCTGCTGCATAAGCCGGGAATACACCTGATATTTTTTTACCATATCTTTCTGAGATGAATGTTGCCTCGAGTCCCGCGTTTAAGGCTGCCTGTCCAAGCACGAATTCACCGATACCACATACAACGATCTGGTTAAGTTCGTATTCCTGTGCTATTTTTTCAAGTGATCGGGTGATCTGTTCAACCTGTATCTTATAGATTTGTTCTGCCATGTTATATATTTCTTCATCAGCCAGCTCTTCAAAATCTGCGCATACAATGCGTGCAAGGCGTCTTTTTGCAGACAGCAAATCCTTTCCACCTCCATCTGGCGTCTCACAGGTGTAGCTACTTTCTGTTATGTGCCCGAGGATAAGATGAATGTCGGCAGTGTTTGCAAAGTATTCTGATGCGAGTTTGCATTTCATGTCCCGCAGGTATACATGGTTTGTAAGTGCTGCAATATTAGTTCGAAAGAGACCGGTATACACAAGCTGATTGTGCAGTAACCTTTTGAGATCAGTGGTGTGTGCAACTGGTGTGCCTGAAACGATTGGGATGATGTCGGTTGTGGTTGTGCCCATATCAGCAAAGATGCAGTTTTCAAATTCATCTGCAAAGAATCGTACAGATGCACACCAGTTTGAAGCAGCAAGAGTGGATTCGTTACAACCATCAGTAAGTTTGCCAGATACATCAATATATGTTACGCGTGTGGTTGCAAAGGCATCCTCAACTGCCTTTTTTATATACTGCACCCCACTCTTTTTATCACAAAAAGAGTCTGCAAGCTCACCAGTCATCACCACCACAACATCTGATGGATGGTAACGCTGTGCAACCAGTGTTAGTTTTTTGTTTAGTTCAGCGCTTTTCCACAGTGGAAGATAATATGTTTCTGCAACAGTCCCATCACTCGATGCTATTTTGGTATTAGCACCACCAATGTCAATACCGAGAATCATGCTCTTTTTTTATATCCTCACTGGCACACCTTTCTCTTGCAGGTATTGTTTCACCTCATTTACGGTATATGTGCCAAAGTGAAAGATACTTGCTGCCAGTGCTGCATCGGCTTTGCCTTTGATAAATGCTTCATATATATGTTCAATGTTGCCCGCACCACCTGATGCTATAACAGGAATGTCCAAGGTTTCTGAGATAGCACTTGTAATCGGGATATCAAATCCACCACAGGTGCCATCCCTGTTCATGCTTGTCAGAAGGATCTCTCCACTTCCAAGTTTTTCTATCTGCTGCCCCCACCAGATAGCATCAATGCCTGTTGGGGTCCTGCCACCATAGATCACCACCTCGTACCACGCCCTGCTTCCATCTTCAAGTGTGACCATGTTTTTGTCAGGTTGAATCGTCAGATTACGTTTGCAGTCGATAGCTGTAACGATACATTGTGATCCGAAGATGCCGGAGGCTTCTTTGATTAACTCAGTGTTTTTTATTGCTGCTGTGTTGATGGTTACTTTATCTGCACCTGCTCGCAGTATCTGGCGGATGGTTTCTACGCTGCTGATGCCACCACCCACGGTAAGCGGTATGAATACTTCGTCTGCTGTACGCTCAATCACATCGATCATGGTTGCGCGGTGTTCGTGTGATGCTGTGATATCAAGGAATACGAGTTCGTCAGCACCCTGTTCGTTGTATCTTTTTGCAAGCTCGACAGGGTCTCCTGCGCGTTTTAAATCTACAAATTCCACCCCTTTCACTACAGTACCGCAAGCATCATCAAGCGTCACATCAAGGCATGGTATAATCCGTTTGGTTAGCATATATTGTTTGCATTAAGAGTGCTGGAAGATAATGTTTTCTATTCGAGCCATTCAAGGTTTGCAACGGTTAAAGAGAAGTCAAACATTTAATATAGTGATAATAACATGGTGTTTAGTGGATGTTGCTAGTAATTTCTGTACACGGAGTGTGCAGATAGTGATAATAACATGGTGTTTAGTGGACATACTAACGGTCGAGGTGTTGCAATAAATGTATTTTGAACGTATCCCATCTGTAAAAGAGTTAAAACAGCTTGAAGACGGAGAGTTTACAATCAAGCTTAACTATATTCCAAACGAGAGTGAATACAAACGGTTGGAGGGTGTTTTTAACGCTCATCTGTTTTTTGATTTAGCATTTGTCCCGGTAGGTGAAGAGTTTGTCAATTTTGAGAATATTCCTCCCACAGTTGACGGGATGGAGGTTTTCCTTGATCATCCACTTACAGATGCTGAATTATATACCCTAAAAACTATAGAACGACTTGTAACTGATTCTAATCTTCATATTCATATTTTGATGACTTATGTTCCGGATTATGAAGAGCGTAAAAGATACCGTCGTTACGGCTTTATCCACCCACCCTATTTTATTTTTCTTTTATCGTCTGTTCCTGATTTTGAAACAAGGGGAAATTTAGCGAAGGTTATGCCACCACCCAACGTATTGTTACTTCTTGATTACGTGCCAACAGAAAAAGAAGTTGCGGAATGTGAAAGAATTCGGCCAAAACCTCGAATTGGGATACTGTTCGATCGTCTTCCTTCAAAAGATGATTATAAACGAATTCAGGATATGATCAGTAGTATCAGTACAATCGTATATCTTGACCTTGGGAGAGATACTAGTGAAGAAGAGGTCGAAGATATGAAAGAGTTCAAGCCAGAATTTCCTCAATTACATGGCTAAACTTGATGAAAAGACGATACACAAGATTGAACTTGATATATCTCGCAAACTGATCGAAATAGGTCTAAAACCTTCGCGATTAATCTTTGATACAACCAATTTCTACACTCACATTGGGCAAGGGGAAAATCTACCACAGAAAGGCATTTCAAAGGACAAGCGATACGATAAAAACCTTATCGGAGTAGGTTTGACAGTATCAGACCATAACATCCCATTCCAGTTAATTGCCTATCCGGCGAACGAGTCGGACGTAAGAATATTCTCGGAATTGATTGATGACATCTGCAAACGTCTTGAAGAAATCGGAATCCCTGGGAAGGGCATTGTTATCATCTTTGACCGCGGCATGAACTCCGCCGAGAACATTGGAAAGGTGGTTGGGCGGATGCATGTCGCCCTGATCGCTGCCTGCACCAATGTGCCGGGAGATGTTCCGGATGCCTGTTTCAGAGTTCGGGGAGTCATGGGTGAATGCGGGTGGAAACATCATCAAAGCACATCCTGTAACCGGAAATTGGTATGAAAACGATTTCGTTGGCGTTATCAAGTATAATGACGCATCCAGACGTAAGAAGATGGCTGATTGGAATTGGAATAAGGAGAAGATCTTTACAAAGATAGATGATATCAGGTCAAAGCTGAATCGCAAGGGAAAAGGGAGAAAAATAACTCCAAAGGGCTTGACTAACCGGGTTGTCGATGCGATCCTGAAGCAGTATCGAGGTTTGTTTGATTACAGCACTGCTATGGATGATGGGTTTCTAAAACTCGAATTTAAGCTTAATACTGCTCGCGAAATGGATTATATCAAAGCGTTGGGAAAGGCGGTCATCTTTACGGACATGGCGGATCTGACGCCACGCCAGATCGTGGAGACGTACGATGCGCGCAGCCAGATCGAGACCGACATCAAATGGCTAAAAAACCGGATGTTAATCTCGTTTATGCCGAAACACGTCTGGAAAGATGTTAAGATTAGGGCACACGTCTTTTTATGCGTTGTTGGGCTGTTGTTGTACAATTATCTGCTTTACCTGGTCGATGAGCCGGATTTGTCGATAGAGCGATTGGCGGGTCATCTGGATCAGATGAGGCTCGGATTGGTTTATTGCGGGGGAGCGAATGCAGAGTTCGTGATCGAGGATATGAACAGGGAGACCGCGGAGGTGTTTTCCAGGATGCGACTTGGGGGGTCTATCCCCATGTGAATTAAATTTTCGTTAGACCCTACAACTTTCGTAGCCGAGCGGCTTGTTTTTGCGATATCTTATAAACTCCGGTCATATTCATCACTCGTGATCTGTTTCATTTTTCCTTTCCCTGCACTAATCCATTCTAAATAGACACTCCTCACAATTTGCCCCGTAATATTTATACTGTATCTTGCCATTGTATTCATACTCCCCTTTTTGATCAAAACCTCCTCATTAGGACAGATAAAACAATCTCTTTTTTCATCATACTCAAATTTATTCTTCGAATACGGATTGTTTTTCTGTTTCTTACCTTTCATTTGTCTTGTGTAACATCATTTGCAACTATTATCCCGGAATCATGATCCACAGTTATTTGTGGATTGTATGACAACTCATTTCGCTTCTTCTTACTCTCCATAAATTGTGATTCAGGATCAGTAATACTGACAGATTTCTGGCCGCTTATTTCAATCTCCTCTTCAGCCTTTTTGATTTTTTCTTCAATCTTCTTTTTTTGATTTTCATCACCGGTTGTATGTGCTTCTATAATCGTTTTAGCAGCACGCTTCAATCTTTTGCCCCGGGATTGCTCGATTTCTTCTATTTTTTTGCGTATTTTTTCTTTAGTATCAAGTTCTGGTGGAAGTTCATCACCTCTCTTATCTCCATATATCTTATCTTTTTCTTCGTCTATCTTGATTCCTTTTTCTATGATGTCCTGTAGTCTCTTCAGTTGTTCTTCGCTCAGACTATTATTGTTTGATGCATTTGCTTTTATTTTGGTCCCATCGACTGTCAGCTCTTTATTGTCTTTTCTGAAGTTGCAGATTGTTCTGAAATTTGGTTTTTCATTTCCTGTAAGGTACATGTAAATAACATTTTCATGTGCTAATTTATCAATCTTTCTTGAGGACCAGACACCATCAATAGCAGCTTGTACTAATAATCTCAGTAGCATCTGCCTTGGGTATGCCGGATTGCCTGGTTGTGATTTGAATTTTTCTTTTGCTTTACTAACATCTATACAGGCAATTATTGTTACAATTAGATTGCAAATGTGATTTTTGGGTATAAAATCATTAATATATGGAGGAAATAACCATGTTTGTCCAATTTTATCTTCTCGTATTGCTATTTTGTTAAATCGCCTAAAATATCATGATAAAACTACGATTGTAGTTATTTAACTAATGTACATAAATTAAACGATTTATTATTATGTAATGAGGTTTTGAAGTTGATTATTTGGATACAAAAGAAAAAAGACTGGTTTTTACAAGCGGATTTGTTGGTGGCTAGATAATTGTTGGACAGCCTCTATCGTTCCACCATATTCAAGTTTCCCTAAGACGTCTTGTGCAACAACACATCTTTGGATTTCTTATCAAGATTTTTGATCTGCTCGATAAAAATTTTTGTAGCTACCAGTTCAAACTTCATTGCAGAGCTTTGATGACATCGCTCTGATCTTTTATTTTACCTTTCTCGATAGAGGCGGACAGTAGCTTTTCAATCAGATCAATCTCTTTAATAGAGTATGTTTCATCGTATTTATTGTCCCTGAATATCTTATACCAGATCGCCTCAAGAATGAATTCCCGGATATTCCTGTAGCCATAATTCTCGACATATTGTTTGGTAGCTGATTGTGATCTGGCTGGCAGACGGATATTTATCTGTGCACCTGTAGACGCCATAGATACCGATATGTATCTATTGGTATTCAATGGTATCTTTTCTTTTGTGTTTCCAAATTCCGGTGCTGCACTTAAATTTATGCGCCAATTAGCTCACCCACCATCGCTTCCATCAAATTCGCGCCGTCGGTCTGCGATTGTTTTAGTTTTGATTCGAGTTTGTCACAGAGTGCCATGAGCTTGTCAGCTTTGGCGACGATGCGTTTTTGTTCATTGGAAGGTGGAACCGGCACTAAACCCTTGTACAGTTTTCCATCATTGATAGCTGGATACGCCATACCGGTCATTTCTGACTCGACATACGCAATGAAAGTCTTGCTACGAAGATAATAATAGAGATATTTGTTGAGAATTCCAGAAAACGGATGGAGCACAGCAAATGCAGTACTCACAATTGGTTCTGGCTCAAATTGCTTGTCAATAATGGCAATATTCAAAAGATAAGGACGGACAGTTGCATAGATTACGGAACCTTTGGAAACAAGTTTTCGAGCTCGTGAAGGTGCTTCACTTGGTTCAAGTATATTAATATTACTTGATATTATACCTTGTTCTTTATTAATCGCAGATACGTCAATATATGTAAATTTCATATCAGGTTTTTTTTGTCCCCAATCATGTCCCACATTGCCCAGACGAACCCATTTCCATCCGTTCGGCAATTCATAAGGTATTTGCCCCAAATCAATCGATGGCAGAGCCCGACCTCTTTTGATTTTCTTTTCCTCAATCAACCTCTCCTTCTCAGCCCTTATTTTCTCCAGCAGCACCGCCGCTGGCTCATCATCCGGATCCTGCGGCACAAGCTTTCCCTGCACCGCCAGTTGCAGTATAATCTCGCGCAGTTTCTGCACGCCGTTTGGTACACCAGCAAGCAGCCCGAAATTACCAAAAAACGTCTCGGAGTTCATGCATCCTTCCCACCAAGCGCATCAACAAGTTCATCCCTGAGCTTGTTGCGGGTATCACCAATATCATTTAGCAACTGCTGATACTCCTGCAACAATTCATCAGGATCGCCGTGGCTCGCATCCTCCACATTGGGGTTCTTTATATCCAGATTGTATCCATTGCTCTTGATCTCCTCAACAGAAACCCTCCATGCAAAATCATTCTCAACACGCTCGCCCCACCATGCCTTCTCAGGCTCAAACTCCTCTATACGCAGGGGTTTTGTCTTGGAGTAGGACTTGTACCCTTCAAGGGATGTTCATAATACCAGACCTCCTTTGTAGGCTCGCCTTTGGTGAAAAACAACAGGTTGGTCTTGATGCCCGTGTATGGACTGAATACACCATTTGGCAGGCGCACAATGGTATGCAGGTTACACTCATCAAGCAGCTTCTCCTTTATGCGGGTCTTTACACCCTCGCCAAACAGCGTCCCGTCAGGCAGGACAATGGCACCGCGCCCGCCGTCCTTTAGCAGATGCACGATGAGCACAAGGAATAGGTCAGCGGTTTCTCTCGTGCGATAAGCTGCCGGGAAATTGGATTCGATGCCGTCTTCCTCCATCCCGCCAAAAGGCGGATTGGTGACAATGACATCCAGCCGCTCCTTAAGCCCATAATCACGCAGAGGTCGTGCAAGGGTATTGTCATGCCGGATTTGCGAAGGGTCTTCGATATTGTGCAACAGCATGTTTGTCACACAGAGAAGATGTGGAAGGGGCTTTTTCTCCACACCGGAAATTGACTTTTGAAGTATTGCTTCATCTTCGATGCTGTTCACACAGTTTTCGCGCACATGGTCAATGGTCGCAGTTAGGAAACCACCAGTCCCGCAGGCAGGGTCAAGCATCTTTTCGCCAAGCTTCGGGTCAACCATGTCCACCATAAACCGGGTAACAGCACGGGGTGTGTAAAACTCTCCTGCATTGCCTGCGCTTTGGAGGTCTTTTAGGATTTGTTCGTAGATGTCCCCAAAAAGGTTCATGTCATCAGTTTTATTGAAATCGATCTCGTTTATCTTATTGATGACCTGTCGCATGAGGGTGCCGGATTTCATGTAGTTGTATGCATCCTCAAACACGCTGCGGACTACAAAACCGCGCCGATCCCCCTCAACAGCAAGAGACAAATCCTTCAACGTCTTGAACAGGTCATCATTCACAAAATCCAGCAATTCATCACCAGTAATGCCCTCCGGGTCAGCCGCCCAATTGCACCAGCGCAGCCGCTCAGGCATTGGTGATACGTAACCATCATCCATCAACTCGTATTCTTTTTCGCGATCGTCGAAAATCTTTAGAAAAATCATCCACACAAGCTGGCTGATACGCTGGGCGTCGCCATCCACGCCAGCATCCTTTCTCATTATATCCTGAATTGTTTTGATGGTAGTGCTGATAGACATCGTTTCATTCCTTCTTCGCAATTGACGAGTTATGAGAATTAAGCCTCTGCCATATATATCTGTGCCGCCAGTCCCCGAACCGCTGCAAGGTAATTATCTTTTCCTCCAAAGAGATCAACAATCTCAATTGGCGTGCCAAGTTGATTAATGGGTTGTATCCTGAGTGCATCCATGCTCTCAATATTCTCAATACCCTCATCAGCATACTTATCCAGCAGCGCATCAAGAACAGCGCGGGCACGCTCACCGTACTCTGTAAAGTAGTTGCTTTTACGAACCTGTTTAGCCCGCTCCCGTCGGCTGAGGGGTGGTTGATCAAATGCTACGTGGCAGATCAGGTCAAATGGGTCATAGCCCTTGCCCACATGTTCTGCCAATTCCTCAAACATCACGCCATGTTCTTCAAGTTCCCTGATGACTGCTAACTTTTGTTCTGCCCCACCCCAGTAATTAAGAAAAGAGTCCAGTGAAGTGAAATCCTTGAGAACAGTTTTACGGGTGTAATCCTTAAGTGATTCCGTAATCAATTTACCATCTTTGCCGTAATACTGCACACGCTCGGCAACAACCCACACCTCCACGTCATCCACCACATATTTTATCCCAGGGTCAGGAGGTTCGGCACGCTGAACAGTGGGTCTGGTAGCATCTAGTGTCTCAGCAACTTAATTTTTAGACAAAGTTTATAAACCTGTGAGTCCAACCATATTCTATGGAAAAAATAAAACTTACAGAGAAAGAGGTGGAGTATCTCAACGATTTCGTGAAAATGGGGCGTGCAGCAGAAGCATTGATAAGTGCATACTCCAGGAGTTTTGGTATGCAGGCATGGATTTTTCGATTCACCAAACGCATTATCGGGGAGAAGGAGTACACACGGCATCATCTACGATTTCATACAAAACTAAAAGAGAGAACAGGGATGAACTTGAAATATTAGGGGACGGCAAACAGAGAAAATCCTACCTTTCTCGTGGAAAAGTGTGTCGATGCAATGCTTCATGTAGCGATTACCCATACGGATGAACGGATAAATACTCAATGGAGCGGAAGACCAGACACAGGTTAATACCATTGCAAAAAATCGTTACAGAAGAACTTAAACTTGACAATGTAACTTTTACCTACAGCGGTGGGGAAACGTGGCTGGATTGGCGATGTTCCATGCTTTTTACTATCCCGATTGAAAAATCCAAAAAACTCGGCTGGAATCAGGAATACATCGGATGAATCAGTTAGAAAAGCAACCAGAACTCTGATAGGAGAAATCTGGAAATAAAAACTTGTAGTATTCTCAGAAAAACATTGGCATCGCTCGAAAAACGGGGATACTATGCTACTATGGCATCCATTTTTTGATGATGATATATCCTGCACCAACGAGCATTGATCACATCCTGTCCAGTCATTTGGGTCGGCAAAGAGTCCGATCAAACGTGACCGGTTTTGACTTTATTTCCATTGGATTTCAATCCCGAAACGATTGGGAATTTACCAAAGTAGGATGTCACCATCGAGTCTCGCATTCTGGTAGGTTATTTATCGAGAGCTGCTTGGTATTCAAAAGGCGTTTTCATGGAAAAATTTCAAAGCAAATAATGCGGAACCTCATTGTTGACTTACCCTTGTTGGGTATGATAAAAGAAATTCTCCTTGGGTCTTGCCTGAAGATAGAAAATCTTTTTCTAAGTGGCTGCATGGACCAGGAAACGGAATGACGATGAAAAGAAAATCAACTGGGGGTTTACGAGGGGGAAGGCGGATAAGAAACTGTCCAAGTATTATGTCTAAGAACTAAATTGTCGAGACACTAGCTCGTAGGTTTCTATCGGAGGACCGTCAAAATCAGGATCAGCAAACAGCTCAGTGGCTTTTTTGAAATCCATAATAGTGAAGAAATACTTATCAAAATCCTCGTTGATGCGCGTCCCCCTGCCGATGATCTGTTTAAACTGGGACATGGACTGGATACGCTGGTCAAGGACTATGAGCTTACAAGTCTGCACATCAACCCCACTGCTAAGAGTTTGGATGTGGTAGCGATAACAGGATACCGGCTCTCTGGCAGGATGAAATTGTCAAGTTCTGCTTTACCTTCCGGGTTATCGCCTGTAATCCTCATGACGTACTTACTATTTTGTGCCGCCAGATCGCAATTTTCATTAACAAGTGCCTGACGCATCCGCTCAGCATGGTCAATATTTTCACAGAACACAATGGTTTTGTCATAACGGTTCGTCGCCTCCAGAAACTCTGTAATCTTCTTAGCCACTAACTGGGTTCGCTGTTCGAGCACAATATCCCGGTCGAAGTCTTTCAGATTATAGATACGGTCTTCAATCTCATGCTTGTACTTATCTTGCCTTCCCCTTTCCGGACGCCAACCCATGAGATCTTTGTCCAGATCAAACCGTATCACTTTATACGGCGCCAGAAAGCCATCTTCAATTCCCTGTTTAAGTGAATATGTGTAGATCGCCTCACCAAAGTAGTGGATGTTGGAAACATACATTGTTTCTTTTGGTGTTGCAGTCATCCCAACATGGGTTGCAGATGAAAAATATTCGAGGATTTCATGCCATGCCGAATCCTCCGCAGCACTCCCGCGGTGGCATTCATCCACCACAACAAGATCGAAGAACTCCGGCGAGAATTGCTTGTAAATGTTCTTCGCTTCCTCCGGTCCCGTAACCGCTTGATAGAGGGATAGGTAAATCTCATAAGACTTGTCCACCTGACGATTTTTGATCTTTGTCATCGCCTTGCCAAAGGGTTTGAAGTCATTCGTCCGTGTTTGATCGACCAGGATATTACGATCCGCAAGGAACAATATTCGTTTTTTAATACGAGATTTCCACAAACGCCAGATTATCTGAAAAGCCGTATAAGTTTTTCCGGTTCCTGTAGCCATTACCAGAAGAATCCGCTTTTGTCCCTTGGTTATAGCCTCAACAGTTCGGTTAATGGCGGTTTGTTGGTAGTATCGTGGTGCTTTGCCGCTGCTATCAGTATAATAATCGTGAGTGACGATTTTATTGGTCGAATCGTCTATTCCTTTCCATGCGCAATACCGCTGCCATAAATTTTCAGGTGAAGGAAAAACATGAAGCATGATCTCCCTCTCGGTTTGACCAGAAGTGACAGCACGATCATGTTCTAGGAAAGCATTACCATTTGAGCTATAGACAAAAGGAACATCCAACATTTCAGCGTAGACAAGACCCTGTTGCATACCATCGCCAACAGTATGATTATTATTTTTTACCTCAATGACACCAATGGGAATATTAGGTTTATAATAAAGTATGTAATCCGCTCGTTTAGGCTTCGCCCTTGATGAACGCTGTCCCTTTACTATCACTCTGCCTCTGGTGAATGTAACTTCTTCCCGGAATTGAGTATTCAGATCCCACCCCGCTTGAAGGATCGCGGGAGTGATATATTTGGTGCAAATATCACGTTCGCTTAAGTCCTTTTTATCAATTGATTCCATCGAATATCATCTTCATAGGGTTGCTTACATTTAGACCAAGTTTAAAAGATAATTATATTTCGCAGATATTAAACTTTTTCATCATCTCGGCTTTGGTCACGATTCAGCTATACCCCAATACCACTGCCTCAAGAAGGTAGTGTCTCAGCAACTTAATTTTTAGACAAAGTTTATAAACCTGTGAGTCCAACCATATTCTATGGAAAAAATAAAACTTACAGAGAAAGAGGTGGAGTATCTCAACGATTTCGTGAAAATGGGGCG
>RPGO01000046.1 GCA_004193545.1 Candidatus Argoarchaeum ethanivorans | reverse complement strand
GCCCCATTTTCACGAAATCGTTGAGATACTCCACCTCTTTCTCTGTAAGTTTTATTTTTTCCATAGAATATGGTTGGACTCACAGGTTTATAAACTTTGTCTAAAAATTAAGTTGCTGAGACACTAGTTTGTGCACAAATTCCATGTCCTGATACGAATGGCTAATAAATACTGATTTCATTAAATCCCACACTCTCCTTGCTCATTTCTAAAATGGCGGCTAACGGGCGGCGTTTTGAGTATATCTGAAGTCCCGTCCCGGGATTTGGGTCGAAGCGCAAGCGGAGCCAGATAGGAATATGTTATCCAACCCGAAGGGCAAGGCACGAAGTGCCACAGAGTTCTGCACATTTTAGCGTCCTTTGTGGCAGGCAAACATGCAGTTAATCGGGCCTGACACGAAAAATGGGGGGGCGTTAAGAAATGGGTGGAATTTCTGGATAACTTCGGTATATCCGAACTTGGTTCGTGTATCCCCACGATTTGGCGATATATCCAAATAGAGTTTGCATATACATCCTTCTGGTCGAACATCTTCAATAATCATCTTCTCCTCCTTTTATCTGTAAGCTATCCAGAGGGTTTATAGTCTTCCCTATATTTTTATTGTTTATATGGACATATATCTCTGTTTTTCTAGTTTCATACGTGCCCAATTTCAGTGCCTCGAATGTTATCCTGATTTGGGTTATTCAAAGGATGCACACAATCTCGTTCTCTTCAGTCAATTATCCTTTATGTTTTAAGCTATTGTTAGATTTGGTCTTTTATTAGAGGTCTGGATCAAAACTTATATCTCTTGATGCTGTATGTATTGGTTTGATGAGTGAATGTAGTAAGTGCAAAGGCACTGGTTTTATTGTTGAGGGTGAAACGGTGTGCCCGGTTTGTCATGGCAGTGGTAAGGTTAAAAGTGTGGACCTTACCAGTTTGAATGAGGAAGATCTCCCAGGTCTTCTCTCCGGAGACCTGAATTGTAAAAAGTGTGGCGGCACTGGCAAGATACCTGTTAAGAATAGGTGTGAAAAATGCAATGGAAGCGGTGTGATTGTACATAAGCTGCATAATGCATGCGATCTTGCAGATGTTGAAACTGGTGAATTGTATGAAGGCGTGGTTGGGGACGTGGTTGCTTTTGGAGCTTTTGTTTATCTGAATAGTAGTATTAAAGGACTTGCACATTCCAGCAAATTGAAGCGTGAACCTTCGCGTGCTGACAAGATGATTGTCGAGGTTCGAAGTATCCAGGCAAATGGTAATATTGAGCTTGTACCAGTTTCTGTTTCCAACTATTTTCTCGTAGAGGTTAAGAAAAATCTGACACGTCAGCTGAGCAGTAAATTGATAGATTTTGTTGGAAAACAAATACTCGTCTCTGGCGAAGTAATACAGGTAAAACAAACCGGTGGACCAACAATCTTCACAATCGGTGACGAGGGCGGACTTATTCACTGTGCTGCTTTCGAGAAAGCTGGTGAGCGTGCATATCCTGAAATTGACAGCGGGATGATCGTTGCAGTCATGGGTGAAGCAAACCTTCGAAATAGTGAGATTCAAATCGAAGTACATGATATAAGCCCTCTTTCTTCCAGTGAGGCAGTGGAAATTAAAAAACAGATCGATGGTGCTATACGAAAAAGAGCAAAACCTTCAAGCACAAAATTCCTGATCCAGAGTCAGATTCTTGAAAAACTACATCCTGAAATGGTAAAAGTGGCAGAAGAGATCAGGTACGCTGTCTTAACCTCAAGGCGGATCATCCTGAGGCACCATGCTGATGCTGATGGCATAACAGCTGCTATCGCAATCGAACGTGCAATACTCCCGCTGATACGCGAAGTAGGAGGTATGGATGCAGAGTATCGCTTCTTCAAACGTGCACCTTCAAAGGCACCATTCTACGAACTCGAAGATATTACAAAAGACCTGACATTTGCACTCGAAGATAAAGTACGTTTTGGCCAGAAACTGCCTCTTATTGTTTTGATGGACAACGGTTCAACAGAAGAGGATGTTCCAGCCATGCTTCAGGCAAAGGTGTACGGACTTGACATAATCGTTGTAGATCATCACCATCCTGATAAAATCGTTGACCAGTACCTGCTTAGTCATGTGAATCCTGCATACGCGGGAGGAGACTTTGGAGTTACCGCAGGCATGCTTGGATTTGAAATAGCACGCATGATACTTCCGGAAGTGACCGATGAAATTAAGCACTTTCCAGCAGTTTCAGCCATAGGCGATCGCTCTCAGGCGCCAGAGGCTGAAGCATACATCAAGCTTGCATCAGACAAATACACACGTGAAGAACTTACAAATATTGCGCTCGCAATCGATTATGAAGCCTACTGGCAGCGCTTCAACGATGGCAGAGGTATAATGAACGACATACTAAACCTTGGAAACGTCACTACTCACAGAAAAATCGTGGAACTGCTGTGCAAACAGGCAAACTCTGCCATCGCCGAACAACTTGAAACGTGCATGCAAAACGTAAAATCCACACAACTTCCAAACAGTGCAATATTAAACGTGATCGATGTAGAAAACTATGCACACAAATTTACTTTCCCTCCACCAGGTAAAACCAGTGGGGAGATACATGATCGGTTATGCAGGAAGTACGATGGAAAACCAGTTGTGACTATTGGATATGGGCCAGACTTTGCAGTAATACGAAGCAAAGGCGTCCTTCTCAACATACCACAGATGGTACGAGAATTGCGCGACGAAATGAAGGGAGCAGGCGTTAACGGGGGAGGGCATCTTGTTGTAGGAAGCGTGAAATTTGTTGGTGGAATGAGGCGAGAAGTGCTTCAGAAACTTGCAGAGAAGATAGGAAAAGCTGGGATAGAATAGGGATTTTGTTCACTGGAGCTGGCTATAAAATTTTCAAACCAGTGCTTCTTTTAGACTATCGAGATCGAACTCTGTATTTGCACAGCCATTTTTTGTTAAAAGAATCCCCTTGATTGGGAGTCCTTTCGATTCTACAAATTCTATTCCCAATTTTATTTCATCCGGGCATGCAATTCCAAGAACTGCATCACAATTCGTGTTCGCAATGATTTTAGGCATACATGAGCCCCCCGGTAAAATAAAAACTTTATAGCCTTTTTCTTCCCCAAGCACAGTCGCTTGATTTGCCAGGCAATCCGGCAAGCAGTGGTTGCAGAAATAAGAAGAAAATTCCGGGTCAAATTTAGCCTTACACCTTGAATCCATGTATTTTCGGCAGCAATGTGAAACCAACAATACTTTTTTTCTTGCTTTTTTAAAGTCTTCTTCATAAACCAAATTTTTAATTTGAATATCTGCAAGGTCTTCAACCACAGAAATTGCGTCTTCCAGCCGAATTCCAAGAATCTTATCCACATTGAATTTTTTAACAATGTTCTTTGAGATGTTCTCCTGTTTCCCGTGCAATTTCTGTTTACTAACCTCTCGTACAATATTTTTGAAAAACTCTCCAGGGAGTCTTGTTAAATCATAGATGAAATGATATGACATAATTTTATATTTGAATGCAATAGCAAAGTATAAACTTGAGTGATTTTATAAATTTAAGTTTATACTAATTTCAAGTTTTTTGTTATTTTATTAATTTTCTCTTCCGGTGCTGGACCGATGCCAAGTGCTGTGACAGTTCCTGCTGGTATCTCTGTGTATCCCGCATCTACAATAAGGGCTGCTGGGATATGCTCTTGTTTTGCAGTCTGTTGAAGTTCTATGAGGTCCTCTAAATCAGGCACTTGCAACACGATTTTTTTCTGTCCACCCCTTTTCCATTCACCTGCAGCATCAACTCCAGCAAGGTCGCTTGCTGTCACTGCTGCATGTGCTACCTGCGCCGCGAGCTTGCCGCGGGAGAGCTTGAGGTCACAACGTACAATGATGCTTTGTTTATATTCACTCATTTTAGTCTTTTAGCATACCTTCTTCATCGAATTCGAGCTTGTTGGTGTTGGTATTCAGCCATTCTTCCCCGCATGTTTTTGCCTCACTTTCGTTAAAATCTTTGAGTATTATATCGTTTTCAGTGGTTCTTTTCACTGCTTCAACTGGTATGGCAAGCGTCCCTCTCTCTGATTTTACAATGATTACGCCATTACTTACTGCTATACTTTCCCCGATCTTCTCTGTTCCATGTTTTACATACTTGCAGGTATATTTTGATTGCAGGATTTTCTCATCCGACACACTTTTTTTATTTTTTTTAAAAAAATATAACATTGTTTTACTGCCCCTGAAATTATTATAATCTTTTTACTTGACTGATGTTTTTGTCTTTTATGTTACCATCAGTATTTATACCTGCTTAAACCTGTTTTAACATCCCGGTTCATCCACAGCTTTTGCAGGGGATTTCCTGGATCATCATTTAAATCGCCACTGTATCTGCCGCAGTATGCCCCGAAACGTCACAACTTCTCGTGCAGTCAATAGTGTTCGTCCAAAAATGCGTTTGAGCATCAGCATAGTTTTATCATGCTTATGCCCTGGATACCCGGACTCATTCATTATTTTTCCAAAGTGTTCAATCAACAAATCAACCTCAAAACCCGATGCAACCTCAACCTTTCCACTCGCAACATTGCTTAGTTCATATAATACTACACAAACGGCATGGGACAGGTTCATGCTCTGGTAATCTCTGCTTGTTGGAATAGATGTGATAATATCACATTTTGCAAGTTCGTTATTATCAAGACCCCTGTCCTCCCGTCCAAAAACAATTCCTATCTTACCAGGGATGGGAGATAGTAATTCTACAAGTTTTTTTGGGGAAACCGCTGGCGTTCTCACATGCTCCCCACAATTAGTACTAACAATACCAGTGCAGCCAACAACCACATCAAAACCAGAGATTGACTCACTAAAAGAAGAAACAATGCGTGCATGCTCAATAACATCCCATGCATGAACAGACAACATGCGTGCAGCATCACCCGTCCTGCATGGATTCACCAGTATCAACTCCGGGAAATCAAAATTTTTCATCACTCGTGCAACAGAGCCAATATTACCTTCGAATTTTGGTTCAACAAGCACCACACCAATATTACAAGACATGTACAATACCATCCAAGTAAATGCTTTAACTATTTGTTTTTTGTATGTATTTAGCTGCGCGGATTTCCATACGATATTTCAGCATGTTCGGTCATCCGGCGCTTGCTAATACGGGTTCTGGCGTATGGGGGCTATATCCTCTAATGCAATGGCATTACAGACTTTCTCGTTTAGATAGTCGGAAAATATCTTGGGATGGTCGCCCCCTGGATGATATATGAGTGCAGTTTTGGTCTGGCAGTGCGCAACCATGCCAAGCAAGCCCCTTACATCCGTGTGATCACTGATCTGGATTGTGGGGTAGTAATAGTAGTTACTGCTGGTAAGTATGAATCTGTGCAGCATGTTGTTAGTAGTAGAGAGCTCACGAGGTGCAACAATACACACATCAGCACCATCATTTATTCCAACGAGTTCTCCTGCATCTGGCAGCAATGACTGTGTTAATCGAAGACTTCTGGATGACATTCCAATGGCATCATCAAACCCGGAATTTCGAAGCAGACTTACTGCACGCTGTGCTTTTCCAAAGGCATAAGCACCAAAGACAACATTACCACAATCGGTCGCCTTGATAAAACTATTAACATCATCTTCAAAATAACAGGTTGAATCGTGTGGATTTCCATAGTTCGCCTCGGTTACAAGCACGTCACAACATGGTAGTGATGAATAATCCTTCACATCTCCTGTAACCAGTATCCTCACACCGTTTTCGTTTTCCCAGTAGTAAGCAGTGGAACCCATGGTATGGCCTGTGTGAAACGTTGAAACTTCTGTACCGCCTGCGTAGAATTTCTCTCCCACTTCAAAGGATAACCCATTGAATTCACGTTCATGCAGTATCTCAAGTGCTTCAGCCGTTTCTGTTGATGCTGCTGACAGGTTTGATTTCATGGCTGATTTGCCATAGTGGTCTGAATGTGCATGGGTAATCAAATAACAATCAGGTTGCAGCATTTTTTTCGAAAAACACGTGGTGTCAACCGAGAAAAACCTCTCTTTTCCATCTGTGTCATTGAAAGCTAAAGATACATGGGGTTTTACACCTCTGCCTGATGCCACTCTAATAGGTGTCACACCAAGTTCTTTAAACGCATCAGAAGCCATTAGCACATCCTGTCAGTTGGTTGTATCTTCTTTAATATCTCTACTATCACACACTGCCTGCATATAAAACAGTTACTACCTGCCACTTCTCACCATTTTTTCTTTTTCCCTGATCTTTACGTGCTACTGGGGCATGTTTAATATATATTTGGCAGCAATACACAGGAATAATATGAAACGGTTAACCCATGTTGCTTGTGGGATATTGCTTGCATCGATAATGACACGACTGACGTTACAGGATATTTCAATCAGCATTCTCTGCTGGGCAGTAATATGGTCAGTTATCAGTGATGTTGATGTCCACATTCCAATGATGAAACATCGAGGAATTACGCATACACTCCTCTTTGCACTGTTTTCCGGTGCCGTTGTGATTGCGTTTGGAAAAACTCCATCCACCGAGTTTTATGCGGCTCTTGCTGTGTTCTGCGTGATCCTGCATATATTGGTAGACGCTCTAACTCCGAGTGGAGTGGCATTGTGGGCGCCGTTTAGCACAAAGAAGGTAAGGTTTCCAATCATTGGAGGAAAAATAAGATATGATGATTGGGCTGCAAATATAAGCATCCAGATTATCGCCGTTATAGCTGCAATAATAATTAGCAGTTGAGTTTTATGGCACTATCTAAAAAACCAAGTGATTTGATAAGGGCGTGTTGAGAAACAAGAAAACTTCCAGTAAATAGTTTACTCAATTTGAAAATCATCAATCGCGAGATGACTTTTCTCACCGCAGAGAACTGGAAAGGTGCCCTCACTCCCTGCGCCCATATGCCACAGAGAGAGCCACATTTTCTATTTCGACCTGGCCTCAACAAATCTTTATACCTGATTTTGTAATTATCCTATGCGTTGCAATAAGCCTTGCACTTTTTAAATTTTATCGATATCAACAGTAAATTTCTTCAAATTAATCCTATGAGAAAACTCAACCTAAGGAAATCAACTTATCAAATCTGAAGTAGCGAGAGAACATAGTTGGTGTTTATATTTTCCCACACACCCCATGTGGAAATAACTCTTTGATGCGCAAGCAATCAAGTGCGCAAGCAATCAAGTAACTAAAAGAGGTGAAATAGTGCATGTCTCGAGACGTGTGTACGTTCTATGTTGGCGATAATAATGCAACTCTTGCGTGGTTTAAAGTCACGCTGATAGATAAACAAGGCTCCCTTTCAAAAATACCTGTTGTTTTTGCAGACAATGGTGTTAACCAGCTCTTCGGCTACTTTGGACTGATCGAGCAGGGTGTCAAAGGCAAATACATAACGTTTGTAGAGTTTACAGAAAAAACCAGTGTTAATAAGCTTGTAAATGAATTAAAAAATCTTGATGAGGTCCTGGATGTAAAATATCATGTTACAAAGAAAATAATTATACAGACAGCCGAGTTCCCACTCGAGATGTTTAATTCAAGAGCTATTATTTCACGAAACGCTACCTTCTCTGATATAATAGAGGAGATAGAAGATGCAGCGCCCAATGCTAATGCGCTGATATTCCAGTGTGGTTTGAAAGGGGGAATGGATGCTGCCAGATACTTTAAAGAGGTTGCAGGCATAAAAAAACGTGATTTCATCACTCTCTTAAAAGGCATACTATTTTCTGCTGGATGGGGAGTGATAGACATTGATTTTAATTTTGATTCGTATAAAGGCACTATTTCTGTAAAAGATTCCTTTTTAGCAGAAATAAAGCGTTCAACAGAACATGCTCAATGCGGATATTTAAGCGGTTATTTTGCAGGGTTTTTCACAGAAGTACTTGATCAAGCCATACACGTGCAGGAAACAAAATGCAAAAGTACGGGTGCTGAAGAATGCGAATTCACAATCCTGCCTGTTGCAAAAAAGTTTGGAACTTTTATGGAACAAACCAGAGAGGACACGGTGGACACAGAGCTGTGAAGGGAAAGTTATAAAAAAACAGATACAGTTTAGCACAACCAGAAGGAAGGAAAAAACATTGGTTATAAAACAGCCAAACTCTATTATAGGAAACCAGCAGCTGCTCGTAACGCTTGGGATGAAAGGCGAAATATTTGGCATGTATTATCCAGGAAGGGATTATGCACAACAGGTGACAGAAGCGCTCTTTGGAGTCAACACCAATGGAAGCATTCACTGGTTAAATTCCATCGACTGGCAGTCAAAACAATACTATCTGGACAACAGCGGAATACTTAAAACAGAGCTAAAACACTCCAGTGGAATTGGTGTATCAATAACAGACGTTGTGCCACCTGACTACCCGGTTTTAATACGACATCTTAAAATAAATAACAATGAACTTGAAGGCACCTTTTACACGTATTTTGACTTTGACATGGGTGAGAGAAAAGAAAAAAATTCAGGATTTTACGATGAGAGAGAGGGCATGCTTTCACAATACTGGCAGAACCACCATGTAGGCATAACCACAACTCCCGCGTTTAATGACTGGCAGGTTGGTAAAGCCCTCGGTGCTGCATGGTGGACAAGTGCCAGGTGGGGCGTTGAACATGGACAACTTCAAAAAAATAAAGAAGACATTGGAAATGTGAATATAGCAGCAGGCTTTCCACTAACAACAAAAGAGATCACACAATACGTAATCTTTGCAAAGAACCGGGAAGAGCTCTACGATTTGAAAGAACAAATAAAAAGCATCCCGTTTGCAAGCTTCATCACAAAAACACACGAAGAGTGGAAGACCTGGCTTGCACGCGGAAAAGAAATAAATGTTCCAAGCAGGCTAAACAGCTACTACTATCGAAGTCTTCAGGTGCTGCACCTTCTCTCTGATGAAAAACTTGGATCAGTAGTAGCAGCGCCAGAGTTCGACCACGAATATGAAGAATGTGGAGGCTACGGTTTCTGCTGGAATCGGGACGCGGTTGAAGTGATGCAATCACTTCATAATGCAGGATACACAGAGTACCTGCCGCGATTTATCAGGTGGTGCAAACACACGCAATTGAAAGACGGCTCGTGGTTTCAGCGATACTGGCTCAACGGAAGCCTTGCACCATCGTGGGGAAACTTTGATTACTCGACACAAATAGATGAAACTGCATCCACCATTTACATGATGGCAAAATATGGACAATCACTGTTAGAGGATGAAAGGCAGCAGTACCTTGATTACTACTGGCAGACAATTGATCGCGGCTCAAAGTATCTTATGAAACGAACACGGGAAGGACTGCACGATCCATGCACTGACCTGTGGGAAACGTACCACGGTTCTTTCACGTATACCAGTGCAGCAATCTATGCAGCACTCTCGGAAGTTGCAAAACTCGCGCGGGCACAGTCGAAAAGTGCCTGCGCTATAGAATACGAAGCGCGTGCAAAATGGATTAAACAAAAAACAATAAAAATGCTCTGGATGCCAGAAACAGGATGCTTTGCTAAAGCTGTAATAAACAATGAAATCTATCCTGTAATCGATGCAAGCGTTATTGGCACTTTCATACCATTCAACATGCTTGACATTACCAGTAGTGATGAACGAGAAAAAATAATCCAGATGTTAAACACCATCGAAAAAAGACTCAACTGTGTGGTAAACGGCAAAAAAGGCATAAAACGATACGAAAACGACAAATACAGAGGCGGAAATCCATGGACAGTAACAACACTGTGGCTGATAAACGCACAGCTGAGAATGGCTGAATACTACCTGCAAAAAGACGAAAAAATGGGGGAACAATGGTTAAACAACACGCGTCCTTATTTTGACATGGTGATAAACAGCACCACCAACACGAAACTTTTGCCTGAGCAGATCAATAAACACACAGGCAATCCTGCATGGGCAATACCACTTGCATGGAGCTCTGCACTATTTATTGAGGCGGTACAGAAGCTAAGCAAACTGCAAAGCTTGCGCTTTACAGAGACAATAACCTGCAAAGCTTGCGCTTTACAGAGACAATAACTCTCGATTACGAAGTAATCGAGGTGAGTAAGTTTTATATGTTTCCATGCGTATGAGATTATAGTTTCTTGCAAAAGCCTGATCTACAAATTTGCTGAACCACAAGATTAGCACAGCTTGATTACTGCGTGATCAAGAGTTACTGGTTATTTCCGCTCGCGTTGTGTGTAGTATGGAATCCCGTGGTTTTGGTTTTGCTAAAAGACTATAATTATCACTCTGTTGATGTTGGAGTTTGACAATGACCGTTACTGTGAATCGATACAAATGTGGATACTGTGGTGCTTGTGTGAGCGTATGTCCAATGGCAGCACTTGAACTGGTCGAAACATGGATTGAGATAAACGATGCCTGTAATGACTGTAACACATGCGTAAATATTTGCCCTATTGGCGCCATTGAGTCGGTAAAAGAATGAAAGACAAGTACGATGTTATTGTTGTTGGTGCTGGTCCGGCAGGTTCTTCTGTTGCAACAACAGCTTCGAAAGCAGGACTTGATGTATTACTCATTGAAAAACGACAGGAAATAGGAGACCCTGTGCGTTGTGCAGAGGGTGTTGACAAAGAAGGTATAAAAAGACACATCAAACCTGATCCGAGATGGATTGCTGCCGAGGTTAAAGGTTCACGCATATTTGCGCCAGACGGAACCAAACTTCAAATATCAGAAAAAATGTCTGGTGCAGAAGTGGGTTATGTGCTTGAGCGGAAGATCTTTGATAGAGCCCTTGCCGAACAGGCAGTATCCAGTGGAGCAGAAGTAATCGTTAAAACATCTGCAACAGGACTCATCAGAAAAAACAAGCAGATAACAGGGATTCATGCACGAAGCATTGGAGAGTCGGTTGACATCAAAGCCAAAATTGTTGTAGGTGCGGATGGTGTGGAATCAAAGGTTGGACGGTTTGCAGGAATCAACACCACTCTTGCACCAAAAGACATTGAAACATGTGCACAGTTTCTAGTGAGTGGCATCGAAGCTGATGAGTACTGCCAGTTTTATCTTGGAAACAACATTGCACCAGGCGGGTACGCATGGGTGTTTCCAAAAGGTAAGGGGATTGCTAACGTTGGGATTGGGGTACTTGGCTCACTTTCTAACAATGGCATGCCAGTTAAGCTGTTATCAAATTTTGTTAAACATCACTTTCCAACTGGTAAAATAATAGAGATGGTGCTTGGAGCAGTGCCAGCAAGCGGTCCGATTGAAAAAACAATTGCAGATGGGTTCATGCTTGTAGGGGATTCAGCACGTCAATCAGACCCACTGACTGGTGGAGGCATTCTAAACGCTCTTGATGCTGGTGTTATGGCGGGCACAGTTGCAGCAAGCTGCATCGAAAAAGACGATGTTTCAGAAAAAGCACTGATGGAATATGAAAGACAATGGCGAGAAACTATTGGAAAAAAAATCAGCAAAACTCTTGTTGTGAAGGAAAAACTTATCACTTTCACTGATAAGCAATTTAACATTTTTGCTCATTCCATTGAAGGGAAATGCGACAATACAATGGGTGTTTTTGACATAGTCCGTGCCCTTTTTAGAGCCAACCCCAAGTTGTTATGGGAATTTAGAAATTTGATAAAATGAAAACTATGTCGCCGCCAAACGCATCGAGGACATTTGCGCACTCTTTATGGTTTTCAATCACAAGATTTGAAATATTACATACTCTACCCAGCTACTAAACTACATGCCACACACACTATCCAGAGATAATCTTACAGTGACCATAACACTTTACCACAACACTATAAGAAAAATCACATTATCAAAAGCCAGACATGGGCTGAAGAAAGCAGAAAACACAATTGACCTCTTTGATGATATCAGCGCCTACCTTGATGGTGAAAGAGTCGATTTTTCAAGATACAGCGTGGACCTTGAAAATCTCACAGACTTTCAGCAGATGGTATTAAACAAGGTGAGACAGATACCTTATGGTGTTACAGTAACTTATGGAATGCTTGCCAAAGACTTGCAGACATCACCAAGGGCAATCGGGGGTGCACTATCCAAAAATCCTGCACCAATAGTGATTCCATGCCATCGTGTCATCGGTAAACATGGTCTTGGTGGCTTCGCATGGGGTGTAACGATAAAAAAACATCTCCTGGAGGTTGAAGGCAGTATTGACTCGCAACCAGATGTGCTATCGAGGCTGGACGACTGAAAAACCCGCTATTATTCCCAACTTCTTTTCCTGTACACCAAAGATACCAATAAAAAAGACCCTATCACAAGTATCGAGAAGAACATCGCTCCTCCGAAAACATCATTCTCTTCTTCAGGTTCTTCTACCCCATCAAAAAGCTGCCAATCCGGGCTTGTCAGAAATCTCTCTCTCTGATCGTTTCCCAGTCTGACTTGAATAGTGCTTTTTCTTCACTGGTTGCATTCTCCGGGATGCCAAACTTCACTTTTTTTCTAAGTTCAAAATAGCCGTCTGGAAATACTTGCTCTTCCACTGCAACTTCAAAACACTCTCCTGTAGATATTCGACAAACATCAAACCTGAAATAATCAGTGCTTACATGCTTTGATAGTTTCTTTAAGTTCTTTTTTGTCATGTTTGCAACTACAGTAGCATCAGGAAGAATCATTTTGTATTCTCCCTTTGTGTTTGTTTCAATCCCCTGTCCTGTTATATACTGGAAGCAATCCTTAGAACCAGGTGTCGGAAGTCTGTTGATTATTCTGATATCATCCCCTGCTGGTACCTCGTCTCCCCATATTTGTGATATTCCCAGCTGGGTTGCTCTAAACGCACAACTCCCACATACACATATATCTCCATGATATTTTCCTATATCTTCTATAGCTATTTCCATTTCTGTTTTGCCATCGTTTATCACAATGGGCGTTAGCTCAAAGTCAGGCAGTGGTTTAGCGCCAGGCATGTGCGCATCAACAGCAATGGTCAGGGATAATGCCAGTATAGACATTATCACAAGTGTTGCTACTCTAAAGTTCATTCCGCTTTTTGTATCTCTCATCTCGCTCTCTCCTGTTTTAGGATGTAGTACACAACAACAAGCGAGAATGGCAGCAGGAATATTGCTGGTGCATAAGGTGGTGCATACGTCCCGAGAAATCCGGAAAGGCTGTTAAACCAGGGTCCATCCTCGCCGCCCGGTATCGACTCTGTAATCATTGCAAAGATATCGGTTCCTGCCATGATCCATATCAATACACTTCCAATGGCAACCTTCGAAGCATTGTGCACCTCAGCTACATTTTTACAACCGCTAAGGTAGAAGAGTCCTGCAAAGAGCACGATGAGTCCGCCCCATCCGCCTCTAAACATATCACCTGGTATCTCAAGTATGCTTAGTCCAGTGACATCTCCTCCAGCACTTACAAGTATGTCTGCAAGACCGAATGATACGGTAACAAGACCAAGTATCGCTATGCATATCATTACAAAATTATTCTTTTCAGCCATCTATGCCACCCCAAGAAGTTTTCCTATGAGATGTATTATCCCACCATACAAAAAGACCACTACTGCGAGCACTGCTACACTTCCTATAAGCTCCTTCCATCCTTCCTTTAGCATCATCGCAAATGTCGCCACACACGGGAAGTATATCGAGACTAACACAACAGCAGACAACATCTGATACTGTGTCATTTCAATTACCGAGAGCTGTGCAACCGCGAGATCTTTTCTCAAAAACGCTGCGACGAGTGGTCCCGCTGTTTCCTTTGGTACACCAAACCATCCAACGAATACAGGTGCCAGTAGATCACCAAGCCACTGTATGAATCCAACAAGGTAGAGGACATTTACAACAACACAACCAAGAAGCACAAAGGGAACTGCAACCTTGAAAAAACTGCTCACCCTCATCCACAGCTTTCGTCTCACATTTGCCATCATCGGCTTCTGGTATTGTGGCACATCGATTAAGATCTCTGGAGATTTTCCAGGCACTATTTTATTCAAAACGAAGCCAAAGATGAAGTAGCCAATGACAAGGTAAAGTAAAACGTATCCAACCAGCCCGGGGATTACCTCTTCCATGATTCCAAGCTGAGCACCGCATGGGATAAATATGGCAAGAAGGGTCATCATAATAAACCGCTGCTTTCTTGTCTCAAGAATCCTTGTTGCTGTTACAGCCGGTACATTGCACCCGAGCGAGAGAATCGTTGGCACGATTGCATATCCATGCAGTCCGATCTTGTGGAGGACTGTATCAATGAGAACCGCAAGTCTTGGCATGTATCCAATATCTTCAAGGAGTGTTAACATCAAGTAAAATATCACAATTGCTGGTAAAACCACTCCGATTGCAACAAAGAGCCCTGATGTCAACACACCAAAAGCTTCAAAACAGTTATCAGATAGTATAAATTCGCCATTTGTCATTCCACCAGCATCAATCAGGATGGAGTAAAGCCAGCCACCCTTTCCGGGAAAAACCTCCTGGAGCCATGGAAGCCAGTATCCATCAAAGAGTTTGACAAAGAATCCATCTGTGCACAGTGTTCCTGCAAATGAACCAAAGACACTCCAGAAACAATACATAACCGCAATCGCAATCGGTATGCCTGTCATTGGCTTGACAGTAAGCTCGCCAATTGCATCCTTTAACGTGTGCCTGTATTCTCCATAAGTTACAACATGGCTTGCAATACTGTCGATCAAATCCCATCGTTCATCCGGGTTCAGTTTCATGTGCACCCACACTTTCCGCGGTGATTCATTCCTGCCCTCATTACAGTGATGTCTTCCACATCAACAGGTTTTGCATCCTTCAGCCTTGATATAACCTTACTGATTCCAATGTTCTCTATTGCAATGGTTGATACGACAGGAACGCCTAAAATCTGCTCAAGCTTTTGGCTATCAATCTTTATATTTTTATCTTCTGCAACATCATCCATATTCAGAGCGATAATAACAGAATAACCCTCTTCCATGATTTGCAGCGCAAGATAAAGCCCTCGCTCAAGCTTGGACGAATCTATAACACAAATCACGTATGCATCTTTTGCCTCTTTAAGCATTGCTACTGCAACCTCTTCTGCCCTATCTTTCGGATCAAGCGAGAACGTGCCTGGCACATCGACGACTTCGACTTCTTTTCCATCCAAACTCATGTACCCGCGTGTATAATCAACGGTTGTTCCTGAATAATTTGATTCGATGACATTTGCTCCCGTCAGTCGGTTGAAGAAAACACTTTTACCAACATTCGGATGCCCCATCAATAATATCTTCATTTTTTCACCTCTACTACGATTTTTTCAGCCATGCTGCGCCCTAATGAGGTAAACGACTTGTCTATTTCTACCACAACAGGCCCTTTCATAGGCTGTTTCGTCGTCATCCTGACATTTTTACCAATTCTTACACCCATCCCGGCAACCTGCCTCAACAGACTTTCATCTATTTCTTTAACTATTCCCTCTTCATCAAAATTTAGTTCACTCAATCTTTTTTCCATTCCACTCACGCCTTATGTACCATAATCTTCTGTGCCATTCCACGACCGATGCAGACAATGTTTCTGTCAACCTCGACTGTTACAGGACCACTGCATGAAATAACACGAACAGAACTCCCTTCAAAGAGTCCTCTAAGGAATAGCTTCTGGCGGATACCGTGACCCCCCCCAACTTTTACCACCCTCCCAACGTCGCCTGTTTTCAGTTGATTTAGCATCATCATATCTATCCTCATCGAGAAAATTTGCTTAAACGTTCAGTAGTTATCAACGGTTTACCCATGCTTGCAGATACCGTACTATTTTCTTCTGGCATAATATCGTTGAATGATTTCACTTTTTCACCACCTCCATCGTATATAGTTAGGGCTGTAAAAGATATACCCTAACAAAGTTAAGTTTTAAACAAAAAACCTAATAATATGATATGCCACTCTCTACTTTCTGTAGAATCATTAGAGCATCCAGTGAGGTAATCCTGCCATCACCGTTAACGTCCAAACCTGGATCATATTCGCGGCTTCCAACTGCTATTTCAAGTGCTGTTTTAGCAGTTGTAATGAACCAGCCAACCTCAATATTTGCAGGAATTATTATATTATCCTCATCAGGATCATTACATTCTATCAGAATATCTGCCTGGTACCTCCTGCAATCGAGATCTGCTGCATTGATTTCAATCGTTACATTACTCCTGCCACCGGCAGGGATTGTGCCGCCCACTGTTTTGATCGACATCCATTTTTCTGGCTTGAAACGTAATGAAGTATTATTTTTCGGGATGTTCAGGTAACCGATGCCATGCAAACCATCACCAAGATTTAGCCCAACAGTAAGCGTCTCAGTGTTTTCAACCCTCATATAATTAAACTCGATCTCACCATTTTTATAGAGTACCATCTCAAAGCTGTTATTTCCAGAAGAACCGCCATCGTGCCAGTGAGGAAGTTGATACCAGGTAATTACATACCTGTCTTGGCTTGAGTTTACATATACTCCACCATTAGAACATGGATCCCAGTCATCTCCAAGTGGGAAGATGGTGTTCTCCCAATCATCCATAGGAGGTCTCTTCCCTCTTCCATACATCCAGTCCCGCCACTCATCTCCTGATGTAAAACTTGCCCAACCATCAGAACTAATATTAATCGAACTGTAATTGTTTCCATAGAATTCAAACACAAACGGAAGAATCTGACTTGAGATACTATCATCGCCAAGATTAAGATCGATGCCATCACTAACTCCATCGATCCAGCTATACTGGATGTCCTCCATCTGGTAATTGGCAAGAACAGTGATATTGAACGTGAGAGGAAGTGTTCCACTGTTACCGATAGTAAGGTTCCTTGCAGCAGATGAGCCTTCCACGAGTTCAAAATCATAGTTTGAAGGCTCTATCCAGATGTCTGGGTAATGTGACACGTTAACTATCACATATCGCATGTTATCCTCGATCAGAGTTTCACCAGCAACGGCACTGACATTCACCGATAGATTGTAACATCCTTCCTCAACCGGAACCCATGAGAAACTCACGTCAATACTCTCCTTTGTCTGGATGGATGGTATGATTGTCTGATTCAACACTGTTTCGTTCGATTGGAGGAATATCAACACATTACTTTCGTTGTTTAGCCCAATGTTTTTGATTGTTGCGTCAATGGTCATGGTTCTATTCGGCAGTACATAAGAAGAAGCTTCGAGTTTAAGAATTGAGATGTCATGCTCCTCTGCACTGTGCAAGATCGCATTTGTTGCATTTACAACCCCCCAACCATAGTTGTTATCAGGTACAGTTCCGCCACGATCAGTAGCAGTATCCATCAATATTCGTCGCACTCTATCCGGTGTAAGGTCTGGGTTGTATTCAAACATCAGTGCTGCAACACCAGCTACATGTGGTGTTGCCATCGATGTCCCGCTCATCATAACATAGCCATCAGTGGTACTAGCTCTGGCAGATATAACGTGAACGCCAACAGCACACACCTCTGGCTTAATTCTGTAATCAGCAGTAGGACCTCTTGATGAACTAACTGCAATGTTCATGTCGTCATCGACAGAGCCCACTGTAATTACCCTTTTCGCACATGCCGGGTCCCCCACGGTTCCATGCCGACTTCCACTGTTTCCAGCAGCAACACAGACAACGATGCCATTATCAACAGCAGCATCACATGCCATTTCTACTGGAGTTGTCCCATCATTGTTATTCTCATCACCAAGACTCATCGAGATTACTTTTATCTGGTACACATCCTTCTTATCAACACACCATTCAAGACCAGCAATCACATCAGAGTCATACCCATCCCCGGTTTCGTCAAGTACCTTTACTCCTACCAGATTCGCTTTTACTGCCACTCCTATAAATTCCGTGCCACCACCAGTACCAGCAGCAATCGCAGCACAGTGTGTTCCATGCCCGTCATCGTCATACGGGTCTGTAAAAAAATTGACATAATCCTTGAATGCAATGACCTTTGGATCATTTGTTGACGGGTTGTCGTCAAGATCGTCAAGCCATTCATGTGAAGCATCGATGCCAGTATCAAGGATTGCTATTGTTATGTTTGAGCCAGAAAGATTGTACGTATTCCTTGCAACGTCTGCTCTGATTACAGGCACGCTGGAATCAAGGTATGCGTGCACAACTCGATCTGGATACACCATCTCTACATTTGGTTTCTCTGACAGTTCACACAGACTGCTGCGAGGAATCCTGAGGGCAGTTGCATTAATAATATTAAAATTGTATTTTACTTTGCCTATTGACAGCAGGATGTCAGTCTGTCGATTGTAAAGCACGATTACATCAATAGGAGCATCCGCATCCGCGGTCGTTCCCATCTCAAATTCAAGAGAGTCTTCAATTTTATTATTATTTGCATCGACACTTCCAACTACACCTGGTGTAATTAGAACAATGAACAGTAGGATGAGTGCTAATCGCAGTATAGTCATGATGTATTGGTTCCCGAAATATTGGGATAATGTTGAAAACCGCTATGTTTGTGCTAATCGCAGTATAGTCATGATGTGTGAGTTCTCGGTATCTCTGCACAACGGAGTTGTGCAGCTTGATATAAAGGTCTTTGCTGTAGTGTTTGGATAATTATTATATATCATTATCATATCATAGTATAAGTAAATGGTTTTTAGACGTAGCTTATCTAAATTGCTTTATCACAGCTATGAGCGGTTATTGATTCGTGAAATACAGGAAGGACCAGTTCCTTCACACATTGCTATTATCATGGATGGGAACCGCCGGTTTGCTCATAACATTGGAGCTAAAAAGATCGAGGGGCACTATTGTGGAGCTGATGTGACTGAGAATGTACTTGACTGGTGCTGGGACATCGGAGTAAAACAACTTACGTTATATGCGTTTTCTACTGAGAATTTCAAACGCTTTGAATCAGAAAGGGATGGACTGTTCGGGTTGATTGGTCTGAAGCTTGATGAGCTTTCTGTTGATGAACGTACACACAAGCGGCAGATGAACGTTCGTGCCATAGGCAATACCGAACTGCTTCCGAAAAAATTACAGGATGCAATTACCCGTTCAGAGGAAGCCACGAAAGATTACGATCGTTTGAATCTCAATATTGCTCTTGCATACGGTGGGCGTCGAGAGCTTGTGGATGCTGCCCGCCTTATTGCAGAGAAGATTCAAAAAGGTGTGCTGGCAAGTGCTGATGTAGATGAACAAATTATATCAAGCCACTTGTATACCGGGAATGCCTTCGAAGGTGATGTGGATTTGATTATTCGTACCGGTGGTGATAATCGCGTGTCTAATTTCCTTCCATGGCAATCGTGCGGCAATGAGTGTGCCGCTTATTTCTGTGCACCTTTCTGGCCAGAATTTAGAAAAATAGATCTTGTCAGGGCAGTAAGAACATACCAGGTGCGTGAAAGGGAGAAACAAAGAAACACGATAGTTAGGATGGTTAATTTACTTGCTGCGTGTGGCCAGGTAGAAGCAGAAGAAGTGGTAAACCGTTCACGCAAGATTCTTAATATTCCACCGAAAGAAATACGGCAGTTACTGGAGGAAATCTCGCAGCACAATCGCATAATGGCAGAGGCAATCAAATGGTGATGTACTGCACTGCAAAGCTTGCGCTTTGCAGAATCACACAACTTCGCTTTCGCGGAGATAATTCTCGACTGCACAACTCCGTTGTGCAGAAATAACGGTTAACGGTCAATTCTCGATTGCGAAGCAATCGAGTGCGTTAGCAATCAAAGGTAAAGGCAATCAAACGGTGGTGTACTGTTACTTTCCATACCTTCGTTGTCGTTTCTGGTAATCCCTGATTGCACGGAGAAAATCGACTTTTCGATAGTTTTGCCAGTTCGCATCTGTAAAATAAAATTCAGAATATACCGATTGCCAGATTAAAAAATCCGTAAGCCTTTTTCCTCCCGAGCGGATCACAAGGTCTGGTTCGCACTGTATGGAAAGATGCTGCTCAATAACAGCTTCATCAATGTTTTCTGCCGATAGTTCCCCCCTCTCAACTTTATGCATAATCTTTTTAATCGTGTTGGTGAGTTCAAAGCGTCCACTGTAGCCAACTGCCAGATTGATGCAAAAACCATCGCCCAACTCGATGTTAGTATCTTTTTCCCTGCAATAAATACGAATGTTGCTTGTTACTGGACAAAGAGCTTTTTGTATTTGCTCTACAAGTTGTTTACCAATAATCTCAGTTGCACTCTCTTCTATAATACTTATAAAAACCGTCAGTATAGCGATATTAACCTCGATGCACCAGTTAGCAAAATGGGTAAATTTACTGGCATCATTTGATAATACATCCGATTCATCAAGCACCAGTACTACATGCCGTGGCACCGCACTTTTGTTAATTAATGCTAAAAGTCTTTGTTCATATAATTGCTGAACAACTTGCATAGTATCACATCTGTTTATAGCGCATCTGGAGGATAAAGTATTTGTCAAACTATCTACGTTCAGTACTTGATAGATGGATCAACATTACAACCGGTTCCAAATACTGCTGCCTGGATTTCTCGTATTTACACAACCTGTAATCAAAGATCATGGATTTGCATTACTCATCCTCATTACATCGTTAGTACTCTTCATCAAAAATAATACTACGGCAAAGCAGTTCCAGCGCTCTTTTAATATAAGCATCTCACTGTTTGTTATGGTACTCCCGAAGATCGTGTTGAACAACTGTGGTTACACGTTTGATTTTTATGTAATAGGGGCAGCAGCAGCGATCATCGCGATAGCAGGTCCACTCACAGAGATACAACTGCGCTACCTATCAAATCATAAAAACAATACATTTGATACATATTTTCTAACAGAAAAAACAGCAAAGCCAACACTACTGTATCTGTTTAATGGAGTAATCATTGCAAGCTTAACATGCTTGATACTAACAGGTAATACAATAGAATTTAGAAGTATGCTATTTTTAAGCGTGATTGGGAGCCTGACAGCAGTCCTGTTGAGTGTTATTCCCCATGCCCACAAGGATTTCACCACCATTATTGGAACTGCTATGGCTATATGGCTCTTTGCAAATATTGGCTATACTGCAGAACCAGCGCAACTGATGGTAGCGATAACCATTGCCCTCTTGCTAAGTTATGCCGCCTACAAAAAGGATGTGGCAGACATTAGTGCAATGATTGCTGCAACTCTTATTGGAGTGATTATTATCAGCTTTACAAACCTGCTCTGGTTTGCTCCACTCATCGCGTTTTTTTCCATAGGGGGAGGGTTTACAAAATACAAATATGAATACAAGAAAGCAAAAGGAGTGGCAGAAAAGAAAGGCGGTGTTAGAAGCTACACAAATGTTTTCTCAAACTCTCTACCAGCTTTCAGCCTTGCGATTTCTTACCAGGCTTTCCCAGCATACCAGAATATTATATTAATAGCCTATCTTGCATCGCTTTCCACAGCTCTTGGGGACACTCTGGCAAGCGAGATTGGCCAGACCTCGAAGAGTCAGCCCCGCATGATAACTACCCTCAAAAAAACTACCGCTGGAACGGATGGAGGCATAACGCTTGCAGGAGAGTGTGCATCTATCACGGGCGCATTTATCATAGCCATGATTGCTGCAATAACACAGCTTATTCCATTCCATCCAACCAGCATACTTGTGATAACCTTTGCTGGATTACTCGGCACAAACATTGACAGCTTCCTTGGAGCCACACTACAGCAGAAAAAACTGCTCAGCAACAATGGGGTAAACCTTGCATCCACCAGTGCTTCAGCAGTAATCATAGCTATATGCACAACATTATAAGGAAAACAGCTATAAACAAAGTGAATCATCACAGCTGCAAAGCTTGCGCTTTACAGAGACAATAACTCTCGATTACGCAAGTGCCGCACAACTTCGTTGTGCAGAAAATAACCAATAACCTTTAATTCTCGATTACGCAAGTAATCGAGCGCTGAAACAGCACCCAGAAAGCGAGGGTAACCAAGTTGGCCAACGGTGCAGGACTTAAGTGGTACTTAAAAGAAGGTATCGAAGCCATCCTGTCTCTAAGGAGTTCGTGGGTTCAAATCCCATCCCTCGCACTTTGATTGCTTCGCACTCGATTGCTAACGCACTCGATTGCTAGCGCAATCAAGAGTCGGGAGTTGCCTTCTGCACAACGAAGTTGTGCAGTTGCTGGTTACTTTCTGCAAAGCGCAGCTTTGCAGTGCTTCACAATAAAAATTCCAGGTCTGCCTAAGGAAACTTCCAGTAAACAGTTTGCCTGATCTTTAAAAATTATCATAGACACAGATTTACACAAAATCTGTGTTAATCAACGCCAATCTGTGTCTTAAAAATTCAATGAAAATGGTACAGTTCAGGTAATATCACTGTTTGTGAGTTTTCTAACAATATACCTTCTAAGGTCAGAACTAAAGAAGCCTTGATAGAACAAAAAAGACCTGTCAAATTAGAAACCGGAACTCTTAAAGCCAATTCGACAGCCTCAATCTGACTACGACATAAAATGAAAAACTATAAGTACAGTAATGTATAAAGGATTGCGATGATGAATCGAACTCACTATTATCTTATTATATTATCTATGTGTATTGTTCTCTCTTGTTCTTATAGCGGCTTGGCTTTGGAAAGTAAATGCGCTTCCTGTCATAGTGGTGCATTAGAAGAGGTAAAACAGAGTGTTCATGGTGCTGTTCTCGGTGATGAGCAAAGATGTACTGTATGTCATGGTTCCCAGTATGAAAAACGTCATTATGGAAAACATATAGAGGAGATAGAAACTGGATTTGAAGTAAATCGTTGTTTCTTGTGTCACGGAAGTGATCTGTACGTTCACCGGATAAGAAGAATGGGGCATCACTGTCCTTTATGAAACATAAGGTATGACATCTTTTGCAAAGGATTAAACTTCTCATCAACCGTTGGCGGATATGGACTAAGTGCCTTGAATATTCCACAAAATATAAACTTTATTCGGACAATCCATTGGGGATATCTCTTTATTTCCTTGGAATATAAATTGCATAATCCTGCGGAGACTAAGCTGTAGATGAGCTACATTGTGAAAATCTGCAAACCAATAATAACTTCAAACCAGCCAAGGGACAGCACACTGCGGTCTGAAAACTTCCAAATAAATGAACAGATCCAGGCCAGTGGATCTGAGCACCTGATATAATAAGTACCACAATACATATTACGAATGGCCAGCAATATCCTGTTCAACATAGGGATGCATAAATCTTTCACATTGGTGCTCTTTTACCTTTACGTTTGTTAATAAATCAGCACTCCGCCGGAATTACGAAACAATTCAAATGATAAAAGTAAGGATAATAAATTCCATTTCAGAGGTTATTCCAAAAATAGGAATTTGTTAGCAACCCAGCAACATAATACCGCCCCTTTGTAAGTTCAATCGCTGCGCAATACCAATAATCTGCTGTTTCAGAGATGATTTTGATGAAACGTTAACCGCAGGAATCAGGTAGATGAATTCTGGCACTCGCAATCTTCACAATTTAGCATGTGTTTTAATGAGGTGGATCTCAACATGACGATAGCTAGCGCAACTTGTTTGAGATGTATCGCCTCTGGAATTGAGGTGGAGTTGTGGCTGTGGGAAGGTTTCGCCATGTTTAACGTGCAATAGTATCACTTCGCAATGCTAAACAACACTCTAAATCCAGTTTCTATATCCTCTTACATAAGTTTCTCCATAATGACGTTTTTCAATGGAACCATGACATACGTAGTACATCTCTTTTGCTCATCATCACCGAGTAACAGCAACCATGAACACTCCCTTGTTTTAATCTCTTAACGCACCACCACATTGTTTTTTACTTACTTTCCAAAGCCGCTGCAAGAAATAGAGAACAATACATTACAGATGTAGTCATAATAAGATAATAGTGAGTCTTCGGA
Source organism: Candidatus Argoarchaeum ethanivorans (assembly GCA_004193545.1). Taxonomy (GTDB): domain Archaea; phylum Halobacteriota; class Methanosarcinia; order Methanosarcinales; family EX4572-44; genus Argoarchaeum; species Argoarchaeum ethanivorans. The sequence goes on along the minus strand of RPGO01000046.1, from coordinate 9,279 downwards.
TTCAATAATTACTGCAATGATGGATGATCCATATCACCATATTGTTTCACGGTATCCATGATCTTCTGGTCATCAAAAATATTGATAAACTCATCTAATCGTTGATCACTGAAACTTCCAAGCGTGTTATGTATATACATACCAATCGTAAGCTCTTTTCCAATATGCTTTCGCCACATTGTATCATACAGCTCCAGTCCCTTCTTACTTGCATCGCCAATGCTTGCCACTTCTCCTGCAATCCTGGCACAGACAGCACCTGTGTAGATTCCACCACCAGATGTTGGTTTTATCTGCCCTGCCGCATCACCAACGATAAGTACAGCATCAGTACAGGTATGCTTCAAAGCCCCAACAGGCATTCCACCAACAACCATGCTCGTGGATGAGCCATGATACCTTGTTGATACAATTGGATGCTCTTTTAGCAGTTTTTGGAGATATTGGTGTGCCGATCTATTAGAGGAATTTACACACAGACCTATACGGGCGATGTTGTCTGCTGCAGGTACCACCCATGCAAAAAATCCTGGTGCAACCTTGTTTCCGAGAAATATCTCTACAAAATCGGCATCCGCTATCTCGTACTGTCCTTCGACTTGAATGCAGCTTAGTATTTTTTCAACTCTACCAAGTCCGGACATCCGTGCAATGCCGCTTTGAATACCATCTGCACCGATAACCACTTTTGTCTGTATTTCTTGCAGAGTGCCATTCTGCCGCACGGTCAACACTGCCCCGTTCTTGTTATTTTTAAGTGCTGTCGCTTTTGTTCGTAAAATAAGATCTGCACCTTCATCAAGTGCTTTTGCTACCAGTGTACGGTCGAAGATTTTTCTGTCGATGACGTATGCTTTTGTTTTACCGCCGTCAACTTTTATACAGTGGCAACCCGGTGAGTAGATGTTTGCACCCCTGATATTACGATACACAAAGGAACTCTCTGGTTTTAAATCGCATTCATCCAGTGCTTTTGTGCTGATAATACCTGTGCACTGGACTGGTGAACCGATATAGGGGTGTTCTTCTACTATTAACGTATTAGCGCCGTGTTTTGCACTATATCGCGCAGCAATTGCTCCAACAGGTCCTGCACCAACTACCACAACATCGTATTTCATAGACTTATAATCATGTGACCTGGCTGACTGTATTTAAGGAAGAGTTCTGCCACCGCATGCGCTTCAATAATTTCAACACCTTGTATCAGCTCGGATTCATCCACTCCTATAATATCTGAGCCGAGACGACAGCATCGAAACACGACTCCGAGATTCAAACATTCTTCCATTTTTTCATCGTACTTTGGCGTACCTCCCCTTTTTCCTGCTTTTCCAAGCAATACCCCCATTGGCCCCCACAATACCACTATCACATCAAGTCCTTTTTTACGATAATACTTGGCAAATCGAAGGGTTTCGAGTGGACTCGTGCTCTCATAAACCATGTTTTTCAAAAGCAAGAGCACTTTTTTTATTTCAGTATTATGCGTATTATCTGTCATTGTTTCTATATTGCATATCAATTATGTTTTTATATAAGTTGTTCTGCTATCTCTTCTGAAATGATATGATCGCAATACTTGCAGCGAAGAATGACTGGTTTTTTGGTTACCGTAAAACTGGACGCTACCGGCTCATCACTGTTGGTGATGCAATCAGGATTGTTACATCTTACAATCCCTATAATCTCTTCCGGAAGTTCAACATTGTATTTTGATATTACATCATAGTTTCTGATAATGTTAATGGTGGCATCTGGTGAAATCAGCGATATTTTATCGAGCTGTTTAGAATCAAGTTCTCTTCCTTCTATCTTTACAATGTCTTTTAATCCCATCTCCTTACTTGCCACGTTCATAGCAATGCTCACAACAGAACCCATGCTCCCTGCTATGCCGATGATGCGTATTACGTTTAAAGCCTGCCCTGCATTGATATGGTCAATCACAGTGCCATGTTCAATTGGTCGCACTAGGAGTTCTTTTTTAACACTCATATTTTCCCTCTTAGCTTTACAAATATTCCTGCATACCTGTTTACAAATATTCTCTGCACACCGAGCCTGCGAGGTGTACAGTTTTCAAGACTCATATTTTCCCTTCCAACAGCTTTACAAGGACTGCCATGCGTGTAGGCACCCCATAAAAAGACTGCTTAAAGTAACATGCGTGTGATGTTGCATCCACACTTGCATCAATCTCATTAACCCTTGGAAGTGGATGCATGATAATAAGGTTCTCTCGCGCATTTGAGAGCATCTCACTTCCAAGTCGGTAGCTCCCTGCCACTGCAAGATATTCACTCTGTTCAGCGAAACGCTCCTTTTGAATGCGGGTCATATATAACACATCGATTTTTTCAAGAACGTCTTCAATACTATTAGTCTCCCTGATAGTTATGCCACGATGCACAAGATCAGATTTTATATGCTGCGGCATCTGTAATTGAGGTGGCGAGACGAGGTAGATGTTTACACCATATAATGACAGTGCATAGGCGAACGAATGGACTGTACGTCCATATCGCAGGTCACCGACAAGTGCAATATCTATTTCTTCAAGTTTACTCTCCCGTTTAATCGTGTACAGGTCAAGAAGGGTTTGGGTGGGGTGATGCCCCCCTCCATCACCAGCATTGATCACTGGTACCGACGAGTAGTCTGATGCCATTCGTGCAGCACCTTCTTTGGGGTGCCTGAGCACAATCGCATCAGCATATTCACTGACGACCCGAATGGTGTCTGCAAGAGTTTCACCTTTTGACACAGAACTTGCTTCGACCATGCCAAAATCAATAGAACTTCCTCCAAGCCGCTTGATTGCAGCATCGAAAGACAGCCGAGTGCGGGTGCTTGGCTCATAGAAAAGCAAGGCAAGAAGTTTGTCTTCCAGCATCCTGCACGGTCTGCCGCGTGCGAAAGGCTCAAGTTTCTCTGCAAGCTCAAGTACCTCATCAATCATTTCTCTTGTAAAATCTTTCATTGAGATAACATGATCCAGTGAATAAGACATCTACATGTATATTTACACGTCAATGCTTAAATTTATTGCGAAGCACAAACATACAGTCTTCTTGGTGATCATAAATGAACTTTGAAGATCTCTTAGATAAACTGGAGTTTATCAAAAAAAAAGAAGTGCATGAGCTTGCACCGCGGGATACACGGGAACTACGTGAAATAATCCATTCGGCAAAACCAAAAGATGAATGGGCAGAGCGCATGGTACTTGGATACCTGACAACTATCTGTGCTGAATATATGTATCCTGATCCACTGATAATAGAAAAGAAACTGGATTTTATAGGTACTGAACTTGAAAAAGGACACATAATCGTTCGAGGTGATGCAGGTAATGGTTCCGGAACAGCGATGAGGGGCGGCAAGATAACGATAGAGGGAATTGCAGGTGAAAACACATGCAAATCCATGCTCGGCGGAGAACTTGAAGCTGAAACGATTGAGTCACTCGCAAATACTCTGCATGGGGCAGTAAAGGCAAAAAAAATAAATAAAATAGAGAAAAAACAGGGTGCAAATATCTATATAAATGGCAAGAAATACAAAAAAGGATTCTTCACACAATTCCACTAAATATATTGTAGTTGGTAAGAGATGTAACCTAATTAATCATTAAGAACAAAAAGAAAGTTTTAAATTGAATAAGTAGGAGTTAGTATTCCTATCATAACTTCTTTATATAGCATACAAGGCTATTGACATATGTAAGCAACTATGCAGTACGTAAGCAACTATGCAGTACTGTAAAACTATAATAACTATTGGAGATGTGTGTAAATATGCATAAGGAAGAATTAATCCATCTACATACGCTGATGGTGCAATTAAAAAGGTATTTTGAGGAGGGCGGATGTAACAAAGTTTTTCCAGGCTACGAGTCACTTCAAATAAGTCCAGTGCACGTTCATCGAAGCAAGGCTGAGCACAAACATGCCATTTTTGTGCTTGGAAATGAGCTTGCAAGAGCAATGGAGGAAGATGAATTCTCTGGATTTGGAAGAACTTCTGTGAGAATGCAGGAACTTGCAAACCACTGTATACCACCAATGTTAAAAGTATGACTCAGTGAATCCATCCATTTTTATTTTATTAGAACTCTTTATCTGATCCTGCAACACGCTGGATACGTCCAGTACCATCAATATCATCGATTACCCCTGCAACAGAGTCCGGAACAAGATGTCTCCATTCTTTACCAGCAAGCATCAATTCTCGAATCATGCTGCCTGAATACATCATCCTGTTAAAAAGAGGGGTTTTAACAACCTTTACATCAGAGTCGCGAAACAACTCTACCACCAGGGAATTGTTGGAATAGACCACATCAAATGGTGGCACCATCGAGGTCACACGAGATACCCACAAACTGTTGCAGTGGACATCTTCAATTGGAATAATGTAGGATTTAATATCGAATTCTTCCAGAGCTTTTGAAACCATGAGCACCCGTTCGCCGGCTGTGAAAGGATTGTTTTGGTGATAACTTTCCTGCGCGCTGCCAATTCCGATGATTACTTCATTGATTTCTCCAACAATAACTTCCAGTACTTTGGAGTGCCCTAAGTGATATGGCTGAAACCTTCCAATGTACAGTCCTCTGTGAAGTTTTTTCATTTATTTTACCAGGGTATAGTTTTGTTTTCGTGCTTTAAATAAGCACGTGATAGTCTAAAAGTTTGTACGAATTTCGCTTCATCAAATGCTCTTTGAGAGCTTCTTTTAACACTTGTGGTACACAAAAAGAAGCGCATGATAGTGATTTGCTTGAGATTTATAAACTATTGTCAAATTATTCGTATTTGTTTTGGCTCCTTTTGTAATATAGTAGTTCTACACAAATACAATTATTCGTACACCCATGTTTCGTCTATGCGTGCGTAGTCTGTGAGTTCATGATCACTGAAATGGAGTGCAATCTCCTTTTGTGCCGATTCTATTGAATCTGATGCATGCACCACGTTTCGTCCGGTATCAATTGCAAAATCACCCCTAATGGTTCCTGGTGCTGCATCTGATGAATTTGTTGCACCATTAATGGTTCGCATGATTTTAATAGCATTTACTCCCTCCACAACTAAAGATACCGAAGGTCCTGATGTTATAAAACTTATAAGATCAGAGAAAAATGGTTTTTCCCTATGCTCTGCATAATGCTTCATTGCTACCCCCCTGTCTATGACATTCATTCGCAATGCTACAATCTTAAGTCCACGCTGCTCTATTCGATTGATTATCTCCCCAATTAGTCCACGCTGTACCCCATCAGGTTTGACCATGATATAAGTCTGCTCTACTGCCTTAATCATTGTCTTATGCTTTTTTTATGTTGTGTGCCTGGTTGGTCCATCTCACTTTTCTGGGTACTCTGCCAAGTTTTTGGTTCTTCTGGCATTTGGATGAACAGAAATAGAAGATTGTCCCATCTCTTTTAATATACATCTTACCTGTTCCAGGCTCAATTATCTTGTCACAAAAGGAACATTTTTTTGTTTCCATGTTTTCCACGCTCAGCGGTTGGTCAATCTCTTGGCTTCTCTGGATGTTTCAAGCAACATTAGTATGTCACCTATTCTCATTGGGCCAATGCAGTTTCTGGTAATTATCCTGCCTTTGTCTCTTCCTTCAAGTATGCGGCATTGTATTTGTTTTGCTTCACCATGCATACCAGTGTTCCCAACGATTTCTATTATTTCAGCCGGGTAGCCTGTTTCATCTGACATAATAGATCACCTTAATCATGCCTGCTGTTTTAGAGACTGCACTTTGACAGAAAGATCTTCTAATATATCCTTGCTTTTACCTTCTTCGATTATAACTGCTGCTGCACTGCCAACGCCAAGCCCGCATGCTGCACCGAGATCTATTTGTTTTTTAACATAGGCGTAAGGAATATTTTTTTCTTCACATAGAAGAGGTATATGAGCTACAACTTCGGGTGGCTCAACGTTTTCCGCGATCACCACGAGTTTTGCCACACCTCTTTCAATGGCTTTTGTGGCTTCATTAGTGCCTTTTTTAATTTTCCCTGTGTTTCGCGCAAGCTCTAATGCTTCAAGCGCTTTTTCCTGTAATTCTGCTGGCACTTCAAACTTAACATACATTGGTTGTGACATATTTTTTAATCTCCTTCAAGGCAACAGTTGCCTATCATACTTCTGTACATTCTTATGCCTCCTGATCAGCGCTTTTTCCTGTAATTCTGCTGGCACTTCAAACTTAACATACATTGGTTGTGACATATTTTTTAATCTCCTTCAAGGCAACAGTTGCCTATCATACTTCTGTACATTCTTATGCCTCCTGATCAGACCTCAACCGCTGAGCGTGGAAAACATGGAAAACAAAAAGTGGTGGAGACCTGCGAGGTCTTACTTTTTGCTGCCTACCAGTAAAACCATGTGTTGTGCACGCTGCTTTGAAAAAAATAGGCATGACCGCAAAAGAGTTTGCAGAGCTTAAACTGGACTTTGTTAAGGGCACGCCACTGCAATATGGTGAAGGTACATGTTTTGGAACGATGGCATGGTGTTGTAAAGCAACCAAGCCGTGTTTCTTAAGAGACAACGTGCTTGATGCAATCGGGTTATCTATTGTAGAATACACGCTGCTTAAAAAACGAATGGCAGAATACATTCTCTCACACAGAAAGAAACTTGTTTCAAATGATGCCTGATTATATCGCACAGTGTGCCAGTCTCGCAATGGCACTTGAGGTTTCAGCCACACCCAAACCAGGAAATATTGACAGGGAGCATAACTATCCAGACACACGATACGAACATTTTCTTGCATCAGTTGTTGCAGCATACCCGATTATCAGGGAAGCAGCAACCCAAAAAAAAAGCTTTGGGGAGCTATTAGCAAAGGCTGTCAGGGAAAGCAACTTATGGCAGAATGGGGGAAACACACACTTTGGAGCATTCATATTGTTAATACCTCTTGCAATGGCAGAAGGGGATATGGCAAAAGCATATAAAATCGTGAAAAACACGACCGTGCAGGATGCTATTTATTTTTATCAAGCCTTTGCAAAAGCAAATGTGAAGGTAGCGCCAGTAAGCAGGTTAAGCCTTGAGGATGACAACACAATAACGCAAATACAACAACAAAACAAAACACTCTACCAGTTGATGCAGATAGCAGAACATGATGATGAAATCGCAGGAGAGTGGACACACGGATTCCCCCTAACAAAAAAAGCACATCAACTTTTGACCACCAACGTCAAAGACACAGACATCAACGAAGCAATCGTTAAAACATATCTTGAGATTCTAAAAGACCATCCAGATACGTTTATCCAGACAAAACACAACAGAGCAACAGCAAGACAAACATCAAAAAAATCAGCAGCAATCGTAGATAAAATACACAAGCAAGGATATTTAGCGACACTTCCGGAAATAAAAGAGTTTGATAAAGAGTTGCTATCAAAAAAAATAAACCCCGGCTCAACAGCAGACATCATAATATCAGGACTCTTTTTATTACTGCTTGGAGGCTACCGATTCTGACAACTGACCTTGAAAAACTTGGAATATACGATGGAATAAATGAGATTATCGCAGTTACAACAAACAAGAGTAAAACAGCAAATGCTGCACCAATTGGACTTTACAAACACAAACACGACCTTCAAATACATTTGTATCAAAATAAAACCAGGAAAAACCTCGAACACCGGGAATACCTCACAGCAAACATCACACAGGATCCAATACTCATCGTAACAAGTGCACTGTCAACACTCCCGCAGGAAACATATACTGAGATTAAATACCAGCAGCAAAAATATCCAGTACTAAAAAACGCAAGCACATCGATTCTACTAAAAGCAAAACAACAAAACGAGACTACTTTCACACTACAACCACTAACAGGTGCAGCAAAAAAGCAAACACCACGTGCAATAAATCGAGGATTTTTCGCAGTCATCGAGGCAACGGTGCATGCCACACGCTACGTACTGTTCCATAGTAAAGAACAGCTTCGCTCTATAAAATACTACAACAACATCGTCAACAAATGTGGTTCACCAGCAGAAATCGAAGCGATGAACTTATTATGCAAGCTCTGCGAGATCAAGTTGGATAGCAGTTTGCTGTGAAAGATGGATCAACCACACTATGAAGACATGACTGATCTGTAAGATCCGCGACCCCCATACAGAAGATCAACGACTTTATATATTATTACAATACAATAACCTGTGACAGAACACCTAAATAGGGTAATACATGAAAGAGAATAAAACGATGAAAACTGCAATATTTATTCCAGTCGCGCTGATGCTCGTGTTTTTCGCACCTCTTTCAGGTGCAGAAGTGATGGAATTGAACGTGAGCCCACAGGTAATTGACCCTGGCGATGTGATAACAATATCAGGAACGGCATCATCAGGTGAAGTAGTTTGGTTAGGGTCATCATTCGAGCTTCCGTTACCAGTTTCTGATGGAAGATATGGTTGTGAATTTGATGGTCTCAACTTCCCGGATGGTGAAAAAAAATTTTCTGTGACTGCTGAAAATATAAAAAATCTTAATGTAACATTATATCCAGTCCTTTGGCAAACCATCAAAATTAATTGTTCCAGACAAAATATGACAGCCACCATTCTTGGACAAAAAATTACAACGCCATTAAGTGAATCAATAGATGAAACTGGCAATGCAAGTTTTTCCATGTCATTTCCAGTGGAGAAATTTGGAGAGAGCCTTGACATCGTCGGTCCAAAAGATATTATCGTCTCCGGGGATGCAGCAGATGGTGCATCAACTGTAAACTTAAAGCTTGCAACTTCTCTTAAACTAACTGCAGATTCATATGGCAATTTCTCTTTTGATATGGCTACTAATGGAATTCCATATGGGGAATTTTTAATTACTGCTGGCGGGAAGGCAGAGACTGTACACATAGAAGTTATGCGCGGGGATCTGGACCGCGATGGCGAAATCACCTCTACAGACGCCACGATTGCACTCGATTTTGCTGCCAGTGGCGAATACGACACCGCTGCTGATGTAAGTGGCGACGGAAGAATCACATCACTCGACTCACTCATGATCTTGCAGATGTCTGATAAGCGATAGATCTAAACGTTCTGCGTGATTTCAGAGACGAATACCTGATGACTAGTGTCTCAGCAACTTAATTTTTAGACAAAGTTTATAAACCTGTGAGTCCAACCATATTCTATGGAAAAAATAAAACTTACAGAGAAAGAGGTGGAGTATCTCAACGATTTCGTGAAAATGGGGC
>RPGO01000045.1 GCA_004193545.1 Candidatus Argoarchaeum ethanivorans | reverse complement strand
TTTAGGTCAAATTGGGGAAGTTGGTGGCAAGGAGGTTTATGTTTTGATAGGTCATACATTAATTGGGTTGACCGATGGTGTTTTTCACTACATGTTTGAAAGTCAAGATAGAGTCTTAAATCAAAAAGCTAATTTGACGGCTTCTATTCAGTTTTTTCAGCATATATCTTCTCAGTTCATCAGAGGATCTGTTAGCCTTGATTTCAGATGCCTTGCGAAGCTCTTTTCTGAACTTATGTCTCCTCATATTTTTTATCATTCTATCGAGAGGGGAATAATTCTCTACTATTAATGCAGACAGTACAAGATATTTCGAACCACCCAAGCCCAGATCTCCACTTTCATCAATGAAAATATAGATCAATATTATTACACCTCAAACCCGATACCCCCAAGATTCTTCTTTATCTCTTCATCAAGCTTCTTTCCTTCTTCCATCTGCACTTTAAGTTGAGCGGTCAATTCTTTCATCTTTTCTTCAAAAGGAATTCCATCGTCTTCCTCTTCGGGAAAACCAACGTACCGTCCCGGAGTCAGGATGTGTTCGTGTTTTCTTACTTCTTCCAGAGTTGTAGACTTGCAAAATCCAGGAGCGTCTTCATACTTTCCACCTTCTCCTCTCCAGGCATGATAAGTGCCTGAAATTTTCTTAATCTCTTCATCAGTTAATTCCCGGTGTCTTCTGTCAATCATTTCACCCATATTGCGGGCATCAATAAACAGGATTTCTCCGCTTTTATCTCTAAATTTGTTGTTTGTCTTGTCCCTGGAAACAAACCAAAGGCAGGCAGGAATCATTGTATTATAAAATAGTTGGGAAGGTAATGCAATCATACAATCAACCAGATCAACTTCAACGATATTTTTCCTGATTTCTCCTTCATTTGAAGTGTTAGAACTCATTGAGCCATTTAACAGAACAAAACCCGCTATTCCGTGCGGTGCGAGATGATGTATCTTATGCTGCACCCAGGCAAAATTAGCATTGCCTACCGGAGGCACGCCATATTTCCACCTTGCGTCATCCCTTAGATACTCTCCGCCCCAAGTCGCTCATGTTAAATGGCGGATTAGCAAGTATAAAATCAGCTTTCAGGTCTTTATGTAAATCATTATGGAAACTATCTCCAAGCTGGATATTCCTATCTATCCTGCGAATAGCCAGGTTCATCTTGCTGAGTTTCCATGTTGTAGGATTGGACTCCTGCCCAAAAATATGAATGTCTTCAATCCGTCCGTTATGCGCGCGTATAAATTCCTCACTCTGGACAAACATTCCGCTTGAACCACAGCAAGGGTCATAAACCCTGCCTTTGTATGGCTCAATCATCTCAACAAGAAGCTTAACAATACTTTTTGGCGTGTAAAATTGTCCACCCTTTTTTCCTTCTGCACTGGCAAACTCGCCTAAAAAATATTCATAAACCCTGCCAAGAATGTCTTTTGATCTGCTTTCATAATCCCCCAAGCCAATTGTCCCGATAAGGTCAATTAATTCGCCCAACCTTCTTTTATCCAGAGTAGGTCGAGCATAATCTTTTGGCAGCACACCTTTTAATGAAGGATTTTCCTTCTCAATTAATTCCATTGCTTCATCAATTATTTTCCCTATTTCTGGCTGTTTAGCATTCTTTTGCAGATAACTCCACCTTGCTTTACCGGGAACCCAGAATATGTTTTCCATGCTGTATTCATCACGCTCTTCCGGGTCAGCCCACTCACTTACCTGTTCTTGCAACTGCTCGTGTCGCTCCTCAAAAGAATCCGAGATGTACTTTAAAAAAATCGAACCCAATACTACATGTTTGTATTCAGCAGCATCCATATTGCTTCTTAATTTGTCTGCTGCTTTCCAGAGTTTTTGTTCAAAGCCCAAATGCGCACCGTTATTTGACATTTTTATTATTCCCTTCTTTAGTCATTTGCCTCAAACCATAATAACTTGTTCTTTCACTTCCCAATGCCTGCTCCTTTGTCAGTACTTGATGGATGTCACGCCACACTTTCTATCCCACAGTAATGTGACATTTGATACATGATTCTGCTTACGTTGTATGAAGTTTCTTTACGTTCTTGAAAACTATGGTGTTGATATTTAATGTAAAGACAATCGTATCCACGAGTATGAGTTAATGCAAGGCTAAGATTTCTGTTAGAGTTTGGTTTTAATCATCAGGTCCATTAACTTCCAGCCGTCAACCTGTCCAAGCACTCCATCTGCACCAGTTTTTTCACTGTATGTGGTGATGTAGTCTGCCTTATGATCAGTGCAGTACAATGCAAACGGCACAGGATCTCTCGTGTGAGTTCTAATACTAACAGGCGTTGGATGGTCCGGAAGTAACAGCAGTTTGTAATCATTGTATACAGGAAGCTCGTCGAGAAGTTTGCCTGCGATATGCTCGTCAATGTTTTCAATTGCTCTTATTTTCTCATCGATGCTTCCAAGATGTCCTGCTTCATCCGGGGCTTCAACATGCACTACCACAAGCTCATGGTCATCAAGGCATTGCGCTGCGTATAGTGCTTTTGCTTTGTAGTCTGTATCAAAGTAGCCGGTGGCACCGGGAACGTTTATGACATCAAGACCTGCATAGATCCCAAGTCCTTTTATCAGGGATACTGCTGAGATAACTGCACCTGTGATGTGGTATTGTTCTTTTATCGTTGGCATGTCTGGTCTCTGTCCCTGCCCCCATAACCAGATAAGATTTGCAGGATTTTTATTTTGAGTCACACGTTTCTGATTCACCGGATGACTTTGAAGTACCTCTTTTGATTGGATAATCAAATCAGAAAGTAGATCAGAGCATTCTCCGCGTGGAAGGTGTTCATCTATTAGTTTTCCTGTTATATCGTGTGGTGGTGTGCATTCTGCTTTTTCACAACTTTTCAGGACTAACAGGTGTCGATAGCTGATTCCTTGATAGAATTTTACTGTGCTTCTTCCAAGCTGTGCATTAAGTGCCTCTATGAGTTCTTTTGTCTCAGCAGTAGTTATGTGTCCGGCACTGTAATCTTCCATGACGCCGTTCTTCTCAGTTACGAAGTTGCAGCGAAAAGCAATATCGTCTTCTTCCAGTGTAATGCCAATGCTTGCTGCTTCAATTGGTCCACGTCCCGTGTAGTAGATGCGAGGGTCGTATCCAAGTATAGAAAGGTTTGCTACATCACTTCCAGCAGGCAGCCCCTTGGGTACGGTAAGAGCAAGCCCGTTTTTTCCTTCCCTGGCAATAAAATCCATATTGGGTGTGTTCGCTTCTTCCAATGGTGTTTTGCCATTAAACTCTTCGAGTGGGTAGTCAGCCATCCCATCTGCAATTAAAATAACATATTTCAAATGAATCACCACGCTTATGTCTAAGGTAACAATCCAGTCAACCTAATATAATGGTTGTGGTAATTAAAAAAATCGTATTTGTTTCAAGCCTTGATTGCTTTGCAATCAAGAGTTGTTTTCACTCACAAGACTTAGGTATCATAAACATGCCAAACAAATTAGCTTGATTGCTTTGCAATCAAGAGTTGTCTTCACTCGCGTTGTGTGTACAGTACTCGCGTAATGACACTATCTAAAAAACCAGTGACTTTTCACCCCGTTATATTTTGAAAGGTCAACGACACCTGACAAATGCTGGGGGCATCTGAAGGGTGCATGAGCGTTTCTAACACATTTTTTATTTCAAAGGTGTTTTGAAGAATATACAGGGGCTATTAGATGGAATTATTGAGAAGGGTCGAGAACTGGGTGGATAGCGTCTCGTCTCAGCAATTTAGTTCTGGAACACTTTAATAACCTCTGAGCATCATGGTAGAATGACGATGAAAAGAGAATTAACTGGGAAGTTCCAGGGAAAAAGCTAACGAGAAACGGTATATGTTATTTCTCAACATGCACTAAAGGACACACCAGATCAAAGTGATCGGCAGTATTTTTTCATATCATAAGCTTCTCAAAATCCTGCACAGACATGTTGTTTTTACAATTCCTAAATCAATGCGGGAATTTTTCAAAGACATCCAATTTATTTTCGTGTTGGTATCTGCCGTTATATCCGGCATCTGCTGGTTTGCCAAGCCGCAGAAACAGCAACTGCATGATGCGAGCATTCTTTTTAAGTTTAAATCCTTCCTGGTTGTATACAACAAGCAAGCTTTCACTTCGCCCGCTATAGCCTGCATCCCACACAGCAGTTTCTATTGTAACCCCGCACCGCAGCAAGCTTGAACGAGGTCTGCCAATAGCCGCCAGATCAATTGGAATATTTACAATTTCATTAAAGATGATTTTGTACACACCTGCTTTAAGGTATATCCAACCGTCAGCATCAAATTCAAGTGGTTCACTCAAAGACAATACTCGTTCGTGATTATCATAAGCTATTGCACCATCGGTCAAGAGACGCTCTATTCTTTGTAATGTGAGTTCCACACCATTTGGCTGCACCTGAACCTTTTGGTTAATAATTCCTTCTACAAGTGGTGGTAATCCGTCAATCAGTTCAATAAGTTCTGGTCGTGACAATAGAGTCATAATTCCTTTACTCTTTACACTCTTGATTTAACTTTATCGGCGGGGGGACTGTCACATTATACAGTGTTGCGGTTGAAATGTTGGAATTTTTCTCACTTTCAAAGATAGCTGAAACGACCCCATTTCCCGAAACTTTTCGATGGCGAGCACCCGCGCTGATTATTTTGGCAGTTAGCACCTTCCAAACCAGTAGCCATTTTGCCCCTGCCTCTATCGAAAAAATACCGAAAAATCTGTGTATTACACATCTTTATGGTGGTGCTGATACTTGCTGCGAACAGCGCCGATTGCTGTATGCACGTGTTCATGGATGTGCAGGTGTATGTGTCCTTTCCCGTTTTCTATCGTCTCTGTGAGATTCCTGACCGCATCACCAATTGAGAGTGGGAGCACATCGCATGGATACCCAAACACCTGGAGCACTTCAAAGAGCTGCATAATCACAGGAACGTCAAGCCCCACAGCAACAAGCATCTCTGTATCTGCAAAAACGTCACGGGTGGTGTCGTCTGCAACAATGGTTTTGTTAAGGACGATGACACGGTCTGCAAGCTCAGGAATTGCGTTTACGTCGTGTGTGACGATGAGAAGAGTCTTTCCTTCATCTTTCAGATTTTTAAGGATTTCTATCAGGTCATTCCTGCTTTTTGGATCCATATTGGCAGTGGGTTCATCAAGAGCGATGATCTCTGGTTCCATCGAGAGCACGGTTGCTATCGCTGCCCTTTTCTTCTCGCCACTGCTTAAATGGTGTGGAACCCGATTTTCATATCCGGCAAGCCCAACCCGCCCGAGCGAATCCATGACTCTTCTCGCAACCTCTTCTTTTTCTATACCAAGATTGATCGGACCGAATGCCACGTCATCACTGAGGAGTGGCATAAAGAGCATATCGTCAGGGTTCTGAAAGACGATTCCGATCTTCCCTGACATCTCGTGCACCTTCTTTGGGTTGACAGTATCGCCAAGAATCTTGACTGCTCCACGTGATCTGGCACTGTGCAGGATGCCGTTTAAGTGCAAAAGTAGCGTCGATTTGCCTGCACCATTTGGACCTATCAGTGCCACAGATTCGCCTTTTTCAATCTCGAACGAGATGTTCTCAAGTGCGACCGTCCCGTCAGGGTAAGTGTAATTCAGGTCGTGGACACGTATTGCAGACATCATGACACCACCGGCAATATCACCGAATACATCCGCAACAGGATGGCGATGCCGATGATTAATACGGTTAAAGCGTAATCCCTTGTCACCATATTGAACGCAGCCATATTCATTGGACTTCCAGTATATCCCTTTGAGATCATTGACTTGTACACTCTATCTGCCCTCTCATAACTTTTGACTATGAGCATCCCGACCACGTTCCCAAGCATCGAGAGCGCGTACATGTTTGCCTTTAATACAAATCCTTTGCAGCTCATCGCTCTCCACATCCTGGAAAACTCATCCAATAGAACAAATATGTAGCGATAGGTAAACATCAGCATCTGGACGAGTGGACCTGGCACTCTCAGCATGTAGAGTGCTTTTATCGTTGTATCGAATTTCATTGTTCCAAGCATCGTCAATACGAGTGTCACTGCTGCCACTGCTCTCATTATGATTAAGCTTCCGTATCTGACTCCTTCATAAGTCACTGGCACTCCACGAATGCTCACGAGTCGACTTCCTTCCACGGTCAGGGACATGATTAAAAGAATTGGAAAAACAAACAGGAAAACCAACTTTATGCGGTTGAACACGAATACAAAGGGCAGTCTTGAAATTAAAAGAAGAACAAACGCAAACAGGAGGTTGATTGTGGCAAGTTTAATATCACTTACAAATACAAAAAAAAAACAAGAAAAGAGAACGTGAGTATCTTTGCTCTTGGATCAAACTCATGTATCAAAGATTTGAGTGATGCGTATTTGTCAATCTCAGGATACTTCATAAAATTATTGACTTCCACTATTTATTTTCATAATCTTCTTTTAACGTATATGAAAGTATAAATGCATTTGTTTATTATCTTGCACTCGATTACTGCGTAATCGAGAAGAACGAAGTTGTGCAGTGCTATCGCAATCGAGAATCGGGGTTAAATGCTACCGATTATTTTCTGCTTGCGTTGTATGCAGTTTGTTCAACTTTCGTGCTGCAAGTAGCATTCCGATCCCAGCTAGCCCTGCCAGGTATCCAAATCCTGCGAGCATTCTAGCAAACAGTGGCAATTCTGCTGTCTCCTGCGATCCTCCGCCTGCTGCTAGATCGAACTCCTTCTCTGCCCTGTGTCCTGTCGCTTCTACCACTACCCGGTACTTGGAGATGCCTATCCTCGGGGTGAAGTGAAACATTCCCTTCTCATCAGTCTTGCCTTCGCTGCACAGTTCTTCGCCGTTCGTGGAGTTTGCATATATCGTCACATCTGCGTATGCCATTGGCGCTCCGCCACCGTACCATGCTTTTATCTGCACCTCGTTTACCTGCTCTCTCACATACACCCTGTGTGCTGATGCCGGCGACAGGCAAAGTGCTGTACACAGGATAAGTACCAGTGCCAGAAGACCTATTATTTTGATTGCTTTCATTTTCATTTATCCTCTATATCTATTTGTAGCAGCTCTGGTTTCACCTTTGCAAGGAAAGCCACGACAGAACCAGTAATGATTGATTCGATTATCATGATTGGGATGTGTGCTGCTACAGCAATCTTTGCAACATACTGAAACTCATCGCCTGTCGTAATAAGGCAGATAGCAAGGAACACTGCAGTGACGAGCACTGCAAGACCCCCGCATATCGCGCCGAGCAGCGTTTTTGAGATATTTCTATTGCATCCTATCCTGAATATGCCATAAGCGATCAGTGCTGGCACACCTACATTCATCGTGTTCACCCCGATTGTCGTTATGCCGCCATGCTGAAAGAGAAGTGCCTGCAGAGTGAGACCAATAAACATCGCAGGATATGCGAGCACACCGAGCACCACACCCAGTAGACCATTTAATATGAGATGAACCGATGTGGGCGGCATCGGAATGTGAATCAGGGATGCGATAAAGAATGCGCCAGTCATAACCGAAATCTTGGGTATCTGCTCTACTATATTGTCTTTGCTCCGCCAGAGTGTTATCACAAGTAACGTGAGTGTTACGCCCCAGCCAACAGCTATCACTGGCAGGGACAGGACGCCATCAGATATATGCACTATTCATTTCCTCCAAAAAATATTTACATGGGGATTTCCCCCATTTACCTTACCTTTTTCTCGTGGCGAACAGGAGCGCTCCAAGAATTCCGATCACAGAAAGAATGATTCCAAATCCTGGTGTGCTGGACGCCTCCTCTGCTGCCCCTTTCGCATCTGCTGCTGCCTGTTTGGCTTCATTAACTGCTTTCTGGAGTTCTGCAGTTGATATAGATGGAGTAGACGATTCTTCTACCGGCGGGAACGCTCTAAGAACCGGAACGATAAAGACACCTCTTATGGTGCGCCCCTCGGTATCACTCTCTTTCGCTGCACAGACAAACCAGATTCCTGGCTCATCAAGAGTATACGAGAAGTCTCCATTCTGGTTGGTCGTGGTCTGTCTGGTGAATACCATCGGTGGGTCATACGAGAACTTCTTCTCAGCAACCTCTACGATCCCCTTACCAAGTTCCAGTGTGTGGTACTGCTCGATCTCAACTGTGGCGCCTCGAAGCACCTTTCCCTTGTACTTCGCATTTCCAGAGAAGACAAATCCTTCTTCCATGCCATAAGGTCTCACGTATGGGATAACCTCTGTTTGTTCCTTCGCAACCTCTGTATCCCAGCCATACCATGTCTCTTCGCCGCAGTGGATCACAATCTTACAGTAGTCGATCAGATTCTCATCCGGGTCATCGTATTTGACCAGTACAATGGAATCACCATCCTGATCAACAATGAACGAGGCTTTATATGCTGTGAACTCTCCTGCAGTTCCCTCTTCGTTTTGCCCCGTGACAGTAATCTGTTCAGGCGTAAGCTGCTCGACTGTCCCGTCTGGCTTGGTGACAGAGATTTCAGGTGCAGATGCCATGTTAAAGGATATATGCTCATAGGGGTGGCCCCACATCACATATACTGTCTTTGTCTCTCCAAGTGTCGCGATGTAGTCCTCGGGTGTCACATCCCATACAGTAGCTTCACTGTCACTCGGGAAAACCATCGTGAAATGCGCGCCTGCTATACCGGTACATGCAATCAGCAGCAATGCTGTGAATGCAATTGTTATTATTCTTTTATCCATATTTGTCACATCCTATATTATTGAATATATACGAGATATACGAATATTACCTCGATTCATACGTTGTTATACTCCTATGCTATATATAGATACACTATATGTTCTACCCAATCTTCGTCAGATTAAAACCAAATCGTCACCAGTCAACCACCCTTTCCTTCAAGTCTGTTCCACGACTATTTGATCCCGATCGACTTTAAGTATCTTCCCCCCGTCAAATACTTACAATCAAAGAGCTGCATAATGCTTTTTTGCACACCCGTGGGAGGCATAAGCTTCTTGCCAACGCATTCAGTCCTCCTCACGCTCAGTTTCGCAATTTCACACCTCGCAAGTGTACTATAAACATTACCCACACTACCCACATCCTTAACTGGACTTTCTCTGAGCTTGTTCGTTACAGTCACATCCAGCAGATAAGCCAGAATGCATATCGTATAATGCGCCCGTACATGACAATCGGTGTACACATAAGTCGGCTGGAACTTAAGAAATGATTTTACCTCCCTGAAACAATCTTCCACCCTATTTCTGTCCCTGTATGCACGTATAAGCTTTTCCGGACTTAGCCCGAACTCCCCGGGCTCTGTAGTTCCCGTGATATTCGTAACCAGCATCCACATACCATCTGTCATCATTGCCTTCTTGATCGCCTCCTTCTTCCTACTGTATTTGAGATTGAAAGTATGAACCAGAGAACCTTCTGTCGTGGTTATATCCATGCTCTCAAGGCTATAATCCATGTAACCACTCACATTAAACCTCTTTAACGTCTCATCGATCCTTTTTTCAGTCGGTTTTTCATTGCGGCTCTTTTTAGCCGCCATAAGTGATCTTCTCTCCTCCGCAAGAGCATCCTCTGCCATCCGCAAGAACTTTTTTCTGGCTTTTCGCGGATCCTTCAGGAGTCCAGGGTTAAACACCAGTATATGCCGTCTGTCACTGTCATCCACTCCCAGGTCTTCGTAGTATGTGGAATCATCGTATTTGGTCAAACCTTTTGAGAGTATCTCACTCTCTGTTGTCTCTTCAGTAAAATCCTTGAACCTCTCAGGTCTAAACCCAACAATCCCGCTCAGTTGATCTCTGTCCATGGCAGTGATATAGAGGTAGGTCTTGTTGTTTTCCAGATAGAGCAGGTTGTCATCCGAGACCATCCCGCGATCGAAGACCAGGATAGCCTCTGCTAAATTGAATTTCTGTTTCCATCGGTCAGCGTTTCCTGTAAGCGTTTTGACATCGGCAGTGTAATATTTCAGGATATCCCATGAAAACGGGTACCCGTTTCTGTTGACGAGAAGCGAAAGAATGATCCTCTTCTTTTTGAAACCGTGGGATTTGGTTCTGCCAGGACTTGCAAGCTGACAGCTGCTGCCCTCGAAGTACAAGTCAGAGAGATCGTAGAAAATGATTCGCATGCCCTCTTCGTCCGAACGTTTCAGTGTTTCGTAAAGATATTGCTCGATCTTCTCTTTTTGCTGCTCGATCACTGTAAGTTCCCGGTAGATTCGAGATTCGTTGAAATGCGTTCCATCGATCCCAAGAATATAGTCGCAGGCAGTTGTGTGGAACCAGCCAGCGGCAGAGAGGTAACTTCCCGGATCCAAACAGCGGCAGAAGGTGAGGACTTTGGCAACATCCCCTGTTGATATCTCCTTTTCCCGGGTTTCGCTGGAATCTTTTGGTGATGGGAATGGCTTTGAGAGGCCCCACTCTTCCCATAAATGGTTCAAGAAAGCCACATTGAGGTAATGCCAGTGGTCAATTACGAGCAGATCGTCAAAGGTTGCGACGAACGTATCAGATGTTTGGGTTATTTTTAATGTATTTCGTATCTGTTGTGCCTGCTGCGGGGTGAGACTGCTGAGATAGCAGATTATTTCCTTTTTACTCTTGTTTCCTTCACGATATGACCGGGCAAGGGAATAGTAGGTGTAAGTTTTGTTGTTCTTCTTCCGTGACTGTGAGAGTAATTGCATGGTCTGTTCCTCATATATTATGAGAAGCACAAGCTATAAAAAGGTTTTGGATGGAGAGTCTGTTCCACATAATGGAACCGATGGGGCTTTCTTCTTTGATGAAACGCATCTTTGACACTATAAATACTCATTCTCGATTCTCTTCACCACGAAGAAACTATGTAACCGCCTCTGCATCGTGGTTTCGTTTGTTCGATCTCGCGTGTAGCGCCGGCAATTGCCAGAGCCACAGGTATGCGTTTACATGGGTGCGTGTGTAGCGTAGCGCCGACAATTAGGGACATGGGACTTCGAGCTAAATCACGCAGAGGACACGACTATTACTCAGTGATCACTTCGGTTCGTATAGCCGATAAGTTGGAGTGAAAACAATACTTTATGATAGCGAAACACGGACAATGGTCGTGGTTTTTAGCATGGCTGGTGGTGATAAACTTTCGGATGTTGAGATGTGGTGCAGGATTTATATAGTGCTAAAGATACGATGAAAAACGATAGGATTAGCACGTGTCGGTGGTTAGTTAGATGGGGAGGAAGGCGAAATTATGGGGGGAATCTGGAGAACGTGGGTTATAAATATTATACCCTGCATGTACCCTGCACGATGAATGAACGTCAACGGTAGATATAAATATGACATGGCAAAGAAACAAGCCTTCGCTCGTCTGCGTTTATAATCACAACGGGAGTCGCTGCTACTCTGCTATGTATTCGTCACCGTCATCGGTTGAAGGCGTGTGCTCTTCAAGCATCAGGTTTCCATAGACAACACGCTCTATTACCTGTGCTACATATTTTCGCTGTTGATACTTTTGGATGTCTTCACTCATATGAAGCTCGGCATCAATTTGTACTCGAAGCAGTGCGAGTCGGTAGGTGTCTTCATCTGATATTTCCTTATGGTATATCTGTTCTATCAGATACGGCAGATGAAACGGATGTTCTACGGCTTCTGCTAATATCTGATATTCTGCCTGTATCGTTTCATGTTCTATATTGTGTTTTCCAAGCAGTAACTGGAGGGTATTTTTATGGTAATTTTTTCCGTTTAAGTTGATGTGATGTGGCATTTATTGTACTCCTTTTTTTTGGTTGAGTATTTCTTTACAGATGTAGTAATCTTCAATGGTATTAACATTTAATATCATATTTGTTTCATCTAACAGGTAGTTGTAGTCTTCTTGTTCACTATCAATTTTATCTACATTTAAAATATTAATACCAACTGGCACGATTAGTTCACAATCTTTGTGAAATACCGTATCCGGGCGCTGTCCGAATTTTTTGCATATATCAATAGGCAGGTGCACGGATAATGCATCTGTTCCTTTTTCTTTATAGATGTGAATTATTTGTTCAAGCAATGCTTGCGTAATCAGAGGCAGGTCTGACATGATTACAAGCAATGCCCCTTTAACTCCACTTTTTTTAACTGCATTAACCATATCTGGTACATAACCTTCGCCTGGTGTTTTTATCACCGGTATTTCAGGGTAGTGTTTTGCGAGCCACTTTGCTGTCCCCGGGGTATTTGGAGATGTGATAATAAAAAATTGGTTTATGAGACTTGTTTTTTTGAGCACATCAATTGAATAAGTGATCAGGGGCTTGCCAAGCAACCTCAACAATGGTTTTTCACCTTTATTTAAACGGGTGCCTCTGCCTCCAGCCATTATAAAAGCGTCCATGACGTCACTCCACCTAATGTAAATAATGCTGCAATGCGTGCCACTTCATTCGTAGCTCCAATTACGTCACCATTGACACCACCAAAGTGTTTGTTTGCAACAGATCTAACTGTAATGGCTGCGATGCTGGAGATTATTATAGCGACTATCCCATATATATGGTACAGCGTGGTACAGATTGCAAGTGTGATTGCAAGGCTTATCAGGTATTTAATAGAAGTGGTGCTGTCAATATTCATTGAACCAAGCCCTTCATGTATTTTTTTCGCTTTAAAAGACGTGGTCAGCATGCCGTGTTTCGCACATACTTCCCCTACAATTATGGCAGGCAGGATATGATTCGTTTGGGAGACAGCAAAAATAGCCGCATAAGTTCCAATCAGTGCAAGTGTCACAAAAAAAACACCCCCTGCTCCGGTTGCGACATCCTTCATCACTTTGATCTTTCGTCTGGAATCACCCTGTACTATTATTCCATCACCGACATCAGCAAGTCCATCGAGATGATTGATACCTGTCAGGTAATACAATACTGCAAGCGTGATAAATGCAGTGACCGCGGGTTTAAAATATAACGATGTTGCATATCCGATGCCGCCAGCAATAACACCTATTACTGCCCCGCCTACAGTGAAAAGATAGATGTGTCGCATAAGAGCGTCAATTCCATTTATGGAGTTACCAACACGTATGGTTGAGAGGAATCCAAAACAGGATCGAAGAGCCAGAAAGAAATCCTTCATACCGTAATTCCGCGAGTATACATGTTCGATGATGCTCCGCCAATTAAACCTGCAATCGCATCATCCATAAAAGGACCAAGAGTTCCAATAATTCCTGGTTTCCTCTTATCAAAACGAACATACTCAAAACTGCCTTTGTGTCCCGCAATATACATAGCAATGGTCATCCCGAGAACTTCATCAACAATCAGGTATGTAAGATCTTGCTCGTAGGACAGGGAAGGCATGTCAGGAAGCTCTCCCTTAATCCCTGCATCCTCCAATAGCAGGGCAGCATATAATAATAGGCAGAGATTCGGATCAGAAAAAGCAAGAGCAATTTCCTCTTTAAATATTTTTTCTGCTTTTTCTCGTGTCGCAATTCCTGGATGCGGTACATACAACTCCATTGCTGTAGATACAAGCACTTCTTCACTTAAGCCGCGACTTGCGAGGATATCTCTAATGTTGTTAGCTGCTTTCTGAATTACTCTACTTGGCTCATCTCTTTTTCGGTCCAACGGGTTGTCAGATAATTTCATTACTTTTTTCAGTTTGAAGTTACTGATGCATCCACGGTTTCAAGCCTGAACATTACTCCAAGCTCAGCAAGTGTCATCTGCACCCGATCCCCGAATCTGAGAATTTCATTCACATCTACACTGCTGTCCCATTCATACACATAGTCATAAGCACCCTGTATAGGCTTAAAGCCCATTGACATCAACCGCCGCGTAATTTCAGATGGCCTGCCGCCTTCGCTGCTGAACCACACCATAAGATAACTTTTCATAACTAAATCACCGATAATCGTTTAAACGCAATTTTACTACCCACTTGGCACTGCTATTATATATTAGTGATGGCTCACAACCCAAACTTTCGTAGTATCTCAGTGGTAATTGCTACTGGCTATTTTTCATCATTTCTGTTCTCTCGAACCATCAAGCTTGAAGAGCTCTGTTACTATCTCAAGAAGACGTTCATCGTCATGCTCTGCTGCACGCCGCAGGACTTTCGTTGGCTCTGCAAGTATCTGGTTTGAAAAAGAATGTGTCATGTTGTAGAGGACTTTTTCCTCAATTTCCCCCATAGTGTGATAAGCGCTTAATTTGTTGACAGCAGCTCTGCATTCATCTCTTCTTATTTCTTCTACCTTGCTATATAATGCAGAAATCAGTTTGTCAGCCTTTTGACGCTTGTACTGCGCTTTTAGCAGTCTTAGTTCTTCTTCAATAATCTTTTCAGCTTTTTTTGCCTCTTCTTTTCGTCGCTCTAAATTTCGCTTGCTTGTGCTTTTCAAATCATCAATATTGTACAGCACCACATTTTCAATGCTTGCAACCCCTGGATCAATATTTCTTGGATTTCCAATGTCAATCAGTACAATCTTTCTGTCACGCCTGCTCATTACTTTTAGCATTATCTCTTTTGTCAGCACACTGTGTGGTGCAGAAGTGGCAGAGATAATCGCATCGCAGTAATCCGTATAGTCAACAAATTTATCATAAGGCACAGCAACTCCACCAAGTTCTTCTGCTAGTTTTTTTGCTCTCTCAAAGGTTCTGTTTGCAACATACTCCACATTTAAATGTTTTCCTGCAAGTGATTTTGCTACGAGAGTGCCCATTTCACCTGCTCCGATGACCATAATATTTTTACCAGTGAGATCTCCAAACACATCTTCTGCAAGCTCCACGGCAGCTGAACCGATCGACACTGAGCCTTTATTGATGTTTGTCTCCTTCCGGACTCGTTTACCTACCTGTATGGCTTTACTGAAAGCAGTGTCAAGCATCCGCCCGGTAGCCCCCGTTTTTTTGGCAAAGCTGTACAGTTCTTTGACCTGTCCAAGTATCTGGTCTTCTCCTATGATCATGGATTCGAGACCAGAGGATACCCGTAAAAGATGCAATAGCGATTCATCGTGATCAAGGAAATCCACAATCCGGGAAGATACGTTCATCTGCTTTGCAAAATTAAGAAGCACCTTGCTACCTTTTAGAGACACGACATAGATTTCAACACGGTTACATGTCTTGACTACCGCACACTCTTCCACCAGTTGATGAGCCATTAAATGCTCGAGCAGGTCATCAAGACCGCCATGCCATGCGCTCTCCATGTCCTTGATGCAAACTTTTTTGTGAGAGATAATCATACTTGAAACTTCAGTCATAATCTCAGAGCTTCGATGGATTGATTTTCATCCTAAACACTCAACTATTGTTCGTGTTAACTAACAGTACAGGAAAGTTTGTACTTTCCTATACATTTAAAAACGTATCTATTTTTTATGACAACATCTTCAATATATATTATTCCGTAAGTATAATTTGGAATTTTTATAGCATAACTCACAGAGGGAGATCTTGGTGGTAAAAGTGCATACCTGTGAAGGGAAAGTTATAAAAAAACAGATACGGTTTAGTGCACAGACAACGAAAAGGAAAAGAAAGCATGAATATCACAATCCTTCGAATCGGGCACAGGCAATGGCGCGATGCACGGGTAACCACACACGTAGGACTTACAGCAAGAGCTCTTGGAGCAGATAGCATGCTTCTTGCCGGAAGCGATAAACATGTGAAAGAGAGCATCGAAAAAGTAACAGAATGCTGGGGTGGAAACTTCACTGTACATAACAATATTGATTGGAAAAAAAGAGTAGTACAGTGGAAGAAGGACGGTGGAAAAATTATACACCTGACCATGTACGGCGTCAGCATACAAGAAGCACTGCCCCGGATACACACAGATGATAAACTCATGATAATAGTTGGTGCAGAAAAGGTGCCATCAGAACTGTACCGGATTGCAGACTTAAATGTTGCAGTTGGCAACCAGCCGCATTCAGAAATAGCAGCCCTTGCAATATTTCTTGACAGACTTAATATAAAACAAGGAATAGATTCATTCACACGCAATTATCCAGGTGGTAAATGCAAGATAATACCACAGGCACATGGGAAAAAGGTAATAAAAGATTAGATTACAGTAATCGAGAAAGGAAACATATACAAATGCTTACAGTAAGTGTCATACAGCGTGGAAAATATGGAGGGCGGTTAATCAAAACTCTTGGCACCATAACCCCATTTACAATCAAAACCGCAGAGGTGCCAGAAATACTTCCCGATTTTATCGAAGATGCCAGCCAGATAGTAGACGAACTTGAAAAACGTGACATCTTTAACTGCGACCTATTAATTACTTATTCTCTTCACCCGGATATCACCTCAGCAATCGTTGACCTTGCCGCCAGGAGTGGGGTAAAAGCTATTATTATACCAGCGGCAGCTTTTAGATGTGATGTGACGCACGATCGTAGAATTGCAAAAAAATACAACGTTGATCTTCGAATTGAAGATGTGTGTTGCAGTATTGAGCCTGGTGAAAGTGATGTAATAAACGAGTTTACAGCATACATTGGAAAGCCAGAGCTTGACATTACAACAGAGAATGGATTGATTAAAGACGTTAAAGTGCTCCGCTGTGCGCCCTGTGGAAGCACACTTTACGGGGCAGAGGAACTTGTAGGTCTAAAAGAGAAGGAAGCACCATCTGCAATAGGCTTAGCCATACAGCATTATCCCTGCAGGGCAGTGCGAGGCACAAAGGATGGCATACACACATCAGCAAGAATTCATAAAGAAGCAGTGGAAAAGGCACTTGATTGCTAACGCACTTGATTACTTCGTAATCAAGAATTCAACGAAGTTGTGCAGAACACATACGATAGAACAAAGACATACGATATCTTTAAATCATACTTAATCAATTGGTCTACATCAATAATTCATTTTACTATTTTATATATCCTGTTGTCTGTGATAATTATGGAAGATAATACGAAAGAAGACATTTCCGAAGAAATGGAATTTACATCCACGAGTGATATTGAGGTTCCGGAGAAACTCATAGACCATGTAATTGGTCAGGAACATGCGGTTGAGGTTGTTAAAAAGGCTGCAACCCAGAGGCGGCATGTGATGATGCTTGGAACACCGGGCACTGGTAAATCAATGCTTGCAAAGGCACTGGCAGAACTTTTGCCAAAGGAAGAACTACAGGATGTATTAGTTTACCACAACACTGAGGATTCTAATAACCCAAAGACCAGGGTAGTCCCTGGAGGCAAAGGCAAGGAAATTGTAGAGGCTCATCGAGTTGAAGCACGAAAACGTGGTCAGGCTCGAAACATGTTCGTAATGCTTTTAGTCTTTGGAATCATAGGTTATTCTTTTTATACTGGAATGCTGCTCTGGGGTATTATCGCAGCAGTGCTTATAGCTATGTTGATGCGCCAGTTCATGCCCAAGGAAGAGGCAATGATACCAAAGCTCCTTGTATCCAATGCAGATAAAGAGACTGCACCATATATCGATGCAACAGGGACACATGCAGGTGCACTGCTTGGTGACGTACGCCACGATCCTTTCCAGTCAGGGGGACTTGAAACTCCGAGCCACGACAGAGTAGAAGCTGGTGCAATACACAAAGCACACCGTGGAGTGCTGTTCATTGATGAGATTAATACCCTGCGGATTGAGTCCCAGCAAAACCTTCTTACTGCTCTTCAGGAGAAGGAGTTTGCAATCACAGGGCAATCAGAGAGAAGTTCAGGTGCCATGGTCAAAACAGACCCGGTACCATGTGATTTTATTATGGTATCAGCAGGCAATCTGGACGCGCTGCGAGGCATGCACCCGGCTCTTCGCTCACGAATCAAAGGATACGGCTATGAAGTGTATATGAACGATATCATGCCGGATACTGCTGAAAATCGAAAAAGACTCGTGCGATTCGTGGCACAGGAAGTCGTGCAGGATGGCAAGATACCACATTTCTCAGGCGATGCTGTGGAAGAGATTATACGTGAAGCAAGTCGCAGAGCCGGTAGAAAAGGACACTTCACATTAAAACTTCGTGATCTTGGTGGACTTATTCGTGTAGCAGGAGATATAGCTCGCGGTGAAGATGCAGAACTTACAACCGCTGAACACGTGTTAAAAGCAAAACACATTGCGCGCTCGGTAGAACAGCAGTTAGCCCACAAATACCTTGAGCGTCGAAAGGACTATCAGATGTTTGAAAGTTCTGGCGTATCCGTTGGAAGAGTTAATGGGCTTGCAGTGATGGGAGAAGATTCAGGTATCGTGCTTCCAATCATGGCAGAAGTTACCCCTACAATGTCCAAATCAGAAGGTCACCTTATTGCAACCGGTAGACTCAAAGCAATCGCACGGGAAGCTGTTCAAAACGTATCAGCATTCATAAAAAAAATAACAGGACGTGACATCACAAAGATGGACATACACGTGCAGTTCGTTGGAACCTATGAAGGTGTTGAAGGTGATTCAGCAAGCATATCCATAGCTACTGCCATCATTTCAGCAGTAGAGGGAATACCGGTAGACCAGACCATAGCAATGACAGGCTCGCTATCAGTGCGTGGAGACGTGTTACCAGTTGGTGGTGTCACATACAAGATAGAGGCGGCAGCAGAAGCAGGACTTAAAAAAGTCATCATCCCAAGAATGAACCTTGGAGATGTTCTGATTGATAAGGAATACCAGAATAAAATCAAGATCATCCCGGTCTCAACCATTGATGAAGTACTTGAGAATAGTCTTGTAGGTACAAAAAAGCGAGGCTTCATTGATACCCTAAAAAAACTTGCTGCAAAGACAATCAGTGTGGAGATACCAGGTACACCCACACCACAAAAGGTGTAAAAGATGAAACCGGATTTCTATGACATTAGAACTGTTGAGGTAACGGCATCTTCAATCATCCTTGATAACCAGGAGATTAAAGAGACGGCAAACAACTTTATTACAGGCGCAAGCATCCGTGCATTAATAAACGGAAGCTGGGGGATTGCAACTACAGAAAACCCCGAGCACACAGGCAAGGCATTATCAACTGCAACTGAGATTGCTCTATCAACCAACCGGAAAACACCAAGAGAAAAGGTTGAATTGGCGATAGTCAACCAACCAAAAATAAAAAATCTTCCTGCAGTTAAAGAAGATTTCAAAGACATTGATCTTGAAGAGAAACTTAAGCTGGTAAAAGAGATAGCAAAAGCAGCACAGAAACCAGGTATTACAAGCGTAAGTACCTCATATATGGAATCAGAAGTCACTATAGAATACATAAATTCGGAAGGGATTAAGGCAAGCTATACGCTACCACGAATCGGGTTTACCGTTGCAGCCGTTGCAAAACAGAATGGCAATTACCAGATAGCACGGGATAATCGCTTTGCGATATCCGGTTTTGAACTGTTTGCCAAACACGATGCCTGCGAGATTGCATCAAAGACCGCAGATATTGCAATCGATCTTATTCATGCAAAAAGTGTAAAAGGCGGAGTTATGCCAGTAATACTTGATACTGAACTTGCAGGCGTGTTTATCCACGAAGCAGTGGGACATGCAGCAGAAGCTGACCACGTGCTTGAAGGAAACTCAGTACTTGAAAACAGGCTTCATACACAGATCGCATCACCGCTTGTTACAGTATGTGACGATTCATCCATGCATGAATATGGCTACTATCCGTTCGATGACGAAGGTTCACAGTCAGGCAAAACTGTTTTGATAGAAAACGGAGTGCTCAAAAACTATCTTCACAACAGGGAGAGTGCTTCAAAATTTGGAGGGACGCCGCACAATGCCAGAGCACAGGGGTATTCAATGCCAGTCATCCGCATGAGTAATACGTACGTCGAAAACGGCAGTACCACCTTTGAAGAAATGAAAGATGAGATAAAAAATGGCATATATCTCATCGGCTCACGCGGGGGACAGGTAAATCCCGGAGATGGCATATTTCAGTTCAGTGCTGAGCGGGGATATATGATTGAAAATGGTGAACTGACAACACTTCTAAAAGATGTGTCTCTTTCAGGAAGCATCCTTGAGATACTCAAAAATGTTACTGCTGTTGGATGCGATCTTAAGATGCGGTCAGGGCAGTGCGGCAAAGCTGGACAGCTTGTCCCGGTATCAGACGGCTCACCACACGTACTTGTAAGAAACACCCTCGTTGGAGGCACTGGATGCTAAATATAGAAGAAAACTCTTGCACTCGATTGCTTCGCAATCGAGAGTTCCCTTGTGGAGGCACTGGATGCTAAATATAGAAGAAACACTCAAGCTCACTGAAAAGGCAGGAGCCAGCGAGGCGGAAGTATATTATCTATCGGCACGCAGCGTCACAATCGACACGAAAAAAGATACCATTGAGGTAGCAAAAGAGAGCAGTACTGAAGGAATCGGAGTGCGAGCAATCGTTAATGGTGCGATTGGATATGCAAGCACCAACAACCCCAAAAAAATCGCTGATGCAGCACAGTTATCGGTAAAGAGTGCAAAAATACGCCCGGCAAACACACGATGGAAATCACTCCCATCGCATACACACTGTCCGGCAGTAAAAGGATTATATGATAAAAACATTGAAGAGATCACCGTTGAAACCTGCATCGAGCATGCCCTTGAAATAATACGTGGTGCAACAAGCATACCTGATACCGCTCCAACATCAGGAGGATTTACCTGTGCAGTAGCAAGCCAACAAATACTTAACAGCAATGATGTCAATGTCTCTGAGCACACCACTGCTACAAGTGGTTACATCGAAACCATAAGCAAAAAAGGTGAGCAAAGCTCTACAGCTTACGATTTTGATATTTCAAGACATATTAACAAAATAAACTTTTATGAGATTGGAAAACAGGCAGCCAGGCTATCGAAACAATCGCTTCACCCGGTAGCAATTAAACCTTCAACACAAACAATTCTTTTGCAGCCAATAGCAATATCAGACCTGATAGAACACACATTGATACCATCCTTTAGTGCAGAAAACGTTCAGAAAAAACGCTCAAGTCTTGAAGGCAAACTGCACACCAGAATAGCAAGTGAACACCTCAGCATCATCGACGATGGCTTGCTTCAAGAAGGACTTAACAGTTCCACCGCGGATGATGAAGGCAGCCCTTCAAAGACAACAAAGATTATCCAGAACGGCACGCTTCACAGCTACCTGTATGATAAATATACAGCAGACCAGGAAAATGTCAACAGCACCGGCAATGCCGTACGACACAGCTACAATCACACACCATCCATATCTACTCGAAACTTCATCATAGAACACCCGGCATCAGATATTATCACAGAGACAACAACAGGTGTAATCATAAACAACTTAATCGGCGCCCACACAGCAAACCCGATTACCGGTGATTTTTCAGTAGAAGCCAGAAACGCGTTCACCATCAATAAAGGAAGCGTGGATAAGCCAATAAAATCACTGATGATAGCAGGCAACATCTTTGAGCTTCTTAAAAACATCAGCGGTGCTGGTGATGACATCAGAAACCTTGGAAATATCATCACACCAACCATCCGTGTGGATAACGTGAGAGTAATCGGGTAAGATTATTGAGGACGTAAAAATGCCATATAATGAAATGGTTAAAACAATATTCATTTTTGCGAGCCATTGTGTTTGTAAAATATGATACCATTAAAACGTATGTCAATTTAGATTTTTGAATAAGACCGAATAGCAAAGCGACGGCACGAAATATGCCCCGCTGCACAATCAAAAGTTACAATCAGAATTCGTTATTTTCTGCACTCGATTGCTAACGCACTCGAGAATTAAAAGTTACCTGTTATTTTCTGCAAAGCGTAGCTTTGCAGTTTGTGCAAGTGCGAGGGACGAGATTCGAACTCGCGAACACCTATGTGAACAGGCCCTCAACCTGTCGCCTTTGACCTGGCTGGGCAACCCTCGCACAAAAATGTGTAATTATTGCAGTGTTTGAAGGATTTGCTTAAGAGTGGATGCCTTCTCTTGCAGTACATTTGAAGCTTCTATTATTAGTTCTTTCGCTGTGTATGACCCATCAGACTCAAAGTTAAGTATTACCACACTTTCGTCTTGATCCACGGTTATGGCATCAATATCGCATGCATCTTCGCAGAGTTTGCAAAGTGTACATTTGAGTGGATCAGTGACTACAGCAGTAGTGCATTGCAATTCTATAATGTTTTGTGGGCATGCTTCTACACATATACCACAAGCGTCACAGTTTGTGATGGTAATTTTTGATAGGTTCTTATACCCACATGCCACGCCTGCTTGCCATTTTGCGTGGGTTTTTCCAAGCCCAAGTCTTGCTATAGCTTCTAAAAAGAGCTTCTGATCTTCTTTTAATTCTATTATTGGAATTTTTGGATCCGCTGGATATACGCTTGGATCAGCTGATATAATATCACCTGAATAAACCATTTTTGGCCCCTCTACACTGAGAGTCAAAGAGAGCTGGCACATGGTACAACCCTCCCCATTACATGAACACTCCTCCGGGAGATTATAGCTTTTCAGGTCAGTTTTTATAGGTATTAGTCCAAGTCGCAGGGCAATTTGTTCATCAAATAATACTGATGTATTGTCATAGATGTTCACATCGTCTATTACAAGGGTTGGAACCTCTGACAACATCACTCTTCGCAGACTGTTTACAAATGCATTGGTTGTATCTTTTATTATTATTTTTGCTTTGCTATCAGAAAGTTCAATGGCATCTATTTCCATTTTTTTATACCCTTCTGCCGCGTTTTGAACGAGTGCCATCATGTGGTATGGGTGTAACGTCTTCAATGCGGCCTATGTGCATGCCTGCTCGTGCAAAGGCTCTAATAGCTGCCTGTGCACCAGGCCCCGGGCTTTTTTGTTTGTTTCCTCCTGGGGCTCTCACCTTTACGTGAATGCCGATAATCCCTCTATCTTTAAGCTTTTCTGATATTTGTGTTGCCATTTTCATGGCAGTGTATGGTGAACTTTCATCACGTGCAGCTTTTGTGACCATTCCACCAGATATCTTTGCTATTGTTTCTGCGCCTGAAATATCTGTTACTGTTATCAGTGTATTATTGAATGATGCATAAATATGAGCTATTCCCCATTTTTCTTCTGCCATTGTATGTTCACTCCTCCTGTGTTGTATCTGTAGTTTCGAGGGCTACAGTTTGGATGACTTTTTCTGGGCGCTCTG
Organism: Candidatus Argoarchaeum ethanivorans; assembly: GCA_004193545.1. Taxonomy (GTDB): domain Archaea; phylum Halobacteriota; class Methanosarcinia; order Methanosarcinales; family EX4572-44; genus Argoarchaeum; species Argoarchaeum ethanivorans. Next base: position 1,953 of record RPGO01000045.1, on the reverse strand, counting down.
GATGATCCTCACTGTTGAGAGGTGATGATGTGTAATAACTGATGTGCATTTCTTCATCTTTTGTTAACATGTAACCTGGTACAGTGATTTTGCAGCCATTAACTGCCACATGCCCATGTACTACGAATTGGCGTGCCTGCCTTTTTGTACGCGTAATTCCCTGTTTGTGCGCCTGGGTCTGTAACCTTCGCTCCAGTATCGATGGTACCTCAAGGGCTAACACATCGTCCAGGTTGCCCTCTTCGCTTAGTATACTGTACTTTTTTAGTCTTGTTAGTATGTCGTTTGTCTCTCTTTTGATGTGAGTACTGACTTCACCTTTTGCTGTTTCAGCCAAGAGCCTCATAGCAGCCTGCCTATATTTTTTAAGGATGGTATGTGCTTTCCACACTTCTTTTTTGTTTCGAAGACCATAGGTCTTGATAAAATCTACCTCGCCTGCTATCCTCTCTTTTTGCCATGGATGTTTTGGCGTTTCATAACTTTTACGATTTTTACCTGGATATCCCATATATACTCACCCTACTCTTCGCCTGCTCACTCCGACTGTTGCACCGCGCCTTCCTGTGGATTTCGTTCGCTGCCCTCGTGCCTTAAGCCCTTTTTCGTGACGACTTCCTTTATAGGAGTGTGTCTTTTTCATCGTATTAATATCTTCTCGTAACACAAGTGCAATATCACCGCCATAGATGTGTCGATCTTCGCCAGTTAGAAAGTCCTTTCTTCTGTTTAGCATCCATGCCGGAAGAACTGTTTCGATTCCTGCAACAGCATCTTTGAGACGGTTGATCTCTTCTTCACTCAGGTGCCCCATCTTCTTTTTATGATCTATCTTTGCAGATGTAGCAAGGATTCGAGCAGTTCGGTGATTCACTCCTTTTAAACCGGTGAGTGAATAGACTACCGGCGATTTACCTTCAATGTCTGTTTCAGCTATTCTAACGATGTGCTGAATATCTTCGTCTTTATCAGGATTATTAGCCAATGCTTATATTGCCTCCATGGTTGTAAGATTTTAGCCCCGCACAAAGTGCGAAGCATTCCAATTAACAGGAATGTATCACCTTTTACAGGATTCATAGTACATAAGTCTTGGCGTGCAGGCTGCTGTTAACTTATTGTAGGTAATTACTATTTTATCTAAAAATAAAATTCTGAAGCCTACAGTAGATTTGCGAGTTTTTTTAATGTCTTTATTCGCTACATGTGTGTAAATCTGTGTAGTTTTCAAATCCCTGTGTCCTATCAGTTGTTGGATATACCTGATATCTGCTCCTGATTCTAATAGACGGGTTGCAAAACTATGCCTTAAGGTATGTGGTGTTACATTCTTTTTGATCCCTGCTTTTCCCGAAGCAGATTTGATAATCTGTTGAATCGTTCTTTTGTTATATTTTCCATCTCTTTGAGAAATAAATATCGAACCAGTCTCTTTCGTGCCAAATATTCTCAAAGTTTCTATTAATCTCTTATGAAGAAACACAAGTCTTTCTTTATCTCCCTTTGCCGTTTTTAGATGAATGGTTTCTCTGTCAAAATCAATATCTTGCCAATTAAGGTTTCTTGCTTCATCCAAACGAAGCTCTGCATAATAAAGAAACATGATGACCAGCTTATGCTTAAGATTGCTTGTGGACTCTATCATTTTGTTTAGTTCTTCTTTACTTAAAACATTAACTCCGTCTGAATAGGGAATAGGTATAATCAGATTATCGCGTAATATTTCCTCTTTTGCCAATCAAACATAAATAAAAACCGATACTTTTATATTGACCTATTCCCTATATGTCAAATATGGAACAATGGGTCAAAGCATGGGTAGAGGGACAGAGGGATCAAGGTGTAAAATGCCTTGAGGTAAAGATGCGGGGAAAATGTTATTATGTGTATCATTCGAGCACTTACTGGGACAAAGCACTCAAAAAGCCGAGAAAAATCTCGAAATATCTTGGA
>RPGO01000044.1 GCA_004193545.1 Candidatus Argoarchaeum ethanivorans | reverse complement strand
GCTATGAATAGATGTAAAATTAATTATTGATTAGTAGGGGACTAACTGCTGAAATGATCGACACAGGCGTCCGCTATCGAAAAATTTTGGAGGATGGGGGTCTTTTCAGTTATCTTTGAAAGTCAAGCTCTAGTGGACATTCAATCATCGCTTACATCCCCTATTGTTATAAAATCTAACGGACTTTTGATCTTACCGATATTCTTGTTGCTCACATGCGTATATATCTCTGTCGTCTTACTACTCTTGTAACCCAGAAGTTCCTGAATGTATCTCAGGTCTACCCCACTTTCCAATAAATGTGTGGCAAAGCTGTGCCTTAAGGCGTGCACACCGACATCTTTTGAGATTCCGATTGTCATTACAGCATCGTCAAATATTCTCTCTGCAGTCCGCGTTGTCAGGTGAGACCCCTGCCTTTTCCCTGGGAAGAGCCAAAAATTTTTTTAAATAAACTTTTTTCTTCCCCCTTCTCCGGCATCTCCATGTCAACATCGTTATTCATATCTTTTTGTGGTTTTACCAGTATCTCTGGAACGACGTCTTCTCTGGTTGTTTCCTCATCCACACCATTTCTTTCCAGTACTTCTACTGTGTGTTCATCTGGTGGCGCATCTTCAATATATGAAAAACCACGTTCTATTGCTGCTGATGTGCCGCCGTGTTTGCTTTTCCTTACACGCACATCTACCAGTACGGGGCGCTCTATCTTGTTGCTTACAATCATGGCAACGCCCGCTGGCAATCGTTTTATTTCTTCTTCAAGCCCGCTACTCAATCCTTCAAGCCCGCTACTCAATGCTTTCAAGTCATTGGAATTGGTAACTTTCATTATTATCTGGGTGTTACACTGGGAGAGCACATTTTTATCCACCCGCGCTGGACGCTGTGATATAACCAGAAGCCCTAACCCAAATTTGCGCCCTTCTGAAGCGATGGTTCGAAGAATCTCTGTACTTATCGTTTTGTTAAAGCCTCGTTCAGGGCAGAAGTTATGTGCTTCTTCTATCACCAGCATACAGGGCGGTATTTTTCCAAGTTTTCTTGCTTCGAAAAGTTCAGTGCACATCTTTGCAACAATCATAGATTGAATATCCGGGTCTACGCCTTTCATATCAATTATAGAGGCATGTCCCGGTTTTATAAGTTCTTCAAGCCTAGTTGGCTTTTTTGAGAATAGTCCCGTTTCTTTGATACGTTCTATTGCACTGATGAGATTCCACTTGGATTTGCTTTTATTCTGCCCAAGTTCTAAAATAATATCCTCTACAGAATAATTACAATCTTCAGCTTTAAGTTTGTTGATGGCTTCATACAGTATAGCAGTCTGGTTCTGGGTTTGATCTTCTACAAGCAACTGTGACAGGTCAGATGTAGTAAGATTTGTTTCATTCAATCGGAAAAGCCTGTCAGCATCAGGATTTATGCGTTTGTCTGCTGGTGTGTACATGGTTACCTGTCGTTCGTACCCTTTTGGAACTATTTTGTATTTGTTAAATACTTTTTTATCATCATCGTTTGGCTGCTTTAGTGTCAAATATTCGCCGTGTGGATCTATTATTAACATAGGTATGCCATTGTCAAGCAGCTCTTCAAGAATTACTGCTGCTGTGTATGATTTACCGCTCCCGGTTTTGGCAAGAACACTCACATGTTTCTGAACCAGATCATCTCCATTTAGATATACCCGCACTTTTTGCCCGTCAAGAAGCCCAATATAAATGTCGCCAGTAATAAGTCCAAGAGTGTATGTTATGAGTTCTTCATCTGCGCGAAATACCTTATTCCCTGGACTAAACGGGGTCTTCGGGGTTCGAAGTAGTCGATCGGCACCCCGAAAACCTATTACTGATGCTTTAGCGGTAGTTTTTTCATTAATACTCCCGGTGCGTGCACCCTCAGCAGCGTCGATTGCTTGTTTCAACTGGAAAGTATCACTCATGCGTATCACACCATCTACCTGTGCAAGCGTCCATCCATCGATATCGTGCCACACCTTAATATATTCCCCCTGTTTCACAACAACGTGTT
>RPGO01000043.1 GCA_004193545.1 Candidatus Argoarchaeum ethanivorans | reverse complement strand
TGTTGCAGTCATCAGTGGAAGAGACCTTAAAGATGTAAAAGAGCGTGTTGGAATCGATGGCATATACTATGCAGGAAGCCATGGTTTTGAGATCGAGGGACCGGAATATCTAAAGATGGAGTATGAAAAAGCAGGGAGTTTTCTTCCACTGCTTGATGAAGCTGAAGAAAGCCTGAAGCAGCGACTGGCTCACATTGGCGGCTGCCAGGTGGAACGTAAGAAATTCTCTATTGCAGTTCATTACCGCAATGTAGAGGACAGGGATGTTAAGTTTATAGAAGAGGTTGTAAATCAGGCAGCCCTGCATTATGCAAAACTTCGAGAGTCCTATGGCAAAAAGGTCTATGAACTCCAGCCAAACGTTAATTGGGATAAAGGTAAGGCTCTTTCGTGGCTTCTTGATGCAACAGAACTTGACAGGCCAGATACGATTCCTTTTTACATCGGTGACGATCTTACCGATGAAGATGCGTTTGCAGTACTGCAAATGCAGGGCATTGGTGTGGTGGTGGGAGAGGGTTCACGCCATACTTCAGCTAAATACAGATTAAAAAATCCAGCACAGGTTGAGGTTTTTCTCCATGCCCTCACTATCTCACTGGAAGAAGGCAGCAGCTGGTCGCTAATCTATAAAGACTTTAATTCCGAAGAGGAGGGCTTGCGTGAGGCGTTGTGCACACTTGGAAATGGCTATTTTGCTACCCGCGGAGCAGCTCCAGAATCTGGTACCGATGAGATCCATTATCCAGGAACCTACCTGGCAGGAGGATATAACAGACTCAAAACAAGGATCGACAAATCCACTATAGAAAACGAGGACCTTGTCAACCTGCCAAACTGGCTCTGCCTCAATTTTCGCATACCAGGTGAAGACTGGTTTAATTTAACGAATGTAGATATTTTATCGTATCGTCAGGAACTGGACCTTAAAAAAGGAATACTTTATCGTACAGTCCATTTCCAGGATGAAAATAACCGGCAAACCAGGCTACTCAACCGCAGTCTTGTGCACATGGGCAATATGCATATCGCAGCAATAGAAACAGTGATTATCCCGGTAAACTGGTATGGAAAAATAGAAATTTGCTCTGCATTGGATGGACAGGTAACCAATTCTGGAGTGAAAAGATATAAAAACCTGAATAACAAGCATCTTGAAGAAGTAGAGTCTAAGCAAGTTGATGATAATACGATTCTTCTACAAGTACGCACCAACCAGTCAAAGTTGAATATATCCGAAGCTTCAAGAACCCAGGTGTTTAAAGATGAATCGCCAATAATCATGGAACGGCTGCTCGTGAAAAAACCAGCATATATTGCTCAGCACTTCACAGTGGAACTTACTGAAGGGGAGAAGCTCAGTATAGAAAAAGTGGTCTCTCTTTTTACCTCGCGGGATGCTGCCATCTCAGAGTGCACTCTTGAATCAGAAAAAGCGGTGTTGGATGCACCGAGATTTAATGGTTTGCTCCAGACCCACACCATTGCCTGGAAACATTTGTGGCATAGCTTTGAGATTAACTTAGGATTGAATAGCTCCAACAATAGTCACCCTATCCAGGGAATCCTTCGTCTGTATATTTTCCACCTGTTAGAGAGCGCTTCCATGCACTCACTGGACATTGATGTTGGGATGCCTTCCCGTGGCTGGCACGGCGAAGCTTATCGTGGGCACATCTTCTGGGATGAGCTGATTATTTTCCCATTTCTTATCTACCGGGTTCCCCAGATTGCCAGAACACTGCTTATGTATCGGTATCGTCGTCTCAAAGAAGCCCGGAAAGCTGCATACAAGCTTGGCTATAAAGGAGCCATGTATCCATGGCAGAGCGGGAGTAATGGGAGAGAAGAAAGTCAGAAGGTTCATCTCAATCCTGTATCAGGGCACTGGGTACGTGATAACACCCATCTTCAGCGCCACATAAATGCAGCTATTGTCTACAACATATGGCAGTATTACCAGGTCACCTGCGACCTCGAATTTTTATCTTTTTACGGAGCCGAGGTTATCCTCGAGATTGCACGTTTCTGGGCAAGTATGGCAACCTATAATAAAAAGCTTGACAGATACGAGATTCTTGGAGTGGTTGGTCCTGACGAGTACCATGACAGCTATCCTGGTGCAAAGAGTCCTGGTGTGAACAATAATGCTTATACCAATGTTATGG
>RPGO01000042.1 GCA_004193545.1 Candidatus Argoarchaeum ethanivorans | reverse complement strand
CCATGTCCATCTTAGTGTGGAACTTGTAGCCAAAATAGGATTTGCTGCCCTTCTTTGTCCACGTGCCATCCTTACTTCGACGCGTCTCCGCTTCCTCACCACGGGGCTTATCCGCCTTCGCATGCCCGGGATCCGCGGTGATAAAAGTCGCATCCTGAGCAACTCCTTGTTTTACCTTTAGGCCAAAAGCATCGAGTTGTCGCTGGAGTTCCGTCCAGATTGCTCGATCCTTACCGGTCTTCGCCAACCGCTCTCTGAAATACCATACGGTCGTAAAATCCGGAATGCCCTCTGGGAATCCGAGAAAGTTCATGAACGAGAGCCTATCCACAGCCTGCCTCTCGAGTTCTGGATCGGAGAGCCCGTACCACTGCTGGAGCACGAGCAGCTTGACCATTACCACCTCATCGATGTTTGGCCTTCCGCCTCGTTCGCTCCTGTTATCGTACATATCACCCACGATCGGTCGAAACGCTTCCCAATCCATCTGCGATTTAATTCCCGCCAGCCGATCGCCAAGCTGTTCCACTCGCTTGTACGCCTCCTTCTGCCCAAAGCCTATTAAACGTATCTTTAGCACTATATAAACCCCGCACTACATCCCATCATCTGGAAGCTTATCACCATCAGCCATGCTAAACATCTCGACCAATGTCCGTGTTTCGCTATCAAGCCCACTCAATTTCTTGTGAACCTCTATCTCATCATCCTTTCCAACAACGATATATACAGCTTTCAACCGTTCCAGCTCTCTCATCGCATTTTCCACGCTCATATCAACACGCCTGTCTTTAAGTTTCATATCCAGTACCGAACGCAACTGAAACGCCGTTGCACAGACAAATATGTTTCCCAGGACGTGCTCCTCTGTTCTGACGTTCTGTGGATGCAGCCCGAGTGCACTTTTCAGCGCCCGTATCGCCTTCTCTATCCGATCCCGTATTTTGTACGACCCCACAACTTCCCTCTCGCTGAGGTCGAATTCGGTAGTCACGAACGCTTGATAGCCGTCGTACGTTTTCACGTCCTCAAATCCCTTTTTTCGCCTTATCACAAAATTTAAGCTCCCTTCTTCGCCAATCGTTTCGAGATATCTCGTAACTCTACGCTTTCTAATTACAAACCCTATCTGCTCATCTCTTTCCTTTTCGGAGCTAATTTTTCCTTTTTTAATTGAGACCTGTATTTTTTCAAGTTCTTTCTCGACTTTTCCCACTCTCACCTCTCGTTCTTTCCTGTTCGTCTCTGCAACGGACGCATTCCACACCACCACGTACTTTCGCCTGCCCCTGATTGCAGAAGCAGCGACTTGATCATCCCCCACACTCGCCCAATCGCTTCGAGGAGTCCCGATTTCGTCCAGAAGACCGGTCGCCTTGACCCCTGCCCGAAGCGCCACAAGATACCGTTCTTTATTTTCATCCATCTGATCAAGATTTGCCCATGTAGCCATGCCTCTATCCACAACTCTGGGCGCATCGAGACCGAATTCACTCTTCAAGGATCTGTCAACTGGTTCCAGACTCTTTGCATCACTCTGATTACCTGGCCATACACGATGGGTGACGAGAACGCCTTTCTGATCCACCACGAAGATGACTACGATCTGGAGCTTATCCGGACGATGATCCCGTGAATATCCAAATTTTGCCAGAACACACTCGTCCCCTTCGAAATATGTCGAGGTAAGATCGATATCAAGCCTTTCACACTCATAACCGTACGCTTTCCTTATGTTTTCGTAAAGAGATGTCTGCATTTTGATTGTTTTCACCGGTTGTAGGTAATCAAGGGCATTGAGAGCCACAGAGTAGGTTAAATCGGATGGAGGGAGCTTGAGGAAGAATGAGAGTGCACTTTGTTTATACCAGTCAGACAGCCGAAAATAACTGCATGGATCACAATTTCTGTTTATCGCCATCGCTTCGACGATCTTTCCGAGTTCGGGACCCCCTCCTTTGGTACTGAAGTGATTGATCGTATTTACAAGGTCTATCTCCTCGCATACTTTGTGAAGCGCGAGTTCTCGACCGTAGCTGTACACATCTTCAACTTCCAGTGATGAAACCGGTGATGGGAATTCATATCCTATTGAAAATAGAATGGAATGGAATTTGGAGATTATAGTCACGAACCAAACATTTAAGACTTATAGATGCCATACACTGGACCATGGTAAAAACAGAACAAATTCAAATAAAGAGACATCTGACGGTTCAAGATTTGTCCAAACGCATCAAACATCTTGAGAAGGATACAACGGTGTTGAAGAGGCTATATTTTATCAAGCA
>RPGO01000041.1 GCA_004193545.1 Candidatus Argoarchaeum ethanivorans | reverse complement strand
TCCATGTTTAAAAAAGCGCTTGGTAAAACACCGGGGCAGTATTTTGCTGAGTGATCTTCTATCTTCCAAGATCCTATCGAACTTATTTTGCTTTTGTTTTTGCACTCCGAGTTTACATTCTTTAGATGGTTAAGTTATCCGAGCGGCTATACTTCGATGCTCATCAGAATAGACCCACCATTACTCATTTCAAGTAACCCACCAAGAATTTTTTATTAACGCTGCTCATCAGGATTGCCCCACTGTCTTAGCAGTATCTTCCTGTCGTATTTTCAAAAATGGATATACGTTACACTTTGTTTTTCCAAGTGAATACAAATCAGGGAGATAAAAGTGGAAAGAGGATGCGAGCACTGTGGCAAGAAGTTTATACCCTTGTCCAATATACCCGGTCAGCGATACTGCTCTTGTCGTCAATGCCAAAATGCCCGACGTAAAAAATGGCGAAAACAGAAACTTGCTATAGAGCCTACGCATAAACTCAAAAACGATACTATCAAAATGATAAAAATGTAACTTTCGGCATTTCTATAAGCATTGTAATCTTTGAAAATTTATCAAAATTGAAAAAATACTTGTCGCACGGTACAAAATTTAGCAAAATCTCAGATTATGAGCATACCTTTCCTGTAATAAGTAATACATTCGGAGGGTTATGCTTTTTACCTTCTCAAGAGGATATGAAAAGCAATCATTGTTTTGTCCAAATAAGCCTGAAACGAATTGTTGCCTCGTTTTTTTAATCTATCATCGCTAAGGTCGCACTTCAAACGCTTTATCATTCGTTCTACTGACGGCCGGCGTATCATTATGGCTTTAAACCTTTTCGACATTGGTGGTTCCTGAGTATCGATATGAGGAAGTATATCAAATGATATCTCAACAACTCTTCCCTCTGTGGCAGTAGGGCAACAGGTATTTTTATATTCACAGGTAGTACAAACACTGATATCGTTCTCATCAACAGGCGCTCGGTAGATGAACTTTTCAGCTCCGTATCGTATTCCTCTATAATCCATCTCAAAGTCGGCATTGCATACTACATTACCACAGGCGGTGACCTTTTTCATTCCTCTTGGAAGGTTTACCGTAACTGCTTTTTTTCTGCGCGGGTTGAAAGATGCTTTCAGGTCGACATTTAACTCTTTCTTAAATTTATCTTTTAATGGTTTACTATCGCATGCGCTGTCATAAAGCACTCTATCTATCCATGGCTGAACCTCGGGCAGATGCTCAAAAAGGCTTTTAACATGAGGCAAAAACGTTTTCCCATCAAATGTAGCTGCATCGGTAACGGCAATAGCATCCAGGGGTATTCCCTGCAAAGGAAAACCAAGGATAGATGCTTTATGGCCCCAAATGTACTTATTGTGCGCTTTGACAATGGTTCCAGCGCCATCATCCGTAAGCTTCCACGGATGTTGGCATTTCTCTTTATTATCGCAATGACAACTTTTGGTAACCTTTGACTGTGACTTGGTTTTCTCTTTGCCCTTTTCATTTTGAAACGTTAACGTTTCAAAGCCTGAGAAAGCATAATAATGAGTTGTGTCGCCAACCAGTTCGTTTTCTTTTTTGATTACACCCTTCTCAATATTTTGGCGAACTTCGTCCCATTTGCTTTTACTCCACAATCCATAGTCAGTCATGATTTGATCAAATTGTTCGAGTTTGCGAAGACTGGGAATGTACTTAAACCAATACTGTTCATCTTCACCTTTTGGAATAAAGCCACAAACCCTGGCAAAAGACAGATTGGAAGTGAGAAGTAAATAAACTTTTTCAGGTTCCGGCGCAAACCCCATAAGAGAGACACCGATGAAACTCTTAAAAAGCGCAAAAAAACATTTAGGTTTCTTTCCACCCAGGCGGTTGGGAGTTATTCCAGGGGCAATCGATAAGGGAGATATTGTGCGGATAAAAGATTCCTTATATTCTTCCAGATGAAGAACGGGAGCGGTTTTATCCATGGTTGCACGGCTAAAAAGCAGCCTCTGAGCAGCCTGGTCTTTTTGTTCAAAATCTCTGTGGTTACTTTGGGGTTTTTCTTGCGATTTGTTAAAGTGATAAAGTGCATCGTAATATTTTGCAGCTATTTCTCGATAATCTTGCCATTGGAAAAGTTTTAATATTCGATACCACTCGGTATCTGGAGAGATGAGAAGTAGCTCATCATCTTCATTTACAGTGTGAATCAAAGGAATTTGTTCGAAAACAGGGACTGTGTTAAAATTGAGCATGATTTGATTTGCTCCTGGATTAAAATCGATAAATTTTGTAAATATTACTTCTTTAGTATCTGCTTGCCAGTGCTAATAGTCTATATATTGGGGGTTGCAATGCTTAAATGTAGCAGATATAGTAGTAATACTTACAATAATAATCAAGCTCTTTTTGACATATTTTATTGATTTATTAGCATTTTTATTGTTTATGCGTTGGCTCTATAGACCAAGACTACAAAAACAATCAGGCAGATGCTCAAAGACGTTGGTGTGAGAAGAATAAGGGTTATTGGGGGCGGTATCGCGCATCCCATCCGGAATATGTTGAACGTAACCGTCAGTTTCAAAGAGTTCGGAACCAGCGTCGCAAGGGCGTTAATGAGGCATCAGATACGAGTACCATGATTGCAAAGAGGTACGCGTTAAGTCAGGTAAAAACTGATATATCAGGCTATTACAAGCTGGTGCCGGCTGGGCCACAAATGATTGCAAAGAGTGACGTGTTACTTGTAAAACTTGATTTTATTTCAACTGGTTATCCTCACGGTCTCTAAAAAACATCTGATTGCAAAGAGATCACTTGATATCATTTAAGGTAGAGCGGTGATATGGGGCGTGTTATGGAACCCAACCCTGATATAAGGATACGGCGGATAGAAATTTGCCATCTTGAGCTTCGGTACGCACATATCAGAGTACATAATCCGGAAGCTGCACTGCGTCTTGCCGCATCCCTTCAGCAGTATAGTCAGATCATCCCTGTGCTCATTGTGCCGGCAGAGCATCCAAAATATATCCTCATTGACGGTTATCTGCGGGTGGCTGCGGCAAAGCGTTGTGGTAAAGATACGTTATTGGCCCAAATTTGGTATGGCAAGGAACAAGAGGCGCTTATTCACGTTTTGGCCAAAACCGGTGAGCGCAAATGGGATGTGTTTGAAGAAGCCGGTCTAATAAAGGAACTTCATATTCAACATCAACTGTCTCAGCGTCAAATTGCTGAGCAGTTGGGAAAAGATCAAAGCTGGGTGTCTCGGCGTCTTGCCCTTTTGGATACGCTTGATGAAGAAGTAGTCCAGTCAGTTAAAAGAGGTAACATCTCATGTTGGGCTGCTACAAGGGTATTGACCCCTATGGCGCGCGCCAACGGTCAGCACGCAAAGGCACTTGCAGAAAGTTTGATGAAAGAAAAGATCTCCACCCGCAATCTTTTTATCTTTTTTCATCACTACAAAAAATCGAATCGCAAAACACGAGAAAAAATGGTGCAACATCCGCAGCTCTTTCTTAAAGCCCTTGAGGCCGGCAAACAAGACAATTTGTCTAAACAGCTCAAAGACGGACTGGAGGGGCAATGGCTTGCAGACGTAAAAATGATCGCTCACATAATCCGTAGGCTTATCAAACAGGCTCCTTCTGTCATCTATGCCAGGCAGAGCAACCTGGATAAACGCTGCTTGCTTACCGCTTTTGAAGAAACAAAAGATCTTATTTTGTCATTGGACGAAAAAATCAGGAGGATTAACGATGATATCCGAAGACAAGAGACAAACGGTAATGACACTGCATTATTCGGGGTGCCCGATACGCAAAATCAGTCGTCTGCTGAACATATCACGCAACGCGGTCCGTCGAATTGTCAGAGGGAAAACAAACCAAGTTGCCCAGCCCGGCAGTTACCATCATCTTGAGCCCATAATCCGGGAATACTTTAAGCCCTGCAAGGGCAATGTGGTCCGGGTACGGGAAATTTTAAGCGATAAATACGGCCATGATATCCCTTACAGCACGCTTACACGTCTGGTGCAAGAGATGGGACTGCGCGGCGACAGGAAAAAGAAAAGGGCCGGATCATACAATTTTGGTCCTGGCGAGGAACTTCAGCATGACACCTCACCGCATCGTATCATCCTTGGCGGCAAGAAAATAACAGCCCAATGTGCCGGTCTTGTATTGGCCTATAGTAGAAAACTCTTTATCCAGTACTACCCTTCATTTACTCGTTTTGAAGCAAAGGTTTTTCTCACTGAAGCGTTAAAGTATATGGACGGCAGCTGTCCACGATGCATCATTGATAATACCAGTGTCATGGTGGCACACGGCAGCGGCCCGGATGCTCAAATCGCCCCTGAAATGGAGGCTTTTGGAAAGATATTCGGTATGAGCTTTATCCCTCACTCTATAGGGCATGCCGATCGAAAGGCCCGTGTTGAAAGAAATTTTTCATATGCTGAAAATAACTTTCTTTCCGGAAGAACCTTTGCCGACTGGTACGATCTGAATCAACGCGCCCAAAAATGGTGTAATACCGTTGCTAACAAGAAAATCAAACGCTCCTTAGGCATGAGCCCGGATGAGGCTTATCTGATGGAAAAGCCTCATCTTTTGCCGCTACCTGCGTATATCCCTCCGGTCTATAAAACATTGCAAAGAATCGTGGATATGTCCGGATACGTGATTGTCGATACGAATCGATACTCAGTACCCGAGCGCTTTTGCGGAAAAAAGGTTGAAGTGCATAAGACTTGGGATCGCATCCTGGTCTTTTTTAAACAGAAAAAAATAGCTGATCACAAAAGAGCCATAAATAAACGGGATACTAAAGTCATCGCCAAAGGTCACCATTTGCCCTTCAATAAATACAAGGATAAAAAAGGTCCCTGCAAAGAAGAAAAAGCTCTTGTGGGCCGGTGTGATGCTATCGATCAGTATGTGGATGGTATCAAAAAACGTTCCCATGGCACCGGCAAACGCAAGTTGCAAAGGCTTTTGGATCTTAAACGAACATATCCTGCGGATGCATTTGAAAAGGCAATCGAGGAGGCTCTTCATTACGGCCTGTATGATCTTGCTCGCCTGGAAAACATGATTCTATCCTACGTGGCGGGGGATTTTTTTAAAATTGAAGAGCAGGATTGATGAGAAAAAAGCTCCACCAGTTGCTGATTGAATTGCGTCTTAAAGCCCGCATTCCGGGTCATTTTTTTAAGAATCCTTGGATTTCAAGGGTTCACACGGTTTGCTCAAAATATGTAGTCTCAGAATAAAATGACATTATACGCTATAAATATCTTTAAATATACTGATAAATAACGGTTGACAAACATTTTCTTAAATGCTAATGTAGTCTAATAAAAGAAAGGGCTGCATTATGCATCTAAGTTACAGCTTTTCAAGGTATAAAGAAAAAAAATATAAATCATACGCCATTGCCGAATCTTACCGTGAAGGCAAAAAGGTAAAAAAACGAACTATTTGGTCTATCGGCAAGCTCACTGATCGCCAAGCGGATCAGATAAGACTGATTCTCAAAGTAGTACAAAGTGAGGATGAAGTCGTTACCCGACTCAAGGATATTGTAGTCAAAGACAGCAAAGCTTATCTGGATATCGCCCTTGTCAACGAGTTGTGGAATTCTTGGCAATTGGATCAGGCCTTCGATTTTGAGATTTCAGACAGCCCGCTTTCAACACCGCTTATGGCAAAAATATTAACGATTAATCGCTGTACTGACCCTTGCTCGCATTATTCGGTCCCCAAATGGGCAAAACAAAACGCCTTGGCCAAAGTACTTAATATTGACTTGAGCGGATTAAATGACGATAAAATTTACTATGAACTGGATAAAATTCATCAAAATCATTTTTCAATAGAGAACTATCTTTTTAAGCAGACGTATTTAAAACATTCCGGTTCATATCAATACATAAATTACGATCTTACCACCTCCTACTTTGTTGGCTATAAATGCAAATTGTCTGCTTTTGGTAAAGGCAAAGCTGAATGCCGGGGCAGACGCCAAGTCTTGTTGGGAGTTTTGATCAACGATGAGGGCTACCCCTTTAAGTGGGATGTATTTCCCGGTAACACCGCTGAAGTCAAAACTCTCAAGCGAAATATCAATGCGTGCAAAACACGGTTCAAATTAAGCGGCGCCAATGTTACCCTGGTTTTTGATCGCGGTATAATCTCCGATGACAATGCTCAAATGATTGAAGATGCAAACATGAAATACATTTCAGCATTAGACCGCAATCAGATTCCTGGTTGTGGTATCGATTTAACCCCGTTTAAACAAATATCCACAGACCATGTATCCCCAAGACCTGATGGGTTTAAAAAATATGATGATGAACTTTATTTTCATGACCACGGCGTAATTGGCGATAAACGTTTTATCGTCGGGTTTAATCCTACCTTATTTGCCGAGGACCGTAAAAACCGTAAAGAGAAGATTTGCTTTTTTGAAACATATCTGAAAAATGAAAACAAAGATCTAAAAAATGCCCAAAGGGACAGAAAACTTAAAGCAACAGAAGGCCGTGTGCTCAACGAATTAAAAAGGCTTAAGATTAAAAAGTACTATGAGGAGCCAACCCTACGTCCGATTGTCGTAAAAAAACGGTTGAAAAACGGTATTGTAAAGTCCGTTAACAGCTTTAAAGTCCAGGTAAAGAAAAAAGTTGATATCATTGTTGCGGACAAGCTGCTTGACGGTGTTTGTGTTTTTATTACCAACCACATCCAACGACAGGGGAGAGGATTTAAAGTCAACCCCCGCAAAGTCATACACGCTTATCGGGATAAAACAAAGATTGAAGATGTATTCAAAAACGTGAAGTCTTTTCTTAAAATCAGACCTTTCTTCGTTAACACTGAAAAACATGTCAAAGCAGTTTATACTATTTGCATTCTGGCATACTTTCTGAACAAATTTCTCGCAAATAAGAGAAAAGCTGTCGGAGAAAAAGATTATCTGAATTCCAAAGAACTCTATGCTCCTTTTAAGGACATTGACTTTGTAACTCTTTTTGATCAAATATCAGGTGAAACCGTCACAAAACCGGTCGAACTGCCGGAAAAGACGAGAAGTATATTAGAAAAAATTGGAATGCCTCATGTCTCGTCAAGTCAATAAAAATAAGGCCTTCACAGAAGGTGTAGTCGCAGAAACTTTGTTCGCAACTGTTTGATAAGATTTAATTTATTAATTTGAGTCCGGAACCTGGGTTAAAGGCATGGCTAATGTCCTTGACCGAGAACTGAACCGTGCGGAGAAAAAAGGCAGTGCCTTCGATTCAATCCTTTATCGTCTCCTTGCACAAGAACTCGCTTATCGTCAAGAGCGCAGCATGCTTTACAGGCTCAATCATGCCAAAATCCCGTGGGACTGGACCCTTAAAACCTTCCCCTTTGATAAACAACTGGGCGTTAAAAAATCACAGATTATGTCCCTGGCAAGCTTGGCGTTTATTGAACGGGCCGAAAACATTGTCTTTATCGGCAATCCAGGCACCGGCAAATCAGGCTTAGCTTCCGGGCTTTTACATCAAGCGCTAATTGACGGTTACCGAGGACGGTTTTATAATGCACAGGATCTATTAGATGAGCTTTATGCATCCCTGGCCGACAGAACCACCCCAAAGCTCATTAAACGGCTGTGTAACTATCCAATTTTGGTCATTGACGAACTTGGATACCTTACCCTTAAACCCGAACAGGTAAATGCCTTCTTTAAACTGATGGGAGAACGCTATGGCAAAAGTTCAACCATTATTACCACAAATCTTGAGTATGAAGAATGGTATGATCTGTTCCGCAGAAGACCCCTTGTCGATGCACTGCTCGATCGCCTTAAACATCGCTGTATTACAATAAAAATCAACGGCCCCTCATTGAGAGTTCCGTCCAATGAACAAAATTCCAATAAGCCTACCTGACCTGCCTTACATGCTAAAAAATTCTATCTTATACTATCTCCTTGTCAGCCCTGCTTTAAAATGTTTTGCAAACTCCTGCGCATCAGGTTGTCGATACATTTGATTAATAAATGGGTTCGTTCTAGAATTAGCATCTATGGTACCCCGGCGGATACAGACCCTGGTTTTATCTACAGTAAAATAAGCAGTATCCGGGGTGCCAAATACCCAAGGCCACCAGCTTCGGCCTCTAACACGCCAGCCAGTCTCATCGGCACTGAGTACAGAGCCATTGTTTATGTCATTAAAATTTCGGCGTAAATTTTCAAAATACGATAACGTTGGCGGGGAAAGACCGGATGTCGATATTTTTAACTGAAAAAACGTTGCCAGATATTCTCTGATCTTGGTATACGGCAAACATAAGGCTATCCAAAGATAACACAATAATACCGTTGCGTTTAAACCAATATCCGCCTTAGGCAATGCTAAATCAGACTTGGCTGTAATTACTTCTTGGCACTCATCACAATACTTTTTCTCTTGTTTTACCAGCGTAATCTTTGTTTCTTCAGGCCAGGATCAGGTATATCTTCAATAATTCGCTCATTGTAGCTTTCAAGAGGGGCTTTGTCAGCTACTCAAAAGCGTCTTTTCCACATAAATCATTTTCAGCCAATGGCAATCTCTGTTCCGTTTGGCTCTGCCTTTATTTACGCGCTCCCCTTGCGGGCTTCATAGCGTTTCTTTTGCGCACATCTTTCCCTTTGGAGCAGCCTTTCTCCCGATTCTGCTGTTGAAGGCTTTATTGACATTTACGTGGTGAAGCGCCGTCTTTTCTGCTCAAGCTTTGCCAGCGAGTTTGGCATTTTCTTCCTTAAGTTTATTAACTGCTTCAAATTTAAATATGTTTGTTTTAAAAACTTTCAGAGGTACCTTTACTGAAGCGCCAACAGCCATTTAATAAAGTTTTGATAGCCATCGCTATTAATATACTTTTTATACTCATCGGCACCTTAATTGTAAATTTTTACATTTTAAGGTACCATATCTTTAAAAGAATGTCCCGCTTTTTTTCAAAATTTTATATTTTTTCTGAAATCAGTTTGAACTTACGTTCGATGAATCGAATAATTTACAAGCATCGTCCATCTTCAGTTTCTTTATTCCATTGACTGACATCTTAATTCCAAGATTTCTGGTAATCGTACCTTGCATTATGTGTAGCAGAATTTTATGTTGAGTGAAACAGAAACTTCGTTGCTATTCCGCGATTGATACTTTGATTTGCTGCACATAACATTCAATAATTAGCCTCTATGGTGGCAATGATTGTCACCTGTAATAAAAGGAGGCTTATTATGAACTCGATCCTTGTTTCAAAGTTAAAATGTTTTAAAAGGGTTAGCTCACTTATTGCAAGTGCTGCCAAGCATTTGGAAAGCTTGGGCTACAGACAAGGAACTATTGGAAACTATCAATACATATGGAAAGAATTTGCTCAATTTGCTCAGAAAAACTCGGGAGAGGAAACCTTTTCAACAGACCTTGTTTTTCAATTCCTTGATAGTTGCGGAATCTCAGACAAGGTTGAAACAAACATGACATTACGTCAACGTCACATCAGGAATGTAATGCACGCTCTTACAGACTTTGCTCTGCATGGATGTATTCAGCGCCGCAGTCATGTTGTTGCAAAGACAAGGCTATCCGATAATATGGAAGAAGCTTTGTCTGGGTACGAGCACTTTTGCTCTGAACAATTGTGGAGTCCTTTGGGGACCATACGTTCCCGTAATCGGGATATCACCAGATTCCTCCATTATCTCAATTCTCATGGCATCGCATCGGTCAAAGAAATTCAGGCATCAATACTTTCTCGGTTCGTGACATCATGTGCGCACTTGAAGCCAGCGACCATCGCTCATTTGGTTTCCTCTATTCGGTCGTTTCTACGTTATCTTTATATGACGGGGGGCATCTCTATCAATATGGCCGAATATGTACCCAAAATCCGGATTCGATCGGATGCGCATATCCCTTCAGTATGGAAAAGTGATGAAGTTGACGCCCTTCTGCCTGCCGTTGATCGAAGCTCCCCGTGCGGAAAGAGGGACTACGCAATCTTACTTTTGGCCGTCAGGCTGGGAATGCGCGTAAGCGACATCCGCAACCTGCGTTTTGAAAACCTTTTATGGGGACAGGCTCGGATTGAAATTAACCAAGCCAAAAGCAGTGAGCCTTTGGCTTTACCGTTAACCGAAAAGATTGGCAATGCCCTGATCGATTACCTTCGCTATGGACGTCCTGCAAGCCAGTTGCGAGAGGTATTCTTAAAGGCGAATGCACCTTTTATGCCGTTTAGTTATAACAACAACCTGCATTACATCATCACGCGGTACCGTCGAAGGGCAGCCATCAAGCTTCCAGCACAAAATCGGAAAGGCATGCATTCATTACGTCATACTATGGCAAGCCGCCTTTTAGAGGCAGGCGTACCGTTAGAAACAATCTCCGGTATTATGGGACACATTTCTATGGATACGACGCGGATTTATACAAAGATCAACGTCGAGGCTCTCCAAAGTGTAGCCATTGATCCTGAGGAGGTGACCCATGCGTGAACAAAACATCAAAATCCAGTGTCATAGTCCGTTATCAGAATTAATGAAAAAATTCATCCATGAAAAGCAAGCATATGGCTACAGATACAAAAGAGAGAGTCAGGAACTTCTTAGGCTGGACCGTTTTTTATGCAAAATTGGTTTGCAATCCCTCGAATTGCCTCGTGACATCGTCGATAAGTGGACAGCAAAACGGGATTATGAAAAACCGAGCAACCAGAGACTACGAATAATCAGAGTTCGGCAATTTGCCCTATACTTACGCCGACAAGGAATCGATGCCTACGTTCCTGAAACCACAAAGGCAAATGTCAAACATATAGAATTTATACCTTACATATTTAACCATCAGCAAATAAACAATATTTTGCAGGCAGCCGACTGTACCCCACCGGACAGTCGTTCTCCAAAGCGTCATCTGATCATGCCGGAAATCTTCCGACTGCTCTATTGTTGCGGCATGCGGGTTAGTGAAGTGGTTCGATTAAAGTTTTCTGATGTGAATCTTGCCGCCGGCATACTAACCATTCTTAAAACCAAGTTCAACAAAGATCGCTTGGTACCCCTGGCCCCAACAATGACAGTACGTTTGAGGAGATACGCATCTATTTTGGGTGAAGGTGATGCATCTTCAGTCTTTTTTCCAAAAGTCGATGGAACACCCTACAGCAAAGGAACGGTCTATTATTTTTTTCGTCAACTGCTGTGGAAATGCAATATTCCCCATGGCGGTAGAGGAAAAGGGCCCCGCCTTCACGACCTAAGGCATTCTTTTGCAGTCCATAGACTTGAGAGTTGGTACCGGCAAGGTGCCGATTTGGGTGTGAAGTTACCGCTTCTGGCAACCTATATGGGCCATAAAAACCTCGTCAGCACACAATGGTATCTGCGTCTTACACCGGAGATTTTCCCAAATATTGTCAAACAACTTGAACAATTTGCAGGACATGTCATCCCAAGGAGGTTAGAGCAATGAAGCCAACTGATTTTGCAATTCGGTTGACGAATTTTCTTGGTGAATACTTGTCTGCTCAGAAAAACGTCAGCCCGAATACGATAAAAGCCTATCGTGATACTTTTACGCTGTTATTGCGTTACTGCCGGGATCATTTGGCAGTGTCTCCAGAGAACTTAACGCTTGATACACTGAACGTACCACTGGTTATAAGTCTTCTCAATTACGTGGAAAACGAGGGGAATTGTAGCATTCGCACTCGAAATCACCGGTTGTCAGTTTTACATGCATTCTTTCGATATCTCCAAACTGAAGATCCCGGCCGGATTGCACAATGCCAGCAGATCTTGGCTATCCCACTTAAGCGCTACACCCGACCAACAGTGCATTACCTTACAACGGATGAGTTGGCCGAAATTCTTGACAAGCCTAATTTAGCAACCATCTGGGGAAGGCGTGATGCGGCTCTGCTCAGCCTGCTTTATGACACTGGAGCACGTGTTCAGGAACTGGTTGATCTATCGATCCGAGACATTCGGCTCAATCCTCCTGCTCAAATTTGTTTGACCGGAAAAGGACGAAAAGCTCGGGTAGTGCCACTCATGTCTGGTACGGTCAATCTATTGGCCAAGTATATGAGCGAGCATCGCCTGGACTGCTCAGAGTGCATAGATTCACCACTGTTTTTTAATCGGAGAGGAGAACATCTTTCACGTTTCGGTGTTCGCTACTTATTGAAAAAATATACTGCAGATGCACGTAAGACCAAACCAGGGCTATCGAAAAATATCAGCCCGCATACTATGCGCCATTCGAAAGCTATGCATTTGCTCCAGGCCGGTAACCCGACGACTGTCATCCAGTCGATCCTTGGACATGCTGATATCAGAAGTACAGATATCTATGCTCGAGCCGACATGAAAATGAAACGTCATGCCCTACAGAAAGCCGCCGAAATGGCTCCTTCAGTAAGGTTACCATCATGGCGTGATAATAAGGGGTTGATGGAATGGCTGAGTTCATTGTAAAGTAATTTTTTTTGGAATATTATGTGGAGTTATTGAGACGAAGACATTGAAAAAATATGATGATTTATCGTTGACTCCACATAATAACTTACAGCACATAATGTAAATTATGTGCAGCTATAATTGGCAATGCCAAATTGTTTGTGATAGTTTACGAAATCTACTCATTTGTTACTCCTTCGTTAAGTTGTGGGACAACTCGACCTTGGAGTAACAAATGTTGTTCAGATAGTAAAACCACTGAACTGTGACCTGGCCCTGAGGGCCAGGTTTTCTATGTTAGAATAAAAAAATGAACGAATAAAAAACGACATTTGCTTGTGAACTTTAGGCATAATGATGCTTGGCATGGCGCACTATCCGAGCTTCTGACCGAGTGGTTGGAAGTCATAAAACGTCCCCAGTTACCGGACGGAAGAGCAACGCCAACAAGGCAA
Organism: Candidatus Argoarchaeum ethanivorans; assembly: GCA_004193545.1. Taxonomy (GTDB): domain Archaea; phylum Halobacteriota; class Methanosarcinia; order Methanosarcinales; family EX4572-44; genus Argoarchaeum; species Argoarchaeum ethanivorans. Next base: position 2,093 of record RPGO01000041.1, on the reverse strand, counting down.
GGGCATTTCCAGAAATGGGGTGTCTGGAGGAAGCATGAGGCAGAACCCATGTACGTAACCCGGACGAGGCCTGATATCCGGTGAACCGAACCGCTGTGAAGTTGGACGGGATATGGGGAGGTAGTGTGTCTTACCCAGGGAAGCCCTCCTGCACTGGTACCTGGCAGGTATGAGCCGTTCTGTAGGAAAGGGGGTAGCCTAATGGCTACCTCCTACCAGATTTGAAATCATTTCTGTCTTATTTAGTTCGATTGAGAAAATTATAATATCAGACGGTATTTTGATGCAGGATCTTATATCCAAGCAAATAAATATTATGAGGAAAAAAATGGAAGAGCTTCTAACGGTCAAGGAATTGAGCAAGATAATCAAATTGGCTGAACAGACTATTTACAATTTAATAGTCTAAAGAAGTTTCCTTGACATATGTGATATATTAGGTTTATTATCCCTCCAAAACGTATGATATAGGAAGGAGGGATTGCATATGTCAAATTGCCCGATTGACCTACACTTCTCGAAAACCCATTCTAATAAGCGGATCGAGAAGGCTTATGAAAGTCTTGGAGTCAAAATCGTCACCCGGATTATCGGCTTCACCCTGTTTTTGTTTGGGGCAAAGCGGGAGGATATCGCCCAATATTTACAAATATCTATGGGAACCTTTCTGTCCTTTCTCACGCGGGCAGATCAGTACGGTCTTTTGGCATTTGAAGATAGAAGGAAATCAGCATATAAAAAAGTAGTGACAACTGAGGCTCCGGTTAAGGTATCTTTGGCCGTGACCGAGCAAAACGTTATCATTCAATTAGGCGGTAACAATCAGGAAATTATAATCCCTCGAAAAAATCTATTGCAGCGTAAAGTAATTCTCCTCACTTTTGTAAACAACGGTTTGCTTACCGCTAAAGAGGTGTCTGATGTCCTTGGATTCTCTGTAAGGCATACCAGAGATCTAAATGGGAAGATGCATGAAGAAGACGTTTATTGCTTGATTGATAAACGAAAGGGCCAAATTCAGGATTACCGATTCACTCCGGAGATTAAGGCCGAATTGATCCAGCAGGTTGCTGCTAATGCCATAACCGGCAAACCGACTTCAAGCCGCGCCGTATCTCAACAGATCAAAGAGCGATGTAACTTGGTTTTGCCTGATCGCTCTGTACGATTACACATGAACAAATTGGCGTTGCCCAAAATATCAAAATCCCTTCCTGCTCTCGTAGAGGATTTAAAAAAAACTCAAAACCATGATAATTGATACTGTAGATGAACTTTTTCAAGACAATCATACTTCAAAGGCAAAACATCAGTCTGCCGGAATTCGACAAATAGAGGAACGAGCTGAAATGCCGGCACTTGCTCACGGGGAGGTCAATTTAGGAACCATTGCATGGTTCACGAACCGGCATATCACTACCGTTCGCAAATGGATAATGAGATCAAAAAACGATGGCGAATTATGCGATCAAAAGAGAAACGGACGCCCTCCAGTCTATAATGAGAAAACACAATTAAAGACCATTGCCTTTTATTGCCAGGTTTCTCCTTTGCCCGGGTGTAACAGATGGTCATTGAGATGGGCGGAAAATTATCTGAAAGAACACAGCGAAATCATCGGTTGTTCTATGAGTCATTCAACCATTCAACGCATTTTGAAAAGGCATGCCTTGCTACCTCATTTGCATAAGTATTTTTTGGCTATTACCGACCCTGACTTCTTTCCGAAAATGGAACATATTGTTAACCTTTGTCTCCACCCTCCAGAGTATCTGTTTAACTTTGATGAATGCACGGCTCTTCAAGCCAAATCCACGCTGGCTCCGGAATTGCCTGCTGTATCCAACAAACCCAGGTACGAAGAATTTGAATATAGGCGCAATGGAACCATAGATCTTATGGCCTTTCTAAACCCTAAAACAGGCAAAGTCTTCGGTAGATGTACCCCAAATCACAATACGCAAACACTATCCCGAGTTTTCAAAGAACACGTTAATACCCTGCCTTCAGATGCTCCACTTCATTACATCATGGACAACTTAAACACCCATTTCAATGATGAGTTTTGTAAAACCGTTGCAGAATTAAGTAAT
>RPGO01000040.1 GCA_004193545.1 Candidatus Argoarchaeum ethanivorans | reverse complement strand
TTCATGTCTTCACATTCACTGGTGTACTGGTCTACCAGGTTTCTGTGTTTGGTTACTGCTATATCAATGAGCTGTTTTTTATCTGGTATTTCAAACAAGAATAACCCTTCTTTATTGCGATATTTTAATGTATCCATTTTTAGGCTCGTATATTTCTCCTGAGCTCTTAAGTTTTGATAGTACGTCTTCCACCTTTTCTCTATTAATACCTTGTTCTTCTGCCTGTACTATCACTTCTTCATAAGGTGCTACACCATCATGTGCATGTTGAAGCTCTTTTATTATATCTCTAAGTATGTGTATTTTGTCCCTCTGGCTTTTGCTTGTACCAACAGAAATAATGTCAGCATCAAGCATGCCAGTCTCCGGATCCATCATCACCTGCTCAAGGCTTGTGGTTACTATACGTATCACTCGTTCTATGTCGTCTACATTTACTTCATTGCTCAGACGGATACGTGCACTCGACTCGGCAAGTCTTACTAAAGCTTCAAGCTGCCTTGCAGTAACCGGAACTGGTGAATTGGGGTCTTCCCCCTGTTTCCTGAGTCCAAGATAAAAGTTGACGATTTTTTTCCTGGCATCATCGCTCATAAGAGGATAGATGTTGCGTTTGGCGTAGGCAATATATTTTCGCATCAGTTCAGGCTCTATCTCTGGCTGTATTACTTTCATTGCATGTTCTATCTGCTTACTGGTTATGCCTGAGTTTAGAATATGTTCCTGCTGCATGCTAAGTTCACCCGCGTAATGTGCTTTTAAAATATGATTGGATATTTGTGTGTCTCGTTCTATCGTTGGCTTATCTGTAAGAATAAATATCAGGTCGAATCGCGACAGAAGTGTTGGCGGCATGTTTATTTGTTTGGCGATGTTATCATACTGGTCAAAGCGTCCATATTTCGGGTTTGCAGCACCAAGCAGCGAGCAGCGGGATTGCAAGGTCGCCATGATGCCTGCCTTTGCTATGCTTATGGTTTGTTGTTCCATTGCTTCATGCAGTGATGCGCGGTCATCAGCCTTCATTTTATCCATTTCATCAACACCTGCAATGCCTTTATCTGCAAGTACTAATGCACCGGCTTCAAGAGTCCATCGTCCATCTCCGAATTCATCCTTTACTGCTGCGGCTGTAAGCCCTGCCGATGTTGAGCTTTTACCGCTTGTATAAATACCACGGGGTGCAATTTTGACCGTGTATCGTAGAAGCTGTGATTTTGCAATGCCAGGGTCTCCAATAAGCAGCATGTGAATATCACCTCTGATCCGTGAGCCGTCTGGAAGTCTCTTGGATACACCGCTCATCAGTTGAAGGGATATTGCTTCTTTTACTTCATTGTAGCCATAGATACTTGGAGCTATGCTTCGTATCATTTTCTCATAAATCCCGGTGTCAGCGGCAAGAGTTTTTATCATCTCAATGTCTTCAGATGCCAGTACGATATCCTCGAATTCCTTGTCTTCCACATCGATGGATAAGCCATCAAGCACTATGTCAAAAAATGTGGTTTTGGTGTTGTAATTTACGCGCTGGTAAGAGCGAAGCACCCCTGTAATAATTATGCGATCCCCGGGAGCAATTATTCCAGCAAGGTCATCAACTACCAGTACGTCGAGTGTCTGTGGCTGCTCACCACCTCTAAGACCTTCTGGCGATTCCTGTATGCGAAGCTTTTGTGCATCCAGAAAAGTGGATTTTTCTCTCGATAGTGCAAAAGGTCCTTTTTTTCTGGAGCAGTTGGCATCATTACATTCATAAGGCTCTACGAATTTCTCACCCTGCATAATAACTGTCTCATGTTCATAAGGGCAGTGGAATACTGCACGGGTGATTTTTGGGCGCACCTCGGTAGCTTTTCGAATCAACCCTTCAACCGCAATCAGTTTTCCGATATGATGACTTCGAATGCTGCGTATCTGAACGTGTAATGCAAGATCTCTTACTCGTGCATGAGCTTTTAAAAAATCAACTCCTTTCGTATCACCAATATCAAGTAGTGCTTGTTTGGCGTCTCTTAACACCTCATCTGGAAAGTTCAGAAGTTCGTCTGCCAATTCCGGATCGAACTGCTCTATGTCAAAAAAAGATACACTAAGACTTCTAACATCAGGATACTCTTCAGCAAGATTGGCAATCTCATCTTTATAGGACGACTTTAAGAATTCTGTCCACTTCTGTGGTGATGAATGTGCAGACATTAACTATCCAAACTAAATAAAAATCTTTAAGTGAAAGCCAAGGTCCGGATTCGAACCGGAATGTGATCGCTCTGCAGGCGATAGCGTAGCCACTCCGCCACCTTGGCGCGACTCGATTGCTATCACAATCAAGAGTCAAAGGTTATTTGTATCTCTGCACGACGAAGTTGTGCAGTGACGCCGACATCAAGCTTATATGCGTGACTACTAATAATCTTTGTGGGTGGAAATTGATTCCCTGGCAAGATATATTATTGATGGTGTACATCACTTCACTTGATGCGCATTGTTGAACTTGGCGAACGGCTTCTTGTTGAACACATTTCAGCACTGTTAAAAAATACAACTGCTGGAGACGATTGTGCTGTTATTGAATGCGGGAGTGAATTCCTTGTTGTAAGTACTGATATGCTTCATCGAAAAACTGATTTTCCAGAACAGATGAGCTGGTATCAAATCGGATGGATGAGTGCTGCAGTAAATCTCAGTGATGTTGCAGCGATGGGCGCAAAGCCCGTGGGACTACTTTTTGCTTTAGGCTTACCAGAGTCTGTAACCGTCAATCTTGTTGATGAAATGATGGAGGGTATTACAGCCTGTGCAGATACTGTTTCATGCAAGGTTATTGGAGGCGATATAGACAGTCATAGTGAGCTTACCATTGTTGGAACAGCACTTGGAAAGGTAAATCCTTCAAATATACTCTACAGAACCGGGATTAAAGTTGGTGATGTTGTGTGCGTGACAGGAAGTCTTGGCGGGGCTGGTGCTGCAATATTTGCACTAAAACACAACATGAGGTGCCCTGAAAAATTAGCCTGCCGACTGTTTGAGCCAGTACCAAGAATTGCCGAAGCAGTTACTATTGGTAAGACCAAAATGGCTACTGCTATGATGGATATCAGCGATGGTCTGGCTGCATCACTCTATGAGTTGTCACGTGCAAACAACCACATAGGATTTAGTATAAGTGCCGAAAAAATACCGGTTAACAAAGATATCGAACAGCTATTTTCCAAGGAAGAGGCGCTATCGCTGAGTCTATATGAAGGTGGTGATTTTGAGCTGTTATTTACTGTTCAAAAGGATAAAGTCGTAGAGCTTCAGAAAAAAGTTGATTTTACAGTGATTGGAGATGTGGTAGAAAAAGGTATTGTTCTTGAGAAGACAGTTTCAACAGGCAAGATTATTATAGAGTGCCTGAATGATAAAGGATATGAACACATAAAATCATCTTAGATCAATAAAGGAGATCGAAATTATGCCAAATACGGTTCAAGAAATAGTAAATCGGTTTTCACAGCTTGGAATAGAGTTGTCAGAAAAGGAAATTGAAGAGCGGCTTCAAAAGCTAACGAGTGAATTTAAAGTGCCAATTGGAGAAGCTAAACGAAGCGTGGTTAATTATTTTCTAAAAGAACATGATATTGATAGAAGCCAGTACTATGCTGGTTCTACAAATGACATCACAGCTATACAAGACATAAACCAGGAAGGGCGGTGGGTAACTCTCAAGGTAAAAGTTATCCAATTGTGGGAGGCAAACCATGAATCAATCGTTCAGGTAGGTCTTGTAGGAGATGAAACTGGAATTATAAAATTTACCATGTTCCAGGGAGTAACAATTCCTGAACCATTAGAAGAGGGCAAATCCTACTTGATAAAAACGGCAGTAACAGGTGTTTGGCAGGGTAAATACCAGATAAATATGAACAAGGCGACAAGCATCACTGAAATAGAAGAAGATGTGGAAGTAGGCAGACAAACAGCAGAATTTACAGGTGTTATCGTTGACGTGCAAACCGGCTCAGGACTGATAAAAAGATGTCCGGAATGCAACAGGGCACTATCCAAAGGAGTTTGTACTGAACACGGCAAGGTTGAAGGTGTATACGACCTTCGAATAAAAGCTGTGATAGACGATGGTAAGACCACACAGGAAGCTATCATAAACAAAGAATTGAGCGAGAAACTAACAAACATAACTCTCGTTGAAGCAAAAGACATGGCAACAGAAGCACTCGATCACAACATAGTAACAGACAGAATAAAATCAAAAATCATCGGTAGATATTATACAATAGTCGGAACAAAGATTGATCGATACCTGATAGTGAGTGAGATAAAAGCATTACCAAAGATAACAAAAGAGGCAGTGGATGAACTTCTATCACAACTGCATACAACGCAAACAGAGGGCAGCACTACACACTCAACTCTCGATTGCGTAGCAATCGAGCAATCCAAAAACACGAATGAGGAGGCGTTGTAATGGAAGAAAATCTGCAATATGTACGAGAACCAGCAAAACGCATATTTGCGCAAGAACTGCAGGAATCAAACCTCACATACAAAGAAGAAGATGACCAGTACTCAAAACAATACCTTATTACGCAAACAGGAGCCAGGATTAACAGACTCTACATCACCGGCACCCTGATAGAAAAAGAGAACATCGGGAATGAAACAGAATACTGGCGAGCCAGAATCACTGATCCAACAGGAGCGTTTTTCATATATGCAGGGCAGTATCAACAGGAAGCAGCAGATGCAATCGTTAGAATAGAACCGCCAGGTTTTGTAGCAGTTATCGGCAAACCGAACATCTACACCACACCAGAAGGAGCAACTATGACATCCGTGCGACCTGAGACAATCCAGGTAATCGAAGAGGACACCATAGACCAGTGGATAGTAGATACTGCACATCAGACACTACAACGACTCAATGATAAAGATAATCCAGTAGCCAAGCAGGCATCAGCACACTATCAAACAGATCTAACAAGATACAAAGAAATGATTATAACAGCGCTATCGGCAGTAAGATAGTATCTCGGCACTATCTAAAAATCCGTGTGTTATCACCGCGGGGAAATGCAATAGCACACAGAGTTCAAGGACAGTTTCGATCATTGCTCAGGTCTCTGGTGTCCCTCCCATTTTCTGTTGTGCTCTGCTTGGTGGAATTTAAGAATTTAGCAATTTCACTAAAAAAATTCGACTGTGCTATTATTTCGATGTGCGTTAGACCTGTTAATGTTATGAATAATTATTATAATAGTTATTCATTATTTATCATGGATAATCCTTATATACCATTAACGATAATGATAATATGCCCTGATAATGGGAGGTAAAGTAGATGGCACGAAGATATTGTAAAAAATGCGGAAAAATATGGTACAGTGATGAGACAAAATGCCCAAGTTGCGACTCAACAGATGTTAAAGTCTCAGGCAGCTCCTATGGCGCAACAGGCATAGCAGTTAACTGAAGCAGTATAACTATCTTGATATAAACTGTACATCCATTTTTTATTTTTTTTATTTTTTTCTGATTCTGCAATTCTCGAAAAGGCTGCGTACGTTTTTCATTTTTCCAGTACCGGTAGAAATCGTCAAATTAGTTTTTTGACTTAAAAACCTATCTTTTTTGGATATGACTTAACTTGCAGACATGCTGCACCCTACCGACAGCTCTGAATACTGTGCCATGCCTTTTCATTGATGGCAAAAATTTCAAAAGTTTACAAAGGAGTCCAATCCACAGACTCGCTTGAAAACTACCTGGCTTCGAGAAACTGCACAACTTCGTATATGGAGATAATCAGTAACCTTTAATTCTGTGACCGTTACATTACATGTTGGTGCTCTTAAGGCAATTGGATAAAATCAAACATCGAATCTGAATTAACTCCTATGGAATGCATTGTATTCTTATCTTTATTTGATCCCGAAGAATAGAAATGGAAACAATTATCTAGCCACCAACAAATCCGCTTGTAAAAACCAGTCTTTTTTCTTTTGTATCCAAATAATCAACTTCAAAACCTCATTACATAATAATAAATCGTTTAATTTATGTATCATTAGTTAAATAACTACAATCGTAGTTTTATCATGATATTTTAGGCGATTTAACAAAATAGCAATACGAGAAGATAAAATTGGACAAACATGGTTATTTCCTCCATATATTAATGATTTTATACCCAAAAATCACATTTGCAATCTAATTGTAACAATAATTGCCTGTATAGATGTTAGTAAAGCAGAAGAAAAATTCAAATCACAACCAGGCAATCCGGCATACCCAAGGCAGATGCTACTGAGATTATTAGTACAAGCTGCTATTGATGGTGTCTGGTCCTCAAGAAAGATTGATAAATTAGCACATGAAAATGTTATTTACATGTACCTTACAGGAAATGAAAAACCAAATTTCAGAACAATCTGCAACTTCAGAAAAGACAATAAAGAGCTGATAGTCGATGGGACCAAAATAAAAGCAAATGCATCAAACAATAATAGTCTGAGCGAAGAACAACTGAAGAGACTACAGGACATCATAGAAAAAGGAATCAAGATAGACGAAGAAAAAGATAAGATATATGGAGATAAGAGAGGTGATGAACTTCCACCAGAACTTGATACTAAAGAAAAAATACGCAAAAAAATAGAAGAAATCGAGCAATCCCGGGGCAAAAGATTGAAGCGTGCTGCTAAAACGATTATAGAAGCACATACAACCGGTGATGAAAATCAAAAAAAGAAGATTGAAGAAAAAATCAAAAAGGCTGAAGAGGAGATTGAAATAAGCGGCCAGAAATCTGTCAGTATTACTGATCCTGAATCACAATTTATGGAGAGTAAGAAGAAGCGAAATGAGTTGTCATACAATCCACAAATAACTGTGGATCATGATTCCGGGATAATAGTTGCAAATGATGTTACACAAGACAAATGAAAGGTAAGAAACAGAAAAACAATCCGTATTCGAAGAATAAATTTGAGTATGATGAAAAAAGAGATTGTTTTATCTGTCCTAATGAGGAGGTTTTGATCAAAAAGGGGAGTATGAATACAATGGCAAGATACAGTATAAATATTACGGGGCAAATTGTGAGGAGTGTCTATTTAGAATGGATTAGTGCAGGGAAAGGAAAAATGAAACAGATCACGAGTGATGAATATGGTGTTGCTTACCATGTGAAGCAGCTCTCCGATACATCGAAAGTAACCAGGACAAAACAAAGCCACAAACGGAACAGATGGCCATCAAAGATTAGAAACACAAAGGATTCAGGTGATTTGATGTAGCCTCTTCGTTAATTTTTTTTCAACATGTACGGGCTATCTCCCAATTCCAATTCAAGGTGAATACACAAATCAACACAACATGTGACAAATATACAAAGAAAATCCATGAGACCCTCTCATCTCGAAAGCAAATTCCACAACCAAGGTACAATCCCCAACTTTCTCCCCATTTTACCCCATGGGAACTGGCCAGATTATGTGAAATGCATACTAAATTAAACTCATTTTTTCACATTTTCTACTCCCCTGGTTAAGAACTCTCTCAATCAAAGATTCTTAATATTTCCAAATTAGCCAAATTCCACGCAGTTTCCTTGCGTTTTATTCTTCCTTTCCCACTCCTCGACCATTTTATCTGCCATCCACAATCGTTCCGGCCTCCACATATTCATCACTCGTGATCTGTTTCACGTTTTCCACTGCACTAATCCATTCTAAATAGACCTCCTCACAATTTGCTTGTAATATTTATACTGTATCTTGCATTGTATTCATACTCCCCTTTGATCAAAACCTCTCATTAAGGACAGATAAAAACAATCTCGCTTTTCATCATATAAATTTATTCTTCGAATGCGGTTGTTTCTGTTTCTTTACGCGCACTGTTTGTCTTGTGTAACATCGGTTTTGCAACTAATATCCCGGAATCATGATCCAGTTGTGGATTGCAGCGTGACCTTCATTTCGCTTCTTCTTACTCTCATAGAATTGTGATTCAGGATTAGTAATACTGACAGATTTCTGGCCGCTTATTTCAATCTCCTCTTCAGCCTTTTTGATTTTTAGCTTCCGATCTTCTTTTTGATTTTATCACCGGTTGTATGTGCTTTTTCTATAATGGGGCAGCAGCACGCTTCAATCTTTTTGCCCCAGGATTGCTCGATTTCTTCTATTTTTTGCGTATTTTTTTCTTTAGTATCAAGTTCTGGTGCTTAGAGTTATCATAACTGCCGTCAAGTCGATATTCCTCGATTTCAGCCTTTATTTTTAAAAGATCATCTATATGCGAGGTTAGCGAAATAGAATCAGCAGCAAGCCCATTCGTATAGGTCATAAAGACAGGATACGTGCCAATCATCGCAATATGAGCCTTATCCATCTTGCAGTTATAATGCGGATTGAAATCACTATATTTAGAATACCTGGAAGCCTCAAGTGGGGTTGAATCCAATTTAGCATCTTTTGAATCGGCAAGTTTGATAGTCTTCTCACCAACCATTTCGGGGCTGTCAACTTGTTGGGTGTTATACCAAAACTCTAATTTCTTTCATGCGTTCAAACCCAGAACAGTAGACATTATACCTGAATATACGACCAGATCGAAACAATGCCAACACCCAACAAGTTGACAGCCCCACATATAGGAAAATATAAATGCAACCATGTTCTACTGCTACTGAAATTCGATACATGATTTCTACACTCGGTTGCTTCGCAACTTGATTACTTCGTAATCAAGAGTTACCGAGCATCTCCGCTTGCGTTGTATGCAGTTACTGGTTATCTCTGCTCGCGTTGTGTACAGTTCTGCAGAACGAAGTTGTGTAGTGCTTGCGTGAGTCGAGAATTAAAAGTTACAATCAAAGGTTATCTCTGCATGCGTTGTATGCAGTTTCTTAAGATATATATTAAAATTCTTACATCAGGAAGTCCACTCTCGGGAATAGAGGAGCAATTAACAAGATGGTTCATACGTGAATAGTAAACAAACAAAAAAAGAAATTTCAGATGAGTCATCCAGGAATAAGAAAACGAAAGGAGTGAAGACACTACTTGGAGACCCTAAAAAGGCAATTATCAAACTTTCATTGCCAATGATTGCAGCTATGTCTATACAGGCAATCTACAATCTTGCTGATGCGATTTGGGTTTCTGGTCTTGGTGCTAACGCACTCGCTGCGATTGGTTTCGTTTTCCCGTTTTTCTTTTTGGCTGTGGGACTATCTAATGGATTGGGTATAGGTGCAGCGTCTGCCATCTCCCGCAGGATTGGTGCTTCTGATAAACCTGGTGCAGACAATATAGCAGTTCATACAATCGCTATAATGCTCTTATTTGTAGTCGTCTTTACTGTACCACTTTTTGCCTTTGCTCGCGAGATATTTGTTTTTATTGGTGCAGTTGATGTCATAGGAATGACTGTCTCATACGGCAAGGTTATCATTGCAGGCAGTATTTTTATATTTTTTACAAACATAGCAAATGCAATACTGAGGGGTGAAGGAGATGTAAAAAGAGCTATGTATGCCATGGCACTTGGTGCTGGTCTGAATATCGTACTAGACCCTATTTTTATCTACACCTTTGATTTAGGTATTGCAGGCGCTGCCTGGGCAACACTACTATCGCTAAGCATTACTTCTATTGTCATGTTAAACTGGTTTTTTTTCAAAAGAGATACTTATGTATCGTTTAACTTCAGCGATTTTAAATTCAATAAGAATATTATTATAGATATTCTCAAAGTTGGTCTGCCAGGTTCAGTGATGATGGTTTCCATGTCATTTATGATGATAATAATAAATATCATTATAGTAATGGTTGGTAACACGGATGGTGTAGCAATCTACTCCACTGGATGGCGTGTAGCAAGTATAGCGGTTCTGCCGACAATGGGTATTGCTACTGCACTTGTCTCGGTAAGTGGAGCTGCTTTTGGTGCACACTCCTTTAAAAAGGTCAGTATTGCTCATCTCTATGCAATAAAGATTGGTTTTGTGATAGAAGCAGTTATCGCTGTTGTAACCTTTATTTTCGCACCTCAGATAGCTGCGGTATTTACACAAGCTGGAGGAGCGGAACGTATTGCACCAGGGTTGACAATTTTTCTCAGGATAATCAGTTTTTATTACCCAACAATATCATTTGGCATGCTCTCATCTTCGCTTTTTCAAGGAACCGGGAAAGGGATGACTGCACTACTTGTCACAATTTTACGAACGCTTATTCTAACTCCATTATTTGCTGTTGTATTTGCTTTCATCTTTGGATGGGGTCTGGTTGGGGTCTGGTGGGGTCTGGTTGCAGCAAACACCATTGCTGTAACAGTAGCATTTGTGTGGGCAAGGCTGTATATCAAGGAGCTGATGAAAAAATCCCCGGGAGTCACGCAATCATTAACCTGAACATTTCAGTACACATTGCAGAACTGGTTGGAAAAACAGGGCATGTGTCGCGCAATCGAGAATTAAAGGTTATCCAATAACTCTGTACTTGCGAAAGTCGAGAATTAAAGGTTATCCAATAACTCTGTACAACGAAGTTGTGCAGTTTTCAGTACACGCAGTCGTCGCGGGTGCATCTTCCCACATATTCAGGATCAACGGGAACCCCAGGTACACCAAGATATAACACCTGCTCGTCCTTGCATCCATAGCGAAACACGGTTATGCCTTTACATTTAAGTTTGAATGCAAGGATGTAGGCTTGCTTCACATCGCTTATTCCTGCATCAGGAGGCAGATTAATGGTTTTTGATACTGAATTATCAGTATATTTCTGGAATGCTGCCTGCATCTTCACATGAGCTGAAGTAGTTATGTCCATCGCTGTTTTGAACACTTCCTGTATATCACGTGGAACATCCTTCATGTTTGCTACACTTCCTGTTCTTGCAATCTTATTCATCAGAGATGGGCTGTAGAAACCTCTCTGTTTTGCGATCTGTTTAAAATATGGATTTACCTCCACAAGTCTTGCCCCCTCCAGTATGTTTCGCACAAAGGATATAGCAAAGATCGGCTCGATGCCGCTTGAACAATTAGCAATGATGCTCAGACTGCCGGTTGGCGCTATGGTTGTAAGCGTTGCATTCCTTCTTCTAACACGGTGCATACTTCTGTCAATATTTGGATAATCACCGTATTTTTCTGCAAGATCCATTGAAGTTTCACCTGCAATCCTCGATATGTGTTTCATTATCTGTTCTGCCAGTTTGAGTGCTTCACTGCTGTCATAAGGTATGTGAAGCTGTACAAGCATGTCTGCAAAACCCATCACACCAAGTCCAATTTTCCGATTACCTCTTGTAACCTTGGCAATTCTTTTGAGCGGGAATCGGTTAACATCAATCACAAAATCAAGGAATCTGATGCCGGTTGTCACAAGCTCTGATAGTAAATCCCAATTAATCTCCTCATTTCTAACCAGTTTTGAAAGATTAATAGAGCCAAGATTGCAGGATTCATAAGGTAACAGTGGTTGCTCAGCGCAGGGGTTGGTGCTTTCAATCTCTCCAAGTTCTGGTGTTGGGTTGTAACGGTTAATCTCATCAATAAAAATAAGACCAGGGTCTCCACATTCCCATGCCTTTTCAGCAATAAGATTCCAGAGGCTTCCTGCATCAACACTTCTAACCATCCTCCGGTTTCTTGGGTTTATAAGAGCGTACTCTTCTCCATGTTCAAGCGCTTTCATAAAAGCATCGTCTACTGCCACTGAAAAATTGAAATTGGTAAAAACGCCTTTTGCTTTTGCTGTGATGAACTCGATAATATCAGGGTGGCTTACATGCATCACTGCCATATTAGCACCTCTCCTCTTTCCACCCTGTTTAATCACATCAGTGGCTGTATCAAATACCCTGATAAAAGACACTGGACCTGACGCTACACCATGAGTGGATCGCACGATGTCTCCTCTTGGCCTCAGGTGTGAAAATGAGAAGCCGGTGCCTCCACCAGACTGCTGGATTATTGACATCTGTTTAACCGCTGTGAAAATTGATTCAAGAGAGTCCTTGACAGGCAGCGCAAAGCATGCACTTAACTGCCCGAGTGGAGCGCCAGCATTCATCAAGGTTGGCGAATTGGGGAGAAACTGTAAATTTTTCATTACTTCATAAAATTCGCTTGCATGCCCGCGATTACTATCTACTGCTTCTGCTACACGAAAAAACATCTGTGAAGGAGACTCTGTAACACTGCCATGATTATCCTTTAAAAGATATCGTTTTTCAAGTACCTTCGCAGCATTAACACTGAGCTTTAATTCATCACGCACTCCAAAAAACATCTTGGCACGGCGGATCTCGCTTCTTTTCTCTCGATACAGGATATATGCTTTAGCAACGTCAGCAAAACCAGCATCGATCAGTACATGCTCCACAACATCCTGAATTTCCTCGACACCGAGAGTCCCGCTTCTTTCTTCAAGCTTCACTGCAACCTTTTCTGCAAGCTCGGAGACTGTTGAAGTGTCTTCTTCCACTGCGTCAAATGCTTTCAAGATTGCAGCATCAATTTTTAAGCGGTTAAAACTGACCAGACGTCCATTACGCTTCAAAACAGCAGATATCATCAAGTAACACCCGTTTCCCCTATTTAAACTATTTTTTTCACATCCCCGTTTTTAGATAATAGCACTATTCTGCTGATCTGACTTTCATCTGCTTGTTTATAATCAGTGTATTGCATGATTCTTTCTGAAAACTCGCGAATTCGCTGGTGAGTTGGCATCGCAGACCTTTCAAGCCTCTTTTGCGAAAAACCAAGATGCATGTAGGCTTTTATTTCAATATAATCCGGACTTGCACGATCGATTAGAGCTGCATAGCCTTCTGGGCTGCTGATGTTTAACCCCTCTGTTAAGGTGATACGAAGAACAGTTCGAGTCTCTTTTTCTCGCAGGATGTCAAGACTCTTGCAGATACGTTTCCACAACCCCTCTTCCTGGGGGTTGCAGGTTTGCCGATACGTATATTCATCTGGTGCATTGAGACTCAAATACAACTGGGTGGGATTAATCTGTTCCACCATTGCAGGATATGTGCCATTTGTAACAACAAAAGTGGTCATATTTTTACTGTGGAATGTATCAATAAGACGGTCGAGATACGGATAAATCGTTGGCTCACCTGCGAGGGATATCGCCACATGACGTGGATTTTTTGCCTCTTCCCAGAGCGTTTTATCGATTATATCAGCACCCCCGTAACCTGAGATTAATTTCTGCTGAGCCTTTAATGACTCTTCTACGATCAACTCTGGTGAGTCCCATCCTGTTTCTGGAACATCTATTTCAGTTGGGCGCCAGCAGTGGAGGCATTTCTGGTTACACTGCATCGTTGGTGTCATCTGGACGCAGCGATGAGAAGCTATACCATAAAACTGGAATTTATAGCATTTCCCTTCACCACGAAGGCTTTTATTTAACCACAGGCAGGTTTTAACAGCACTATGACTACCTGCCATGTGATAGCCGTGTTTTTTTAGCAATGACTCAAAATTAGAACTTGTCAACATTCGCCTACAACCGTGAATTTTAAAGAGTTCATAGTATAAAAGCAATACGCGTTGTCCAAAAAATATGATTACATATTGACGTAACAAATGTTTGCAGTCTCTCTGGTTTCAATAGGATTTAACTATGGTTTTCACTCATCGAAACATATTTAAGCCTGTAATATTATTGTGAAACACTGTAATATTCAAGTGATACAATGTGTAATTGCCATCCACGTATGCTAAAATTTAAAACATGCATCAGTGCACTCCATTGCCCGACCAGATGGACAATCATTGATTTTATTGGAGTGGGCAGCAAGAGCACAAGGGAAATATATGAATTTTTAACCGGGCGCAACGCAAAACTAACCTCTTCCGGATTGTATTATCACCTGTCAGAGTTGAGTCGTGCTGGCATCATTGAAGTTTCTGAGTACAGAGAAAAGGGAGGGGGAGCGCCTGAGAAAGTCTGGAAACTAAAAACAACGCAAATAGTCATCGATTTGTTAGGAAATGGAGCGCAGGACAATGAAAACCGTAATTGAGGTCGGTGAGCTAACAAAAGATTACAATGGATTTACAGCAGTTGACCATATCAGTTTTGAAGTGGAAGAAGGGGAAATATTTGGTTTTTTGGGACCAAACGGTGCAGGTAAGACTACAACTGTGCGGATACTTACTGGAGTTATCAAACCAACTTCTGGCAAGGTTAGTATCATGGGTTTTGATCTGCGGAGTGAATCGATTAAAGCCAAACAGATCATTGGAGTTGTTCCAGAATTGTCAAATGCATACAACGAACTTTCTGCGTGGAATAATTTACAGTTTATGGCAGACCTGTACGGTGTACCAAAAAACCATGCTAAAAAGAGAGCGGAAGAGCTTTTGAACAAGTTTAATCTCTATGATCGAAAAGATCACAAGGTTAAGACATTCTCCAAAGGGATGAAGCAAAAACTCATCCTTGCCATGTCTCTCATGAACGACCCGGAAATACTTTTTCTCGATGAGCCAACATCGGGTCTGGATGTTATAAGTGCACGGTTGATCAAGGATATGGTACTGGAGTTAAACAAAGGAGGTAAAACCATCTTTCTCACCACTCACTACATGGAGGAGGCAAACGAGCTGTGCAGCAGAGTCGCAATCATCAATCATGGAAAGATAGCAGCCATAGACGCCCCGGAAAAGCTCAAAATGAGAATTGCTGGGTTAGAATGGGTGGAGGTCAGTTTTGACATGCCTGTAGATGCTTCTGATCTTTTAGACCTATCAGGAGTCATCGATGTCCGGATGAGCGGCGATAAACTACGTTTGTATACGAACGAACCCGGTAGGACGATATATCAACTGGTGGATTATTCCCGGTCAAATAATCTGGAAATCGTGATGCTAAACACGCTGACACCAACGCTTGAAGATGTGTTCATCAAACTCACAGAGGAGAAGGGATGATCGATCAGCTAAAACGTGCCTGTGCAATTGCCAAAAAAGATATCAGGATTTATTATATGAAGGGACCTGTAGTAATATTTGGTATTCTCTTTCCAGTATTCCTTTTTCTGGCATTCGTGATAGGAAGAGATCTAACTGTTGATTTTCTTATCGCAGGACTGCTGAGCATGACGATCTTCTTCACATCAATGTCGATCACTCCTGTGATTGCACCCACCGAGACACAGACCAGGAGCCTGGAGCGACTTGCAGCAGCCCCGGTCTCCATCACAACGATCCTGCTGGGTGATATGCTGGCATCCGTGCTCTTCGGGATTGGGATATCTCTCGTTCCAATAATGGTTGGAATGGCAATCGGTGTGACAGTCGAACATCCGTTCATCCTTGCCGCTGGCATTGTACTGGCTGCATTCTGCTTCTCAGCTATGGGGCTGATATTCTCATCCACACCAACCAGCATGACCTCCACCGTGATGATGATATCCACGATGGTAAAATTTCCACTGGTATTCATAAGCGGTATATTTATCCCGGTCGGAGAACTGCCATTGTGGGGACAGGTGCTGGCATTGGCATCTCCCCTGACCTACATAACTGACCTTTGCAGATATTCGTTCCAAGGGACCAATTACTATTCGATTTTAGTTGATGCCACAGCCCTTATGATATTCTTTGTAATCTTTATGACGGTTGCAATAAAACTTCACGGGAGAAGCCTGCCAAAACGGTTGTAAATATGATGTGACATGCTTAGATCACCGGGCTTGTTACTGCAATGTATAGGCGGCAAGTGCGGGTGATTGCCATGTACGCTTCTGTGAAAGGTTGGTTTGCCCATTCCTCTGCTTTTTTTGGGGCTCTCAAGAGATTATGATTATAAAGCATGCCTGTTAATTACATGCTATGAAACGCTTACTCTGGTGGCTGATTGCAGGCACAAAAGGTGGTGTGAACCGTGCTCGCGTAATCAAGGCGATGCATGACCGCCCATACAATGCCAATCAGTTATCAGAAGTGTTGGGATTGGACTATAAGACGATAAAACACCATCTAAAGGTTCTTTCCGACAACGGCATGATCACATCTGTGGGTGGTGGCTATGGCACAATGTATTTTTTATCATCAGTCATGGAGGGAAATTATGCTCTATTTGAAGAGATTTGGGAGAAAATTGGGAATAAATTAAAGTAAATAGGTGATAATATGCAACTATCTATGTACGATCCAGTACTCATAATGAACATCAAGACGATCATAACCACAGCAAATGTAGTACTGCTGGTTTTATTGCTTGCTATTTATATCCGAAGTTACGCACAGATCAAATCGAAGTTCACACTGGGTTTGATGATATTTGTGTTTATCCTGCTCTTACAGGCAGTCACATCGACTCCATGCATGCATGCTGCTGCGTGCGGGCGTCGGATGTGCGTACTCGGGCCGCTTGACGTGATACCGGACATACTCGAATTTATGGCACTTTTGGTGCTGCTATACCTCAGTTCGGAGTGAATTTGGGTATGATTCTGGTTAGATTGGGATATAATTCTGGAATAATGATATTTATTAAGCCCACTAATTGAGTATTGCCCAAATGGGCTAAACTCGAACAGGAGGTGAAAACAAAAATGAAGACAAGAACAATAACTGGAATCCTGATCGTTGCACTCGTCGCACTCTCCGCAGGAATTGCTGCTGCTCAGTACGGACATGGTGGCGGCGTTGGTGGCGCCAAATATGTGGATACTAACGGCGATGGAATCTGTGACAACAGCGGCGACCGCCCAGAATTCGTGGACGCTGACGGCGATGGTGTCTGCGATAACGACCGCGGACGCGGACGCGGTGGATCCGGATGCGGCGGCATGAACTTTGTCGATGAAGATGGTGATGGTGTCTGTGACAACATCGGCATCAACGGCAGAGACTCTGACGGCGATGGCATTCCAAACAGGCAGGACGACGATTATGAGCCATTGCGAGATGGAAATGGTCGCGGTAATGGCGGACAGGGCAAAGAACGTAATCGATAAGTCTGTGCTGTGTGCGTGGAATGTCCACGCACTCTTTTTATTTTTTAAGATAAAAAAACCTTTGAACACTAAATCATGATGACATAAAAGGGGTGGAATAGTTCATAAAGTTCTCTTTAAAAAATTATATGCCGCGTATACAATTATTAAAAACAGCACTACATATATAATCCATACGATAAATTGAAAAAGCAAGCGAAAAAGCAGGAGTGCAACAATCACTGCTGCAACAAGCAAGACGGTGTTCTTCAAATTCATAGAGTTCATAATATTATGGTTAGGTAAAAACACATATAAGAGTGTTGGTCTATTAAATGTTAGCCTGCAAACTCACATCCTCTCTCCTACTAAATATGTAACTGCTGCATCTGTTATTTTGACTTTGTGCTGTGAGGTGAGTGGTAGTTTTTCTTTTATCACAATATATCGATAATTATCATCCCTAGTGACGCTGGTGTTATTTTTTCCACGTTTAGTGACTGTTACCTTGCAGGTTTTGCCGATGTAGCGATGAAGAATTTGCCTGGCTATTCGATGATGTTCTTTTGTAAGCTCTCTTGAGCGTTCCTTTTTTATTCCACTGGAAATCTCTTTTAACTGGCTGGCTTTCGTGTGGGGGCGTGGTGAAAAGCGTGTGATGTTAACCTTGAATGCTTGCACCTCTCTTAACAATGCAAGCGTGTGTTGAAAATCCTCACCTCTCTCGGTCGGATACCCCACAATAAAATCAGTGGAGACGATTCCATCCGGATAGCTGCTTCTAAATGCGCTTATGATCTTGCGGTAGTCTTCTGTTTTGTAATGGCGCTTCATATCTTCAAGTACGGTGTCAGAGCCGCTTTGTACCGGCAGATGCAGAAACTTGTATATCTTCTCATTCTGGTAGGCTTCAATCAGTTCACCTGTAATATTCTTTGCAGCAGCAGGGTTCATCATTCCCACTCTGATGCGAAAATCCCCTCGAATGTTTGATAGCTCGTCCAATAGCTCTGGCAGGCTGTATCCTGTATCCAGGCCATAGCATGCTGTATCCTGTCCAGCAAGTTGAATCTCCCATATCCCATTTGATATAAGTTTAGTAACCTCCTGTTTTATTTCTGGTATGGATTTGCTTGTGAGCTCTCCTCTTGCTTTTTTGACGATGCAATAGGAGCATTCTCCAATGCACCCTGTAGCAATATTTACAGCGGCAATGGCTGTACTGGTTGGAAGACGATTGTGAGTTGTTTTCCGGTCACGCCCCGTTGTTTCTACTGGAGCTGTTATAGCTCTGCTGGTTGAAAGATTGTTGTGAGATGTTTTATGCCCGGACCCCATTGTTTCCATTGGAACGGCAATGGCTGTGCTGGTTGGAAGAGAATTTTTGGGTATCAAACCTGGTGCAGTGTTTTCAGGAACTGGCTTTGTAGTGTTTTTGGGAATGAGCCTTGTAATATCGTTAAGTGTTCTTGGTGTAATGAATTTGTCAATTCCAAGGTGGCGCATATATTCTGGCTGTGCCGCGGGAAGGCATCCTGCAACGATCATATCTTTTCCATGGTTGTCGCTGTGATGGCAGTGGTTGTCACTGTGGTGGTCATGGTGGTGACTCCGGATGTATGAGAGCACTCTCTGCTCGGTACATTCTGTAACCGTGCAGGTGTTAACAATAATCATATCTGCATCTGCTTCATCACAGAGTGTGTGACCGATGCTGGTAATTGCCTCGGCAATATATCTGGAATCTGCATGGTTGGCAGTACAGCCATACGTTTTAATATAAATTTTCATCACTTTTCTTCTATCTTGCTCTCTAACTGCACTACTTCCACTGCTGCCATATTGAAAAAATTAATTGCTTCCCTGTCCGGATACGATTCCTCGAACACCACCCGCTTGATGTGTGCGTTGATTAACATCTTAGCACAGAGTATGCAGGGCTGGTGAGTGCAATAAATGGTGGCATCCTTTATACTGATGCCATGCAGTGCACTCTGGATGATTGCATTCTGTTCTGCATGCACTGCTCTACATACTTCATGCCGCGTGCCAGATGCGATGTTTTGCTGGTCCCGCATACAGCCAATGTCCAGGCAGTGCTCCATGTTGTGCGGCGCACCATTGTAGCCGGTGGATAAGATGCGCTTATCCCTGACAATTACCGCGCCTACCTTGTTTCGAAGACAGGTGGAGCGGTGTGCTACCACACGAGCGATTTCCATAAAATACTCATCAGTTGAAGGTCTCATTTTCACATCTTTATCAATTTTCATTTTTATTATGTCCAACATCTCACTATCGAAATAAAGAGTTTTTCCCATAATTAGATATTTCTAAAATGAATGCTTATTTTTCGATATGAACCCCCATTTAGGCTTATTTTTACTATGATTTCGAATTGTAAGAGTCTCTCTAAATTCGAGGCATCACTGATCTGCATGGAACTCAAGGAATGAATCTTATATTATCCAGATGGGCTGTCGGTATGTTACAGACTTCATGCAAGAAAACCCAGTCCTTCAAGATAAGATGAAATGCACACATTTCAGTATCTCCGAATCCACGGGAATGAACAAAAATATCGAGAGTGCCCAAGCTCGAGCTACTGCATTTTCTGGGAAGAAAACCCGGGTCCCGGTGGACATACTACCACTGAACCCATGATGTTTCAATGGCCTGACAACGCGATAGCTTCCTGCCGTCTATCCGTTCGCCCTTGCTGATTTCTTCTCTGTCAACACAATTCTTTTGTTGTTCATCTTGCACATCTCTATAACAACGCATCTTTGAAGCTCAGCCCCATATAAATTTCTTTCGGGGATACTGCATTTACCGAAACTACTAAGTAATATTAAAACAACATATAACTAATGTGGTGATAGTCAAATAATATCATCAGTCGTAAAGAAAAGAATGAGGTAAAAAAATGGATAACAAAAAGAAAAGGATATTTATTGCAGTGATATTAGTGATTTCGGCATTCGCAGTTTTTCCAATGACTGCGAGCGCTGCTACTGAGGCAGAAATAGAACAGGCAATTAGCGATGGATTGGTGTGGCTTGTTGCACAGCAAAATCTCAATCCTGGAGACCCAAATTATGGTAGTTGGAACGCATATTATAGCGAACTGGAGACGGGTACGGGTTTGGCATTGTATAAACTACAGGAACGTGCTTATGAGCTGGGATATGACTCGCCGTTTGATCCAGACTATGAGTATCATCAGAATGTCATGGATGGACTAAATTGGACATTCGCACATTTAACAGTTGTTGACATAAGCCCCCAAGATCATACAACTGGAGCGACGGGTACGGTGGATGACCCGGATACCAATGGTAATGGAGTAGGAGTATGTGCACGACATGGTACAAATCGTGAGACTTACAGCATAGGAATCCTCTTAGCCGCAATATCAGCAAGTGGCACACCAAATAGGGTCGTGAATGTACCAGGCAGCCCTGTTGACGGATGGACATACGGACAAGTTGCACAAGATATAGTAGACTGGCTGGCATTTGGGCAGGTCGAATCTCCGGTTCCTAACATCGTATGGGAAGGCGGGTGGGACTATCGTGCTGTTGACAATGGTACAGGCGTCGGAACCTACCACGGTGACCAATCCAACTCAGGCTACGCAACCATTGGTCTTGGTGAAGCTGAGAATTTCGGATGCACAATTCCAGACTGGGTGAAAACAGAACTTGATGTGTATATTGATCATCTCCAAGATGATGTTGATGGGGACACGAATGATGGGGGTTCGTGGTATAGTTATCCTGGTGACCCGATTGGGGTGAACATATATAAAACCGGAACCCTCATCTTTGAGATGGCATTCGTTGGAGATGCCCCCTCCACGCAAAGAGTTACTAATGCAACAGATTATCTTGTAAGGCATTGGAATGATGCAAGTGGGGCAAATGCACCACCAGGATGGAACGGCACACCTGCACAATATCACACGATGTACACAACGATGAAGGGCTTGGAATACATGGGCATAGACACATTCGATGGCATAGACTGGTTTGAGGACTTCTCAGATGTGATAGTGGCACAGCAAGATAAGATAGCCGGGCCAACCTATGGTTCATGGCAAACATCATCAGGAAGAGGAGAACCAGTAATTATCACAGAATGGGCTCTTCTCACATTGGAAAAAGCCGCTCCACCACCACCACCACCAGCACCAGCACCAGCACCAGTTCCAGCAATGACACCAATCGGGCTAATCGCACTGGTAGGCTTGCTTTCGGTAATCGCTATGATGAGCATAAAAACAAGGAAGAAAAAGGGATAAATAAATCCCTCACTTTTTTATTTTTTATTTTTTCTCTTTTAGTCAAGGTTTTCCCTTTAGAGGAGCCCATCCAAAAATTAGTATCATATAGATAAAAATTTAAGTATTGATCTCATAATAAAGCGCCACATAATAAATGGCTCAACACAGTTTCATTCCTTTGTAGCATTTTTTAACAAAATATGTTTTTAGGTATGAAAAAACGATTCATTTAAGATAGCTTACGCTCTAACTGTGGCTTTTCCTTTTCCTACCTCTATTTATAGCTTCACAAATAGGTCGCACCACGCTTTATTTTTGAAATAAGCGATGATATTATGCTCACAAACGATGAGAATAGCCCCTTTTAGTTTGCTCTCAGATATCTTGTAGTAGCACTTGCCTCTTCTCTCCATCAGTGTTTCAGCATTGAGTGCCGAGCCATCGATGACAAAAATGTTCAAATTTGCTCCGAATTTTGAAAACTCCTCTACTGATAGCTCATCAAGTCTTTGCAGTGCCTTTTCCAGCCATTCACCCAGCATTTTTTGAAAGATATGGTGCAGCTCCAATTCGCAGATCCTTAACCAATTGCACAAAAGACCACATTCCTTTAACCAAGATTGCAGCAGCCAGTTTTACCCAATCATACACAGGTGGTCTGCCCCTGTTCGACGTTTTCCACGGCAATCCTAATTCCATCACCACTCGCTCTGCTAATTCTAATTCCTCATCGAAGGTTGTAATGGGCTTGTCAATAACACCTCTGAAAAGCCCCCTTATTCTCACTGACCATGGTCGCTTTCGCTCATCTCTCAGTGAATATCTCTCCTTCCTCAATATCTCTTACACTATGGAATCATCAATTCTTTCGTTGATGGATATTTCTTCTTTTATCAGAGCAATGAATTCACTGGGAATCAACGTAAAAGGCAGCGTAATTCCTATTAGGGGAAGCCATTCCCGCGTTGATAAAATCTTATTCACTGCAAATAGCTGGCATTCCTTGTCTTCAACGAAAGTTATGTTTTTATACTCAAGAGGAATATATATTTCTGGGGTTGTGCCCCCCATCCTCTTTATTTATCATATTAAAAGTGGATGGGATTAAATCTTATTTACTATTTATTGGATGGGCTCTTTTGATACACAACCATGATATACTATGGCGCTATCTTTGAAATATTCTAACAAAAGGAGTATGCCATTTTGGAGCTTGAAAACATAGCACGAAGAATAAGAGAATTTGAAGGCTTGACTCGTAAAAAACAAATATCAGGCATCACAAGCATTTTTGAATCAGTAAAAGCAGAATACAAAAATTGCATCGTTGGTTTTGGTGATGATGCTGCTGTGATGGACGTTGATGGTGACGACTACCTGCTTTTTGCTGCTGATGGTGTGTGGGGCAAAATAGTTGATGCGAGCCCGTGGTGGGCTGGATACAGTTCTGTGCTGGTCAATGTTAATGATATAGCAGCAATGGGGGGGCGACCTCTTGCCATGGTAGACGTACTTTCAACAAGTGACAAAAAGACATTCGACGATATTCTTGAAGGGATCAGGGATGGTATTGCCAAATTCGGTGTTCCGGTTGTCGGCGGGCACCTGCATCCGGATACATCGTACACATCCATTTCTGTTGCCATTTTAGGCACTGTAAAAAAGGACTGCGTGCTTCGAAGCGATACAGCAAAAAAGCACGATTCAATCATTGCAGCTGTTGACCTGAACGGGAGAGTGGGTCCAAATTCGCCATATAGCTGGGATTCGACAACAATGAAAACAGCAGGTGAGGTGCAAAGAATGTATCAAACACTTGTTGAAGTTGGCAGGCTTAAGATTGCAACCGCATGTAAAGATATTAGCAACCCGGGCATAATCGGCACACTTGGCATGATGCTTGAAGTAAGTGGTGTTGGTGCGGACATATATCTGAAAAATATACTAATTCCAGAAAATATGGAGCTTGAACAATGGCTATTGGTGCACCCTGCTACTGCTTTCATTCTGACCGCACCACCAGGGAATGAAGATGTTGTCATAGACTGCTTTGAAAAGGTGGGAATGACCGCACATGTTATTGGTGAAATTACCAGCACTTCATCACTTAATATCTATGAGGGTAATAATAGTGCAACGGTTTTCGACTTCAAAAAGGATACTATTACCGGCATCACAATGAAATAATTCGACTTTGTAACCGCCTGTTTTCACAAAGACTCTCTGGTTTTCAACAGCGGGATTAAGATCGCGGCTACAATACTGTGGAAATCAACATAAAACCACACTCACATAAAATCGCGAGCGGAAATAACGAATCTTGAATATAATTCTTGATCGCGAAGTAATCAAGCGTATTATTATATATTTCTTGAGATTGGCCACGACAGGTCGAAGATGTGTTCAAAGCTGAAAAATCCATGGCAGAGCTATAATCAAAAAGAAGGATGAAAATATCATTACTGCAAGGACTGTAATAATTCTGTGTGATATCTGCTCCGACCTCTTTTCATTTTTCAAAATCTTATTAAACACGCTGCTTAAGGTATCCTTGAAGACATGCCCACCATCAAGAGGCACGGCAGGCAGGCAGTTAAATAGTCCAACGTAAAAGTTAATCCATCCAATCCACAAGGCAGAATTTGCTATCCAAAAAGTCCAGATACCAAGAGGCTGTGCCCATCCAGCAGGTTCATAGAAATTAATTAATAAATCACCAAAACCTGGAAAACCCTCGCCACCAAATCCAAAAATCGGAAGGGTGAAGATAATAAACCAGCCGGTAAGACCGTTTAGCATAGACGGAATGCTTCTTAATGCATGAAGGTACTCTTTTGCCGGAAACTCGCTGATAGTAATCCCACCAAAGAAGATACCGCCCCCGGTGTGCTGAGATACTCCAAGAAAGCCGCGATTGTCATCGGATTTGCCAGGATGTGCACCAAGCGTTATATTGACTACTTCGCAGTTGTCGCTTGTTCTGTTGAACGTTTTGACCAGAACCACCTGCCCTTTTTGGGTATTATTCATAAAACCTACAAAATCACCAAAAGAAGGGACTCTGGTATCATCAATCTGCTGCAAGACCGTGCCCTCGACAATTCCAGCATCCTGTGCAGCAGAGTCTACCACCACCTCTCCAATAACCAGACCTGCTCGATCAAAATCATTTTTTTGCACAGGCATCGTTATATTCTTCGTTGTACCGTCTTTTATCACCTGAAGAGACAACGTTGAGTCGATATCCGCTTTGCTAATTCCAAGAGCAAAATCACTGCCAGAATTGATTTTTACACCATTTAATTGAGTTATAATCATATCAGGCTCAATTCCTGCGTCTATAGCTATGGAATTCTCGTCAACATCTGTTATCAGGATGTTCCCTGATGGTTCGATTGCACCAAGAACTATAAAAAATAGTGCAAAGGCAAAAAAAGCAGTGACAAAATTGGCCATCACCCCGGCGGTCAGGATGCGAACCCTCTCGTTTCTGGTCGCAATCTTTTTATCTATTGGCTTGTCGTCCTTACTTTTACCTAATAACTGCTCTTCATCAGGCTCTGCAAAGGCGCCAATAGGTATCGGTGCCAACAATATGCCAAGCGATTTGACCCGTATACCTTCTACCTTGCAGAGTATGGCATGTGAAAACTCATGCACAATTAAAGTAACCACCAGACCAATAAGTCCCCATGTTAGTGGTATAAAATCATTAACCCCTGGAATTAAAAGGATGTTTCTCGGTTGATGGAACTGGCCGGGTTCTGGCAGTCCGTCACCCTGAATCTGTGAGATAAAAGCATAATCTGCAATCGCTACAATGAAAACCATTACGAACATACCAACAAACATTAGAGGGAGACCGATGTTTGCAAAGGCTCGCCAGAATTTTTTAGGTTGTGCAAGAACATCAAGAAACTTCTGACCTTTAGTCGTTCGCACCATCAACACTGGTCCCCATGCAGTGATGTTATACTTTTCAAGATATCCTCTTTTATTTAAAAAAGAAATAGCAAGCCAGTATAATACAAAAAGATAAGCAATTAGATAAGTGTGGTTCAATTGTCAAGCCCCTAAAATAAAAAACGTTTTGTTATGAGTGTTCTATTGTATATATAACCACTGGAAAACCGAGGTAGAAGTGATCGTATACTAAACCGTATCTGTTTTTTATAACTTTCCCTTCACAGATGTGTACGCCGCATGAGACGGTGCGAAGAGTTATAGCCTAATCAAGACACGGTTTTTGGCTTTTAAATTTGTATAAATATTTACCAAAATATTTTATAACCGTAAGCTTTGTATAGGATACAGTTATAGAAATTATATATGAGTCTATTGGTCATGGATCTGGAAGTTGTTGAGAAATATACTGTGACACAACGAATTACGTGTCAAGATAACAGTATAACGCTAAAGAGATGAAAATAATGGAAAAAGGAACAAGTATTTGGAAATTATGTATGATTTTTGGAATCGCGGCGGTTGCTCTGGCAGGTTTTATAAGTGCAATATCAGCCCACCGGAAGATGAGGATGATTGGAATGGCTATGAAAGCAGCTACACAAGGTCTTCAAACAATAGGGGTGATGCTAACATCTCATCTTACAAAACAAAAAGCATCTGGCAAATCGGAAATGTTAAGCAAAACCTCACGGACGCACAAAAGAAACTCAGTACCGATCTTTTTCAGTTAGTCGACAATAGCCCTCTCCTACAGGATCAGGACAGGAAAACTCTTAAGATGCAGATGAAGCACTTAAGGCAGTTTCGCCCGGCAAGTTCTATGCCCGCATCAAGTTTAAGCCACATGCAGGAACGCAAACCATTGAACCTTATGTTGTGGAAGTAACCGATAGGGATGAGGGAAATCACCTTGCTGTTGCGTGGGTAGAAGTGAACGATCTGGAAGCTCTGGCTTCTCAGGAAGCGGTGCGAACCATACGGACAGTTATGACACCGCTGTTGAGGAAAGGCTCAGTTACCACGGAAGGAGATGTAATTCATCATACGTATGACATGCGTACAGCACACTCACGGAGCGGTTCAGGTGTTAATGTCGGGATTATCTCAGATGGTGTGGACCATTGGATAGACGCACGGAACTCTGGCGATCTGCCTGCCGACTTGGTTGTAATAAGCAACAGACAGGGTGGCGATGAAGGGACTGCCATGCTCGAAATCGTTCACGACATGGTGCCGGACGCAGACCTTTATTTCCATGATTGGGGGGGTAATGTGGTCGCGTTTAACGCTGCTATTAATGCGCTTGTGGACGCTGGGTGTGATGTTATCTGCGATGATGTTGCCTGGATCGGTGAATCGTTCTTTGAAGATGGTGTAGTCGCTTCGCATATTGGATCGGTGCTTGCCAGCAACGACATTATCTATGTTTCTTCCGCCGGTAACGCTGGTGATAGCCATTATCAGGGCGACTATCACAACGACGGTTATAATTGTCACGATAAAGTCTGGTACATCGACTTTGACCCTGGCAGCTCAGCGAGTATCGTCCTGCAATGGAATGATGCTTTTGGTGATTCATGTAACGACTATGATCTGTATTTATGTGACTACTACACAGAAGAAATACTGCTTTATAGCGAGGGAATCCAGGATGGTGATGATGATCCAATCGAGTTTATTGATTCCATCAACACTGGGGACTCCCTTATTGAATGTTTCGTTGTAGTCGCCAACTATAATGGTGAAGCCGCGACGAAGACACTTGAAGTTTTTATATATCCAGAAAATGGTGCATCGGTTTACACCAACAATATCGATCCTGCCGATTCGATCTTTGGTCATCCTGCTGTGCCAAGCGTTATTGCAGTGGGAGCGATTAACGCTAGCGATCCGGGCAACGATGATATTGAGGATTTCTCATCACAGGGACCAGCGACGATCAGTTATCCATCGCCAGTATGCCGACACAAACCTGATCTCTGCGGAGTCGATGGGGTGACTGTGACTGGCGCTGGTGGTTTCCCCATCCCTTTTTATAGGACCAGCGCTGCGGCATCACACGTTGCTGCCATTGCAGCCCAACTTTGGGGTGCGTTTCCAGATAAAACAGGTGATGAGATCTGTTCAGTGCTGTACGATTCAGCAGTGGACCTGGGTAGTGCAGGGCACAACAATATTTATGGCTATGGCAGGGCTGATGTACTTAATACACTCACTCCTCCAAACATTACTTCATCTGCACCACCTTCTAATGTCAGTGATACGGAGGGCATCTCAAAAACGTTCAACATCTCCATTAATCAAACCGTTAACGTAACCTGGCAGATCAACAGCACAGTGGTTCAATTCAACACAAGTGTTACTGAAACGTCCTACACAAACACAAGTGCAGTAATAGGTGTTTGGAATGTCTCTGCTGTGGCAAGCAATACAAATGGAACCACTATGCAGACATGGATATGGAATATAACGGAAACGCCTCCTGCGTTCACCACCACGGACGCAGTGATTGCACTTGAGATTGCGGTCGGCAGCCGTCCGCATGACGACGCTATGGACGTCAATGGTGATGGGGGTGTAACATCTCTCGATGCACTGATGATTCTACAGGCGGTATTCTCATTGACGTGACAAAAGCACAGACGCCGTCCCCAATGGTTTCGTGGATGTGACCTACCCAAACCGCATCGACGACTCCAATTTCGCTATAATTTACAATGAAATTGCTAATGAGGCTGTCAAAGCAGTTATCAATGAAAAAGTCATTGAAGAGGTTGTAAAATATTTCAGAATGCGATGGGGGGAACTTTGCGTATTTAGTTAAACCCCAACCCCAGAGAATTTGTGAAATTAAGCAGAATGATCTTAAGTGTATTTAGTTTTACATATTCTATGCATTTGGAGGAATGCCATTTCCACTACCTTTTTATACATTTGATGTATAATTTAAATAATCAGTTTATAAGTGATATCACATGGAAACCGAAACAACCACTGAATTAAAAAAAATTCGTGCAGATCTTAATCTCCTTACGAATCTGTACTCAAAACTTGTGGAAAAGTTAATTCCGGAAGAAGAACCTGAAGCCGAAGATTTGAAGGCAATACATAACATTGATAAAATATCTTCAGAATCGGAACTTCTAAAGGTATTTGATGCATGACTTTTGAAATAAACATCAAAGAAAAATCGTTGAAATTATTTCTTCCTTACAAAAATATTATAGAACAGTGCCCCCTGCAAGTGTAGAAGGACTTGAAAACGGAGACTTTGGTAATTGTAACAGGTAAACTTAAGACGGCGGGCGATCACAGATCGCTCTTTTACTAGCCATGAAGCTTAATCCAGCCGTTTGAAATCGGACGAAGGGGAGGGGTAAACAAAGCTTTAAATCTAAAAGTAACCGAAATGATATAAAAAAGGAAGTGAAAGAAAGAAGAATGAAAAAATCGTTTTTAGTGATTTTAGCGATATTGACAGTGATGGTGGTTGCCGTTAGTATGAACACAACAGCGTCAGAAGCGGACGTAACAGTTACCACTGTGACAGTATCGCCGGAAAGCGTTAAAATCAGTGAAAATGCGACAATAGCGGCAACAGTTGAGAATGCAGGCAATGCTACCCAAAATGAGACGATAGTATTCAAGATAAACGAAGAAGAAGTAAAATCTGTTAATGTGATACTTGAGCCAAGTGAGACAAAGACAGTAAAATGTGTGGTGGCTAAAGATGAAGCTGGAACATACAACGTGACAGTGAATAACGTAAGTGCAACTTTAACGGTTCTATCACCCACGTCCACTCCAGATACACCCCCAGCTTCTGGTAATCAAACCACACCTGAGACAATTTCTGAACGGATGACAACACTTGTTGTGTTTTTGATACTCGGCATCTTTGTGCTTTTAATTGGGCTTGGCTATCGGGCTGATAAGAGCTTAAATAAAGGCGAGATGAGGAGAGCTATTGCTGGCACGCTTGTTACTGGTTTTGTCATCTTAGTGTTTTTGTCTCTTTACTACGAAATATCTAACCAGCCGCTTGTTATAGCGTTCATCGAGCTTGTTGGCATTGTTGTTGGATTTTATTTCGGATCAAAAACAGTTGCAGAAAAAAAGGAAGTGGAGGAGAAAAAGACAGAGCAAATAAAAATTGAAAATGTTCAATTCTCTGGAAAAGATGATAAGATGATCAACATAACAATTAGAAATAGCGACGACTTTGAAGTAACTGTTGATAGGGTCTACATCAATAGCGAACCAAAGAAAATCGAGGAAGGGATAATCAGTCCAAAATCAGCTAAGGACTTTACTGTTGAGCATGAATGGACAAAAGGAGGAAGTTATAGAGTGAAAATAGCCACAACAGAGGGTATAACTACTGAAAAGAAAGAGGAATTACCAAACAACGAAGAAACATAGTGACAAGGATTAATACTTATATGGTCTAACACATAACTGTTTGAGTATCATGGAGTTAACCGTTGGAATTACAGGTGCGAGTGGTGTACAATACGGCATACGATTATTACAGGTATTAAAAGAAAAAGAAACGACCACGCATCTCATTGTTTCAGACTCTGCAGCAAAGCTTATAGAATTAGAAACAGACATGAATCTTTTAGAGATAGACGAATTGGCGACTTTTGTTTACAACGACGACGATTTCACAGCGCCTGTTGCAAGCGGTTCATACATGCATGATGGTATGATCATAGCGCCCTGCAGCATGAAAACATTAGCTTCCATTGCAAACGGAATATCGGACACGTTGATAGCAAGAGCTGCCGATGTGTGTCTTAAGGATAATCGTTCCCTGATTATTCTTCCACGAGAAACGCCACTTAATCTCATACACCTGCGAAACATGACAACGCTAAAGCAGGCTGGTGCCTCCATTCTCCCGGCATCGCCTGCTTTTTATAACAAGCCGAAAACCATTGACGATCTTATTGATTTTATGGTTGGGCGCGTGCTTGATCTGCTATGCATAAAACACAATCTCTACAAGCGGTGGGGTTAAAACCGATTGTTAAGTTAAAACTGGAACATGTTTAAACCTCTCGTGGTTAGAACATTCTCTGCATGCAAAGCATGCAGGTGTTAAAACTCACCATCCTGTACAAAGCTTCGCCCAAAGTTAAGTGCGAGTTCGGCTCGTGCGAGTTCGCGCCCGAGATAACCTACATGGTGTAGTGTTGACACGAACCCGCGATCTATCAGTGTATCCAGCACTTCTGATGCGTTTCTTCCCACGACCACACCGTTCTTGTGCGATGCAATAATCATGCCATCAAGAATTTTTCCATTCTGTACAGTTCTTTCTGTGATGCTAATTTTCACACACCCAGCAGGATCGAGCTCCCAGCCCGTTAAAGCTTTAACTGGTATAAACACGGGAGGTGGCACGTCGAACGGACGGCGGCGTTTTTCTTTTAAGCGAAGAAGATCAATGCCAAGATCCTTTGGTGCACTCTCGCGATGCTTTGATAGTACCATCATCTCTGATGCAATCTTAAGCTCTCTGATACTTCCCTTGTTTTTATCGCTAAACTCTGGCGTAAAGAGAATACTCGTACCAATCTCACATCCGATGCCTGCGAGCAGGCCGTTAACACCGGTGGAGTCAATGTCAACAAGTTCGCTTACATTGCCCACCCCAAAAAATAATGGCACATCCGGATTTCGTCTGTGAAACTCCATAAATCGTATAACTGA
The DNA here is from genome assembly GCA_004193545.1 of Candidatus Argoarchaeum ethanivorans. Lineage (GTDB taxonomy): Archaea > Halobacteriota > Methanosarcinia > Methanosarcinales > EX4572-44 > Argoarchaeum > Argoarchaeum ethanivorans. The sequence goes on along the minus strand of RPGO01000040.1, from coordinate 103,536 downwards.
TTTGGAAAAGCCATGATTAATCGCATCAAGCACCGGGTCTGCGATGATATGTTTCACTTTATACTCTTTTGCAGCAGCAACATTCTTCTCAAGGCTTCGAATGTTGGTCATGGCACTCGCATCATGCTTGAGGTCAGGTATGACTACACACGGCACATCAACGGCAAGCGGTGCAACAGCGTCCATATTTTCACTGTTGAGGCTCAGACAAAGGTTAGCGCCTTCGTCAATTGAAGCAGCAAGAAGGTCGGGGTCAAGTGTGTCAATACTAACCGGGACGTTACACACTCTTCTTGCGGTTTTAACAGCTCTTATGGCGTCCTCTACCTGCGCATCCAGTGACATGCCAAGATCAATAATATCGGCACCCTCGTGCATAAAAAGACGTATAATATGAACAAGTTCAGCCACGCTAAACGAGTTGGCACCAACCACCTCAGCCATCACCTTCATCCGTGAATTTCCACCAATTCTGGTATCTCGGACAGTAAAAGCATACGTTGAGTCAGCTTCAAGCCGAACCACAGTCTCAAAAGCCTTCTTGCGATTCTTTGAAGACAGTAACTCACAAGCAGGAATAGAATGTGAAAACTCCACTATATCTGCAAAGTTTAGAACAAACCCAAGATCAATAGCATGCTTTGGACCACGTCGCACAGGCACACCACGCCCCCTCTCGACTGCTGAAAAATCACCTGACACAAGACCAGGAACCAACACCATATCATAGCCAGATATGTCCAGAGCATCCAGATGTCTCTCTGTAATAAATGAAGCAACATCCACATCGACCACTTTCACAAAAACGTCAATATTTTTCTCTATAGCGGCATCAACCGCCCTCTCTACGGTTTGTTCAGCAAGCCTGCCTGTTAAAACTAAAACCTTCATATAAATAACTAAAGAGCAGATGCAATCAACGAAGCCACACTCACTTTACTTACGCCTTTTTCAATCGTATCTGTTGAAATGATGTCTTTAACACCTGCATGAAACAGACGCAGCACCGCGTTTTCTGTTAGTACCGGGTGTACACAGGCTGCATGCAGGCTTGAAGCCTCTGATTTGAACGTGGCTATCGCCTCTGCCATAGTCCCTCCAGTAGATATCATATCATCGATAAGAATGACATCCATTCCTTTAATATCCAGTTTCTTTGGAGTGATTGCCACGGTATCTCCACTGAGCCTCTTCTTTTCAAGATAATCATAATCAGCATCCATCACTGCTGCAGCCCTTCTGGCAAGATAGATGGCGCCCTTGTCTGGTGAAATAATCACCGGATTAGGCAAATCCATATCAAGCAGGTGTTCTGCAAGAAGGTTTGTTGCATCAAGGCTTTCTGCACGAGTGTTAAAATAACTTAGAATTGAATCTTCATGAATGTTTACTGTAATCACCCGGGAAACATCCAGACTGCGGGCGATCGCTCTTGCAGAAACGGCTTCCCCGTCTTTGAATTGCTTATCCTGCCTTGCATAGCCCATATACGGTATAACAGCCGTAATTTTAGCATCCGTGCATGCATCGATTAGCTGGAGCAAATTGATAAAATCAGAGTCTGTCGGGGTGCTCTGCACAATGACCACTTCATCATCAACTGCATCGAGCAGTCGAGTGTACTGCTCACCATCAGGAAACGTTTTAAATTCTGCAAGTATTAGCCGCCCATCGATTTTTTCTGCAATCCTGCTTGCTAACAATTGGGACGAACAACCGCCTATAATATCCATACGAAACACCTATTTACACATATATGACGCTAAAACCATATAATAGTTAGTGAAAACCAAAACAGATGTAACGCCAGATGAAAGAAGAGGCTAAACGAAGAATTGGGGGGCTCGTCCAACGAAAGTTTTATCAAAGCACTTCGCATGTTGTTTTGTATGTTTGACGGGCTCTTTGATCGGAAAGAATCAAAAAAGAGGATTGAAATACTACAAGCACGTATTAAAGAGCTTGAACCAGAAAACAAATCACTCTCTACACGATTGTCAAAGCAGGAGGTGCGAACTAAAAAAGCGGTATCTGATAGACAGGAAGCGGGTCTGGCATTGAAAAGGGCAGAAGAAAGAGTGGACAATCTAAAACGCGCGCTTGACAATCTGAAGGAGGAAACACAAAAAGGTGACGTCCTGACCTTTAAACAGGCGGTAACGTTAACAAATCCCCAATCCTGTGATTTTTTGTCACAGGTTGGTTCGATTAAGTCAAGAAATAAAGACCTTACCACGATCTACCTGCGTCCAAACGAATCATTCGCCAACCTTGATGGATTTGATATTGAACTCGGTCAAGATGTTGAATGCCTGATGCAAAAGATCGAGTCGCCAACAGGTATGGCACTTTTCTACGATATGAAAACGCCGGGGGCGGTTCGCATGCTCATAACACCGCCGTTTCCAATAGGTGAATCCGGGTGGAAAATAGACTGCGTCTTTGATACCACACAGCTACAAGAACTATTAGAGCAAAATCAGGCAATTTGCATCGTATTGGCCCATGCAGGGGAGACGTTTATCGGAATATCAAATCGGGAAGCGTTTATTAATTACAAGATTGTTCGTAGTAGTGTAAAGGAGAAGCACACGAAAGGAGGATGGAGCCAGCGTAGATTTGAGCGACTCCGCGACGAGGATGTCAGGCATCATGCCGAGAAGGCAAGAGCAGTATTTGAAACGCTCGTGGATGACTATAAAAACGAGCTCAAAATAGTAGTTGCGAGCGGCGAGCATAATCTGATTAATGAAATTACCGGTGGGGATTCAGTATATCGGTGTCAGTTTCCGCTGCTCATAAGGAGTATAGACACAAAAGCAAAGATAGAAAAGCGCAATATAGATAAGATAAGGGTGTTGACATGGTCTGCGAGATGGTACACGATCGATACTGCACATAAACGCGAATAGAAATAACGAACTGCACAACTTCGTTGTGCAGAAATGACGAATCTTGATAATCAAGGTACGTGTAAAGCAGCATAATGTCAAAAGGTAAAATGAATAAAGAGGAGGCAAAGCAGAGGATCAGGGAACTCGCCCAACGATTCCGGTATAATCTTGATGTTTATAAAGAGCGAGATAAAGAGCTTTACGAACGGCAGATAAAGATTGTGGATGCGCAGATTGACGGGCTGGTTTATGAGTTGTATGGGCGGACGGAGAAGGAGATGAAGGTGGTTGGAGGGTGAAAGATAAAATACCGGGCTATACGGACAAATACTCCACGCTGAAAGAATTTTTAGGCGCTAAATGTTTTGAATATCTAAAAAACAACCTTGGATCAGAAAGACTTAGCAAACTCAATGACGAACTCGAAGCGGTCTTACAAATCATTGAAAAAGACCCAAAAAGAGAAGATAAACAGAAAAGTTTGGAAGGTAAATTAAAGAATACGTTTTACGATACTTTACCTGAAATAGAATGGGCAGCTTATTTCGGTAATAAAAACATCTCAGTCATTATTGAACCGTATTTTCCAGAGAGTGGGGCGGATTTGAAGGTTAAGGTTAAAGATCGATGGATAAACTTTGAAATAACAAATAGATGGCTATCGAAAGAACAACAAGAGTTAGATGTGTATTCTAAAGAGATTGATAATAGGATTGAAAAAATAAAGTCCAGATTCTCAATATATGTTGTGTTTAATGAGAGTTTTTCAAAAGAAGATTTGATCCCGCTAATAAAAACAATAAAGAAGAGAATTGCTGATTTTAAGGAAAAAGGAATTTTAAAGCCTGTTACTACTTACTATTTTTCTTCAGCAGATTCTAAAGATTGGTATGGTTTCGATGGAATAAACGATCCCGAAGACCTTTATACCAACCCAGAAAAGTACCCGCTTTCCGATATAATACATACTGCCAAAGCAAAGATTATTTTCTACCCACGAGACAATCTCGATTACACATCTGTGCATTGTATAGGACCCGCCAGAATCGGTTTTGGTGATATAGATAAGATAAATAGTAAACTACTGTCTCGACAATTTAGTTCTTATACATAATACTTGGACAGTTTCTTATCCGCCTTCCCCCTCGTAAACCCCCAGTTGATTTTCTTTTCATCGTCATTCCGTTTCCTGGTCCATGCAGCCACTTCCCGGACCAGTGTCTCCATATCTCCAATCCGTCTGTCAGTGCATTCGATATCCATCACATTGATCTCGATTTCAGCGGCATTAAGCCAGCTTGCATGTTTTGGCGTGTAATGAAACTCGATCTTGCTCAAAATCCTTTCCGCCTCCTCCTCACTGAATGCCTCGTAAAATGACTTTTCCTTGTGAGTATTGAGGTTATCCATGACCAGTTGGATGTTTTCAACGTCTGGGTATTCTTCATCGACAAGCATCCTCACAAATTGTGCAAAATCCACCATGGTTCTTCTTTTGGTGATCTGGGTCACACGTTTCCCTGCTTTAAATTCGACCGCCATGAAAATGTTTGCTGTACCGTTCCTGATATATTCATAATCATATTTCACAGGGATTCCAGGCTTCATAGGGATGGAAATCCTTTTATCTCCAAGAAGTTGCTTTGGTTTCTCGTCAAAACAGACAATGGGACTTCCCGGGTCGTACGGTTCTTCGTACAGATCGAGAACATCGTACATCCGTTCTCTGTATTCGGTGTCGATCGTCTGTATGCACCACATCCGCCTTAACCAAGGTTTAGTTTTGCTTTTTTTAAAATAAGCCTGATACTCTCTTTGTTTATCGTTTCAAACCCATCCTTCTTTCGCATTTCTTCTGTTAGTAGTGTAAGTGTCCATCTCTTGCGCCCATCAGGTGATTCGGTGCATGCCTGCGCTATAACTTCCGCCTCATGTTTCTCTGTATACTTTTTAGGCTGACCGGATCTTGGTTTCTCCGCGAGGGCGTTTTGGAGACTTTCTTCGCGGTATTTCTTCTTGGTGTTGGAAACGGTTGCCCTGCTGATCCGCAGCGTATCTTTTATCTCCATTTCCTTTTTTCCATCATTGACCAGAAGCAAAATATGTGCCCGGGTCAATTCTCTCGCGCTTTTACGCCCCCATTTTCACGAAATCGTTGAGATACTCCACCTCTTTCTCTGTAAGTTTTATTTTTTCCATAGAATATGGTTGGACTCACAGGTTTATAAACTTTGTCTAAAAATTAAGTTGCTGAGACACTACGTAAAAAACAGAATAGGCAATTACTTAAAAACAAACCAAATGTCGTTATATTGCATGATGCAGGGATACGCTATACGGAAGATGCACTTTACGGAAAGTTACAAGAAACAACTTTAAAAAGTAATAAAACTGGTGAAATTATTGATACATATCTGAATAGAGATAATTCGGGGCTATTTCGATCTAGCACAAGAGTATCGGCAGTGGTTTTTGTTGGTTATGATAGAGACCATGAATTCAAGAAAAAAGTATTCTTAAATCCAAACGCCAAAAATCCACTTTGCGAAGAAGAAATTAAAATAATCAGAGGGGTGTAAAAGTTTTAATAAACTAACAATATATTTTATTCGAGATAAGTAAAATGACAATACTGGAAAGATTAGATCAATACGCATAAAATAGGAGAGAAAACAAAAATGCAAGCCGCAACAACAGAAGTAGAATTAACACTTGACCCTCTGGAAAACAACCACGGGGGGCTTAAGCAAATGCAAAGATATCGGATTTCGGTAGTGATCGAGAAGGACGTAGATGGCTATTTTGCCTTCTGCTCCGAGCTTCAGGGATGCTATACGCAAGGTGATAACTACGAAGAGGTTTTAGAGAACATCAGGGACGCCATTCGCATTCATATTGAAGATAGGGGGGAGATAAAGAAGATCACGTTCACTTAAGCTCACGGTTTGATTTTAGCATCAGTTCAACAGCCTCCTTGAGATTTTCACGAGCTTCATCAATTTGTCCGTCTTTTGAAAGACAGCAGTAAATCGGCTCTCCATTTTTCACTCCTGTTACTTACAAATCCGATTGCGATATAAATAGATATTGGAGAGAAACATGAAACTAACTATGTGCCCCAAAAACAAAAAAAGAACGCCACTTTATCTAAAGCATTTGACGCACGAAAGTATAACATCCCCAGTTGTTGTGTGCTGAAGTGCTGTCCTTGTGGCATCATCAATATTTTTTGCTGTGTACGCACCTTCAAGTTTGAGTCCTATACTCACCTGTTCGAATCCTACACCTTCAAATTCAGGTCCCACAAGCGCTACTCCAATGAGTCTATGCTGCCATTTTTTTATTATTTTTTTGCTTGCCTCATGGTCAAGGCGCTCACAGACTTTCCCGTCCTCGCCGTGTATTAAGAATACGTTTCCATAGGTGCATGCCTGCCGGATGAGCGTCTCAAGTTCTTCTGATCGCATGCCTGAGTTGGAATTATCTATAAATGTACGTCCCTGTATGTTGTTAAATTGCATTCTTCCGGTGACTCCTTTAAAGTTTAACAGCGGTGATTGCATTTCATCTGGAGTCATCAGGTGGAGTGCTGCCGCTACTGCCGCTTCCATTCCGGTTTTGTATGCATCAGGATAAAAGAGTTTTGGCAGGTGCATTGTCCCTTTGTATTTGTTTAGTTTGTAGTAGAGTGTATTCTCTTTAATGTACACATCATCTTCTGCACTTCCAAAGGTGGTTTTTGGCTCTTTTTTTACCCGACTGCGCATGCTGCTGTTAATGATTGGATGGGTGTGCTCTCCAATGAGTGTTTTTATTTTGGCACTACCTGCAGGTTTTGTTGCTTCTGCTATACGGTAGTCATTTTCAAGAGTGGTTAGTATTCCAAAGTCTGCCTGTGTTGTTCCACCGAGTGATATTTCAAAAACATAGATTTCCGGATGCAGGTTTTCTGTGAGTTTTATTGCTTGTAGTACGTTTCCTGGTGCTGTACTTAGCTCAGCTATTTTCTTGTTGTTAAACATCAAGCCAGCGCTTGTGTTTGTTGTAACGTTGTATTTTTCCTGCAGGATGTGCGAGAGCGTAAGGGCTGTTGTAGTTTTTGAGCGAGTGCCTGTAATTTCAAATATAATGGCGTTAATGTTTTTTTCTTTTATTAGTTGCCCGACTGCTTCATGGTGTGAGAGATATTCTTGTGCGTGTATATTTTTAAAATATCCTGGAGACAGGTGTACTGGTGCAACTGCAAGATCGAATGCCCCCCCTACGTCTCGTGTTAGAGCGTACGTTTCAGGTTGCTCTGTTGTTGTGGTGTGGTACACGTCTATTGCTGTTACGTCATGCCCTGCTAAAGCATAGTGCTCTGCTATTATGCAGCCTGCGTGTGTCGTGTCCAGTACAGCTATTTTCATATTTCTAATAAATCATCTAAAGGAATCCATCTTCTTCATCCACGATCTTATATTGTTCCAGCACAAATATCTCGTAGTCTACCACACCTATCAGATGCTGGAAAAGTACCGTCGCAGCTCTCACCTTCTCTACCGATGACTTTTAACTTCTCTACAGTTTTTTGGTTTCAGTTCGATTATCACAGCTCCCGTATCTATCACTAATCATTCTGGTTTTTATGGTTAATGTAGTTTCCTTTCCAGCTCCATAAACACTTATACTGTTCGCTGTTTGCTAACGGTGTAGGAAATTTGTACTTATTCTTTTCATTGAAAAACTTAAATAGCTTACCGCTTATAAAAGCTTGAAAAGAAGGTAAAAAAACATGAGCAATAAAAATATTGGTGTATATTTGTGTAGATGCGGAGGCAACATTAGCGATGTTGTTAACGTTGAGGAGGTCGTGGATAAGATCTCCGGGATGAGTAATGTAACACTTATAAATATTCAGGACTACTTATGCAGCAGCGCCGGACAGGGTCAGATCGAGGACGACATCAAAGCAGGAAAGATCAATCGCGTGGTGATTGGGTCATGTTCTCCAAAACTCCATCTTGAGACGTTTCGTGCGATGGCACAGAAGGCCGGGATCAATCCGATACTTCTTGAAATCGTAAACATACGCGAGCAGTGTTCATGGGTGCACGAGGACAGGGAAGAAGCTACAAGAAAAGCAACAGGTTTAATAACTGGTGCAGTTTTGCGAATGCAGAGGCTTGAATCTCTAAAACCTCTTACAAAGAATTTACAAAATCGGGCGCTGGTTGTGGGAGGAGGAATTACCGGAATTACCACAGCACTTGAACTGGCTGACGAACGCGATGTCATTCTTATTGAGAAGGAGCCATATATCGGTGGACACATGATCGGTCTTTCAAAGACCTTTCCCACTCTTGACTGCTCACAGTGCATCCTCACCCCAAAGATGGTGGCTATTTTTAACCATCCAAACATCACTCTCTACACCCAGACAGAGGTTGCATCGGTCGAGGGAAACGTAGGAGATTTTGAGGTAACCTTGCGCCGAATGCCGCGATACGTGGATATAGACACCTGTACAGCCTGCGGCAGGTGTGAAGAGAAATGCTCAAGGGATGCAATCTCCCTACCATTTGCACAGGCTATCCCGCAGGCATACATCATTGACAAGGATAAATGCAATGAATGCGGTGCTTGTGTAAAGGTCTGTGCTCCTGCTGCAATCAAGCTCGATGATGCTACAAAGGAGACAAAGATAAACGTTGGAGCCATTGCCATTACAACAGGATTTGAGTCGATCGACCCGTCCATTATCGAGGAGTATAATTACTGGCATCCTGACGTAATAACAGCAATAGAGTTTGAGGAGATGCTCTCTGCAAAGAGTAAGACAGGCATGCGTCTACAGAAATCGGATGGAACGATGCCGCAAAAGGTTGCTTTCGTGCTCTGTGTCGGATCTCGCGACTTCAACCGCGGGAACAAGTACTGTTCAAAGGTATGCTGTTTATATTCACAGAAGCAGGCGCAGTTGGTGCTCAAGATGAACCCGGGTGCAGATGTCACCCTCTTTTATATCGATATGAGAGCAGCAGGAAGGCGTATGGAAGAGTTTTATCATCACACACAGGAGCTCGGAATAAACTTTGTTCGCGGGCGGGTGGCTGATATTACTCCACTTGACGATGGTAAATTACAGGCACGCTACGAAGACACGTTTCTGGGAGAAATTGGACGTGATGAATTTGATATGATTGTGCTTTGCCCATCGCTTACCCCTTCAAAAGGATTGCAGGAGCTTGCAGATCAATTGCATGTAGCGGTTGGTGCTGATGGGTTTATCGAAGAGAAACATGTCAAGCTCGATCCTGTAAATACACTAAACCAGGGTGTGTTTGTGGCAGGATGTGCAGTTGGACCAAAGGATATTCATGATTCAGTCACAGAGGGGATTGGGGCCGCTCACAAGATTTCAAGTTTTCTTGGAAAAGGGGTCATTTCGATCTCCCCGGAAAAGCCGGTGATTATGGACACGTGTGACTGCTGTGGTATTTGTGTGGAGGAGTGCCCATACGATGCACTAACCATTGCAGATGGAAAGCCTGTACTTGATCCGCTGTCGTGCAATCTCTGTGGTATCTGTGTTGCAACATGCCCACAAAAAGCGGTTGAGATTGCAAACTACCGACGAGATCAGTTAAAAGCACAAGCAGAAGGAGTTCTTAGTGCAGGCATGGGTGTGATCGTGTATATCGATCCCGAAGCTTATGCAGCCGCCGATCTTGCAGGTATGGACCGATCTCCGTATTCCCCGCTTATAAGGTTTATTCAGGTGCCGTCCATACACATGCTGGATGCAGATATTATAAACCATGCTTACGAGTGTGGTGCCGGTGGAGTGATGTTAATTGAAGGAACAACAGATGAGGTTCTGACAAAACGATCCAAAAGTCTCTATAGTCAGTTGAAGAAGGAGACAAAAGCCCACAAGAAGCCTATTAGGTATTCACACATCGAGACCGCACAGTACGAGAAGTTAATGAACCTCCTGAATGTGTTTGCCGAGCAGGTAGAGGCAAGGGCAGCTAAGGAAAAAAAGAAGAAGCAGAATTGAGGTTAAAAAGTGTGAAGATGGCAGTTAATTTGATAGTTTACATTTGCGAAACCTTGAAGGAACTCATAGGTCAACGCCCATCAGGCTGCAAGCCCAAGGCATCAAGAGGATGCTCATAACTTATGTATTTTTGTCAGTTTACTGAAATTTGTGTTTTGATTTTTGAATAAGACCGAATAGTAAAGCGACGGCACACCCCGCTGCAGAGCAGCGGGGTGTGCCGTCGCAATTTGACTTTAATTATATCATTTATGGAATTAATAGTTATGACTTTATTCAGAATTTTTTTAAATAAGAACGTAAGCATAAAGGAAAGGTATTTTGTACCTTCCCGATGAGAAAAAAATGGAAAGACACTATATGTCTTTCCGGAGACCGTAGTCCCCTTTTAATTTGCGTATTAGATCAAACCCATATAACATTTTCGGTTGTAGTTGAAACTTTTGAAATTAATTGGCCAAAACTTGTAAGAAAGTTGTTAGTGAAGAAACGGACATCATTGCCCATAATTGGTGATTTTTTCGAAATCATCAAGTATTTTCATGAATAACTCCTTAGTAGGATGTAATATAAGAGACTTCTGAATTTTCTCATTTATTTTCACTAAATCTATTTTACTACGAACGTTAATAGCCATATCTTGATTACTAGGGAGACATAGAACTTTAAGTTGCAGTATAAATTTAGTAAGATCGGACTCATTAATGTTATAAGTCGATTGTGATGGAATAATACAAGTATTTTCGATAGAAATGCCACAAAAGATTAGTACGCATACACCATAAGGGGTTGTTGCCATTTTATCCCTTATGCTGTCCTCATTTATGAAAGAGCATGCGAGAGTTTGTTCGACCTGCCAAATATTCCAAATAATCCAAAAGGCTTCGTCTTCAGAAGAGTCAAGAATCTTGTCTATCCATATATGTTTATCAATTTTATAAAACCATTTTCTTGAAATATTTTTATCGATCATTATTGCCCAATATATTAAATGAACTAAACCCTCTTTTGAGGATTGAATATATGGTAATAAATCTAGCTGAGTTATTTTCTGTAATAACCTATAAGCAAAATGAGATATTTCAGAAAAACCTCTCAATTTTTGGAAATCCCGAAGTATTAAGCTGATTTTGCTAATTATTTTTGTTTCATCAGGTTCACTCTCGATGATATCTTCTAGATAAGGGAAAATCTGCTCAAAAATTTCTTTTTCGAGTTGAGGTTTAAGAGTTAACGCTGCATTATTGAACATACTCACTTCACTAAGATTAGATTTTTTCATCAATTCCGAAAGATCAAGATTGACTAATTTAGTAGCTATATCACTTCCTAGCTGTTTGGAGGTTTTATTTTTAGATTTTAAGGCATCTGTTAGAAGGTTATTGAGTTGATTGAGGGTTGAAACATTAATGATTTCTTGTAAATTTTCATCTGTGAGCTCTCTCCAAAGCTGCATTTTGTCATTCATAAAGAGTGCTTCCATAATATTACGCAAATCACTTCCCGTTCCATTACAAACACGTGAAAATATTATTTCAAAATCGGGGGTGAGTCCATCAACATAATTAATTCCACATTTAGAATGTTTAACAACTGCTAATAAATTAGCATAAACACTAAGATTTGTTTTTGAAAACTCTGCTTTAATAATAGAAATATTTAGATATTCTATTAATTCGCATACATCATCAGTTTTCACCCTACTCAAATTATAAATCAAATCAGTAAGATCGGAAATATTATACTTCCCTTGATCTAAGCCAACCATAAATTCATTTGCCAAGATTCTTGGTTGGACAGGCCTCGATATTAAGCGTTGAATAGCCTCTTTTCCTTTCAATCCCCATGCACTCGATTTATTTAGATATCTTTGTGGGGTTAACTTATTACCTTTCAATCCATTTCGTAGATGATCGAATTGATCATCGGCCATTTCAAATAGTGCACTAAGCCGATATAATATACGCATATATTCGTCAGGCAAATCTTCTTTTTTAAAAGCAAGTTCATGTGAAAGATTAGCCCATGCATGCATGAGGATTGTACGGACTTGTACCTCAGCTTTTAAACCATCCAAACCACGATAGTTGGGTGCCTTTAGCCAATCCTTTTTTATTGTTAGAATGAAATGATCCGAACGGTATCCAAATTTATCAAGTTCAGATGAAACTGCTTTATTTGAATATTCTTTAACATCGAATTCACTATGTATTAATTGAGATATTTTCTCCATGTCCGATTGATAAAAACACACGATTCTTACGCCACAAATGTCTTCAGTCTCTTGAAACGGATCTTTGTAGCCTTTACGTTTTATTTTATCAATAAAAGATTCAAAAGATTTAGGCCGAGAATCTATCAGATGCACATCAAGATTTGCACTATATAAGAGAGTTTGGAAGGCTTGCTGAAGACTTCTTCCCAAATCTATATATCTTGGAATAATTTTATTATATTCGCTAAATAGAATGTCTTCATCAATCATTTCTGTTCCTTTATTTATTGGATTAGTTTGCAAATCAATATTATTGGTGACTTATTAGGTATTTTAGTTGCTTGCTTGTGCTTACTGAGAAAGCTTACAGCTTTTGGATGAAGACTTATTTTATAATTCATCAATGCTTACAAACTCATCTTTTTCTTTAAGCAATTTTGGAATGAAAACTTGGTGGTATATGCAAGCCAGATAATATATTGTTTTCTTCAGTCATGATTCGCCTGTGTCTTAGGATCAGATAACAGTCACTTTACACATCAATCAAACTCAATAAAAACCTTTCGACTACACGATCATCCCGACCCCCCCATGTACCTGATGTTAGCTTCCCATGTACACGATTCTCATTTTTTAGTGGACGAATCAATCAATGTTTTTCTTCCATTTGGTTTTTATATTTAACCAATTGATCCTGACTTTTGCTTCCATATCATTTCGCTTTACTTTGCCAAGATCATGCAAAATTTCTTTTTCATTGAGCGCCAAGAATTCGTCGAGCTTAGTTATTCAGTCTGACATATACATTTGCGATCTTTCAACGCTTCTCAATTCGGCGAATGATAGAAACTGATCAACCAACAGTTCCAATCTTTTTAACTCCATCTCCCCCAAATAATTCTTTGCTGTCGTGGCATCGTGTGCTGTGATTATCTTGCCTTTCCAGTTAGTTAGTCCTAAATTCAATTTAGTTCCATTGACCCGCTCCGATATCAGTTCTGCTGCTGTGTGTCCATGTATGGCATTCTTCTTGCTGCTTCATGCAATGTGCAACGCTGCTTAGAAAACTCACAAATAATGATTTATCTAAACCGCATCCTTTTATAGGCGCTTTTAAGACGCAAATTAACGATAGCTTTGCCCCCAACACTTTAGAGGTGATTTGTCTATAGTTAGCACCAGAGGCACTATCCAAAAATCCGAGTGTTTCATCATCACGGAGAAGGGCAAGAGCACACAGAGTTTAAAGACAGTTTCAATCATTGCTCAAGTTTATAGTGCCTCTCCCGTTCTCTGTTGTGCTCTGTTGTGAAATTTAAGGACTTAAAAACTTCACTATAAATTAGATGTGCCACACCAGAGTCTATATAGATCCAATCGCAGCATCATGCCCACTCTTCAGGAACTTTTAGCAGCCACTTCCAAAGCGGCATGAACACGATTCTTCTACCATTGATCTCCTCTTCCCTCTCGATGTCATCGGTTATGATCAGACCCTTATTAAGCCTGAACTCATCCATCGCATCCACGAGCGCGCCAACCTCCCGCTTTTCAGTCTCTTCATTTATAGAATAACAGACCTGGATCAATTCCTCGACCTTCAGACCCCTCTTTATCACAAAGTCGACCTCGCCACGGTTCTTCCAGTAATAGATCTCTGTTTGCGATGAACGGCGCTTCAATTCTATAAATACAAGATTCTCTATCGCTCTTCCAATGTCTTCTGAAAATTTAAAGGATACCACATTTCTAAGCCCGGTATCCACGCAGTAAACTTTCTTAGGGGACGCGTGTCGCACACCCCCGGAATACGAGAATCGATCGACAAAAAAGATCAAAAAACTGCTTTCCAGATACTCAGCATAGTTCTTTACGGTATTCACACTGCCCAGATTGAAGATGTTCTTTAATCTGTTGTAACTGATCGTGTTTGAGACGTTCGCCATCAAATAGTTGGCAATCTCCCGGAATGTCTTTGTTTCTCTTATCCCATATCTCACAAGTATGTCCCTGAAGATTATATCGCCAAAGAGCCTGTGAAGTATCTCATTCTCACCGTATTTCAGGTACTCAGGAAAACCGCCGTCTTCAACATATTGGGAGAGGTGTTTTGCGATTTTAGCCTGCTCTTCTGTGATATACTCGGAATTTTCTCCGGGTTCAGCACCTTTAAACCTCAAAAATTCCCTGAACGAGAATGGATACAACTCTTTTGCAAGATGCCTTCCGGTCAGATGCGTTGCGAGTTCCCGGCTCAACAGTCTTGCATTCGACCCTGTGATTACGAACTTCTTGTCGCGTTCATACATCCGTCTCACAAACCGTTCCCAGCCGGGAACATTCTGGATTTCATCGAAGAAGAAGGTTTTCTGTTCGCCGTAAAGTTCAAGGAACACCTGATAAAGGAGATCAAAGTCCTCTTCTGCTGAAAACGATATCAATCGCTCATCCTCAAAGTTCAGGTAATAGAACTGGTAATCGTTCCATTCTGACATGATCTGTGTCAGCAGGGTCGATTTTCCAGACCGCCTCACACCGCTGATTATTAGTACGTGTGGGATTTTCAGGTATCTTCCGATCTCTTCCAGATTTTCTCGCTCTATTCCTCTGTCCTTCCTTTTTAGCTCTTCTCTTTGCTGGACAACGATCTCCTTGAGTTGTCTTTTATTCATGATTGGTGTATCTGTTTTTTGTTATACATAAAGTTTTCACTGGTAATGAACGATTAGTTAAAATATTCTCATTAGTAATGAACGATAATATTAGACGTACAACCCCTGTACAACCATGGATTGGACAAGGTTGGTTTTGTCACATTCATAATAATTCTCTCTACCTTTTTAAATATTCACTTTTCTGTGGCAATGCCAAAGTTGGTCGGTATATTATATTCACAGTTTCAATTTAGTAATTAGTATTTTACCGAAAAATTTATATTATATAAATACATGGATTAGTTTTGAGGTATTATTATGAAAATCCAATCAGTACGTCTCCTTGACCAGGTAGACGAAGAATTTATAGAAACGCTCATGAATTTGGATCTTAAAAGAAATGTGGCTAAGGTGATAACTTACCTGAAAAGTGTTAGTGAGGTAACATCACGCGATTTAGAGAGGGGATCAGACCTGAGACAACCAGAGGTTAGCATAGCTATGAGAGAGCTTAAAGGGCTTGGCTGGGTTGAAGAACGTGAAGAGAAAAAGCCAGGAAAAGGAAGACCTTTTAAAGTCTATAAACTCAAAGCAAGCATGAACAGTATTATTAAACACTTAGAGAATGAAAAAAACAAAGAGACAGAGAAGGTACTCAGCAATATTAATCGTTTGAAACAACTAACAGCGAAATAAGTTTAACAGCAAAGTCAGGTTGTAGGTTGTTTGTAAGACAAAAAAATCCTTGCTGCACCTGGGGGACAACTCGATTACATAACGTTGTACTTTATGCACCACAACAAAGCCTGCAAGAAACGCAAATCTACCCAAGCTTTATGTAATTTCAACAGAGTGCGCAATGTAATTTTAACAGAGTAAGCAATCTCTCTCTAAGTTCATTTGCCTCTATACTGGTCCGCTTTCTGGGTCTTGCTACTGTAATATTCATACATTCAACAATGCTGCCCGGTCTTGCAGACATCACAATAACCCTATCAGCAAGATATACTGCTTCATCGATGCTGTGTGTCACAAACAAAACAGTTTTCTTTGTTCTTTCCCAGATTTCCAGTAATTCTTCCTGAAGTACGTTTCTTGTTTGTGCATCCACCGAGCCAAACGGTTCATCCATTAATAAAATAGAGGGATCATTTGCGAGAGCCCTGGCAATTGCCACCCTTTGTTTCATACCTCCTGAAAGTTCGTATGGGTAGTGGTTCTCAAACCCTTTCAGTCCTACAAGAGCTATACATTCATTAGCAATCCTGTACTGCTCTTCTTTGTCGATTTCCTTTATTTCAAGCCCAAGTGTAACATTTTTGATGACCGTTCTCCATGGGAATAATGAGAATTCCTGGAATACCATCCCTCTATCAGGAGATGGCTCTTTTACCTCTTTACCATCAAGGAGAATCTCTCCACTGGTTGGCTTGTCCAGGCCAGCAATCATTCTAAGCAGTGTAGTTTTACCACACCCGGATGGACCTATAATACATAAAAACTCATTTGGCTTAACATCTAAATTAACATTCTCCAGTGCATTCGTTTCACTGCTATTGGTGTTAAAGCTCTTTGTTAGATTCCGAATTTCGAGTTTGTGATTCATTTCAATCCTTTTTATCCACTCTCACTATTTTTATTTTTTGCTTGGCCACTTCATAACGTTCTCTAATTGTTTTTCTGCTTGAAACTAAAATTGAAGGATACGGGGGGCAGATAAAAGCAGCATCTACCGCTTTACTCCCTGTAGCTGTAACCGCGCCCACCAGCCCTGTTGCTTTTATATCTACAATCCTGTTATCTAAAAGCCACTTTGAGACAATTGTGTGTGGAGTGGAAACAAGGGGGTGAGCCCCCTTTGTCACATCTTTTAAAAATTGCGGTTCTTTATATTTATCAACAAGGTCCGAACTGACAACCAGTGCACCTTTCCTTGCCTCTACCCCTGCAATTAATTTTACATCTAAACCCTCATACGTGTTTGCTTGGCATCCAGTGTGAAGTACGATCATTGACTTTTTAACCCCGTAAAATCCTTATTTTTCATTTCACGATTCCCCTCTTCCATTTAAACATCCTGTCCTCAACAAGATACCTGAATAAGCGGTCTGTGCACAGTGCCACCAACCCAAGGACAAGCATGTAAGCTATTACATAATCCATCTGATGCAGATAGTAAAATTTCTGGAATAGCCGATAGCCAAGTCCACTGTTGCTGACTCCAAACATCTCAGCAGCTACCACACACATCCATCCAACACCCATTCCAACTCTTGTTCCTGTGGCAATCGAGGGGAGAGCATAAGGAAAAGCAACATACCTGATCAGCTTTTTATCGCCTGTGCATCCAAGCACTTTACCGGTTTCCACCAGCACCTTTGGCACATTTCTGAATCCCGTATAGCTGTCAATTAAGATTGGGAAAAATGCACCGATGAATATGATAAACCCGGCTGCATAATGATTAAGACCTATCCAGAGAATCGCAACTGGTATCCATGCAAGAGGTGGTATCGGTCTCACGATCTCAATAAGCGGGTCTATCGCTTTGAATATCTTCTCGAACCATCCCATGGCAATTGCCATGGGAATTGCTGCACAAAATGCCAAAGTCAGTCCTATACCAAAATGAAGGAGACTTACCAGTATATCCGGGATTAAAACACCCTTAAGTACGTAGATGGAATAAATAACGCTTGAAAAGCGCGGCAAGATTAAAGAATCTCTTATTATATATCCTGCCACAAGCTCCCAGAGAACAAGAACTGTGATTAGTGGAGCTAACCACAATCCTCTCTCTTTTATTGGTATCTTCATCTTTTTATTTCGTCATAGAAGCTTGTATCAAAAACATCTTCTTTTTCAAGCACTTTTATACCTTTTCCTTCATATCTCTCTTTGTTCAGTTCGTAAATGACTCTTGCATATTCAAGACCTGATTCAACCTCGAGATGTGGATCATAAATCCATTGCATATCTGTTGCATCTATCGACTTTTGTATCGTTTTAACATCTGCATCCAGCCACTTTGCACAAATCTCCGCTGCTTCCTCCGGATGTTCAATTTCGTACTCAGTGGCACGTATATGCGTCTTAATAATTTCCTTTACTATCTCTGGATGTTCCTCGATCATCTTATCACTTGCAGTCAGGCAGCAGCATGCGTGATCCTTCCACATCGAACCAGACCATTCAACGATTATTCCATTGCCTTCCTCTACAATGATGGTGGGTGAGGGGCTTGCAAGAAATACGCAATCAACGGTGTTAGCTCCAATGGCGGTAATTGCATCACTTGGACCCATTGCTTTCATGTCCACGTCTTTTTCAGGGTCTATTCCATTATCTAACAACCATTTTGAAAGAATGGTGTGCTGGATCGATCCCGGGGGGAAGGTTGCTATTGTCATACCTTTTAACGATTGGGCCCCTTCATATTTATCAGCAAGCTCTGGACGGATAACGATTGCAGAGCCTTGCGTCTGTACACCAGCAATAATCTTTGCGTCCAGTCCTTCGTACATGGCGGCAATAGGTGGTGAAACACCCACGTAAGCTACATCAAGGTCTCCAGCAAGCATTGCATGCATCTCCGGCGGTCCGGATGGGAATTCCTTCATCTCTACTTTTTCTATGCCAAACTTTGCAAGGTCTTCTTTCCACCATCCTTTTTCTGATGCCAGCATTGCAGCAATCTGGTGCGTGCTTGGTTGGTATCCTATATGAAGAGTGGTCATTTCTGAAGGTGTTTTTTCATCCACACATCCTGCAAAGATTGCAATCACTGCAACCGATACGATAGCTATTAAACTTAGCATAATTCTTTTTTTCATTTTAATCACGTTTGGTCCATTTTATATTACATTACTGAGCATTTTTTATACTCAAGTCTTCTACCAGCACAAGTTATTATTTAAATTTTTCTGTTTGTGCACTAAATTGTCTAATTGTATAATAACACAGCAAGATATATCAATCAGAAAGGTCATTATTTGTCATATATGAGTATTGCAGATAATATGGTAGCCGAGATATTCAAACACGACAAAGAGCTGCCAGTGGTATTAACAGAGACAATCAAACAGAAACTTGGAATTAGTATAGGAGAATTCAGTGAAAAATCTGGTATACCATCAAGCACGCTTTACAAAATCCTCTCTGGTGAAAGGGATCCAAACCTTCGCACCTTCAGAAGGATACTAAATACTGTAGAGGAGATAGAAAATGAGCATGTGAAAAAGAATAAAAAATTCATTGCTGTTGTCTGTTCCCGCGGCTGTCTGGATGTGCTTGAGAAAACAACCCTCGACACTGGAAGAGATATCTTTGATATCAAAGAATATGCGGTTACAAGCATGGAAGAGGCAATGATAGCAGCGATACAGGCAGAAAAAGACGACGCTTCTGCGATTGTATGTGCACCGATCGTCAGCTCCACGGTTGAAAAAGTAGTTAATATACCGGTTGCTACGATAAAACCGAAATTGAGTATTGCCAGTGCAATTGAACTGGCAGCAAAAAAAACAAATTAAGAAAAGACGATATGATACCTTTCACCAAGTTACAGGGAAATGGAAACGACTTCATTCTTATCGATGAATATCATGGTACTGTTGTTACTGATGAAAACAAAGCCGATTTTGCATCAACACAGTGCAATCGAAGGCTTGGTGTTGGTGCTGATGGGGTGCTGTTTCTCAGTAATAATCGGTTTGCAGATATAGGAATGCGTTTGTTCCAGCCAGACGGTACAGAAGCTGAAATGTGCGGAAACGGCATCTGTTGCATTGTTAAATATGCAGTGGACGCAGGATATGTACAAATTGGTAAAGTAAGCGTCAATACGCTATCCGGAATACTTGATGTGAGAACACAACACACTAAAAACAGGCATCTGCTGATAACAGTCAACATGGGAAAACCCCTTTACGATAGACCGAGCATACCTGCTGTTGGTGGGGGAGAACTGATAAACCATGAGCTTCATGGTTTTACAGTGTCAGCAGTTAATACTGGCGTTCCGCATGCAGTGGTGTTTACAAAAGATCTAAAAGCAGTATCGTTATTAGAGGCTGCAACAAAAATCAGGTATGACTCACTGTTTCCGAATGGCACAAACGTTGATTTTGTTGAAGTTCAATCCCCGGATGAGATTAGCATCCGCACTTATGAGCGCGGCGTGGAAGCTGAAACGCTGAGTTGTGGCACAGGCTCAGTGGCAAGTGCTTCAGTAGCAAATCGTCTCAAAAAAACTGGTGATAAAGTTCTGGTACACACCATGGGAGGACAACTTCGCATCGCCCTTGAAAACGATACTGCATACATGGAAGGAAGTGCAGAAACAGTGTTCAAAGGAGAAATACTAACAACTACATAGCAAAATGATACACATAATCTGCGGAACTGCCACAATAAAGGATGCAGAAGAATTTATACATCAACTGAATGAAATCTCCCAAAGATACGATGTCGTGATACAGGCAGTAGACACGGATCTTGTAGCAGGAAGAAAACACCTGATCACGGCAGCAGAGAGAGCCATTCGTTCATTTCGCGAGAAAACCAATGTAGCAAACAATCTTGGAATGGAGACACTCCTATACGTTGCAGGGTCACGCCAAATTGAAAAAGCCCTGCAATTCGGAGTGAAAAAGGGATGTAACAATATAGCACTACTAATAATCAGCAAGAGCGAGAAGAATACCGATAGTGTAGAACAGGAATTAAAAAAATTAATCAGTGAATGTCCGGACGTGGCTGACTACACCATTTCAAAAAAAGAGAAACTCATGTCAGCGTTCAATATTACGCAAGAAGAGATAGCTGCTGCAGGAGAAGATAAAATACCAGATCTTGTACTTGAGAGAGTTGCACTCAGAAATATAGTAAGAAAACTCAACCAATAATGATTTATGGAACTCTTAGTAAACAATAGAAGCATCTCAACTTACAGATTAATCGCTACTTTAATTTTTCATACAAACTCATGTAGCCTTTTTTCTTTAAAATAACGACATTTTTATGGAGTTCCACACCAACCTGACCTTCTTCGGCATTCTCCTTTAAGTAACTGATGACATCCCCGCTTTCAAGTGCATGAACAATGAGTTCCCTGTCAATCCACAGGGTGATGTCTGTATTTTCAGTTTTCCCTCCCTTCTTCACAACCATTTTTCCAAAACTCTTTGTCAGGGAAAATGTCTCTTTTGAACTGTTCATCACGCGTAACTGTATTACTGCACCGTCTTCCAGATCGTCAACTCCAAGATCATCAATAAGTGGTGTGATTTGAGTTGCTTTTATTGAAGGCGGTTTTGGCAGTACGTATCGGTGCGTTCTAACAACTTCACCTGTAGTGCAGTGAATATCAAAGCCATAAATCGTATGAGCATCGTAGTCCTGTTTTGTGGGTGTGTGTTTCCATACGACCCGCCAGCATAAGGCACCGCCAGCTACTACTGGACGCCCGGAAATAGTGCCACTTAGTCCATTCGTCCTTCCGATTTCTATCGCCTGTTCTAAACTCACCTTAACTTCTTGTGCTGTGGTAACTACATGCTTGCTAATTACACTCCTGTCATATCCAAGTTTCACCCACATTGTCAGTTCAATCTTATCAGTTAGGTAATTATAGCTAAACGAGTAGGAAGCGATGTTTGTGTTAGAATCAAACGCCTTTTTTTTAAAATGTGCATTGTAATATTCTATTCCAACCATTCCAATAATATAATCGTCTGATATTCTGAACCCCTCGTCTGATGTAATTCGTTTTACTATAAAAACAGAAAGGTCCGGGTTTCCTGTCACATTATACAAAAGAAGCCATTGGAACTCTGTTTTTGACACGTTTTTCTGCTTGAAATACTTGTTAAATGCCCGTTTCGGAACGCCAGTTGCATTAATAATCGTCTCCTGCGATATTGCTACTGCATCCTTTTCATCTTCAGGAAGGCGATCTAAAACCACTGTCAGTGCTGTTTCATCGAGGACAAGAACGTCACTGTTTGTTGAAAGGCTGTAATACCAGGCGCCAGGGGCAAGAATTGATAGCACACAAACGACAATTGCAATCATTACGTATTTCCTCGAAAAACGTATACTCACTGTAACCACCTTCTTTTGACTGATAGTTTCTGGAGAAAGAAGAGTATCAGGATTGTAATTCCGATTAATTCATAATAAAAAGAGTGCGCAACCCCAGATGAAAAAGAATATGTGTTGAAGAACATTGATATGAAGTACTGCCACCAGTGCGCTTCCATAGTACCCTGTGGGAGCGAAAACCCATAAGCAGGATAAAAGAGTGTCTCTGGCATGAGCCACATTTGATCCTCGCAGAGGTGCAAAAAAGAAGCAAAGCAGAGAATAAGACCTCTAAGCTCATTATTTCGTTTGTATAGATACATTCCAATAAATAAAAGGGAGATAATAAAAAGTAACGTGTGAGCGAAAATTCTTCCGTTTGAAATTGACCCTGCAAGAAGGATTTCTCCTACCGGTTTGTCTATTAAATCAGGAAGGATCGCACCTATAAAAACCGCGAGGTAAATCTTGCGATCCGGTTTGATTTTCAACAAGTAAAAGAGTAACACTGCGATTCCAAGTGTTATTCCAAGATGTCCAAAGAAAAACATGATTATTTACTTATGTGTTTATCTTTAATAACTTAAACTTAATAGCTTCACGGAATCATAAGAGTATCTTTTTTATGATTTCAACTCCTGCCTGTAGTGCGTCTTCGATTTTTCCAGGGTTTTTGCCGCCGCCCTGTGCGATGGCGGGTTTGCCTCCGCCTCCGCCCCCCACTATGGTGCTTATTTCTCGTACAATGTTTCCGGCATTGATTCCCGCTTTCACAGCCTCGCTTCCTGCTGATGCCACGATTTTAACGCCATCGTGCCGGCTTGCGAGCACTGCTATCGTGTTTGGTTGTTTTGCAAATTCTGATGCTATTTTGATTAATTCGTTAGTGTCTGCATTTGATAGTTCTTTTGCAATAACGTTCATGTTTCCAATTTTACTGGCATTGGCTAGGTCTGCCACCACTCTAACTTCTGCAAGTTCCTCGTGGAGTCGTTCCACTTCTTTTTTAAGCTGTTTCCACTCTGTAAAAAATCGCTGCACGGTTTCAGGCAGGCGTTCTGGCGTTACCCTGAGAGCACTGCTTGCATTGTAGAGCAATTCTTCGCGTTCTTGTGTTTGTTTTACAGCAGAATCTCCTGCTGCAAACTCGATTCGTTCCACCCCGTCCTGTATGCGTTCCGTGCGAAGAATTTTAATCTGCCCGATGTCTCCTGTGTATTGTACGTGTGTGCCTCCGCAGGCTTCTATATCGTCACCAACTTGCAGTATTCTTATTTCACGACCTGGTGGAACTCCGCCCTGGTACAGCGTGAAACCAAACTGCTGCTCTGCTTTTACTCTGTCCATCCAGACGCTTTTAACCTTAAGGTTTGCAATCACTACCTTGTTTGACAGTAGCTCTATCTGTTTTAGTTCCCCAGGTGTGATGCGTTTGTAGTGCGTGAGGTCAAGCCTCGCCCGGTTAACAGTTTTCTGTGCACCGGTCTGCCACACGTGTTGTCCCAGAACTTTCTTAGCAGAATCATGTACGATGTGTGTAGCAGTGTGGTGTCGAGAATGAGAAGCTCGACGCATGGTGTTGATTCTGCCAACGACATGGTCGCCCTCTTTTATTTTTATCTTGTTGCCTGAATCGGTAATGTGAAAGATTACATTGTCTGTTATCTGCACATCCACAACGTTTACGACACGGTCCCCGAGAGTAATTGTTCCATGGTCTGCTGGCTGGCCTCCACCTTCCGGATAAAAAAGAGTTCCATCGAGCACGATTTCATTCTCAATAACTTTTATCACGGTCGCCTCAAACACCGAATCTGCTGGTTTTTCGTAGTACAGTTTTTTGCTTGGCTTTATTTCGGTAACATCGGTGGACACTTCTGCTTCTTTGGAATCGCTTTTGATGTGAGACTCTGCAACACTGGAATAAAACGTGTCTGGCAGGTCAACATCAACACCAACCTCTGCCGCCGCATCCCTTGATATTTCAGGTGGTATCCCGTGAGTATCATAAAGTTGAATGAGTTCCTCCAGTGGTATGGATAAAGAGCCCTGTTTTTTAAAATGAAGAGCTGTTTTCGTAACCAGACGCCTGCCACGGCCAAGCGTGTCCCTGTACTTTTCTTCTTCAAGTGAGAGTATTTCACTGGCGGTACGAAAGCGCTCTCTAAACTCCGGATACTCTGGAAGGTGTCGAATCTGCATATCTACCAGTTCGGAAATAGGAAGATCTAATTCAAGATTGTTCATCAAGCGTAGAGTCCGCCGAAGAACCAGCCTTGCAAGATATCCTGCCTTGACATTGGAAGGAATGATGCCGTCTCCAAGCATAAAGGTGAGACAGCGGGTATGATCTATTACAGCATACACGGACTCAACGGGTTCCATGATTGATTGGAGCCTTTCAACCGATATTCCAATACTCTTTGCAACCCTTGCTCTAAGTTCTTTGAGCTTGGCTTTTCCACTTATATCCATAACACCTGCAAATCTGGCATTAGCAGCAAAAATACTCGTATACTCGTGATCATCGATCGAATGCTCAATTCCTGCAAGGTTCATAAGTTCGCCAACAATATCCGGAAACACTGCATCATAGATCGTTGGCGCACCATTGGATACCCACACAAAACGCTCAAGCCCATAACCAGTATCCACAATATAATTATCCATCTTTTCATACCGCTCGCCCTTGATAGTGACTCCCCCGTTCTTTGTCTGGCGGAGATTCATAAACACAAGTGTTGCAAGCTCAAGCCCACTGACAAGCACCTCCAGGCACGGACCGGCATTACCGCCGCCAGCCCACGGCTCCTCCCGATATGTAACAGCAAAAGGGTCAGCCCCAAGCTCACGCAAAAGCACGTCACAATATTCAACAGTTGTATCCTTCCAGTAAATCTCATCATCCTTGCTGTTAAACGCATGATGCGCCATCATCTCAAAAGTGGTAAGATGTCTGCCGCTCCGACCAACAGCATCGAGATCGCTTAATCGAATACACGGCTGCGAAATAGTCAGAGGATTTGCAGGAGGCGGCACAAGACCAGACGTTACAAAAGGCTGAAAATCAGCAATTGATGCAATAGTCAGGTAAATATCGTCCCGCCAGCGTGCAACAACCGGATAACGTGCAACCCGCGAGTGACCTCGTTTTTCAAAAAAAGAGAGATACGCCTCACGCATTTCACTGATCGAAAAAGCTTTTTTAAAGACCGGCGCACCAATAAAATCATACGAATCGCATGGTGCATCGCCACAGGTCTTACGTTCATAATCCCGTGTCCAGAAATAGCCACCACAGGAAACACACTGTTTTCTCACAAAACCATTATCACTAAAATAATCAAGCTGATACTCATCGTTCAAGAACATCGACTCCATAAATAAATCTCATCGTTTTATCACCCTTATATTTTCATATGAATTATAGGGTTTAAAAGTATATAACCTTAAAAAGATGGTAGACGCACACTATAATCAAAAATCTTTAATAGCCTCATATAATCTTTCTGCTGCTTTTTTTATATCACCAGCAGCGTATATTGCTCTTCCAACGATTGCATAACTTGAAAATGGCTTAACAGCTTTGAATGCTTCTATTATATCTCCACCTTGATAGTCACGTCTGATACCAGGGAAAAGGAATTTTGTATTATTTGATGCTTTTGATAAAAGTGAACAATATTTTTTCATTTTATCTACTTTTGTCCATGGAACAACAAAATATTCCACTCCAAGTTCTGCAGCATCTAAATACATTCTTTCAGGTGCTTCATTTGTCAGATACCCACCTTTACTAGTGTCTCGACAATTTAGTTCTTAGACATAATACTTGGACAGTTTCTTATCCGCCTTTCTCCTCGTAAACCCCCAGTTGATTTTCTTTTCATCGTCATTCCGTCTCCTGGTCCACGCTGTCACCTCATGAGTCAGTATCTCCATATCTCCAATCCGTCTGTCAGTGCATTCGATATCCATTACATTGATCTCGATTTCAGCGGCATTAAGCCAGCTTGCATGCTTTGGTGTGTAATGAAACTCGATCTTGCTCAAAATCATTTCCGCCTCCCCCTCGCCGAATGCCTCGTAAAATGACTTTTCCTTGTGAGTATTGAGATTATCCATAACCAGCCGGATGATTTTAACGTCTGGGTATTCTTCATCGACAAGTATCTTCACGAATTGTGCAAAATCTACCATGGTTCTTCTTTTGGTGATCCTCTCGTCACCAGTTTTCCTGCTTTAAATTCGACCGCCATGAAAATGTTTGCTGTACCGTTCCTGATATATTCATAATCATATTTCACAGGGATTCCAGGCTTCATAGGGATGGAAATCCTTTTATCTCCAAGAAGTTGCTTTGGTTTCTCGTCAAAACAGACAATGGGACTTCCCGGGTCGTACGGTTCTTCGTACAGATCGAGAACATCGTACATCCGTTCTCTGTATTCGGTGTCGATCGTCTGTATGCACCACATCCGCCTTAACCAAGGTTTAGTTTTGCTTTTTTTAAAATAAGCCTGATACTCTCTTTGTTTATCGTTTCAAACCCATCCTTCTTTCGCATTTCTTCTGTTAGTAGTGTAAGTGTCCATCTCTTGCGCCCATCAGGTGATTCGGTGCATGCCTGCGCTATAACTTCCGCCTCATGTTTCTCTGTATACTTTTTAGGCTGACCGGATCTTGGTTTCTCCGCGAGGGCGCTTTGGAGACTTTCTTCGCGGTATTTCTTCTTGGTGTTGGAAACGGTTGCCCTGCTGATCCGCAGCGTATCTTTTATCTCCATTTCCTTTTTTCCATCATTGACCAGAAGCAAAATATGTGCCCGGGTCAATTCTCTCGCGCTTTTACGCCCCATTTTCACGAAATCGTTGAGATACTCCACCTCTTTCTCTGTAAGTTTTATTTTTTCCATAGAATATGGTTGGACTCACAGGTTTATAAACTTTGTCTAAAAATTAAGTTGCTGAGACACTAGGATGGCAAGAATGAACCCAAGTGCGTTTCTAATCAATGCGAATCGTTTGCCAAGAAATGCTGCTTCAGCAGGAAACTGAGCTATACTAACTGTTACCCAGGTCACCATGAATGCAGTTATCGCAAAGAGACTCACGCCTTCTTTCATAAGCTCCCCGCCTATTATATAGCTGGTGATAGGATTGCCTGCTGCAATACTACCAATCGCGGAACCAATTATCGTATCACAAAACAATTCCCCTGTAAATACAGATGCAATAAACTGTTTTGATACAAAGGTTAAGAAAAGCCCAAGAAGCAGGACAACAGCCAGCAGCATTGGAAGAGCTGATCCCAAGCTTTTTAATGCTCGATAAAAAGACTTGCCGATACTTTTGGGTTTTTTACCACCACCAGGTTTTGGACTATTCATATTCTTTACCTCTTTTTCCTTCCACTGCAAGCCAGAAGACTTTCTCCCGGTATTTCACCTTTTTTATTTTTCCGCTTTCCTTCAGCCTTTTTAAATCATCGTGAAGATTCCCTGCCTTGAATTTCTTTAGTGTTTCTATAACCTGGATCTCCCTCATCGGGTGCCGTCTTGTTATTGCTAAAATAGCGTCTTCTGGGTTTGTGAAGCCCTCGATAGAAAATTCACCAGTCTCTTCTGCAGCAATATCTACCACATTACCATCACCAAGAATCGCGTGTACTAATGCGATCGTCTCTTTGTCTGGTGGAATCGCCCATGATTCTGCAGGAGGTCTTATCGGGACATTTATATAGATTCTGTCTGGTTTTATCTTTTCAAGCCTGCTTCTTATTGCTTTTAGTTCTTTTTCTGAGTCATTGATTCCTTTTACCAGCATGACTTCCAGCCATATCTCTCCTGCATACTCCTGCCTGAACTGTTCCATGCCTTCGACAACCTTCTTAAAACCGATCTCGTGGTGCGGCCTGTTTATCTTTCTGAATGTTTCGGCGGTGCCTGCGTCAAGGGACGGCATAACAACATCTGCCTGTAAAAGGTCATTTCTTACGTCTTCCCTGTAGAGAAGCGAACCATTTGTATCAACAGCCACTGGCACATCTGCTATTTCCCTGGTCTTCCTGATTAACCAGCCGATGCTTTTGCATAACGTCGGTTCACCTTCTCCTATAAAAGTTACAAAATCTATTTCACCATCGCCACGACCATCTTTTATTTCTATTGCACTCCTGATCTCGCCTAATATTTCTTCCGGTGAAAAGAAGTCCTGACGCTGATTGGTTACGTGTGCGGTCCTGCCGAGCTGGCAGTACACGCAGGAATAGTTGCATGTTTTAAGTGGGATCGGGTTGACACCAAGAGAACGACCAAGCCGCCGTGATGGAACTGGTCCATAAACCATTTTCATATTGTTCATCTCTAAACTAATATTGTCTCATGTCATACTAACCTTTCCGTGGAAAGTTCTTTAACGAATTCGTTCCAATCTGTGAATCTGGTTGATCCCTTCATCGCCATATAAAGCTCATAAACCATTCTATCAATCTCTCGATCCGTTTCATCGATCTCGCCATTAAGCTAACTCTCGCTTCTCAACACCCCTATATTTTGTCCGATAGTATCTTGAATGATTTGTGTGGTTTATGGATGTTGTGAATCTGTGTTATCTCGCTCTGTCTGAGTTTTAGTGTACTGTTCAGTTGGCTGGGTGTAATTTTAATTGTCGTGGTTGTTTTAGTCATACAGTGGTTGGAACTGGCGGAGTTGTGCCTGTTGACCAGGGTTTCAGGTCTTTTGGAAAAATCGAAGTTTTAGCATAATACCTGAGCAAGTCGACAGCCATAAAATTAGCTTTTTGACTTAAAAGTTAATCTCTTTCACAGACTCGCTTGAAAATTATTTATCATTGCGGAATGTCTCGATACTTTTACAGCAATGAGGATTGGCATACCTCTGCCAGAAACGCAAAATTTCCGAGGCGATTTGATAGCCTCATAATACATCCGAACCATTTAGAAAACTACAAATATCATAGTAAAACTACAAGTTAATAAAAATCCTCAATTTGTGTGTCGAATTTGTGTGTCGAGATACATGCGGGTGAGTGTGATAAAGTCAAGTTAGGAATGGTATAAATGTTTGATATATATGAGGATTTTATTGATTTTAATGTAAATTCTGATTCTAATCTTGTTATTGCTATGGCTCAGCTACCTGTTTGCTGGAAAAAAGATGGAAATTTTGTAAGGCATAAAGATCCAGGAAAACAATGGAAATTGATTGAACAAACATTGAACACTATAAAAGAATCAAATTTTCAAGGTCGTCGTGTTGACGTTGCTGTGTTTCCTGAATGGTCTGTTCCTCACGAATGTGTAGATAAACTAAAAGAATGTGTTAAGAAATTTAATTCTGATTTCATTCTGTTAGCAGGTTTTGATTACATATCGTTGGAAAGATTTGTAGAATTATTAGAGGGATCAGACAACCGTAAAAAGGAGGAACAAGTGAGACCAATAATCGAAAGTACAGATTACACGCATATCAAAAAAGACAAACCTGTTAATTTCTGCTCGATTATTGTCAAATCAGGTGATGAGGTAAAGCAGTATTTCCAGTCAAAGTTATTCCCAGCAGGTTGTGAACAGACTGGATCGCGCAATTCAGAAATATTGCACGGTGGCTGCTTATCATGCTTTAAAGTAAACGCAAGAGAAAACAATGGAACGCCAGGATTGCAAAAATTTAGTTTTTTCCCTCTAATCTGCTTCGATCAACTGTATGAAAAAACAGAAGCAGGTTTCTCGGTGATTGAAAGTCTAATCGAATATTCTAAAAAACACGGTGCTCCAGACATTGTTTTTATATTACAATATAATCCACGGATGAATCATCCATCTATTGATGAAGCGCTATATGAATATTATTTGTGTCTACCAACGAGGGCGTTGAGGGCATGTACTTATACTCTGTTTGTCAATGTTTCAGATGGTTCCACGAATCCAAACAAGAACGACTCCCCTGTTCACGGCAGCCTTCTTGTATTCAATAAAAAAGCAATATTTAATGATACAAGTGAACACAGATTGACTAAAATGGGTCGGGGAAATCTGCATAAGATGGAATTTGTTAATACATCAGATAGACTATATTTTTTGGAATGTGCTCTTTTATCTAATTATAAAGAGGTTGTGAGAGCCTCACGGAATCCAATTGAGATTATGCAAATCTGTGAGCGAAAGGATACTAAATGGAACTATGTTCTTCCTAAAGAGGTTATATACGATAAAGTAAACTCGAACTCTTTGTATCCAATGATAGATATGTATTGTTCAGATGAGTTTATAGGATATTTTGAAGATGGTGCTTTAGGAAACAAGGTAGTTATTGATGAACTGCGTAAAAATGAGTTATTGGGCATTTTTCAGAGAATTTATGAATATACACAGAAGGAAGAAATTCCAACACAACTTATTGAAAGTCTGGAACAACTTGTGAAGCGTTTAGATCAGCTCGAAAAGGTCAAAGACAAAAAATTAACCGAAACAGAAGATGAAAATGTTAAAGATAAGTTATACACTGTAGGAACATATTTACAACAAAGTAAAAAAATAATCAAGTCTATAACAAAGAAGTGGTAAGAATGGTTGAGTATAGTTTAGATGATTGGGGTATTCCAAAAAAAACTGGAAATAAACCATGTAAAGGTGTCGAAAAAGGAGATAAGATTTTAAAGAGTTTTTCTGAAGACTATAATCCTGTTTTGAAGTATATTGAAAGATTAAAAAAAAAGAGTTCTACTAAAGCGTTTGATGACTCTCAAAGAGAGTATGATTGGTTAGAATCACGTCTCGAAGACATTGCTGGTTATGCCAACAGAGAATGTGGGATTGACAAAATAGGGCTAAGTGCCTATTTTATTACACTAACATCAGAAGATCATAAATGTATGCAAATAGATTTTCCTCGTGAAAACACAATTTTAAATTGTCATTTTAATGGTCCCAATTTTGCATATTATTTTACAAGCACAGTAAGAAAGGATGTTAGAGATTATAAGCAAAGAGATTTGGCGAAAGCTTATCTTAATGAATTGTGGGAATACATACCTACACAGCAGCTTAAACATATTAACTGGATAGCGCCTAAATTTATATCTAATTATGCGTTTGATGCTGATCCACATTTAACGGTGGAAATTGAGTTTGATCGTGAAGGGTTAAATGAGTCTGGGGCTATTTATTCAGATTTATTCATTCAAGAAAAGAAGAAGTTTCCATTTTTTCCATTCCAACCATTTTTTGGTGGAAAAAAAGAAGAAACAGCAGTTATCATCGTACCAACAGAAGGATTATTTAATATTGATATTTTCAGAGATAAGATTGCTGATAGAATACATATTGAAGATCAAAATAAAATACAGGTGGTTAAAAAGGATGATTTTAAAATTGCAATCGAAGACCTCAAGTATTATTCAGTTGGTTCCAGAACTATCAAGGATATCCAAGTCAGACACAGAAATTCAAAAGAGATTTCAGACAGACTCATCAGTGATCTTCTGCAAATGTCTGAACAAGCTATAAGAGGCGCTCAACAATGTGCTGCATCGGATTATGTAAAAGGCAAAGATGACAAAGCTATGGAAGATGGATTGATTAACCGCCTTATTGATTCATATGAAAACCCAGCGCTTATGGACTTAGAGTCTACTATATTTGGTCCACCTCAAGACCTCCTTCCTTTTGATGGGAATATAATGTCAGAACTGAATAGAGACTTTCAGGAGTATAAGCGAAAACACGTTTAAGAAATGAAGTACAATATTTACAAGTCAGATGTTGAAGTGATATCGAGTGATCTTGAATCACTGGAAGGTGTCTTCGTTTTTCCATCGCGGGGTTATGAGTTGGGTGGGGAGGGCACTCATAAGTTTTCAATAGAGTGTATTTTTATAGATTATAATGCGAACAACAATAAACCATTTCGAGTGTCTTTTTTACAGCACATTACGAGACTTGATGAACGTGTGTTTTACGCTGTACTGGAAACAGATGAACTCAATAAAGAACATGATAAAATAAGTTCTGGTACATATATGGTAAATGTTATAACCGCATTAGATTATGCTCCTTTTTTCATAACTAATAAAAATATTTTGGTGTGCGGGGCTGATGGAGAGTCGTTTGAAGATCATCGATATGGAACTATTGATAGCTTTGTAGGAAATGGTCAATTCAACCCATTTTTTGTTTTATTGAACAACGTAAGATATGGGCGTATGGGCGAGACTTACTATCAAGTCGAAAAGTTTGAAAATGCAATTATTGCATTGCGTTGGATATTATCACACGGTTTTCCCTACAATAAAATTATCGATTGGAATAAAAATAAAATTATCGATGTTTATATAAAGAATTCATTGATAAATAACGATGTACCATTCGATACTGAGTTCATCGTGGGAAATCCTGAACAGAGGTTCTGCAGGCTGATACGGTTCGGTCTAAAAGAGTTCATGTTCTCTAAAAAAAATTTGATAGAAAAACTTCTTAACCTAAATGTGATAGACCCTGCGTCATCATTATTTTTATTAGAGATTATCAAAGAGCCAATAACAGGTGTGTATGTTCCTGAAGCTCAGTCATTAAGCAGTGAGCTTATGCAGCCAGTAAACAAAAATTCAAAAATGCCTGAAATTTTTTCACCCGCTTTTATCATTACCATGCGCATCTCTCAACCAGAAGAGTTTACAGAAAAGCTATTAAAAGAAGCACAGAAGCATCCTACAATACTTGGTGGAATGAAATGGAATTTAAAGACAGTGAAAACTATTGTACAAGGAAAACAGAGATATAATATGACTATATATGCTGGTGAACGTGTAAATATTTTAAATTTATCTAAAACATTAGAAGAGTTACGAAAATTTTGTATACGCTTGCTTATCAACTTAAAGTTAGGTAAAGACTACTTAAAACCTGCCAATGTTGAAATCCGGTTAAACTATCTTGAGATTGCAATACCCAATATTAATAAAGAAATAACAAAAGCGTGCAGGGATATGTTTAATAGAGAATTTGGAATGGAGCAAAAATATTCAAGAAAATTTGAAAAACTGTCCAAACCAGGAGAAGATAAAATCCTGTTTAGATTAGGCTTTGGCGTTTTATCAAAACTTGTGATAGACTGGCTCATAGGAGATCAAATCGGCTCAAATAGACTGAACCGATGCGATCCATTCACAAAAGCTGCCATAACTTATGCACTTTCTGGAAACTACATAAGAGGTGAAAAACTTTTAGAAGAAGTCTATGGATTATTCCGCACCGATCGGAATTCTGGCATGCCTACTTGGTTCTATAATTACATACAAAAAAATGAAAAGGATTTAACCCCTTATTTAACAAAAAGCCATCCGATGTCGTTTGTGTCAGATGAACACTATTCTCTCCTTGAAGAAGACGTTAAATTTTTTATAGTCAATTACCATTTGTTCAAAGATCTTGAAGAACTCGTAGACGACGTGATCGAATCACGTGAAAAAATAGAACCACAAAAAAGATTACATGAAACGTTAATGCAACTAGGAATATATGAAGAAAAAGACTTGTCACATCTGGATAACGTCTGCCAGAGCATATCATTATTCTTCGGCGCACAATACCGAAAAAATCTACCAGCGTGAAATTACAAGAACTTCATGGCATTGTCCAAAGCTGCCACTTGCAGGGAATTACCCTTAACATAATTTGAAAGACGAGATATGAATACGATCAATGGATACTCATGTGGTTGATTCTCCAGAGATTGGACGGGTTGCAGAGTTTTTAGCGTCTATCAGTCGTAGTATCTCTCTCCGGATTATCAGGTATGTGCCTGTGAATGATTTTTCACGGCGTCCGACCAGAGAAGATCTTGCCGCGGCAGTGGCTCTCGCACAGGAGCATCTTGATTGTGTAACGACATCTGCTGAAGTGAGGAATCATCCAGCGAGGAGTATGAAGATTTTCTTTTGAGTGAGTGTACAATTGTATTGTGAGCGTGGTGTATGAAGTCTGTGGTGAATTTTGATTTGGGCCAGGTTCTGCTGATAGCAGGGGGCGGGTTTGCAGGTAGTGTGCTGCGCGTTCTGGTCTCTGGAACGATATCGGGTGTCAGCGGCACGCTTGTTGTGAATGTGGTCGGGAGTTTTCTTCTTGGATTTTTCATGTATTCGTTAGAGTATGGTGGTTTTTTCAGTAGAAATGTGCGTCTTTTTGTTGCTATTGGTTTTTGTGGCAGTTTTACGACTTTTTCTACTTTTGCTCTCCAGAGTGCTGGTCTCGATTTCACTGGTTTTTTTGTTAATGTGTTGTTGAATGTGTTCTGCTGTCTGCTTGCGATTTTTGCCGGGCGTTCTCTGTCGATTTTTTTGTTCGGGAGGGGTGCTGGTTGGAGTTGATGCTGCTCATGGTACTGGTTGGTCTCGGTGGTGGCTGTGGTGCAGTGCTGCGGTATGTCGTTTCTGGTTTTGCATCGCGCTGGGATAATTTTCCCTCAGGGACGCTTGTTGTGAATGTCGTCGGCAGCACGCTCCTGTCAGTGGCAGTCTATATCCAACCAACCACGTCTGTTATCTATTTTTTTAACAGTGGTCTGCTTGGCGCTTTCACCACGTTTTCGACCTTCAGCTATGAGACATTCAGGTTGATTGAGGCTGGCAGATGGTTGCTGGCTATATTTAATGTGCTGGTGAATCTTGGGCTTTGCATCACCGGGGTCTTCGTTGGCAGGTGGTTTGTGGCAACGATTGTTTTTGGTCTGTGAAGAGGTGGGCATATATTATCTGGTGTATATCGGATATTTATGTGGCAGTGATTGTATGAGGGTAAATGTATGAAAGTGAAGTTACTTCGAATATATTTTGGAGAGTCCGACAGGTTTGAAGGAAAAACTGCATACCACGCAGTTGTTGAATACCTGAAACGGAGCGGTATTAGTGGTGCTACAGTCTTTCGGGGTATCGAGGGATATGGCGTGCACAGTATCCTTCATACTGCAAGCATACTCCGGCTAAGCGGGGATCTGTAAGATCGTGGTTGAGGTGGTTGAAACAGAAGAACGGTTGAACCTGGGTTCTACCAGAGCTTCTTGAGATCGTGAAGGATGAGCTTGTTCTTCTAATGGATGTTGAGGTGTTGATAGGGCACAAATTCAAAGACGAGGAATTTCTTTGTGAACCTGAAGAAAAATATGGCAATTTACAAAAACAGAAGATTGGCATGAATGTTAAATAACAGAGCGTGTTCTGCCGGTTAAACACTTTCTATCGCATCTTTCAACCTGAATTTTCCAAGATACAATGCTGTACCAACAACTGCACCAGTTGCACCAATCTGTTTCAATGTTTTAAGATCTTGGATGGTTGTAATCCCACCCGAGGCAATAACCGGTATATTAACTGCTTTTACAAGCTCTGCTGTTGGTGCAGGCGCAATTCCTTGCAGTAACCCCTCGGTGTCGATATTTGTGAAGAGTATGCTTCCGGCACCAAGACTCTCAAATTTCTTGCCATAATCAGACGGTGTGCCTTCTGTCACCTGCTTCCATCCATGAGTTGTAACTTTACCATTTACTGCATCAAGAGCCACTGTTATGTGTTCTCTTCCAAATTCACTGACAAGTTCTGCCACAAACTCCGGATGTTGTACTGCAGCAGTTCCGATGATCACCCGTTCAACTCCGGTATCAAGAAGGTCTACAACATCTTCTCTTGTGCGAATGCCCCCTCCTACCTGTATTTCTACCTTGGTACTGGTTACAATCTCTTTAATCACACCGGTATTTATACGCACGCCATTGATTGCACCATCAAGATCCACCAGGTGTAGTATGCTGGAACCTTCATCAACCCATCTCAGTGCTACACCAACAGGGTCTGCAAGTGATACCTGTTCTGTGCCGGGCACACCCTGTACGAGCTGGACACATCGCCCATCTTTCAAATCAACGGCAGGTATTACGCTGAACATATACTATCTCCTCAGTACATCGATCTTGCCATCCTTTGTTCCAACACACACTTCGTTTACAAAACTGAAGACGCCGTGCTCCATCACACCAGTGCAGCATGACAACTCTGCTGCAAGTTTCTCTGGAAAGTCAATAACTCCGAAATCAACATCAAGGATGAAGTTGCCATGATCTGTGATCACTGGTCCATCCTTTCTAACAGCACTTCTGAGAACAGGCTTTCCGCCAATGATTTTAAGTCTCTCTCTAACAAAAGAGAGTGCACTGGGAAGCACTTCTACTGCCACAGAAGAGTTCAGGTGATCGGCAAGTTTTCCTTCATCCACTACAATCACATACCGCTTTGAAGACTGTGCAATAATCTTTTCAAGCATGTGTGCTCCACCACCACCTTTGATGACATTTAGTTTCTTATCTACCTGATCAGAACCATCAATAGAAATGTCAAGTACCGGATGCTCATCCAGTGAGGTAAGAGGTATTCCACATTCAATGGCAAGAAAACGTGATTGGTAGGATGTAGGTATGCCAAGGATATTAAAGCCATTCTTAATTATTTGCCCAAGCTCTTTAATCGCATAGGCAGCAGTTGAACCTGTGCCAAGACCCACAATATCACCATCATTAACAAGATGTGCTGCATATTCTCCAGCAATCTGTTTTGCACGATCGCCTGTAAGATTTCGCTCAATCGACATTCAAGGATGCTCACACACATCAAAACAGATAAAGGTTATGCAAATCCTGGTCGTGGGACAGAATCAAATCGTGTACTTGCCAGAATACTGTGTGGTCAATATCCTTTAAGCACAGGAAGGTATGAGTCGAAGTTGGGGAATTTAACCGCTGAGAACACAGAGGGCGCAGAGAAAACAGGTGCATTTCCAGTTCTTTCTAATTCCCAACGGTTGAGAAAACATATCTCACGAAATTACAAAAAGTATTGTGGAATGAGGCATAGTTTATTTTTGTCCCACTGCCGTGCAGAACACAATATTTAATAAGGGTACAATGTATTCACTCAAGTGGTGTCCCGATAGGGTAGCGGATATCCTTGAAGCCTGCGGAGCCTCAGACCCGGGTTCAAGTCCCGGTCGGGACATTGTCTTAAAAGAAAAGGTTGTAATCATGGAATTTCCACCAAATATTGACATCGTAGAGAGTGACTTTCCCAAAGCATGGGCAAAACTTGTAATGAAAATAATGATCTCGGGGATGGTGCTTACGACAGAGTACGGAAACAAATCGAAGGATGTTTGCAGTCGCATCACTCTTAGCGAGGGTGCTGTAAACCAGATACTAAAAAAAGAGATGCATCCACAAGAACCTTTTGGGAAAATTCGTACAGGTGAATACCTGAAGCAATATACCAGGGACTACGACTGGAAGGCTCAAGGATTTGAATATACATACATGGATCGCCTCATAAATTATAATGGAAGCATTGATCAACTGGCAGCACTCAAACAGAAGGTTAAGAAGGGAATAACACGGAGAGCCCAGGCAATCACATGGCTGCCAGGGCAAGATGTTAACACAGAACACCCACCATGCCTCCAGAGAATCTGGATTCGTCCACTCAGCGAAAGTACCTGTGAAGTGCATCTTTCATGGAGAAGCCGTGATGCATATTCTGCATGGTCATCCAATCTTTGTGGCATCGTCGATATGTTATATCGCGAGATTTTGGATGACATGAAAATTGTAAAATTTGTGGATGTGTGTGATAGTGCTCATATCTATGACACTGATTGGGATGCAGCAAACAAAGTGCGCCTTCCCTGAAATAAGATATGGCATCCGCGCACGAATAACCTGAATATTTAAAACAGCCTTTTTACCAACAGTATATATACCGTGGCAGCCATGCCAGTTTTCATTTAATTTTGTAAAGATGAAATTTGACAAGCAGACGAGATTGCTTAAATATAAAAAAAGATAACGTTTTGCCGATATATGGTGGAGGTTATCAAATTACCCCGTGAATTTCGTGTTTCTAATTTGATGGATCTCTCTATTCTCTTGAGGTTTCCTTGGTTTTTATCCTGAGAAAATATCTTGTTAAGTAGAATTGTGATTTTATCTGGTTTTTTGTAGTTGTATGAGTTTAATTTAGTCAAAAAGGTTGATGGCTGGAGCTATCTTGTTTTTCAGGCTTGTTTTTGCTTTGGCTTAGGTTAAATATAGATTTCGAAGGAGTTTGGTAGTTTAATGTAGTTTTGCAGGTTGGTTAGTAACAGTAACTGGTATATTACGAGGCTAATCTTTGAGTAGAGTTCCCGGCTTTCTTTTTTTACTCTGCGAACGTCAAATTTCATTGTATTCTTTATGTGTCCGTGTATCCTTTCGCATTCACTCCTGAGTTTGCATGAGTCTCTGAAACGTTTTGTCTTTCAGGTTCTGGTTTCGTAGATACATGCCTACCCGCTCCTGCCTTCTGTTTTTATACCTTAACTCCGTCTGAATAGGGAATAGGTATAATCAGATTATCACGTAATATTTCCTCTTTTGCCAATCAAACATAAATAAAAACCGATACTTTTATATTGACCTATTCCCTATATGTCAAATATGGAACAATGGGTCAAAGCCTGGGTGGAGGAACAGAGGGATCAAGGTGTAAAATGCCTTGAGGTAAAGATGCGGGGAAAATGTTATTATGTGTATCATTCGAGCACTTACTGGGACAAAGCACTCAAAAAGCCGAGAAAAATCTCGAAATATCTTGGAGCACTTGATCCTGATAAAGGGCTTATCAAATCAGGGGGAAGACATAGAATTTATCCGTCTGATATCAGAAACATCACGGAATATGGCAACTCGATGCTGCTCCATGAAACGATTAAGGATCTCAAACCACTATTGAAGGAGGGTTTCCCTGACTGTTGGGCTGAAATCTGTGCTATTGCCATGGTGCGTGCCACTGGCAATGTGCCTTTAAAACGGGTAAAGGATGCATGGGAGAAACTCTACAATGCAGAGAACATGAATCCTTATCTAAGCCCGAAGAAGCTCTCCGGAATTATACGTGAAGTGGGTGTAAACCGGGCTGGACAGAATATCATCTTCAATGAACTTGCAGATCTGGGCAAACAGCTTGTTTATGATCTAAGCTCTGTGTTCTCACGCTCTATGAGCATCAATCAGGCGGAGAAGGGCTACAACAAGGATAAAATACAGATACCTCAGATCAATCTCGCTCTCCTGTGCAGTGCAGACACGGGATTGCCGACAATGATTCGCTCTCTTCCTGGCAGTGTGAAGGACATAAAAACGCTGTATCACTCGATCAATGAACTTGATATTGGAGGGGAGACCCTCATCCTTGACCGGGGTTTCTTCTCGGAAGGCACCATAAAGTTCCTGGGCGGTAAGGAGGGCAAGAAGATATCTTACGTACTCCCGACAAAGAGGAATAGCCGTTATTACGATACACGTATCCACCTCAACGAATACTTTTCTTATCACAGTCGTCTGATAAAGTGTGGAAAACGGAAACACAACGATTTTTACCTCTACCTCTTTGAGGATCAGGATCTCAGACTGGAAGAACAGAAGACGCTGTACAGGAAACTGGATGAGCACGAGATCGAGAAGGAAAAATTTAATATAGGGATGAAAAAGGCAGGAAAAATTCTTATTGTCTCAGATAGAGATGTCGAGAAGCTGGAAATTTATCTGCTTTACAAGAAACGAGAAGTGGTTGAGAAGATGTTTGACACTTACAAGACGGTTCTTAATGCGGACAAGCTCTACCTGCAGGACGATGAGAGTGTCTTCGGACACGTATTCATCGCGTTTCTTTCACTCTATATCCACTGTGTTGAGCAGCTCTGAAGAAAGCGGAGCCTCAACTCACAAGTTCACTTCGATTGATCTGTTGTTCAAATCACAGCAAGTCTATCATAGTCAGACCCAGTACATAACACTGTACTCGAGGTTCCTAAAAGAAGGTAAGGAATCTGGAGTGAAAATCTCTGCTGAACATATTCCCCCAATTGATGCGGAGTTAAGGTTTATAGAGAAATTTTAACTTTATTGATTGTTGTGTGTTTTGATCCTCCAAATTTTGGCCATCTTGTTTGCTCCAGTGGTTGATCTTCCCCAACTCGCCTTCTTGTTGATTACAGCTGCCCATCACTGTAAAATCAAGGGTTTAGCCTTTTAACTCCAAATTCAAATAGTAGTGTGGTTCAAAAGGGAATCATAATCTCGCGCCGTCAAGTCGATATTCATCGATTTCAGCCTTCATTCGTGCAGTTATATGCGAGGTTAGAATCGGGGAGAAATCGCCTGCTAAACCGTTGGTATGTCATAAAGACAGGATAATGCCAATCATCGCAATATGAGCCTTATCCATCTTGCAGTTATAATGCGGATTGAAATCACTATGCTTGTGGAATACCTGGAAGCCCCAAGGGGTTGAATCCAATCTTCTTAGCATCTTTGAATCGGCAAGTTTGATAGTCTCAACAAACCATCTCCATACCTGACTAACAACCTTCCAATTAATCTAAACTGATAATTTCCACAAAGTGATGGAGCTGCACCAATCTGATGGAATTTGCATTATCCCGCCTGTCTTTCTTTTGAAACCCAGCAGCTTGTAATTTTCCGACAAAAGAACCTTCCTGTAAGGTTGCTGCCTGAAAACTTCATCATCACAGCAAGTTTAATCATTGTCTGACATCGTATCTGAAATGCCAATCTTTATCGTAGAAGTGGTGTTCCATATATTGCAATGTCTTATTTAGGAAAACAAAAATTGGCATATCGAGACGTTTTTAAAGCAAAATATTTGCTGAGTCTGTAGTGAGACTCTTTGAAAACTTAGAAAATTTCTGTCATCAGAGGGTAGATTTGGGCACAGTATTTAAAACTGTCGGTATGACTGTGTATCTCCGAAAAAACTTTTTTAAATTTTCATTTAAATATCCTCTTGGTTTGAAATTTCATCATTTCTATTCGATTGATCCCAAAGGGTGACTTTTATTTATAATCTTTTTATATATATATAGATATTCTATAGATATCCCATGAAATATAGAAATAATAACTGCAAAATCATATAGAAATTGATGACATCTTCGTTTTGTTTTTTCATCTGTAAAAGTAAACAAAATGGTTATGCCAAAAGCCGATTTGTCCTAAAAGAGGCTCTGGTCGCACAGCATATCTGGTGATTGTATGACTATTGACCCAGCCAGATATTTCGTACCATAAAGACCTTAGATTACATTCGTCGATCGTTCTCTGGAGTTAAAACCAAAAGGAGAATTTCTATCAGGATTCTCAATATAACTGATATTTCCATCGGTATCTACCGCCAATACCATGCTGTCCTGAAAGGGAAACGCAGATCTCAATTCGTATTTTCTAGCAATTAAAAAGTACAACATCTAAAGAGAACTTTGAAAACTCCTAACCCACCCTCAACCCTAAAGCAAACACAACAGCACTGGAATATTTTTCTAGTCAAAAAGGCAATAGGAAAAAAACATTTTTGCTAATATAATACATATAGAAGTCTCTTTTGATCGATTTTTCATTGAGTGAAGAATACGAAAAGGGTTAAACGTCTCGGTGATGTTTCCGGTACCAAGTAGATTCTCGATAGGATTCTGGGTGTTTCCATCCCGCAATGTAGCTGGATGTACAGGAACATGACCAGAGAATGGAAAGGGCAGACCAATACGGGATGAGGTTATGATAAAAAATGCTGGTGCCCAGCAGTGGTAATGGTCCCGCATCCCTGAACTTGGAGCGTCAGGCGATTGTGACAGGATTTCGCAACCTCTTGATTTCTGATAATATCCCCCGATTTCAACCGTATAGAGATTCAGGGATAGATTGATCGAAATAGGTAAAGATAAAAGAAATAAGGGAAGAATTCCAGAGACAGCTCGATACCCATAGATTGAGGGAAGAAGGTGGCGTAATCCAGGGATGCGCAACCTCGACTACCGCGGCGATCCTGGCCACATAAAGGCGGATAAACCAAGAGATGAAGCAAAGACAAGACGAAGTAAAAGATGGCACATGGGCAAAAAAGAACAACAGAAAAATCCTATTTTGGATACAAACTTCACTCTAAAATGGACAATAATACAGAGCATGGCTTTATCAGGATTATCAAGACAACGACCGCATCCCTCCATGATTCATACAGGTGGATCACCTCAAAAGAGGAAGTGAAGGATCGGGATAAAGGCTAAATTCGGTGTCTCAACAAAGGATAAGTGGATATTGATTAAACGGCTACCTTAGGGAGGGCATCCCCCAAATATCAAAGAAGAACTGGCGGAAACAAGCGGATAAGCAGGAAAAGATCACCTGGCGAGCTTAATCGCACGCTGTGATAGTATTCAACTCAGGTCATGTACGGGCAACGACTGCTGCAAGGGCTGCCGAAGATGATATTCACCGCGTTTGCATTTAATCTTTATTATCTCTTCACGATCAAACGCTTCAGGAGGTGATGGCTTAGCGATAGCTATCATCACCATGGATTAGAATGGAAAAAAATGAGAGTGATAAAAGGAAATTACTAGAGGATTCGGTGTTAGTAACTCACTGGCGAAATGGAGTCCGTTTCTATTTGATCATATGTAAAGATGGGTAAATCAAAAATACCGTATGTATTTCGTTTTATGCACGTGTAGATCCTTATGACTCTCACTCTTCTAGCCCGATCTGAACTTCAAGCTGGATTCAACTTTCTTTTGTTTTTTTTTACTATGCCCCATAACTCATCACACTCAAATGGAGTCAGGTTCTGTATTTTTTATGAGATAGTCGTTCATCTGTTCTTTGCATGTTCTGCCATATCCTCTAACAATCTGCCAATAGTATCCCGGTGATGACCAGTGATTCGTTCGATACTCCGCATCCAGTTCTTATCTACCAGATGCTTGCATATATTGATTATTTCATCCTCAGATAATCGTTTTCTGTAGAGAGGTGTACCTTCAGTTTCCATGAAACAGGTTTTACAGTGTTTACAGTAATACCTCTGGTGACCAGTACGATACCTTCCGCTTTTGATAATGTCCTTTCCCTTCACTTTTAGATAGTAACGACATCTAGGATTCTGACAAACAACATTGATTTCTCCTCTTGGACGTGCCATATAAATTCACCAAGAGGGGATATCTTTAGAGATGTAATAAACTATCGTAGATTATGACACT
The DNA here is from genome assembly GCA_004193545.1 of Candidatus Argoarchaeum ethanivorans. Taxonomy (GTDB): domain Archaea; phylum Halobacteriota; class Methanosarcinia; order Methanosarcinales; family EX4572-44; genus Argoarchaeum; species Argoarchaeum ethanivorans. Next base: position 60,501 of record RPGO01000040.1, on the reverse strand, counting down.
AAAACTATCGTAGATTATGACACTACCAAATTTTAAGTCAAAAAGCTAATTTGACTGCTTCTTAAAACTGAAACAGTTAACCTTTTATAGAGATAGAAACTAATAATTAGTGTTAATTAAATTGAAAGGAGATAAAAAATCCTTGTGGAAAGCTTAGGCTTGCAGCAATGGGATTCCTCATAATTCATTATGAAGGGTGCGGTTGGGGCTCACAGTAGGGCTTGTGGTCTAGTTGGTCATGACATCGCCTTTACACGGCGGAGATCCGGAGTTCAAATCTCCGCGAGCCCATTTTAAATCACTCGCATGCAAGTTGCAGCTAATTTAAGAAAGTATTTGTGTGAAGGCCGCCATTATTTGTATTGATGTTTGTTGTGAAGTTTGGTGGAAGTCTGATCGATTGTGCAAGGGATGTGGTTAGCGATCTTGCAGACTATGCAGACAGGAGCAACCAGTGTATTCTTCTTGTGCCTGGAGGCGGCATTTTTGCTGATATGGTAAGAAACGTGGATGCACGTATGCACCTCTCGTCTGATGCATCACACTGGATGGCTCTGCTTGCAATGGAACAATATGGTTTGCTATTGTGTGACAGGACAGGTGCCAGTTCGGTGAGGGGAAAACCCAACGGTAGTGGTGTGTTTGTGCTTTTACCGTACCACCTATTTTGCATGGAAGATCGTATGGAACAACACAGCTGGGATGTAACTGGTGATACTATTGCTGCCTGGATTGCCAACGAATATAAATCTAATTTTATTAAAGCTACTGATGTGCAGGGTATATATATTAAGGAAGCGGTCGTTGAGGAGATATGTGCTTCAAAGCTTCCAGGTCTTGACACCTGTGTTGACCGTGCCCTCCCAGGTTTTCTTTTAACAAATGGTCTTACCTGCCGCGTGGTCTGTGGATTATGTGCTGAACCAATTATTACAGCTATTGAACAGGATCGCGGCGGAACATTAATCAAAAACTGCTAAGGATAAATAGGTGACTGGATGACACTAATCGCGGGTGTGGATGAGGCAGGCAAGGGGCCGGTTATTGGACCTATGTGTGTTGGCGGCGTACTGACAACAGATGTGGGGCGGTTAAAAAAGCTTGGTGTAGACGATTCAAAAAAGCTCACCCCAAAGAAGCGTGAAAGATTATCAGAACAGATTAGAAATATAGCAGATAAGACATTTGTGCTTGAAGTAAGTGCAGCACAGATAGATGAATTTCGCAAGGTAATAACCATGAATGAGGTAATGGTAATATGCTTTGCAAAGGTGCTCAAAGAACTAAAACCAGAGTTTGCATACCTTGATGCTGCCGATGTCAAACCAGAGCGGTTCGGTAGGTTGGTTGGTGAGAAATATGGACACAAGATAGAGATGATCTCAGAGCATCACGCAGATCAGAAATATCCTGTCGTGTCTGCTGCATCCATCATTGCAAAGGTAAAGCGAGACGCTCTGGTAAAAGAATTGAGCATGAAAATGGGCTTGTCGATTGGCAGCGGTTATCCGTCAGATCCTAAAACAAAAAGATTCCTTGAAGATTGGATACACACTCACAAGGAGTTTCCTTCCTTTGTGCGCAAGAGCTGGAAAACAGTGTCTAAATATGGTAAGTCAAACTGAATCTTGAGAGTTTGTGTAGGCTCTTATGAATCCCAAGACACGAAGAATTGAGAATGAAAAAATATTCAGGATAATCTTGTGGTTCATATCGTTATATCTATAGCGTCATTTTGGGGTTGGATTTTGTAAGTCCAAATCAGTGCATATATCTTGACATTATGGGTTTCATAGGCTACAAAACGGTAGTGTCCCAGTTAAGATTATTTAATTTAATTATTATACCCCGCAGCTCTGCTGCGGTTGGGACAAAGAGGAGTATAGTCAGATGGAACTTTTAGATTTTTGAATAAGACTGGATAACAAAGCGACGGCACGGAACATGCCCCACTGCTCTGCGGCGGGGTGTGCCGTCGCAATTTGACTGAGAAATAAAAAAATTCATTCCATCCCATATATGGTCTGTTAATCCTTCTAACATTGCAGGCGTTGTTCCGCTTTTAAATTCATTTATAAAATCCCGGTAGAACTGGAATAATTCTATTGCATACTCCAGTCTTCGTTTATATTTCGAGAAACATTTTGTCTTTCGCACCAATCTGCCGATTCTTTCTCGTAATATTCCATTGAAACTCTCGACATCTGCAGTTTCTATATCTGTAAGATCTGAATTGCCATAGATAATTCGTTTCTTTTTATCAACAACCTGTTCCACCATCTCTAATCTTTATAAGCTGGCCATAGTCGATACAAGCCTCAGCATAGTAATCAGATAAGACATAAATGTAGTCGGTGTTTCCATCAGTGAATATCTCTATCTTATCGAGGCTGTCCAACAATTATCTAGCCACCAACAAATCCGCTTGTAAAAACCAGTCTTTTTTCTTTTGTATCCAAATAATCAACTTCAAAACCTCATTACATAATAATAAATCGTTTAATTTATGTATCATTAGTTAAATAACTACAATCGTAGTTTTATCATGATATTTTAGGCGATTTAACAAAATAGCAATACGAGAAGATAAAATTGGACAAACATGGTTATTTCCTCCATATATTAATGATTTTATACCCAAAAATCACATTTGCAATCTAATTGTAACAATAATTGCCTGTATAGATGTTAGTAAAGCAGAAGAAAAATTCAAATCACAACCAGGCAATCCGGCATACCCAAGGCAGATGCTACTGAGATTATTAGTACAAGCTGCTATTGATGGTGTCTGGTCCTCAAGAAAGATTGATAAATTAGCACATGAAAATGTTATTTACATGTACCTTACAGGAAATGAAAAACCAAATTTCAGAACAATCTGCAACTTCAGAAAAGACAATAAAGAGCTGATAGTCGATGGGACCAAAATAAAAGCAAATGCATCAAACAATAATAGTCTGAGCGAAGAACAACTGAAGAGACTACAGGACATCATAGAAAAAGGAATCAAGATAGACGAAGAAAAAGATAAGATATATGGAGATAAGAGAGGTGATGAACTTCCACCAGAACTTGATACTAAAGAAAAAATACGCAAAAAAATAGAAGAAATCGAGCAATCCCGGGGCAAAAGATTGAAGCGTGCTGCTAAAACGATTATAGAAGCACATACAACCGGTGATGAAAATCAAAAAAAGAAGATTGAAGAAAAAATCAAAAAGGCTGAAGAGGAGATTGAAATAAGCGGCCAGAAATCTGTCAGTATTACTGATCCTGAATCACAATTTATGGAGAGTAAGAAGAAGCGAAATGAGTTGTCATACAATCCACAAATAACTGTGGATCATGATTCCGGGATAATAGTTGCAAATGATGTTACACAAGACAAATGAAAGGTAAGAAACAGAAAAACAATCCGTATTCGAAGAATAAATTTGAGTATGATGAAAAAAGAGATTGTTTTATCTGTCCTAATGAGGAGGTTTTGATCAAAAAGGGGAGTATGAATACAATGGCAAGATACAGTATAAATATTACGGGGCAAATTGTGAGGAGTGTCTATTTAGAATGGATTAGTGCAGGGAAAGGAAAAATGAAACAGATCACGAGTGATGAATATGAGGCTGAACGATTGTGGATGGCAGATAAAATGCGGTCAGAGGAGGGAAAGGAAGAATATAAAAAAACGCAAGGAAACTGTGGATTTGGCCATTTGGAAATACAAGAATTTGATTGAGAGAGTTCTTAACCAGGAGTAGAAAATGAAAATGAGTTTAATTTAGTATGCATTTCACATAATCTGACAGTTCTATGGGGTAAAATGGGGAGAAAGTTAGATTGTACCTTTGGTTGTGGAATTTGCTTTTGAGATGAGAGGGTCTCATGGATTTCAAGTTTTTTTTGTATATTTGTCATATTATTGTGTTGATTTGTGTATTCACCTGAATTGGATTGGGAGATAGCCTATATATACAATAAAAACGGAATACAAATAAAAGAGAATTGGATAAATCCGATAATAGAGGCGCTGAAAAGAGAGGATCAATGCAAAGTTTGTGAAAAATGCAAAGTATAAAACTTGGTAAAATGATAAATGAGTAATTCGTTGTCTCTGCAAAGCAAAAGCTTTGCAGGGTATAAAACTTGTTAGAATGATATAATGAGAATCTCTCTTCCAATGGGCAAGAGTATAATCACTGGAGACGTCCCTGATGATGCACAGATTATACTGCCTAAAAAAAACAATAAAAAAACAATAGACAGCGATATACTTCTTAAAAACGCGCTTTCTTCACCAATTGCAAGCAGGCAACTTGGTGAAATCATTGGAAGCGATGAGTCTGTAGCTATACTGGTAAGCGATATCACGCGCCCAGTCCCTACAAAGAAACTCCTTTTACACCTGTTCACTGAACTTGAACATGCCGGTGTTAAATCTCGCACACGTATTATTTTTGGGCTTGGACTTCATCGATTGATGAGTGAATCTGAAAAAAAACACATCCTTGCAGACTATTATTATCAAGCGCCCCATCTGGAGCATGAGCTTGACAACTGCACATATCTCAAAGATACAAAACAGGGCACACCAGTTGAAATATTTTCAAAAGTTGCTGAATGTGACAGAATAATCTGCACAGGAAACATTGAATTCCATTACTATGCAGGCTATACCGGTGGATCAAAAGCACTGCTGCCAGGTGTGAGTTCAGAGCGTTCCATCATTAAAAACCACAGCCTAATGCTCGATAAAACATCTTATGCAGGCAATATTGATGGAGCACTGCGGCGCGACATCGATGAAGCAGGAAGAATTGCAGGGATTGATTTCATCTATGATGTCGTACTTGACTCTAACAAGAACGTCATACATGCAGTGGCGGGAGACGCCATCAAAGCTCATAGAAATGGTACTCAAATGGTTGATAAACTATACAAAATACCGGTTGAACCAGCAGATGTTGTAATCGTCTCAGCAGGTGGCATGCCAAAGGATATTAACCTCTTTCAAGCACACAAGGCACTGGAAAACGTGAAAAACGCAAGTAAGGATGGTGGTGCGATCATCCTTGCTGCAACATGCAAGGAAGGGTATGGAAACCGTGTATTTGAAACATGGATTAACGAATGCAGAACACCACAGGATGCAATCACACGCTTGCAGAAAGGTTTTGTCATGGGTGGCCACAAAGCAGCATTGATCGGAAAACTTGCGCTTGAGAAGGAGTTATACCTGATCTCGAATAACGGCAGTACTTTTGCAGAAAGAGCTTATTTCAAACACGCTTCGACGTTACAGAAAGCTATTAATGCTGCAATGAAGAATAGAACAAGACCACGCGTGTTGGTGGTACCTTATGGAAATATTACATTATTAACAAAAAATAATATTTAGGCGATACATTATGAAAATATTTAGTACAGGCGGCGCAGGGTTTATTGGCAGTCATTTAACAGACCGACTGCTCAGCGATGGACACAGTGTGACAGTGTATGACAATTTTATATCAGGAAGAAGTGAATTTATTGCACACCATCTGAACACTTCAACCTTCAAACTGGTAAATGCCGACCTTCTTGACACTGCAACCCTGAATGAATCGATTAAAGGTCATGATTTCGTATTCCATCTTTCAGCCAATCCGGACATACGTAAAAGCACTGCTAATACAAGAGTGGATATTGAACAGGGCATCCTCGCAACTTATAATGTGCTCGAAGCAATGAGACAGCACGACATTAAAAAAATTGCTTTTACTTCGTCTTCCACGGTCTACGGCGAGGCAACAGACATACCAACACCCGAAGACTACGGGCAAATGCTGCCTATATCAATCTATGGTGCATCAAAACTTGCAGCAGAAGCATTGATAAGTGCATACTCCGGGAGTTTTGGTATGCAGGCATGGATTTTTCGATTCGCAAACATTATCGGGAGAAGGAGTACACACGGCATCATCTACGATTTCATACAAAAACTAAAAGAGAACAGGGATGAACTTGAAATATTAGGGGACGGCAAACAGAGAAAATCCTACCTTCTCGTGGAAGAATGTGTCGATGCAATGCTTCATGTGATTACCCATACGGATGAACGGATAAATACTTTCAATATTGGAGCGGAAGACCAGACACAGGTTAATACCATTGCAAAAATCGTTACAGAAGAACTTAAACTTGACAATGTAACTTTTACCTACAGCGGTGGGAAACGTGGCTGGATTGGCGATGTTCCATGCTTTTTACTATCGATTGAAAAAATCAAAAAACTCGGCTGGAATCCAGGGAATACATCGGATGAATCAGTTAGAAAAGCAACCAGAACTCTGATAGGAGAAATCTGGAAATAAAAACTTGTAGTATTCTCAGAAAAACATTGGCATCGCTCGAAAAACGAGGATACTATATACACTATGGCATCCATTTTTTTGATGATATATCCTGCACCAACGAGAGCATTGATCACATCCTGTCCAGTCATTTGGGTCGGCAAGGAAGTCCGATCAAACGTGACCGGTTTTTGACTTTGTATTTCCATTGCGTTCAATCCCGAAACGATTGGGGAATTTACCAAAGTAGGATGTCACCATCGAGTCTCGCATTCTGGTAGGTTATTTATCGAGAGCTGCTTAGTATTCAAAACGTTTTCATGGAAAAATTTCAAAGCAAAATATGCAGACCTCATTGTTGACTTACCCTTGTTGGAGTATGATAAAAGAAATTCTCCTTGGGTCTTGCCTGAAGATAGAAAATCTTTCACAATCGAGATATAGGACTTACCTGTCTAATAGGAATACCTTCTGAGTTTTACTTCCTCTATCAGCTTGTCAACTATTCTATACATTTCTTCCGGTGAATAACTGCCATCATCAGCCATATAGTCTATTATGAGCATGAATTATATAAAATCTATCTTTTTACCCCAATTCAGGGTGTTAAGAGAATATTTATTTCGCTTAATAGTTGTTATATGCAATTTCCTAATTACTTGACAAAAGAAAAAAAAGGGTTTAGAATAATTTATAAAGTAGTTAAGACTACTGTCTCAGCAACTTAATTTTTAGACAAAGTTTATAAACCTGTGAGTCCAACCATATTCTATGGAAAAAATAAAACTTACAGAGAAAGAGGTGGAGTATCTCAACGATTTCGTGAAAATGGGGGCGTAAAAGCGCGAGAGAATTGACCCGGGCACATATTTTGCTTCTGGTCAATGATGGAAAAAAGGAAATGGAGATAAAAGATACGCTGCGGATCAGCAGGGCAACCGTTTCCAACACCAAGAAGAAATACCGCGAAGAAAGTCTCCAAAACGCCCTCGCGGAGAAACCAAGATCCGGTCAGCCTAAAAAGTATACAGAGAAACATGAGGCGGAAGTTATAGCGCAGGCATGCACCGAATCACCTGATGGGCGCAAGAGATGGACACTTACACTACTAACAGAAGAAATGCGAAAGAAGGATGGGTTTGAAACGATAAACAAAGAGAGTATCAGGCTTATTTTAAAAAAAGCAAAACTAAACCTTGGTTAAGGCGGATGTGGTGCATACAGACGATCGACACCGAATACAGAGAACGGATGTACGATGTTCTCGATCTGTACGAAGAACCGTACGACCCGGGAAGTCCCATTGTCTGTTTTGACGAGAAACCAAAGCAACTTCTTGGAGATAAAAGGATTTCCATCCCTATGAAGCCTGGAATCCCTGTGAAATATGATTATGAATATATCAGGAACGGTACAGCAAACATTTTCATGGCGGTCGAATTTAAAGCAGGGAAACGTGTGACCCAGATCACCAAAAGAAGAACCATGGTGGATTTTGCACAATTTGTGAGGATGCTTGTCGATGAAGAATACCCGGACGTTGAAAACATCCGACTGGTCATGGATAACCTCAATACTCACAAGGAAAAGTCATTTTACGAGGCATTCAGTGAGGAGGAGGCGGAAAGGATTTTGAGCAGATCGAGTTTCATTACACGCCAAAACATGCAAGCTGGCTTAATGCCGCTGAAATCGAGATCAATGTGATGGATATCGAATGCACTGACAGACGGATTGGAGATATGGAGATACTGACTCATGAAGTGACAGCGTGGACCAGGAGACGGAATGACGATGAAAAGAAAATCAACTGGGGGTTTACGAGTGAGAATGCTAACGAGAAATTGTCCAAGCATTATGTATAAGAACTAAATTGTCGAGACAGTAGTATTACATGGGGAACGCACCAGTGAAGTTAAGACACTTCGAATGGGTCCCTGGTTAAAAGATCGCATACTACTAACAGATCTTGGATTTTATAAACACAATACCTTCGCTCGTATTGATGAAAATGGTGGATTCTTTATCAGTAGGCTGAAAGGTAAGGTCGATCCTCTTATTATAAAAAATAACCGTACGTGTCGTGGACGTTATATAGATATCATGGGAAAGAAAGTAAGTGAGGTTATAGATAACCTGAAAAGGCAAGTTATTGATGCTGAGGTAGAAGTTGAGTTCAATCGTAGAAAATATAAGGGAAAGCAAAAAAGAGATGTGAAAAAATTCCGCATGGTGGCGATTTATAACACAGAAGAAAAAAATATCATACTTATATCACAAACATTCCTACAGATCGACTTGATGCTGAGGATATAGCAGTTCTATATTCGGCAAGATGGGAAATAGAACAGATCTTTAAAGAACTCAAAAGCAGATATGGCATTGACATCTTGCCCTTTTCAAATCCACAAATAGTAAAAGTACTCTTATGGGTGAGGATATTAGCACTGATAATATCAAGACGTGTATACCTTTTGGTTTTCTCGGCCAATCTCGAAAATGCGCCAAGATATACCCACTTGAGATGGGCAACCATATTTGTTGAAAAAGCACACCGACTCTTTGATGCTATTCTCAACTATTCAGATATTGATGCAAGCCTTATAGAGCTATTTGAAGTTTATCAAAGTCAAGCGCTTGATCCGAACGTAAATCGGAAGAGATTAATGGATGGGTGGAGAGCTTAACCGATCACGCATGAAACCAAATCAGCAAAAGATACTAAAAACGATATTGATGTGAAAAGAAAGGCGATTGCTGCTGAGCAAAGATGTAGAGATATTTCAAAAATTAAAACAATCCCGCCGATAGTCCAACCAAGAGAATGGCAATACATTATAATTCCACAGGATATTATGGAAGAAATGGAGGGTTCAGGATTTAAAAGTCTAATTGAAAGGTGCGAAAGCAATTTGGCATTTTTGAAAATGAAACGTACATAGTTTAAGTACAACTATTTTTAAAATATAGCTATACTGTTAAAACAGAATTTTTGAAATGCCTAAATGCGCCTAAACCAGACAAGAGTGAAAGAGGTTAAAGTAATTATATATGAGCATCCTTGAGATGCCCCGTATAGAGCGTTAGCGGCGTACGGGGTCGGGGCTTCGGAAGACTATCATAATGTACGTGGTGGTCGGGACAGTCACGTGGTCAAAAGGGTTTTGTGGGGCAGCACCAGTTTATTTTAAGTACTATGGCAATATTAATTTATTGTCAGGAGATGACGACTTTAAAGGTTGAGGATATTATGGCGTCTAACGCACATTACGGCGACTCGTCAGAATCGTTTAACATAGAAAAATTCAAACAGGTTCTTCAGTATGTAATCCTTAAAACAGAAAGTATTGATAATATGGGTAAGATGGTATTATATAAAATTTTATATTTTATTGATTTTAATTATTATGAATTGTTTGAGGAAAAACTAACAGGAGAAACTTACTTAAAATACCCGTATGGTCCAGCGCCATGTGATTTTGACGATGTTATTAGCAAGCTCAAAGACGAAAGATTAATAGAAGAAAAAAAGTGGACTGAGGGTAGATACACTCGGATAAAATATCTTTCGATCGCTGAACCCGACACATCAAAGATAGCCAAAGATGAATTGGATTTCATTGATGAAAACATAGATAAGTACTCCCGTTTCAATGCTACACAAATAAGTGAGCATTCACATAACGACATCCCATACATTGCAGCGGAAGATTTTGAGGAAATTGATTATGAGCTAGTGTTTTACAGAGATCCAGAGTTATCAGTACGGACATACGATGATATGGATGACGGATGTTGAATTTGAAGCTGTTCCAGAGTTTCCTAAAGAATTAAAAAAATTATCTAAAAAATATAAATTGCTCAATGAAGATTTTGAGAATTTTCGGACGGTGTTAACTAAAACATTGCCCAAATATACATCTGGGACTTTTGAAATATCTGACCTTGGAGCAAATGTCAAAACACCAATTTATAAAGTGAAACATTTTAGATCTAGAGATTTTAGAGGCAAAGGCTCTAGAAGTGGGTTTCGTATAATTTATGCACACATACAAGATAGTGAAAAGATAATATTTATAGAAATATACCATAAAAACAATAAATCAAATCATGATACAGAAAGAATTAAAAAATAATATACGTGGATTTGTCCCGAATGTGATGAAACAATGAAACTAATAACACTCCAACTTGGTGGAGTATTTAGAGAAGACAGAGTCAAATGTAAGAACTGGGGCTTTATAATGTCCCGCAAAGATGCGGAACGTGAAAAAGCAAAAAAGGATTAATAAGATGAAACTAATGGTTTTCATAAGTGCAAGGATAGAGGAATTAAAAGAGGAACGAGAGAAAGTAAGAGAAGGTATCTCTGAGCTTTGGAACCAAGAAGACATACTATTTAAGGTTTGGGATTGGGAAAACGCGAAAGAGATACCCAGTGGGAAAAACCCAGATCGGATTCAATCCGAAGGAATTGAAAATAGCGACATATATATTTTAATCTTAGGTTCGGAGTATGGAGACTTTAAATATGGAGAGTCTCCAACCCACAAAGAATATAAAGATGCTCGTTCTAAAATTGAAGAGGATTGCGTTCTAATTTATATCAAAGAAGTCAAGGATAGAAAAGAGAAAGTTGATAGATGGATAAAAGAGATCAAAGAGAATGAGCATACTTACAAAATATTTAAAAACCCGGATGATTTTAAAAATAAGATTAAAAATCGCCTGAGGGATTTATGGAAAAAGAGAGAGAATTCAAGTGTTATCCTTTCTTCGGTTGTAACTCCAATACCTACTCATAAAGTCGGTACTCAGTTTGGAGAACGAATTGTTCTTGGTGAAAATAGGTATGAGCGGGCATTTACGATAGAAGATGTGAAAGTTGTAACATTTACAAGAGGTATTGTAGATGAATGCGATGTCTTTGGACAGCATTATACTGTAAGAATGTTCAAGGAAGGGAAAGGCGGAGTGGATGAGTTCACAGTAGCATTCATTGAGGTGCATTTTGAAGGTATTGGATATGCCACAGAAATGTCGTGGAAAAGGGATAGAATACAGTTCACTGTGGAAGACATATATGGTGATTCCATAGGAATAGGATATAATGAAGGGTCTTGGGTAGATTTTGCAACAGCCAGCTGTTTCGAAGAAGCATATCCCATATATGTTTATGACGATGATTTTAATTGGAAAGGAATGTGCCCGCATGTAGTAATATCACTTGGATACAAACCTGATATCTGGAGAGCGCTTACACTTGAATACATACCATGCGATGAAGATAGAACTATACCGATTAAATTAATTGAATAGGTGGTAACATGGGTAATTTTGTAATGTCTATGCCAAAAGGTGTTGGTGAAAAACTAAAAGAGATGCTCTCTGACGAAGAGGAAGTCGTGATAAATATCAAAGGTGGCTGGGGACAGAAGATGTTAGGCAATACATGGTTCGTGGCAACTAACGAGCGAGCAATAATCTTCACAAAGGGATTACGTCATTATGACTTTAGGGATTGGCTCTTAAAGGATATAACATCTGTTGACTATGAAACACATTTGCTCGGTGATGAGTTAACAATTCATGCTGGTGGCTCTATCGAGGAAATAACATTCTATAAAGATGTGGTGAAGGTCTCAAGAGAAGCTGTAAAAAAATTACGAGATATGATAAGAGAGACAAAAAATATCTCACAACAAACAGTTTTAACAGAAAAGAGCATCCCAGAGCAGATAGAAAAACTTGCAGAGCTAAAAGAAAAAGGGATTTTAACTGATGATGAATTTAGGGAGAAGAAAAAAGAACTGCTTGATAGGTTGTAGGGGTGTGAATTATGACTATTTCAGAGTTTGATCCTTTATTGTGCATCACCAAGGATGCCCTGCAATTCAGTACCATTGAACCCAGTTGTGGGACAGGCTCTTTAGTCAGGTGTGGAGTGGTTGGGGCTACAGGATTCATAGACTACTTGTGGATCATTCACTCCGAAACAAATTTTCCCCAGCAGATATTCTTGTTCATCTATCACAGGTATACAGGCTTAAAATACCGAATCAATGGATTACCAATGAAATACCAAAGAAAACCAGAGATATAATGGGGAAGTTAAGTATACCTATTACGTAAAACGGGTAGAATTACAGCTTGATATAAAAAGCTCTGTCCTCTCACCTGCTTGGGTGTACCACCATCTCATCCGTGTATCGTATCAATGGCTTTGCAAGATGTCTGCGAGCAACAGGCGGCGTTTCATACAAACCAGATACCAGCTGGGAAGCGGCCTCTAATCTCTCAGGTATGCTGGATGTTGTTTTGCATTTTTTACACCGGTAGCCCTGACCCATGCCTGCCGATTTCATTCGTTTACCACAGGCAGAACACACAGGATTTCGCATGGTTACTCGTGGTTGCAACTGACCAATATCAATCTTTTCAATATTAACGGTCTTATTCTTAATAGAACCATACACAGTGACAATATCTCCAACTGCAAGCTGTTTAATAAGACCGCGGAAGTTCTTTGTAGGTTCAAACGCAGCACAATCAATTCTGCCTGTAGAATCCTTAATAGTAAATATGACATGCCCACCACTAATCGTTTGTGGTGGTGCTTCAACCATACCTTTAATCCTATATGAGCGTCCATCTCTTGCCTCTGCAACACTGCTGTCTGTAATGTGCATATCTGTGCCCTGGTTTGTAATATACATCAGGCGATTCTCTATTGGTTCTGACTGTATGATGTTAGAAGCATGTTCAATCACATTCACATCATCGCCGCGAATTCCAAAGAGCACAGGATCAGGCCCATGCGGTGAACACACGATGCGACAGTTGTTACAATCAACTGTATCCCACGTGTGCGGGTAAGACATCGAATCGGCAGCCCACACACTTTTATCTACTAAAAAGCGCTTTTTCTCCCAGTTTCCAGGCTTGCGATATGCAATAAGTTCATAGGTGTAATCTGGTAGACCGTTAAACACAAATCCAGCGGCTGCAAGTGCACCGATGAGGCCACGCCCGTTCTTGTAACCCACATGCGCGATATGGCATTCTCCAAGGAAATTTTTTGCCTCGGCGATAGTAATAAAGTCACGCACTGCACGGAGAGAGAAATCCTCAAGTCTGCTGCGTATGCCAAATGCTTGCTCCTTTGTTAAAAACACAATTCCCGGATGAGTATTACGGTCGCTGAACACTGCAAATTCTTCAATAAGGTTACAGCATATCTGTTTCACCTTTTCCATTTCTCTCTTATCTAATACAACATCGAATGCAACAGCGGCATTGCCTCGTGTTTTAAAACGCACATTTGGATTTAAGCGCAACAGGTAGGGGACAGTGGATTGTACCAAAGCTGAAATCCTCTCAACAACGAGTGCACCAAGATAGGTGGTGCACATTCCAGCAGTCTTTGAATCAGTATCGTCGATGCCAATGATCATATATACTTACTACCTGCCAGATCTATATTTTTCCTGACTGAAGGATGTTTATGGCAAGCCCAAACGCAAGTATTCCTGCAATCAGAAAGCCAACCATCCCGATCAGTGTTACTCCATAAATCTGTGGCTGCATGTCTTTCTGTATAAACATGGATGAACCAATGATCAAAGCTGAGATAATAATGCTAACGGCAAGCCTGTTGGTGGAAGTACCAAGCTCAGTTGTCACCTGCTCGATACCTTTGTCTTCGAATTCTATCTTCAGTGTGCCGCGCTCTATTCGTTTGAGTATTTTGTCTATACGAGCTGGTGCTTTATGCAGTGTACCGGCAGTTTGTGTTAGCGTCTCTATCGTGTTTTTTGCAATTGCTTTGGGTTGTGTTTTTTGTTTAATGAGTCTTTTTATGTAGGGTTCTGCCAGTTCAGCAAAATTGTAGGCAGGGTCAAGTTTTCTTCCGATTTCTTCAAGTAAGCTAAGAGTTTTGGATAAGAGCATGATGTTTGCAGGGATTCTGCCATTGTATCTTGTAAGCAGGCTGATTAAATCCTCCAGAAGCTCTGTTGTGTCGATGTGTTTTATCGAGGTCTCGTAGTAAGTATCTATCAGGTCTAATATTTCAAAACGAAGGCTTGTGTTGATACGATCTTCATCAAGGAATTCCATTTCTATCAGTATTTCAATATACTTATTTATGTCGTGCTGTATGAGTGCTATTAGCAGGCTTGAGATATTGTTGAGTATTTCCCTGTCGAGCCTTCCTGCTATGCCAAAGTCGATGAAAGCAATATTACCGTCACCTGTAACAAGGATGTTGCCTGGATGAGGGTCTGCATGGTAGTATTGTTTTTCGAATATTTGCTTAAAGTATGCGTTGGACAGTTTTTCTGCAACCTGTTTCAGGTTTATGTTGTTTTTTCGCAGTATCGTAGTTTCGGTAATCTTCGTGCCTTTGATGTATTCCATCGTGAGTATGCTTCGCGTGGTGTACTTTGTGTAGATTGTTGGGATGATAATTTCCTGTCGATCTTCGAAGTCTTTTTTAAAAGTTTCTGCAGTTCTTGCCTCTTTTATGTAATCACATTCGTTTCGCAGTGTTCTGCTAAATTCTTCTATGAATCCGACTGGATTGTATCTTCTGATTTCTAACATGTATTTTTCTGCGAAGTGTGCAAGGCTTAACAGGATTTCAAGGTCGGTGTTGATGGTGTTTTCTATGCCTGGTCGTTTGATTTTGATAATTACTTCCTCACCTGTCGTAAGTGTTGCACGGTGAACCTGTCCAATGGAAGCTGCTGCAAGTGGTTTTTCTTCGATGTGTTTGTAGATTTGTTCTGGTGGTGTTTGAAGTTCTTGTTGTATCTCCCTGATTGCTATCTGGTAATCAAACGATGGCACTTCATCCTGTAGTTTTGACAGCTCTGTGATATAGCTTGATGGAAGTATATCGTATCGCGTACTGAGCATCTGTCCGAATTTGATGAAGGTTGGTCCAAGTTCCTCGAGTGCTTTACGGAGTCGCTCTGCTTCGTCTGTTGGCAGTACTGGCTTTTTTCTATGAATTACCCGTTTCAATTTCTGGTATGGGCGAAGGTTGAATCTATCGAGAAGGTAGCCAAGACCGTTTTTTATCAGTATTTCTGTTATTTCCCGGTATCTTTGTGCATGCTTGTACTGCTTATCGATTCTCCACACCATTTACCGTTACCTCCTCCTTGTTTTTTCAGTTCTTTTTTTCGCTTGCCCTGGTACTCTTTTATTAGCTGCTGTAACCATTCCCGTTTCTGGTTGTATCGGTATTTTTCTGCATTTTTCTTCCATTCTGTGATTGCCTGCGTAATATCCTCTGTAGTTGCTATTGCAAATTCATTCTCTCTTTTAATATTTAGTTGTACTGCAGAAAATACTGGTATATTGTTGATAAATAATTGTTGTTCTGCAACATGTGACATTTCACTGTAGGTTGCGACTGCTTTAACCTGTAGTTGTTTTAAGATGTTAGCAGTAGCTGTTCCGCCCCCGCTTGCATCCATTATTAACAGTACATCTCCTTTTTTTATTCCACTGGCATCTTTTGTTTGTTGTATGCTATCTCTGGTAAACGACTCAACAATTTTTACCGGTGTAGCGTATCCGGTCATTTCAAGCCTTCTCATCTGCCTTATTCTGCTGTTTCGATCTCGCAATTCCCTGATTTTATCTTCTTTTCGCTGCACTTCAATTGATAGGTATTTTATTTTCTTGCTTCGAATTTGTATTTCTTTGTCCCTTTTAAGTTTCTTGTATTCTTTTGTGCGAAGTGTTTTTAGTTTGTTGTGAAGTGTTTTAATTTCAAGGTCTTTATTTGTTATTTGTTTTTGTAAGTCGTCGATGTATTCTTTTAAAATACTTAGTTGCTCTTCCTCTTTTTGTCTGGTTGCTGCTGTTTCATCCCGGACCCTGAATTTTACTGTTTTTTTGACTCGTATTGTTTTTGGTTTTGACGCTGTGTACTGCATCAGTGCTGCATCTATCGACTCGCCTTTTACGACTTTTGCTTTTATTTCATCTGAATTTGCATAATTGCTAAGTTTTCGCTCTATTTGAACGAACTTGTTTTTGTATTTTTTATATGCACACAATGCTGCTGCAAGAGCATCACGCTCGTGCGTATTTGCGTATAGAGTATCCTGTGTCAGTTCAATCTTCTCTTCAACACTCAGCGACTCTGGCGGAATGAAAGGCACTGCGCTAAAGCTTCGGCGTATTCGCTCCACTCCATGCGGTATTGGGTTTACATCGGTTGCAATGACAAGTGGACGTCCAAGGTTGGAAAGAGTTTCAATGGTATCTGCTGTGCTTGTTGTGCGGGAACTTCCAAGATACAACCGTTCCCCGTCAAGCTTTAGAGCTGCTACTGCGGTAGTCGTGCCAGGGTCTATTCCTATAATTATGTAGGGGTGTTTTGGCTTAGTCAGGGGTTTAAATTTGAAACGATCTTTTTCGATACTTTTTACTTCGACCTGCGCATCTCCATAGTGTCCACCATGTATTTGCAATTTGTCTTTGGGCACCTGGATAATGAACTCTCCCCTGCTATAGCCTCCGTACCCCCGAACTACTTTAAGCGTGTAGGATGCATGATGTGTTAATGCGTATTCCTTGAGGTATGCTTCTATGTCTCTTGTTTTCTCCCGTACTGTCCCATGAACTTTTCTTCGATATCGATTTTGACTCCAGCCGCCCCGTCCAAGAGATCGTGCCCGTGTTACCGTTATCTTTGTCGCATTCTCAAAAGCTTCAAGCACATCTCCAACCCCGATTTGAGCAAGCATAGCACATGCGTATGCTTCGTCCACTGGATCAAATCGATTGATGCTAATTCCATATTCTTTAGCAATTCCCGGCAGGCTTCCCTTGTGCTCTCCCCCGGTTACCTGAACGATCCTTGTACTGGATGGTAGTTTTTGAAGGTCGCTTGTTAGCTCTTTTCTGTCTGATGCAAGCTCGTAGATATTGTCGGTTGCAATGATGTCCGGTTTGTACTCATGTATTAGCTTCAGTAGTTTGTATTTACTCAGCATCCTCAGTTTTTCAACACCTGTGTTTTTCAGTATGACCACTGCATAAAGAGGTGGTGTCCTTCCTTTTGGTGAGCCTTTTGATATGTCAACCCCAAAAATAGTGCTTGCTAACTCCAACACAACTTCACTCCTGCATATTTTTTATTTATACTAAACCGTGTCTGTTTTTTATAACTTTCCCTTCACAGATATGCACTTTTACCACCAAAAAACCTCCTTCTGTCTCCCCATAGGGTTTATGCCATAAAAGTTTCAAATTATATTTATAAAACAGTATATTTAATGCAAAAGGATAAGTATAAACGTTTCTATGACTATTGGCATAGCAAAGTTTATACTTCAATATACATTTAAGTGCATTCAGAGCCGCTATAACTCAGTTGGTAGAGTGTCTGGCTGTTAACCAGATCGTCACAGGTTCGAGTCCTGTTGGCGGCGCATCAACAACTCTACTACTTGCGTAGTCAAGAGTTGTTTTCTGCACTCGATTGCTAGCGCAATCAAGAGTCACAAGTTGCCTTCTGCGAAAGCGAAGTTGTGCAGTTGCTGGTAATTTCTGCTCGCGTTGTGTACAGTTCCGCACAACGAAGTTGTGTGGTTGTGCAGTTTCTTAAAATGGGCCTGTAGCTTAGTCAGGTTAGAGCCCCCGGCTCATAACCGGGTGGTCACCGGTTCGAATCCGGTCAGGCCCACTTGACCTGGCACCGATAGTCTAGTGGTATGACATGGGCCTTCCAAGCCCATGACCCGGGTTCAAATCCCGGTCGGTGCATTGTAAATTTTTTTGTTATACCTATGCCCATATCATCGATCTTTTCTAAAACCTTGCTTTTTATTTGCTTCATACCGACATCTCCTCACAAAGACCTCACTTTATTTATTTTGTTAATGTGTAACTGCTAGTTGACGCTTAATAGAGCGAGCGTTTACTAAACAATAACGAAATGACGAAACCCACCCCAGCAACCAGGATAATCGTCGCCCCACTTGCTATATTCAGTTCGTAAGAAATCCACAGACCACACACTGTGAAAACCATGCTCAGTAAAATTGAAAAAATCATCATCTTTTTCATATTATACGTAAACTGCTTGGTTATCGCCGCTGGAACCGTTAACAATGCTATCACCAAAATAATGCCTACCGCCTGCATCATAACTATTACGGATAAAGCAATTAGACATAGAAGGAGAAAATACAGGTAACCAGTAGGAATGCCCCTTAACCCTCCGAATTCCTCATCAAAGGAAAGTGCAAAGAACCCTTTGTATAGCAGAAATATCACTGATACGATGACAGTAACCAGAACAAGCATCAGGTGGAGATCACCAGAGGATACAATTAAAATATTCCCAAAGAGATAAGTTGATATTCCCGGAACATAGCCAGGAGTCAAGCCAATGAAGATTACGCCCAACGCCATCCCCACAGCCCATAAGATTCCGATTGCTGTATCCTCTGGCAACTTCGTTTTTTTACTGATCATGCCAATACCGAGAGCAGAAGCAATAGCAAAGAACAAAGCCCCAATCATAGGACTTATACCAAGAAAAAAACTTAAGCCCACCCCTCCAAAAGCAGTATGAGCGATTCCGCCACTGATAAAGACCATTCTATTCACCACTACATAGACACCAATGATTCCGCATACGATGCTTGCCAGAAGTCCTGCAGCCAGTGCATTCTGCATGAATTCGTATTGTAGCGACTCTATCATGGTACTCAGTGCTCCTTTAACACTCTGTGCGGGACACCGTGGGCGATCAATTCGATGGGGCACTGGTAGGTGGCTTCGATATCTTCCGGACGTATTTCCTTTGAGTTGTGATAGAATAGCTTGCGATTAAGACATGCAATCTTATCTACATAAACAGACACTGCAGTAAGGTCATGGGATACCAGCACGATTGTTGTTTTTTCATTTAATTTCTTCAACAATTCATAGAATTCCCGCTGGGCAGCTGCGTCAATACCAGCAGTTGGCTCGTCCAGCAGTAACAATTCCGGATTGGATACAAGAGCTCTCGCAATTAAAACGCGCTGCTGCTGCCCTCCTGAAAGCGTCCCGATTTGTCTATCTTTATAATTGAGCATTTCTACGGTTTTTAGTGCACTTTCAGCCAATTTTTTATCTTTTTCGCTGTATCGTTTAAACATTTCATACAAACCCATCCGCGCCATCAGTACTACATCCCAGACACTGATTGGGAACTCTCTATCGAAGGCTTTGTATTGAGAAAGATACCCTATGCGTTCTCTACTTTTTTCAGGAGGGCGGCCAAAAACCTTAATTTCCCCTTTGTCAGGCTTAATCAGTCCAAGAATTACTTTAAGTAAAGTGCTCTTTCCTCCACCATTTGGTCCTATGATTCCAAGAAAATCATGCTGATATATAGTAAGGTTGATTCCCTCCAGTATCGGCACACGATTATAGTGCACCCATACATTTTCCAATCTTACTACCTCTTTTTTCATAAACAACGAAATGGACAAACCTGTACTTGTAATTTTACAAGTTTATTCTTCAAACTCTAATGCAAGAGAGTCTGCTATTTGTTCCATATTTGATGTGTAATTCCTGGCAAGCGGATCCATTGATGCTGTTTCTCCACCAATTGCCCTTGCAATGGTCTTGCAAGGTTCTGCTGCGAACTCTGGTGCTACAAATACATACTTGAGATTATACCGGGTAGACTCATCTATAGAATCCTGTACGACCTGTGGAGTTGGCTCTTTGCCACCGTATTCGACTGCAAGTTGTGTCAAATTGTATTCCTCTGCAAAATATCCAAAAGATGGATGATACGTCATAAAGACCCGGTTACTGAATCCGTCGAGTTTGTGGTGGATGTATTCATTAAGAGTATCCAACTCTTTTAGGTAATTATCTTTGTTTTGAGTGTAATAGTCTGCATTGTCAGGATCAATCTTAACAAGTCCGTTGCAAATGTTTTCTACCATAATTTTTGCATTAACAGGAGAGTTCCAGATATGTGGGTCGTTTCCCATCTTTGTAATTCCTTCTGAACAATCTACAATATTCATATTCCTGTTATTGCTAATGATCTTTTCCATCCAGTTGTTCTCAAACTCAACACCTGATCCCACCTTAGCATACATCTCTGCTTTTGTAACCTCTTTCATCATGCCTGGTGTTGGTTCATAAGTATGGGGGCTTGCACCCGGTGGAACCATAACAGTAACGTGGACCCGGTCTCCTCCAACCTTTTCCACAAATTCCTGCTGGGGAACGATTGTGACGATTACAATAGTTTGGTTGTCTTTGTTTTCTTCCTCCAGCGATCCAATAAAAAAGTATGCACTGGCGGCAGCACAAATGATTAGTGGTACAACAATGGCAGCCATGATTGCTTGTTTTTTGTCCATTGTATTTTTCACCAGAATGGTCAATAGTAACTCTTGCTAATAAATATTATGTAACTCGATTACTGCGTAATCGAGAATCAGAGGTTGTCGGTAATTCTGCGAAAGCGTAGCTTTGCAGTCGAGAATTACTGGTTACCTTCTGCAAAGCGTAAGCTTTGCAGGTCAGAGAAGAAATTCATTACAGCGTACTTTACCCGGTGCGGCACAACATCAATAATCTCCAGGCGCTCATCTTCTGGAAAAGCATTATGTACCGAGTATTTCCTGAGCTTTTTTGCAGATCCGGCAGTATAGCGAGCATCAAGCAGTACCTGAAGTCCAAAATCCTGTGGAGAGCGAATCACACGTCCCATCGCCTGCCGTACCTTTCTGATGGTAGGTACCTGGACAGCATAGTTCCAGCCATTCCCAAACTCAACCTCGTAAGCAGATTCGATTGCACGCATTCGATCATTTAGCGCTGGATAGCCAACACCTATAACAACCACACAGCGAGAGCGTCCATTATGGTAGTCAACACCTTCAGTAAGCGTCCCCCACAGGTAGGTAATTAACACTGCTTTACCTTCATCTTCTCCAATCTTAAAAAATTTCTCTCTGACACTTTGAGCAGATATGCCAATCTCATCAAGGAACATTGGTACCTCGGGTTGAAGGTTTTGATAATATTGCAAAGCCTCCCTGGCACTTTGAAAAAACAGTATCACATTTCCCGGGGTTTCATGTATGATATCTGTGATTACTGCTGTTACCTCTTTTATTATCTCAGGATTATCCCTGTCCTTTGCAAACAGGGGCGGAACTTCTACTGCAAGCATACGTCTTCGCTCTCTTGGAAAAGTAAGTCCAAAAGCAAGCTCTACAGTATCCCTCGTAATCCCAAGTGTGTTTTTCACCATGTCAAATGGGCGGAGCGTTGCAGACATTAGTACGCCACTGTGCAGCGTTTCAAACAATGGCTTTGTTATGTGACGGGGTATGCTGATAAACAACTCAAGTCTGCCAGCAAGCTTGTTATCGATTCTACGCACATTCAGGATAGGATAGTATTCGCTTGTATTTGAAAGATAATTGTAGAGAAAGACTGCTGCAATAAGAGTGGAGGAGGATTTTAGAATCTTCGTTCGTCCAATTTTAAACTCTTTTTTGTATTGTTTTTCAAACTCACTTCCAAGTTTAATGGCAGCATCTATAACAGCATTGGTAAATCCTGACTCTGCCATCGTTTTTTTAAGTTTTTCTTTGAACAAGTCCTCTCTCGTGGCAGGATCTGAAATACGCATATCCTGCCAGCGTTCAGTGAAACGCTCACGCTCTCCAAACTGTAAACGTGATTCGTATGCATCATGGATGAGTTTCTTAACAACTGAAAAAAACAAACCGACCTGTTCTGTATCGTTAACCCGGTGCTCGACAATCTCAACAAACGCTCGATCCAGTGTTGTCTCAGATAACATTAAAGAAGAATGGCTTCTTGCCGCCGACTCGATATTGTGAGCTTCATCAAAGATTGTGATGATGTCGTCTGGGGTGCGTTCGATCCAGCCAAGAACGTTATCGAATATATCAGCGTTTAATAAATGGTGATAATTACAAATAATAAGATTGGCATTTTTTATTTCACGTTTTAAAAGTTCATAGCCGCACACCCCATGTTCATACGCCCATCCTGCTATCTCTTCCGGATGGCGAACCGTACTGAACAACCATTCCCGAAAACCCGCGGTGCTGTCGGATTTTAAGAGTTCGTATAATTCATTGCAGGATACGGTGCTAAGTGTTCGGCACTTCTCTCTCTCTTCATCGGCATCTCTTGCAATCGCATTTCGAAGATCGACCAGTTCAGCATCCTGTGTATCCTTGTATTTTTTATTGAGTGCTTTGAGCTGGGTATTGAGGCTGCCAGCATCCTTTTCAGCTTCGACCAGCTCAAAAGTATTCTCACGAAGTAGTTTGCAGCGATCATAATCCATGTCAGGATGCGGGCACATCAACATCTTGCCGGTTAACACCACAACATTGACATTTTTCCTGTGTTTAATTTCTTTGGCTTCTGTAATGAATTGCTCCATTTGTTGATGAACGTTGGTTGCAATCAACACCACTTTTCCCAGTTTTTCACCGACACTGAGTGCCGGAACAAGCGAGCTTAATGTCTTCCCGGTTCCGCAGGCACCCTCGAACAACACAAACTGCCCACGAAGCAGTGCATCATAGATTTTTTCCATTGCTTCGCTTTGGTATGGGTAATAAGTAGATTTTGGAAAATATGACAAAAAACTATCATCCATCGCACCAATGACAAACACAATACTATAAAGGCTCTTCTCAACGTTTCAGTTAGAAGCTCGAGCTATTTTTATAAATACGAATTATGAAATTCTCTCACTTCTATCGTGCTTCCTTCTGAGATCGATTATTTTGAAGAACTTCAAGCTCTTTGTCGGTTAGCCCGTACAACCTATACACTACCTGATCGATCAGCCAATCTGTTTTTTAAATCCTGTCCATCAGCGGTTTAAGCTTTGAAAGGCTCTGGTCAAATTCATTTTTTAGATTTGCCCGGAATTATCTTTTTCATGATATCTAAAAGCCCGTCAAAATTCAACTCTCATGTCTATTGCTTCTATGATTTCTTCGTGTGCTTGATAGATTTCGTTTTCGAGCTCTTGCATCTGGCGTACTGATGGTTCGCTGGTTAGCCAGATCTGTGTATCTGTGCCACGTGTGATGTTTATACAGGTTAAAAGGTCATGGTGTATTTGTCTGTAGATGGTGTTTGATCCTGCCGGAGTAGTCCATCGTGGGTTGATTTTTTGCAGTGTTTGTGTGAATTGTTTCCAGTCGAGATTTTGCGGTGAGGGGATGGTAAGTGTAAGATGTGCTCGCTCTCCTGTGATTTGCCTCTTTATGTCCAGTAGTATTGCCTGTGGCTCTACTGGCTCTGTTTGTGTTTTTGAGGTTGCTTCTGAGAAGAAGAACGGTTGTGTGTTCTGTTGCGGTGGTGGCTGTGTTACCAGTGAAATGCTGATGAAAGACACTGCACTGAGTCCAAGCCCAACCAGTACGCCATGTTCTGTTAGAAGTGGATGTATCTGTTCAAGGCGTATCTGATGTGTGAATTCATAAGCTATAAGAGCTATCTGGCTTCCGCCACCTATAATTAATGCCGAGAGCGCACCACAACTGTTGGCACGCTTCCAGAAGAGGCCACCCATGATCGGGAAGAAGTAAGAGGACGTTGCGATGACTGTTGCAATAATTACCGCCTCAAGTATGCTTTCGACATATAGCGACACTACGGCTGCTATTGCGATTAACAGAACTATTAGCAGGCGGTTTATCCACTGCATGTGGTACTCTGTTGCACCTGGATACAGGTGCCGCTGATAGATGTCACGGCTCAGGCAGGATGCACCAGAGGTTGTAAATGTGTCTGTACAGGACATGGAAGCTGCTGCAAACCCTGCAGCGAAAAGTGCGATAACAACAGGTGAGAAGTGATCGAGGATGAACTGGAGATAAAGTTGTTCTGCTTCAGGCACACTTGCTGGTATTGCGTAGATATTTCGAAGTCCGATCGCTGCTGCAAGACATGCTGCAAATACGAGAGCAAGTAAAAATGCACCAAGTATCATTCCTCTTCTTGCAGATTTGATATCGCGTGCTGCAAGTACCCGCTGCCATGGATCCTGTTCTACCATCCAACCCGGAAGAAGTGCAAGCATCAGTATCAGTGCACCGCTGACACCACCAAGGAAAAAAGGATTGTACCATGTAGAATCCATTCCATTGAGTAGTGTGCCAGCCCTGTTTACAGCATCGTTTATGTTAGCCGGCTCCAGCGGCAGGTATAATGCAATAACACCAACCGATACTGCTGTAAGAGCTAAGAAAATGAACTGGATGGAGTCGGTCCATATAACAGCACGAAACCCGCCAAGAAGAATATAGACACTGATTACAGAAGCCATAATCAATACAGCATGGTATGGGGGAATGCCATAGAAAACCCCGAGGACGTACTGGAATCCTTTAAAGTCGGAAACTGAAAAAAGCACCATTGTTGCCGTGATAATGAGTGCCACAGGTGCACGGATCTTTGAATTATATCGTATTTCAAGAAGTTCTGGCTGGGTAAGAGCCGGCGTATTTTTTATTTTCTTTGATATTGCAGCGATAAGCAGTAATGCGAGAATGTTAGGTACTACAAAAATCCAGATAGAGCCAATACCAATTAAAACAAATAACCCGCTGACGAAAAGCAGTGCACCTGCAGTAAGCCATGATGCCGCAGCCGAAAGCCCGATGTTAAAAGCACTCAAACTTCTGCCAGCAAGCCAGAAGTCGACCATGGAATGCTGCCGTTTGTATGATGCAAAGCCAATTAAAACCAGTAAAATAATGTAACCTGCAAGCAGTGCGAAAAACAAATTGACGCCGCTCAATGCTGCCATGAAATAACATTAACCTGTATTATCAAATAAAATACTATGGTTGTGAACCACTCCCATCTTTCGAAAAGAGTTTATTTCGTCAATGTTTCAGTATCTTGATGGAGGTGGTATGCGATTGTGTCAGCACCAAACCTTTATAAGCGCTCTTAGAAAAGATATAAAAGGTAAATGCACTAATGTACGGTCAGAAGATGTATGATGTGCAAATCTACCAAGGGAGTTGTCATATTTGCAAACTGAAGTAAAACAACCAACAACATCTGAATGGAACCGGAAAAAAGTTTCGGTTGGTATAGAAAACCATTATCGCTCATCCAATACCGTTACACTGTTTAATGGAGACTGCATGGATTTATTAGGTGAAATCCCAGACGAAGAAGCGATGCTGGTTGTGACATCTCCACCATACAATCTCGGGAAAGAATATGAAAGGGTATTGGAAATAGACCGATATCTCGCCCAGCAGAAGAAAGTGATAGAAGAATGCGTTCGTATCCTTCATCCGATGGGTAGTATCTGCTGGGAAGTTGGCAATTATGTAAATAATGGAGAAATTATTCCTTTGGATATCCTGTTATATAGCATATTCCATGATCTGGATTTGCATTTAAGAAATAGGATTATCTGGCACTTTGAACATGGTTTGCACTGTTCAAAACGACTTTCGGGAAGATATGAAGTGATATTGTGGTTTACGAAATCAGATGATTACAAATTCAATCTCGACCCAATACGAATACCGCAGAAATACCCAGGGAAGAAGTATTTCAAAGGTCCCAAAACAGGACAATACTCATGCAACCCCAACGGAAAAAATCCAGGCGATCTATGGGTCATTCCAAATGTTAAACACAATCACGTCGAAAAAACTGTTCATCCCTGTCAGTATCCAGTGGGGTTGATCGAAAGGCTGGTGCTGTCTATGACCGAAGAGGGCGATCTGGTCTTCGATCCGTTTATGGGGGTTGGTACAACTGCGGTCGCTGCTGTTCTGAACAACCGAAGACCTGCCGGTGCTGAAATCAGGGGAGATTATTATGATATCGCGGTTGACCGTATAAAAAAAGCATCTACAGGTGAATTAAGGACTAGACCAATGGACAAAGAGGTGTATCGCCCTCCGAAGAAATCAAAACTTGCAATTAATCCGTTTATGGAGAGTTAGAATGGAAACAGTCTATACATATTCACATCTGGGTGGAGAAGAGATTCTTATGGTTCGATATCCGGATTTGAATGATGAAATAAATGATATAATCACTTCTATCCGAAACCCGGGAAGAAATAAAGTAAGTAAAGAGAAAACGATGGTCGGGAAGAGATTGTATTCCCCTAAAGAGATAAATCAACTGTTTAAAGAAGCGTTCGGTGAAAAGGATTGGTATGAATTAAAGGACTACTTTGACATAGAACTTCCAAACTATCCGCACACAATCAAGAATGCATACAAGCAATGTGATTTTTTCAAGGGCGATGTGTTGATCGAAGTTCAGTTTGGTAAGTATGCGTTCATGTTCTATGATCTGGCGAAATTTCAATATTTCTTTAATATGGAGAAAATAAAACTTGGTGTTGAGATTGTCCCATGCCATTTACTCCATAAACAGATGTCTACAGGCGTATCTTATGGAGAACAACTCGTTTATGACCTGGAACGCTTGAGCAAGAATTTTCCGTCTGTTCCGGTGAAAATAATCTTGATAGATATGCCGATTGAATCCGATGACTACAACGAGGAAGAACGGATAAAAATATTGAACGTTAGAAAAGAACTCGAAAAAATGTTAGTTTCTTGGAAAAGATAATATACTCAGAATGATTATATAAATAGAATAGAGAAATGTGAATTATGCCGATTGTAACACTATACTACGATGATTTAGAGAACCTGACCGGTGCTAAGAAAGAATCGATCATTGAACAGATACCAATGATAGGTTCGGACATAGAGCGAGTAGAAGAAGATCATATAGATATTGAGTTCTTTCCAAACCGACCTGACCTTTACAGTGTGGAAGGTGTTGCAAGAGCCATGCGAAATTTTATGGAAATAAACCTGGCACCAAAAAAATACACTGTAACCCAACCAGACACAGACATGCACATCACATTAACCGGTGAGATAGCAAATGTCAGACCATGTATTGCATGTGCCGTCATAAGAAACCTCAACTTTACTCCACACAGCATCGAATCATTGATGAATCTACAGGAATCCCTGCACCTGAGTATTGGCAGAAATCGAAAGAAGGCATCAATCGGTGTTCACGACCTCTCGAAGATAACACAACCACTTACATACACCACCGTATCATCTGATTTTGCTTTTATACCACTTGATTTTGATAAACCGATGAGCGTGCATGAGATACTGGAAAAACATCCAAAAGGTGTTAAATTCGCACATCTTCTAAAACACACACACAACTATCCTCTTATACAGGATGCAAACCACAATGTTTTATCCTTCCCACCGATAATAAACAGCGAGCTAACACGGGTAACTGCTGGTACGACAGAGCTTTTTGTCGAGGTTACAGGTCTTGATAGTTCCTGTGTAAATCATGCACTAAATATCGTTGTAACAGCACTTGCAGAGCGAGACATAGTCATGGAGGGGGTAACCGTCAACAATGAAACCAGCACAGCAGTAACACCAGACCTTACCTGTACAGGAAGAATCCTGCAGACCGGTGAAGCCTCGAAGCTTCTTGGGATTCCATTATCAGGCAGCGATTGCACGCATGCACTAAACCGAATGGGATTTAATACAACAGTGAACGGTGATGAGATTACTGTGGAGATTCCACCCTATCGCAGCGACATACTCCACACGTATGATCTGATAGAAGATATTGCCATAGGTTATGGTTATAAAAATTTCCCAGCACAGCTTCCAGGAACTGCCACCATCGGTGCGAGACACGAAAGCTCTGTTGTGAAGGATATCCTATCCGAGATTATGATAGGGCTTGGATACCTTGAAGTCATGCCGTTTACTCTCACAAACGAGATTACTCATTTTAACTGGATGCAGAGAACACCAACAGATGACGTGGTATACGTAGAAAATCCTATCAGTAGGGGCTATACCCTGCTGCGTACAACACTTCTCCACGGATTGCTAAAAATCCTTGCAGCAAATAAGCACCATGAACTGCCACAGAAAATATTTGAAGTTGGTGATGTGGTAAAGAATAATAAAAACGCCCTCCATCTTGCTCTTGTCTCCATTCATCCAAAAGCAAATTATACAGAAGCAAAATCACTCGTTGATGCCATCATGCGAGAACAGGGACAGTATTACACGGTAGCAGAGTCTAACGATGCTGCCTTCATTCCCAACCGGTGTGCAGACATCTATGTGCAGAACAAAAAAGTTGGAATCACTGGAGAAATACACCCGCAGGTAATCCAGAATTTTGGACTTGAAAATCCAATAATAGCAGTGGAAATTGAAATTCGATAAATTGATTTCCTTAGCCTTTCGTTTTTACCCAGCTTTGACAGTTAAATAAAATCAGTGTCCTTGGCATATTCGTTGATTCGACATGATTCAAACAACACTAAGACAAGTGAAATTGTCCCGAATGAAAATATATGCTTTCCGGTTGTGACTATTCTTTGTATTTTTATATTGTGCGTGGTATAATCTGATTATGCAGTGCTTCGCAGGTGTTTCAAAATCAATTGTGAGACAGGCTCTTAATTGGCGGGTGGCGTGGATATGGTATGCGTTTTCACCACCAAAAACCAAAACCCCTTGTGTCCTTCCATGGTTTATGCCAAAAAAGTTCCAAAATATCTATTCATATTTTTAGTGCCAGTTGTCTTAATTTCCTTATTTTACCAGCAGAGATTTTCCTGTCATTTCATCTGGCTTTTCGATGTTAAGCAGATCAAGAATGGTTGGGGCAACATCTGCAAGAATGCCAGTATGCAATCGATATTTCTTCCCTGACACCAGCGTCAACGGCACTGGATTGCAGGTATGTGCTGTATGTGGTTTTCCGGAAGATTCGATCATTTGCTCTGCATTCCCATGGTCTGCTGTAAGTATCATTGTGCTGCTTGTCATGTTAATCGCATCTATTAATCTGGCGATACAGAGGTCTACCGTTTCAACAGCTTTCACTGCTGCCTGAAAATCACCAGTATGGCCAACCATATCACAGTTTGCATAGTTTAGAATAATCACATCATACCGTTGTGATTTTATTGCCTCTACTACCTTTTCTGTAATTTTATATGCACTCATCTCTGGCTTTTTATCATAAGTTGAAACCTTTGGTGATGGCACTAATATACGATCTTCACCCGGCACCGCAGTCTCCTTTCCACCATTAAAAAAGAAGGTAACGTGAGCATATTTTTCTGTCTCTGCAATCCGAAGCTGGGTGAGATTGTGTTCTGATACAACCTTTGCAAGTGTATTTTCAATATCCTGTCGAGGAAAAGCGGTTGGTATCCTGAAACTTTCATCGTATTCAGTCATACCAACAAAGAATACCGGTTTATATTCCCGCTCAAAGTGGGTGAAATCCTTCTTTATAAACGCCACTGTTATCTGGCGAGCCCGGTCAGCGCGAAAGTTGAAGAACAGTATGGAGTCGTTATCGCTAACAGTAGCTACAGGTTTACTGTTTGTTGTGATAATAGTTGGCGTTACAAATTCATCAGTTTCACCAGTATCATAAGCATGCTGAATTGCTTCACTTGAATTTTTTGCATACCTTCCAATGCCTCTTGCCATTGCATCATAAGCTTTTTTTATCCGCTCCCATCGGTTATCTCTATCCATTGCATAGTACCTGCCGGATATAGTAGCAATTTTCCCAACAGAGCGATGTGTGTATTCTTCAAGCTCTTCAAGGTATTTGTATGCTGTTTCAGGTCCGACATCTCGTCCATCGAGAAATGCATGGATGTATACTTCTGTTAAACCATACTCTTGTGCAAGATCAAGTAATGCATAAAGGTGTGTGTTGTGACTATGTACACCACCATCTGAAACAAGTCCCATGATGTGCAGGCTTGTACCATGTTGTTTTGCATTATTTAAAGCAGATAGTATCGTTTTGTTTTGATAGAAACTGCCGTCTTTTATTGCTTTGTTAATTCGTGTCAGATCCTGGTATACGATTCGACCTGCACCGAGATTCAGGTGCCCGACTTCTGAATTACCCATCTGTCCTTTTGGAAGCCCTACTGCCTCTTCTGCTGCTTTTAGTGTAGTAGTAGGGTAACGGGAGAATGTGGCATCGAGTGTTGAGGTATTGGCAGCTTGTATAGCATTTCCCTCTGCATGCTTGCTAATTCCAAAGCCATCGATTATGGTTAGAAGAATCACGTGTTTTCCCATAAGAATTAGTTAATCTTTCGCCTGCTCCAAAGCTTTTTTCGTAACTTTAATAGCACAGAGTTCACCGCACATTGAACACACATCGGTGCGTTCACTTCTGCTGTGAATCTGCACAGCTTTCTCTTTATCAATGGCAAGTTCAAACTGATGCTTCCAGTCAAAACTCTTTCGTGCTTTTGCCATTTCTTCATCGGTCATTCTTGCCCTCTCTTTCTGGCCAGTTTTAACAAGGTCTATCGCATGAGCTGCAATTCTTGTAACAGTTGCACCATCCCGAATATCCTCTATCGTCGGGAGTGCAAGATGCTCAGCAGGGGTTGTCATGCAGAGAAAGTCAGCACCATACATGCCGGCAACTGCTCCGCCAATGGCAGCAGTGATGTGGTCATACCCGGGTGCAATATCTGTTACAACAGGACCAAGTAAGTAAAGTGGGGCACCCTTGCATAAGTGTTTCATCGCTTTAACACTGGTTTCAATTTCGTTTAGAGGTACGTGTCCTGGACCTTCAACCATGCACTGGACATCGGCTTTGCGACATCTTTCAACCAGTTCACCAAGTGCGATGAATTCAGTGTATTCACATCTGTCGCTTGAGTCATGTATGCACCCGGGACGCATACCATCCCCAAGACTCAATGTAACATCGTATTCTGCTGCAATTTCAAGAAGGTAATCAAATTCAGCATAAAATGGGTTTTCTCTACCATGTTCCAGCATCCATTCAATCGTGAGTGCACCACCGCGGCTTACCACATCAAGTATGCGTTCCCCGGATTTAAGATGCTTTAAACTATCGTTGTTAACTCCACAATGAACTGTTACAAAATCCATACCGTCTTCGCAGTGTTTGCGTACCATGTTGAACATGTCATCTGACGATATGTTTGCTACCGATGTGCGCTCATATACCTGGTAGATAGGGACGCTTCCGACTGGTGCATCCACTGTTTTTAGTATCATCTTGCGGATATGGTCAAGGTCTCCACCTGTTGAAAGATCCATTACGGTGTCAGCACCATACCTTAATGCAGCCCTCCCCTTTTCGATTTCATCCTCAATCTTGATCAAATCTGCTGAGGTTCCGATATTGGCGTTTACCTTTGTTCTTAGCATGCTGCCAACGCCAAGTGGTTTGATACGTTTGCAGTTGTTTTGTACAATAACGAGATATCCTTTAAGCAGGAGATTTCGTACTGTATCAATATCCAGTCCCTCGTTTTCTGCAACAGAACGAATCTCTTCTGTAGCAGCACTGCGTGCACGTTTAAGTAATGTCATAAAATAACAAAACTATTAACGAAGCAACAACATATATAGGTTTCATAATATCTGTATGACTGTATGGCTACTTTTCAGAAACACTATAATATCTTTGATTGTTGCACGCAGCTTATTGGGAGCGCCTATAAATGACTCGAATTCTTCTTACTAATGATGATGGTGTGTATGCTGCTGGCTTGCGGGCTGCGTATGATGCACTCCACGGGCTTGGGGAGGTTGTAGTCTCTGCACCGGCACAACAAAAAAGTGGTGTTGGCAGATCGATCTCAATCTTTGAGCCGCTTCGTGTATCACATACGAAAATAGGTGGTTTTGATGCCCCTGGTGGTTTTGACGCTCATGCTGTTGGAGGAACTCCAACAGATGCAGTGATTATCGGTATTTTTTCCATTATGAAGTGCCTGCCAGATCTTGTAGTATCCGGGTTTAACATCGGCGAGAATATCAGCACTGATGCTGTTACAACATCCGGAACCATTGGTGCTGCACTCGAAGCTGCAAGTTATGGCGTGCCCTCTATTGCAGTATCGATCCAGGTAATAGATGAAGGGGATAAGTTTGATGACCTGCATAATTATCACTATGATTTTGATGAAGGAATAAAAATCCTTAACAGGATAGCAAAACGTGTGTTGTCCTACGGTCTTCCGGATGGTGTTGACCTGTTAAATATTAATCTTCCGCGTCATGCAACAGCCGATACACCAATTGAGATTACACGATTATCGCGCAAGATATTTAATACAGGTGTTAATGAACGACACGATCCAAGAGGTCGTCCATATTACTGGATCGATGGTGACCTAATTTTGGAAGATGACGTTGGGACTGATATTCACGCAGTATTTAGTTCCGGGCACGTGTCTGTAACACCACTCAGTCTTGATGCAACTTCAAAAGTGAACACCAAAGAACTTGAAAAATACATACAATGAGTATTTATTTTGCTTCAAAAACTTTCCATTTACACACTTGTTTTTGCCATAATGGCACTGTCAGATGCAGCAATTCCAATACTTCCTGAGCTTTCAAAGGGTGAGAGTGTTGTATCAAGTCTAATCTTTTCAGCCTATTTCACCGGTGCCCTTGTTGCCATGCTTCCCTCTGGCATTCTTACAGACCACTACGGCAACAACCGTTTCATCCTCTTAGCAGCAGTACTTACCACTATATCAGGATTGATCCTTGTTATTTCAGATCATGTCTGGTTCATCCTGATTGCACGTTTTATAGGTGGACTTGGGGCAGCCGCTTTTTTTCCTGCTGCCTTTTCGATACTTGCTGATTTTGAAAAAAAGGAACAGTGCATCGGCGAGTTCAATTTTTTATTGAACCTTGGACTTGGAGCAGGCGTGGTGGTGGCAGGTGCACTGGCAGCAGCAAACATCATATATGGAGTTCTTGTATTTACCATCTTATCAATCATACCGCTGGCAATAGCATGGAAGCTTCCAAAAGAAAACACACCACATCGTACAGGAATGGTTGAGCACCTGTTCGCCTCTTTAAAAAATACCACATCAATGTTGTTTAGATCGGGTTTCTCTTCTATCTGGATTGTTGCCTTTGTGCTTTTTGGAGCCACTGGTGTGATCATATCAGTGTACCCGGAATATGTGTTGGACCGGTTTAATAAAAGTGAGCTTGGAATCTATTTATTCACACTTTATATTGGTGCTATGTTAGCTTCTCTTGTCGGCGGGCATGTAAACACCTGCTCAGATAGAATGGTGCAATATGGCGTGGTTGTGACAGGTATTGGTACTCTGATAACCGTTGTTCATCCGATTGGTTTTGCATTACTTGGTGTTGGCTCAGGGCTTGGTCTACTTGGACTTGTAAACGGTATTGCAAGACTTGATGTAGAGCGCGGCTTTACAATGGGCATTTTTAATACATGCACTTATGGCGGCCTTGCAGTCCTTCCTGTAATCGCCGGGTTCAGTTTGCCAATCTTTTCTCATCAAGGGGTGATTATAATAACTGGTGTAATATTATTACTAATCGCAGTGATGCCGCTTAAAATTCTTAGGTAATTGATCTGTTGGCTCTATATACCATCGCACCCTGGCTGTGGGACAGGTGGGTTGAGCCAAGTCCAGTTGAGGTATGTGGAGGCTGCGGTGGGGGGTGGAGATTAGTAAGGCTTCTTACTATGGGGACGGTTAACCAGAGTAAAATGGGCTATGGCATATCCTCGCAGGGCATCCGCCTCACCGAAGGCTACGTGGATCGTATAGGTTTCCCCCGCGTTCAGATCATAGTTCTTTGTGTGGAAGTAACAATATACTGCTCCTATATGGAGTTGATCCTGA
The DNA here is from genome assembly GCA_004193545.1 of Candidatus Argoarchaeum ethanivorans. GTDB lineage: Archaea > Halobacteriota > Methanosarcinia > Methanosarcinales > EX4572-44 > Argoarchaeum > Argoarchaeum ethanivorans. Next base: position 26,352 of record RPGO01000040.1, on the reverse strand, counting down.
CGCTGTCGGTACCTATGCCGTTGGTGAAGTAGGTTATCAGGTGGCCTGGGGAGTTTGTGATGGTGACATTGACTGTGTCGTCGTAGATGAACTCACCTGTGTCGTTGTCTCTGGCTGGAGATCCTCAATGTGGGCAGTGGATTTCTGCCAAGACTTAACCGTGTGATAGAGCACGCCAATCCAATGAAAGCGTCTGGTGCATAAATCACACACGGGGATTGCCCGCTATTTCTTCCCTGACCTTCTTGAATTGATCAGGAAAATTCCAACCAACATGATCAGAGCAGTTGATACAAGAACGACACTTGGAAGCTCTGGGACAGGGTACGTAGGAGCAGTATCAAGTAGTATGATATGACTATACGTGCCACCGGTCTTTACTTCGATACCAGTGGTGGTATCTGTTATATTAATTGCCAAATAATCGTCTTTTGCTATATTAAACGAGTTTGCTGTAATCTGGAAGTCGAAGCTTGTGTTTCCGTCTCCGTTTATCGCAGCACTGCCGCTACCTGTGAAGTTGCCGCCGGAACAGTTTCCGATTTCTATCGAGAAGTTCTGTCCAGATGCGAGTGCTGTTTCGAGCGTTATTCTGCCAGTCCAGACGCCGGGCGGGAAAGTAAGGTTTGTCTGTGCGGGCTCGTCTGCAATCCAGAGATTGGAACTGCCGGTTGCTATGGTCAGGTTGCCGGTCGGGTTGGTTGCGGTTCTGTACATGATACTGTCGTTGTGGAGATGCCATGCATTGGTTGAGGGAGAATTCGATATTGTAAACCATTGATCTTCTGATCCATAATCCGAACCTTCCGAAGATAGAGTTAATTCTGCTTTGTAGCACCCGGGACTATTATTCCCAGAATTCCATATGTAGCTAAATTGTTTTGTGTTATCGCCTGATGCTATTGTTAGTGGAATTAGTAATGTATCGGCGATATTATTTTGAGAGTCGCTTATTGAAATTTGACCATTAAATGTTACATCTGCATCATTGTAATTTTCGAATTCGAAGTTTAACTTTAAATCTCCGCCTTGTTCAATACCAGTTGTGTTTATTGTGAAGTTTGTAATTTCTCCTGATATTAAATAGATATATTCAGATGAATTTGCGAGGATGTATCCGGTATTGTTCAAAATATTTATTTCTGCAAGGTATGATCCTTGTTGCAAATCTTGAGTGGAAACATTCGCTTCGAATTGCTGTATCCCCATTGGAATATTGAACTCACTGCTACTGTGATTTTTTACTATTGTACTAAACGAATCTTTTATTGTGAATTCGTAATGTACATTTTCTATCGTTTCAGAGCCAACGTTCTCTACTGTAACGTTTGTGGATATTACATTATTTATGTTAAATTTATTATTCAGAGATAGAAAATCAGTGACGATTAAATCATCTGTAGTGTTGTATATAATTTCTAAAACAGTTTTGTTAAATAATACTGTCTCATTGGTGTCAATATTATATTGCACCGGAGCTAAGTTGATTCTTATCTTATTGTATTCTGGATATGTGATGTTTGTTGAAATGAAACGCGGAGTTGGGAACACACCGGTTATATCTGAAATATTAGTGAAACTTGAGTTAGGTGGATCGCTTGCAATTGTGCTCTGGAAGCTCGGAACGTTTAAATCACCTAAGCCAATTTCGCTTTCCAATGTAATAGTAATATTTTCAATCTCTGATTGAATTGGCAGATATATGTCTGTGTTTATCTTGGGTAATATTGGTTTAAAGTCATTAAGAATGTAAGATGCTCCTTCGATAGTAATTAAATCAAATCCTTCTACAGACGTTAAATTGTAATCAGTAATCTCAATTGTAATCAATCTCTTATAGACACCTTCGTCTAATTTTTCAGGGGCAGTGAATGTTACATTATAGCCTTTGTTTATAGGCTCCGGTGGATTAATTGGTGGATCAAAGGTCATCCAAGGAATACTATATAGTATAAATTGTACGCGAGCCTTTTTGTGCAAACCAGCGTTAAAAGGATTCCAAGCTTCATCAACATCATAATTTCTTTCAGCTTCTTTCAATGCTTCGCCAATCGGAGTTGTAGTTTCTGATTCTTTTTCATATAGGTATTTATAAAAGTCATTGTAAACTTTCGTTGCATATGCATACTTCCAGTTCTGCGATCTACAATACGACCCCGAAGCAAGTATTGCACTTGCTCCATTATGTGAAAGCGACCAAACAAAATTATCTGTCCAATCGGGTTCCCACTTTGTACTATCTTCATCGGTTACAAGACCCACTCTGCAACCTCCGAAGGTAAATAACGGACGATTTTTAGAATTTTCTTCTGCATAATTATCAAAAAGTGATGGAGTGAAATAATAAGAACTAGAACTCCCTATTATATTATAACTAGTGTCTCAGCAACTTAATTTTTAGACAAAGTTTATAAACCTGTGAGTCCAACCATATTCTATGGAAAAAATAAAACTTACAGAGAAAGAGGTGGAGTATCTCAACGATTTCGTGAAAATGGGGCGTCATGGCGGTCGAATTCAAAGCAGGGAAACGTGTGACCCAGATCACCAAAAGAAGAACCATGGTGGATTTTGCACAATTTGTGAGGATGCTTGTCGATGAAGAATACCCAGACGTTGAAAACATCCAACTGGTCATGGATAACCTCAATACTCACAAGGAAAAGTCATTTTACGAGGCATTCAGTGAGGAGGAGGCGGAAAGGATTTTGAGCAAGATCGAGTTTCATTACACGCCAAAACATGCAAGCTGGCTTAATGCCGCTGAAATCGAGATCAATGTGATGGATATCGAATGCACTGACAGACGGATTGGAGATATGGAGATACTGACTCATGAGGTGACAGCGTGGACCAGGAGACGGAATGACGATGAAAAGAAAATCAACTGGGGGTTTACGAGGGGGAAGGCGGATAAGAAACTGTCCAAGTATTATGTCTAAGAACTAAATTGTCGAGACACTAGAATGACCCGCATACGACAAAATTTTGTAGCCTTCATGTTTATTCATCTCATTGCGAAGTTGAAGTGCTACCTCTGAACTGTCTCCATACGATATTGGCGGTTCAAAATCAAGTTGTTTATCGCTAAAAACCTTTTCTATAATTCCAACATTATAATTACTTGAATCGGTAGCCAAAATAGCGTTATTATTATTATTATCAGATGGACCTTTTAAACTATTTTTTATAAACGTCTGCATATCTTTTGCTGTAGCTGAGCTTATACGCCCTATGCTAAGTTCAGGTATAATCCAGTCATCTAAATCCAAACTTTCTCCATTGAATCCCGAATAAATATTGTCTGTTGGGATATGATTATGATTTACTATTTCAAGTACCGGATCATTAGAATTGGTATCCTTTTCCCTTTTCAATCTATCTGGATTATGTAATCTATAAAATGGGATGATTTCATCCCCACCAATGATAGTTAAATAATCTGACTGTAATATTCCATGTTTGCTTTCAACTATCAGATCAATATCATGAGCTACTTCATTAATTGATTCAGATGGTATCAACGGGTAAGTTATTTTTTGATCCCAATCAGCCGCTAAACTACTATAACGATCGACATAATACACAACATTATAAATTTCTTTTTTATTATTATCCCCATCTGAAATGTCATAAAGCGTATTTAAGAGCGATGTAGTTTCCGCGTTTTTACCAAATTTTTCATATAAAAGTTTTCTATTGGTGATGATTATTCCATCGCTACGACGAACAACTTTAATAGTTCCCTTACCAGTGGATACTAATTTATCAGATACAAAAGTTTCTTCACTAACCGTTACGTCCGCTGGTATCATGTAGGATGGCAATTCAAACCTCCAAATTATTTGCATTTTGCTTTGTGGACCCATTTCAATATCCAACGGATATTCAGCTGGCTGTTGTGTTTTTTCATCGAAATAATCGCCTCTCGAATAAATTATAGGAGGTGCTCCTAACAAAGGATAATCAAGTTCAACTTTAACATTCTGAGTTGTATCACCAGTGTTTTCAATTTCAACTACAACATCTGCTATGTCACCGGGGGCTTTGTTCACAACAATATTGGAAGAGGCATCTTCAATGAAAAGTTTTGATTTTATTGAGGTTTTCTCAAATGCCTTGTATACTCCAGCTATCGCGTCCCACCCAATATATCCGCCCTCGAATTCACAATATCCATGCCCATCTACCTCTTCCTGATCCTTCACCGGGAACCCGAGCCAGCTTGCCGTCCCGCCCATCGAAGTGTAGAGATCATCCAGATCACCATGCGTCACATAAGTAATTATATAGTGATCGCCACTGCCATGCCAGTGGATATGTCCGCCCTCAAAATCGCTGACTCTTCCTGTAGTTCCGATGGGGGACTGCGCCGCTTCTCGTTCATCGCTCGTCACGAGTCCCAACTCACCGCTGGCATAGCCAAGTTCGCACCATTTGGCACATATCGCACCATGCACTTCAAAGACCTCTCCGGTGTCAACATTGTGGTCGAGTGCCCCGCCCTCGAAGTTCTGGTACCGAAATTGCGTCCCATGACTTGAGACTTCCGGGGGCAGGGTGTGAATGTACGGCTCGATGTCGCTTACCGGTGGACCAAGTTCAAACTCGATATCGGTTGTTGCCCTTGGACCGCCCAGACCGTAATACCGCTCCCAGATTGCGCCGTGAATATAATAAGCATAATTTTTATACGGGTTGTACATGATGATCCCGCCAACGTAACCAGTTGCCCCTGGGAAATCCTGCACCAGATAGCCCCATGCCCTGTGTACCTCTGTTGTTGGGCTGCCGAGTACAGTTGTTCCGCCATTTCGATTGTAGGCGTCGATGAAGTGATTCTTGGTCGCTGGATCAGGTGCGCCCTCGCCGACAGAATATGTGAGTGGATCTGCGGGTGCAAAATCAAAATCCCGTATCGCATCCGCATCGTTCACAAAGACGTCAATAAACGTTTCCTGTTGAGAAGCATCAGTAGAATCAAGAGCATCGCCAGAAGCGGTATTTAAAGTAAAATTCCGAACAGCATCTGCATCCTCAACAGAAATGCTGCCGCTGGCTATTCCTGTTTGCATCTGCAATACTACTACTACTACTAATATCCCCAGCAGCAGGATTATTTTGTGAAGTCTCATGGAATTCCACGCTTGTGATTCAATGGATGCATCATTGTACTCTTAAAGTGGTTTTATTCCGTATCACGTCTGATATACGAGCACCCAGCCGACACCACATGTGCCATAGCCAGCACTGAGTAGTATTGTATTTTTTTGATCGAGAGTTAGGTCGTAATTGCCATATAATGCACCTTTGCCAGCGTTATAATGGGATGAGATAGATATACCATTTACGTATATCCGAGTTTGAGTGTATCCGGTGTGATAATAATGCGAATACGAACTCTCTTTGACCGTAACCTCTGATGGTATTGCCATGTAAAACGAGTTGGCATGTAAGATCGCCATGTCGACAACAACCATCATTCTGTTGGCATCCGGATGCTCAAAGTCATAAAACTTTATGTCTGACCTGATCGTTTCATAATCAACGCCGATAGCAGCACATGTCTTGAATATCACTTCTTCAAGAGTTGTCATACTACTCACATTTTCCGGCGTAGGTTCCTGGCTTGAGGTTAAATTCCAGCGCACGACTTTGCCCACCATCTCTGTCCTGAGGTAGTAAGGTATGACCCATCCATCTGCGCCGACATAAAGGTGCGTGATCCGTTTGTCGTCGTTTGTGACATTTACGATGAAGTAAGTGGGGTTGACCTCTATTACATCTGCGATGTGTGGCAGCAGATTGTTCATTGTTGTTTGCAGGTCTATACTTCCGCTCACCTGCACATACGCTGCTACTCCGGCATCGTCAACCGGAAACGTTGTTCCGTCCGTTGCTGATGCATTCCCAGCCATAAACAGGCACAGGAATACAGCTGTCAATACCAATACATATCTACTTTCTTCCATATTTTCATATACCTCCCATATTTTAATCATAGTCCACCTTCAATCTATAAAAGGCGGCTTTTCAAGCGGTATCGAAACACTTTGGCTGCCCGCCTGTTCTGACGCATTCAATGTGTCATTGGTTGCATTCATGGGCGCATCCGTAGTAGTATTATCGGCTGGTCGAACGTCCTGTTCAGTGCAGCCGGACACCATAAGCCAGATGATCACAGTCGCCATCAACAGAATCTTCCTTGTCATGTTATGTCTGCCCGCGGTATAATGGTCTCGGTGTGATTATAGTGTATAAACCGTTCTGCACGCGATATCTGTCAGCCGCCTCCGCATGTATGCTCACAAAATCCGCGCCGCCGGAATCATCCACAACCCACGTCGTCGCGCCCGCCGCCGTGCCAGCGCACGCAAGCACCAGCAGCACCGCGAGCACGCCCGCGCTGAAACTTGTTCGCAAAACAGCAAGTTTTTTACTAATAGGGCGGGTGCATTTCATAACAATCTACCTTGATGTATTACGTCTATATGTCTTCAACCCATCCTTATAAAAATCTTCCGTTTTTGTTTCCCTGGCGCTCTCAACTCGTGTGGTGTTAAACATTCTTGAAACGTTTTAATCACCAGAAGTCGCCAGCATATTCTATCAGTGATATGCGTGTGGGCTTGCGAGATTAACACCTCCCCCGGCCAAAACCTCGCTGCAAGCATCCGGAAGAAGAATCTTGCGCCCGCAGAGAGCGGATCGTAGATGTGATGGTTTGATTCTTTGCGGTTTGTTGGGATGGCGGTGTTCATGGTACCGATCATCTAATCGCTACTTTCTGCCAGAATATCGTCTTTATCTTTGATCAACACCCTGCCTCTTCTTTTAATCTCACTGATCAACACCCTGAGCTCATCTTCCGTAAGAATTTTTGTCGCAAATAAAGAGATGTGCCCGCATCCATCTGATCGCATGATAATCACCTGGGTGTGCGGTTTCAAGATACGCCATGCCATCGAGGCTCGGTTCACCCGCAAACCCACCGAGACCAAAGTGGGATATCCTCATCGAGCCTGCCGTCTGGTAGGTTACTTATTGTGGGCTGCCTAACTTGAATTGTAGAGTTTACTTGTGAGAAATTAATCTATGTGTAATGCCATACTTTTCGGAATAACTATAAAGGATACATGTATTAGTACTTGCAGTGTTTGTGATGAAAAACGTCAGGGAAATGAAAGAGATGCTGGAAGTTCTTGAGCATGACCCAGGGATTTTGCCAAACGATCTTGCTGTCATGCTTGGTATAGATGTTGAAGAGGTTACCAAAGATATACGTGAGCTTGAAAACAATGGGATTATTCGCGGCTATCGAACAATTGTTGACTGGGACGCAGTTGGTGAGGAATATGTGTATGCTGTAATAGAGCTTAACGTGGCTCTTGAAGATCGGAGGGGCTATGATGCAGTTGCCGAGCGAATTGCAGGTTTCCCAGAGGTGCTCTCGGTTCGTCTTATATCTGGCGACTATGATCTTTCACTTACAGTGCGAGGTAAGAGTATGAAAGAGGTTGCTTTTTTTGTTGCGGAAAAAATTGCACCACTTGAACAAATACATGGCACTGCAACACATTTTGTGCTCAAAACATACAAGGAAAACGGGGCAATCCTGTTTGATGAAAAAAAGCCTGAAAGATTGTCCATAACTCCTTAAAGGGTGACCTTAGGTGCATCGTAACAAAATATCAAGAATCGTTCAAAGTGTTCCACCCTCTGGAATCAGACGATTCTTTGATCTTGTAACAGGCAGAGATGATATTATATCACTTGGTGTGGGGGAACCTGATTTTGTAACACCCTGGCACATCAGAGAGACCTGTATCTATTCACTGGAAAAGGGCTACACCAGTTACACACCCAACCAGGGGTTAATCGAACTCAGAGAACTGATTTGTGAAGATTTCTACAGAAATTATCATCTTTCTTATCAGTCAGATGAAGCTCTGATTACAACAGGAGTCAGTGAGGCGGCAGATCTTGCACTACGAGCCATCATTAACCCAGGCGAGTCGGTACTGGTTCCAGAACCGTCGTATGTGTCGTATAAACCCTGTGTATCCTTTGCAGGCGGAAAACCAATACCCATTGAAACGTTTCGAGAAGACGAGTTCAGATTAATCCCGGAACAGATCAAAAAACATGTGACACCCGACACCAAAGCCATCATACTGAGCTACCCGAACAATCCAACAGGTGCAATAATGGAGCGAAAACACCTTGAAGAAATTGCAGACGCAATCATTGAACACGACCTCCTGATAATTTCTGATGAAGTCTATAGTAAACTCACCTACAACAACCATCACACAACGATCGCTGAATTAAACGGCATGCAAGAACGCACCATCATCTTAAATGGCTTTTCAAAATCCCATGCAATGACCGGACTTAGAATAGGCTACGCACTTGCTCCGATGGAACTCTTAAGCGCTCTTGCAAAGATACACCAGTACACGATGCTCTGTGCACCTGTAACAGCACAGATGGGAGCTATTGAAGCTATGAAAAAAGGAGAAGAAGAAATGCAAAAAATGAAAAAAGAATACAACCACCGCCGACGTATATTTGTAAAACGATTGAACGATATTGGGCTTGACTGCTTTGAACCGCAGGGTGCCTTCTATTCCTTCCCCTCGATACAAACAACCGGACTAAACTCGGAACAATTTGCAGAACAACTATTAAAAGAACAGAAGGTAGCAGCAGTACCAGGCAGTGTGTTTGGAAGAAGCGGTGAAGGACATATACGATTTTCATACGCAACTTCACTTAACGAGCTGAAAATCGCACTTGAGCGAATAGAACAATTCCTTAACAGGTGAAGAAAAGGAAAATGATAGGCATTTCAAAACTTTATTGTGGAACCGTTGAACCGTCAGATGTCTTGAGATACGGGCGCAAATCAAGTAATCTGCCATCCCACCTCTTGCAGTTCTCAAAGGACAAGAAACCTGTTGTTGTCTGGAATGTAACAAGGCGCTGCAACCTTCGCTGCATACACTGTTATTCACAATCAAGAGATATTGAGTATACAAACGAGCTAACCACACAACAAGGAAGAGAATTAATCGATGACCTGGCTCATTTTGGTGTGCCTGTGGTACTGTTCTCAGGTGGGGAACCCTTATTGCGTAAAGACCTTCCTGAACTTGCATCCTACGCGATATCAAAAGGTATGCGAGCAGTCATCTCAACGAATGGCACACTAATAGACAGAGAGATGGCAAAGCGTCTGAAAGAAATTGGGCTGTCGTACGTGGGTGTATCACTGGATGGCATGCAGGAAACAAACGATCGATTCAGAGGTGTTAAAGGTTCATTTGATGCCGCACTGGAGGGTATGCGTAACTGCAAAAGAGAGAACATCAAGGTAGGCTTGCGTTTTACCATTAATAAGAAGAATGTAGCAGACATTCCAGCTATTTTTCGTCTTCTTGAAGAAGAGAACATTCCAAGAGTTTGCTTTTACCATCTTGTGTATGCAGGCAGGGGTTCAAAACTAATCAAAGAGGACCTGACACATGAAGAGAGTCGCAGGGTGGTTGACCTGATCATGGATAAAACAAAGGAACTGCATGAGAGAGGTTTTCCCATGGAGGTATTAACCGTTGACAACCACTGTGATGGTCCCTACATTTATCAGAGACTTCTCAAGGAAGATAAAAAACGTGCTCAGGAGGTGTATGAACTGCTCAAAATGAACCAGGGAAATTCATCAGGTATTGGCATCGGTTGTGTGTCATGGGATGGCTCTGTATATCCTGACCAGTTCTGGCGGCATCATTCACTTGGTAATGTGACAGAGAGAAAATTTAGTGAGATATGGATGGATACGAGCAATGAACTGATGGCAGGTCTTAAAAACAGGAAGTCTTTGATACAGGCAAACGCTGATAGATGTGCAGGATGCAAATGGTTCGATGTCTGCAACGGAAACTTTCGTGTGAGAGCAGAGGCTGTCTATGGGAACGTCTGGGCAGATGATCCCGCATGCTATCTGACAGATGAAGAAATATGATTCAGGTATGCCAACAGTAACCCTTGTGCTTCCGGCATACAATGAAGCAGAGAAGCTTGAGGATACTGTTAATAAGACAATTGACGCCTTAAAAAATATCACGGATTCCTTTGAAATAATACTTGCAGAGGACGGGAGCACTGATGGAACTGATAAGATTGCAGAAGCACTTGCGAAAAAATATCGCTTTGTAGAGCACACTCACTCTGATTGTCGCATGGGGCGCGGTGGATCGCTCAAGCGTGCTTTTAAGAAATCGACGGGCAATGTACTGGCATATATTGATGTTGACCTTTCAACAGACATGAGTCATTTGAAAGAACTAATTGATGCTGTATCTGTGGAGGACTTTGATATTGCTACCGGATCACGAATGTTACCAGAGAGCAATGTTAAACGACCGATAAAACGAAGCATTGCAAGCGCATGTTTTAATGCTCTCATCCGTCTTCTACTAAAATCCAGGTTATATGACCATCAATGTGGTTTCAAATCATTTAAGAGGGGATCGCTCTTTAAACTAATCGATGACATCGAGGATGAAGGTTGGTTCTGGGATACAGAACTATTAGTACTGGCACAAAAGAGAGGGTATCGCGTAAAGGAGTTTCCTGTAAGATGGAGACAGGGTGCCAGTACAAAGGTTAACCTGATTAGTGATGTTACTGGCATGGGAAGACAGATTATTCGAATGTGGCTACAAAAAAGGAGAAACGATGAATCGTAACTACTCACCGCCAGAAACCACCAGAACCAGAAAAATGATTGTACCAGATATTAAGTAAGGTAACAAACAAATGAGAGCAAAGGAGATTACACATGGAAAGTCAAGGATTTGAAGATTTACATTTATCAAAAGAAATGTATCGGGCAATCGCAGACATGGGTTTTGAAGAGCCAACCGCCATTCAAAATCAATCCATTCCATATCTGTTGGATGGAAAAGATGTGATTGGACAGGCACAAACAGGTACCGGTAAAACGGCAGCTTTCGGAATTGCAACTTTAGAAAGGATAGACCCAAAAAATAAGAAATTACAGGCTGTGATTTTATGTCCCACAAGAGAACTGGCAATACAGGTATCGGAAGAACTGAAAAATCTTTCAAGGTATAAAAAACGCATCAGGATTTTACCGGTTTATGGCGGACAGCCTATAGGACGCCAGATTAAAGCATTAAAAGAGGGCGTACAAATTATTATCGGCACTCCCGGTCGCGTCATGGATCATTTAGACCGCCGCACTTTGAAGATGGGGGACGTAAAGATAATCATACTGGATGAAGCAGATGAGATGCTTGACATGGGATTTAGAGACGACATCGAAACTATTGTGAAGAATATCCCGGAGCAAAGACAGACCGTTCTCTTTTCTGCAACCATGCCAAAGAGCATTTTAAAATTAACGAAACGATACCAGAGCAACCCACAACTGATAAAATTAGTACACAAGGAGATGACCGTTTCCAATGTCGAACAATTTTTTGTTGAAGTCAAACAGCAAGCAAAAACAGAGGTTCTGTCTCGTTTAATCGATCTTTACAATCTGAAATTGTCATTGGTCTTCTGTAATACAAAAAGACGTGTGGATGAACTGGTTGAAAGCCTGAAGGTGAGAGGATATCTGGCTGATGGGCTGCATGGGGATATGCAGCAGAAGCAGAGGGACCGCGTTATGTCTAAATTCAGAAGGAGGGAGATTGAGATTTTAGTGGCAACTGATGTGGCAGCCCGGGGAATCGATGTAGGAGATATAGAGGCTGTGTTTAACTATGACATACCTGCTGATGATGAATATTATGTACATAGAATCGGAAGAACGGCAAGGGTGGGAAAAGCTGGACATGCATTTACCTTTGTTACCGGCAAGGAAGCACATAGAATAAGGGAGATACAACGATTCACAAAAACTAAAATTATAGCCAAAAAAGTTCCTTCGGTAAATGATGTCGAAGAGATCAGGACAAACCTGCTTTTAGAGAAAGTTAAGGGGGTTATTGATGCCGGGCACCTTGGAAAATGTACTAATTTGGTTGAAAAACTTGTTCAGGAAGACTATACTTCCTTAGAAGTTGCTGCTGCTTTGTTAAAGATAGTGAATGATGAAAGGGGCAAAGAATAGGCGTCCCATCATTTCCTTGGCAGGTTGTGAATACCAGTTTGTTGCCGCACTTGATTGCTTGCGCAATCAAGAATTATGGTTGCTGATTGTTAAGACTCGTTATTTCTGCACAACGAAGTTGTGCAGTGCTTGCGCAATCAAGAGTTACTAATTAACATCTCCCTGGTGAGCAATATCTTCAGCAGTTATGCTGCTTCTGTGAAGTGCAATATCGCCTGTTCGAACCAGTTCTTTGATGCCAAACCGTGAGAGCAATTGTTCCATTGCTGCTACCTTGCTTCGATCACCTGTTACCTCAACAATAAGCGAATCTGTTGCAACATCTATGATCTTTGCTCTAAACACGTCAACAATCTGCATGACCTCTGAACGTGTTCTGGAATCTACCACTACCTTAATCAGTGCCAGTTCTCTTGATACTGAATCCTTTGGAGACAGCTCTGTCACATGTATAATATCAATAAGCTTGTTCAATTGTTTTAGCACCTGTTCAAGTACAGCACTGTCACCTGCTACCACAATCGTTATGCGGGAAACATCAGGTCTCTCGGTTACTCCTACAGCAAGGCTTTCAATATTGAACCGACGCCTGCTGAACAGCCCCGACACTTTTGTTAACACACCCGGCCTGTTTTCTACAAGAGCAGCTATCGTATGTCTCATTATTTTTTCACTCCAGATCAATTATTTCATTTATTGCAGCACCTGCTGGTACCATCGGGAAAACATTTTCGGTTTTATCTATAATAAAATCAATAATAGTCGGCTTACCAGACTCCACTGCTTCTTTTAATGTTGGTTTCACTTCTTCAGGCTTGACTGCACGCAGTCCGACAGCGTTATAAGCCTCTGCCAGTTTGACAAAGTCCACGCTCTCTTCAATCACCGTAGACGAATACCTTTCTTCAAAGAATAGTTCCTGCCATTGATGCACCATACCAAGATAGCCATTATTTAAAATGGCAACTACAACAGGTATCTCACTCTGCACTGCTGTTGCGATCTCCTGGCTGTTCATCTGGAAGGAGCCGTCCCCTGCTATATCTATCACGGTTGCATCCGGTCGTCCGACTTTTGCTCCAATGGCAGCAGGAAAGCCGTATCCCATGGTTCCAAGTCCGCCTGAAGATATAAAGGTACGTGGTTTTGTATACGTGAAATACTGCTCAGCCCACATTTGATTTTGCCCAACTTCAGTAACAATGATTGCATCAGGATACAGCTCGTAGATGCTCTCTACCACATATTGCGGTTTTATCATGTCATTTTTTTTATAGTGCAGTGGGAAATCTTTTTTCCATTTATTTACCCGCTTAATCCACTCGCTGGTTTTCGGCTGATGCTGTTTTATCAAAGAAGTAAGCTTTGTAAGGACTGTTTTTGCATCGCCAACCACTGGCACATCGACTCGAACATTCTTTTTAATCTCTGCCGGATCAATGTCAATGTGGATAATCTTTGCAGATGGTGCAAACGACTCAAGTTTACCGGTTACCCTGTCATCGAACCGTGCACCAACAGCAATGATCAAATCAGATTCCTGTATTGCATAGTTGGCATACTTTGTACCATGCATCCCTGGCATACCGACAGAAAGTGGGTGTGCGTCCGGAAATGCACCTTTACCCATCAGCGTGGCAGTTACTGGTGCTTTAATCAACTCTGCAAACCGTAGTAACTCCTCTGCCGCATGAGAAATAATAATTCCACCACCTGCATAAATCACTGGTTTTTCTGATGCTGTGACGAGTGATGCTGCCTGCTTCAATTGTTCGATGTTCACTGCTACAACTGGCTTGTAGCTTCTCAAATTAACTTCTTTTGGATAATTAAAATCAAGCAGATCAGTGGTGACATCCTTTGGAATATCAATTAACACCGGACCCGGTCTTCCAGTCGAAGCTATGTAAAAAGCCTCTTTAACGACCCGCGGAATATCCTCTGCTTTTTTTATAAGATAATTGTGCTTGGTAATCGGCATGGTGATGCCTGTAATGTCTGCTTCCTGAAAAGCGTCAACCCCTAACAGTGAGCGCGGCACCTGTCCGGTTACAGCAACGATTGGCACTGAATCCATGTATGCTGTAGCAATACCTGTTACTAGGTTAGTTCCGCCAGGTCCTGATGTTGCAAAACATACGCCTGTTTTGCCTGTCGCACGGGCATACCCATCTGCTGCATGGGCTGCTGCCTGCTCATGTCGTACCAGTATGTGCCTGATGTCTGCATCAAACAGTTCATCGTATATTGGCAGCACCGCTCCTCCGGGATATCCAAATATAACTTCAACATTTTCTTTTTTAAGCGATTCTATCAGTGCTTTTGCACCTGTGATATTATTTGTCACGATATTTCTCTCCTTTTTGAATCAATCTGTTAATGCCTTCAATCACAGCTTCAACTGATGCTAGTATAATATCTGCTCGTGCGCCTCTTGCTGTTATTATTTTATCGTCCTTACCAAGTTTTACCCATACCTCGACAAGAGCATCAGTACCACCTGTTATCGCATCCACATGATACTCTTCAAGCTGTATGTCAGCAATGCCGGAGATCGCTTTTCTGAGTGCATTGATGGCAGCATCAACAGGACCAAGACCTGTCGCAGCCTCGAGGATTTCCTCATCACCAACCCTAAGTTTGAGAGATGCTGTAGGTGTTACTTTGTTTCCTGAAACCACGGTGAACTCCTCCATCTTCACTGCTGCCTCCTGGTAAATGCCAAGAACAGTCTCGGCAATGCTCTGCATGTCAGCGTCAGTCACCCGCTTACCAGCATCACCAAGTTCTTTCACACGGCGTAATACCTCATCAAGTTGCTCTTTTGTTGTCTCAAGTCCAAGCTCACGAAGGGACATTATAATAGAGGCTCTGCCTGTATGTTTTCCAAACACGATGCGCCGTTTTCGTCCTACCATCTCAGGTGTAATAGGCTCGTAAGTTGACGAATCAGCCATTAAGCCGTGTACATGAATACCGGACTCGTGAGTGAAGGCACTGTCACCAACAATCGCTTTGTTGTTGGACACCTGGATATTGGTAAGCCTGCTAACAAGTCTTGATATGGAATACAGCTTACTGCATTCGATCTTAGTTTTATATTTATACAGCGATTCGAGTGCAACAACCAGTTCTTCAAGAGGTGTGTTTCCTGCACGTTCTCCAAGACCGTTTACGGTAACGTGTGCCTCTGGTGCACCTGCCCTGAGTGCTGCTATAGTGTTAGAGGTTGCAAGCCCAAAATCATTATGACAGTGAATACTTACTGGCAGTTTGAGCTTTGAAAACCCTGTAAATACCTCGTAGGTTCTCTCTGGTAGAAGCACACCAACCGTATCGCAGAAGCACAATCTATCAGCACCAGCATCAATTCCTGCTTTATAAAGAGTGGTCAGGTAATTAATATCTGCGCGTGAGGCGTCCTCTCCGCTGAGTTCAACGATCAGTCCATGCTGCTTTGCAAACTCTACCATCTCAATCGATTCTGAAAGCACTGTATCACGGTTTTTCTTCAGCTTTCGCTCGATGTGAAGATCTGATGCCGGCACTACAAGGTGAATAGAATCCACATCACAGCCTGCTGCAAGCTCAATATCCTCTTTACGGATACGACAGTAGCTGCAAATCTCAGCATTAAGTCCTTCTCTTGCAACCCTTTTTATTGCTTCTTGCTCAACCTTTGAGGTAATAGCAGATCCTGCTTCGATAATGTTAACGCCAATATCGTCAAGCTTTTGAGCTATCAGAAGCTTTTCTTCTGCCGCTAGTGATACGCCAGGTGTCTGTTCACCATCTCTGAGAGTGGTATCCAAAAAACTAATATTAACAAATAAAACGATCCCTTCTTTCCATATTTCAACACCACAGTTTAAGTTGTGAGCATGGTCGTATACAAGCCATACTATAAAAAACTAACGAAATTGGGTGGTTGTAAAGTTGTTGGGTGTTGGCATTGTTTCAAACTGGTTGTATATTCAGGTATAATGTCTACTGTTCGGGTTTGAACGCATGAAAGAAATTAGAGTTTTGGTATAACACCTGAGTAAGTTGACAGCCCCCGATAATCGGAATGCTTATAGAGGGTTAAGCGAGTGTAACCTGTCGTAAGCTAATGTTGTTCTGCAATAAGTCTACGGAGGAGTTGGTAAAAGTGACTAAGAAAATAGACATCTTTGGACACGATGCGCCTGCTAACTGCATCGTCAAATTTGTAATGCTCTGCCCGCCCACGCATCGCTCGGCAATGTTTTCCGGCTCGGTGAACCACATTGTTAGAATTGGTTGAGCTTGGACGTTGAGGTTTTCGGTTATGACTACATCATATCGGGAAGCACATGAAATTCAGGAAGAGTTAAGTTATCACAAAATTGAGAACAGTTCTGCTATAAAAGAGCATCGCATTAATATGATTCAAGTTGGGGTTTCATTGATGCCGGCTCCATCGGGTGGTTTACCATCCATACTATGTCCAGCAGCTAATCATGTTAACAAGCTTAAAAGTGCATTGACGTTAGCCCTACAAGACAACTGGGCCAATGTGGTTGTTTTCCCAGAGATCTCTGTACCAGTGGAATCGCTTCAAGAGTTGATGACACTTTCTTATGATAAGATAAACTCTCGGCCTAAAGAAGCAGGGTGGTGTCTTGTTTGTCTCCCTATAGAGCACCTTCCTTTATCAAAATTTGAGGAACTGGTTGACGAGCTTACTGAACATGAGTGCTTCATTGCTGGTGATAACTCTCTGAACAAGGAAAATGTGTGTGGGCATCTGCTCGAGGAAATCCCTAAAACGGATCAGTCGGATGCTTTCGTGAATGTTTCCGTCCTACTGGCATTCAGCCAACCGGGATCAGATGAAAAAGGTTGTTATTTCTTTCAACCGAAGCGATTCCCGTATCCTGGTGAGCGTACGCCAAAGAGTGGTAGATTTGTGCGTGGTGCGCGATCTTATCTTCTGGAAATCGGTGGTATCAACTTCCTTACGAGTATCTGTTTTGACTTTATTGCTCAACCTCCAGGAAAGGGTACTTTCTTGAGCGATCTTATCCAAAAGATACAGGAAACGTTCGGAAATCTTGATTATCTGCTACTTCCCCAGTGCAACGATGATCCGCTAAATGTCAATTTTAATAGGGCTATCGTAGATCTTTACCATCGTTCTCAAGAGAAAAGAAAAACAATGAGGGTTTTAAGTCCAAATGTGGCTTATATAACAATGCTGGATTCCCAAACTGAAGCCAGTCATAGTTGGTTTATCACTTGTCCGTTTGGGCATGCCTTGCCCCCTTTAGGAATTATAGACAAAAACTTGATCTCTTCTTTCAAAAACCCATCGACCAACGAAATAATCATAGATGCACCTGCTCTTGGACATTATGCACGGCGTTTGCGACTTTCCGCAAATGGTGAGTGGCTCCTTAATTTATCACTGCCCCCTGCTGAAGATCTTCTCATGTGTGAGGGACCAACTGCCCCTTTACCACCGCACAGAGGCGAAGTCTACGAATGGAGGGATAGTAAATGGCAAAAAAAAGATGCAGAGCTATTTCAACGGGACTGCCGCTATGCTGAACGGTTTCCGGGTTTGCATGTGCTGGTCGAGCTTGCAAAGTGGGTGCAGGAAAACATAGGAGGGAGAAATACCTACACTCCTTCCTACGCTGAATTCACTGATGAAAGAGTCTGCCTACCGAAAGATGACCAAAAAAAGGTTTTATCTCTGGTGAATGAATCGAACGACGTTTTAATAAAAGGCGAAAAAGCTTGCGGAAAAACTGTGTTTGGGCTGAGCATTGCATTTGACTGGATTTCAAACATGAATGGCAAATGTCTGTTCTTTGATTTTAAAGACCTCGAACTTGATGAGATGCAGTTTATTGAAGATGCAAAAAAAGATATCGAGTGGGTTCTGAATATACATAATCCTCTGTTGATTGTCTTGGACAACGTGCACACGAATGATGCAGTGGCTCAAAAGCTGCTCAAACATATTCAGGAACTACGTGGCACAGGTCAACAGGTTCAAGCATTACTCATTGGACGTGATTCGCAGGAACATCCAACCGAGAGGGTAACGTTGCTCGATAATGAGTTGTTGGTGCCGATCGAGTTGAAGGCTACGGAAGAAGCTTTCATCTGTGTCGCCATGCGGCTTTCCCAAAGAAACGGCATATCGTGTAACTACACTTCACCACAGGCTAAAAAGTGGATAAGGGAATGTGGGGATGACCTTATAGTATTTGCAACCACATTTGACCCGTTGAGACCAGATGCACTTGATCAAGCATCTATTTCTAATATGGTGCGCAGGCGTTACATAATTCCTGCAGAAACGCAAGAAGGAGGACGAGATGCCTTTTTTGACTTATGCGCTTTGAGCAGTCTGGATATCAATACAGAGGATTCCAAAATTTGGGGGCAATACGTGGAAGTACTCTTTCCCCAGTTCATCGAAGATGGAACGGTGCTGCGCGTTCCGATGATAACCGGAAATCCGAGGGCATATTGCCGCTTGTTCCACCCCAGCCTGGGAGAGCTAATCCTTCGCGTAGAGAACCACTTCTCTTCACGTGCGACCCAGAAATTCTGGATCGGTCGTGCGTTAGACCTTTGTCATCGCCATCCGTTCTTAGTACCACTAATATATTACAGACTGGCTTCTGGACGTTATGGTAATGTGGCAGACTTCAACCAGTGGTGCGAGAAAGTGAACAACGAGAGTGGTTTGATAGAACGTGCCGTTTGTCACGATCCGGGTTACACGGTGCGGATGCTGCGAAGAGGAGAGCTGAACTTTTCATGGGATCGCTTGCAGGAGCTACCTACATCAGAGGGATACGACGTATTACTTGAGAGTCTTGCATGGACATCAGCTGGTGTGGTTGTTTTATTCCTCAAATACTTGGACGATCTTGAGTTGCAAAAGGAAAGTCAAGACATTCTGACCGAACTGTTGAAAAATGAGGAGTTCAAGACACGACTTGCACGCACACCACCTGACAATGTTGTGTCATTTTTGAAATACTTGGACGATCGCAGGTTACAACCGAAAATACAGGACATTTTTACCGAACTAATGAAGAATGAAGAATTCAAGACACGATTTGCATGGACATCAGCTGGTGTGGTTGTTTTATTCCTCAAATACTTGGACGATCTTGAGTTGCAAAAGGAAAGTCAAGACATTCTGACCGAACTGTTGAAAAATGAGGAGTTCAAGACACGACTTGCACGCACACCACCTGACAATGTTGTGTCATTTTTGAAATACTTGGACGATCGCAGGTTACAACCGAAAATACAGGACATTTTTACCGAACTAATGAAGAATGAAGAATTCAAGACACGATTTGCATGGACATCAGCTGGTGTGGTTGTTTTATTCCTCAAATACTTGGACGATCTTGAGTTGCAAAAGGAAAGTCAAGACATTCTGACCGAACTGTTGAAAAATGAGGAGTTCAAGACACGACTTGCACGCACACCACCTGACAATGTTGTGTCATTTTTGAAATACTTGGACGATCTTGAGTTGCAAAAGGAAAGTCAAGACATTCTAACCGAACTACTGGAGAATGAGGAGTTTAAGACACGACTTGCACGCACACCACCTGACAATGTTGTGTCATTTTTGAAATACTTGGACGATCTTGAGTTGCAAAAGGAAAGTCAAGACATTCTAACCGAACTACTGGAGAATGAGGAATTCGAGGAGAAACTGTTCTCCTCCCCTCCTGATGCACAAGGGGCGCTTCTGGCTTACCTGAGTGGGACTGGCAATCGAGAGTTTGCCCAGAAGATGCTGGATAACACGTGGAACAGACTGGATCTGGCTTCATTCGAACATCACATTTCTCGCTGGCATTCCAACAATTTAGCGGGTTTCCGAGGAGCAATACGAAACTCCAGACTCAGTATAGCCTCTGAACTATGGACTGCCTTGATCAAGAAAATAAAAAGTTCACCATATATACCCCCCATCCCGGACCCAGACTACCCCCAAGATATGCTGCTCAACAAAACCGTGTACGAACTTACCGGACTCCTAACACACTTAAACAGAACCACCAGACGATATAAACTGAACTGCGTCTTTAAGAGCCTGATTGTAGACGAGAAAAAACTACAGACCTGGATTAAGAGCCTCTCTCCTCAAGATGTCACTTTGTTCCACGAAACAGTAGTCGAACTAAGACTCAACATCCCGCCCGACTCTTGGGAATTGCTCAGTGCATCTACCCACAACACGAGTGCCGGTACCAATCCTGAAAGCTAAATCATGACTACAAGCACCTGGCTCAAGGGTCAAATCGCGGCGGCACACCTATTGCTGCAATTCGACTATGTATCACTTCCATGAACAATCAAAGTTATATACATCAGAAAGTGCAAACTGTTGTGTTTTTATAATCTCGTTTCCGAATTATCAAATTCCTACAGGGGAATCTATATCAACAAGAACGTATTCATGTGAAAATATAAGTATAAATTTTAACATAAAAGATGGAATAAACCTGTTGTTTATTTTACAAACAGGAGCAGTCCATCGTTTTTGAGGTGTTATTTTATGGGAAATGTTAGACAATCGTACATCAAAAATCTTGCAGCAAAACTAATCATGGACTATGACGATGAATTCAGTACGGATTTTGAAGAGAACAAACACAAAGTTACTGAATACACAAATGTCAAAAGCAAAGTCATCCGCAACCGTGTAGCAGGTTATATTGTTCGGCAAAAGTGTATACAATCAAGAACAAAGGTTCCCCAGGTGTAACAATGTTTGAAGGAGTAATCCCTGCAATAATCACTCCTTTTACAAGGAAAGGTCAAATAGATATCGAAGGTCTTGCCAAAAACGTTCAATTTTTATCAAAGACAGGAATCTCAGGCATCGTACCCTGCGGCACCACTGGAGAATCTGCAACACTCAGCATGGAGGAACATAATAAAGTTATTGACTGTGTGATTGAACATGCGACTGTGCCAGTAATTGCTGGTACTGGTTCAAACAACACGGCCGAAGCAATTAAACTGACGAAATATGCAGAAGATGCTGGTGCAGATGCGGCACTGCTGATAACACCGTATTACAATAAACCAAATACGGCAGGGCTTATAAGGCATTTTACCGCAATTGCAGAGAACGTTAAAATTCCAATTATTCTCTACAATGTTCCAGGCAGGACAAAATTAAACATGACGCCTGTTGTGACGGCAGAGCTTGCAACAATCAGTAACATCATCGGGATAAAAGAAGCAAGCGGGGACCTGTCCCAGGTATCAGAAACAATCGAGCTTACTCAGGATATGGATTTTACTGTTTTCTCAGGAGATGATGCACTCACGCTCCCTATTATGAGCATCGGTGGCTGCGGAGTTATATCAGTAGCAGCAAACGTTGTGCCAGAGAAAGTAGTGGCACTGTTCAAAGCATTTGATGAAGGCGATTTAAGTAAAGCACAAAAAATCCACTATGAGCTTGCGCCGTTTATCAGAACACTATTTCTTGAAACAAATCCGGTACCTGTTAAAATGGCAATGGAACTCTGCAATCTCGCGAGCGGATACCTGCGGCTTCCTTTATATCGCTGCACACCCCAGACAGAACAGGCACTTAAACACGCATTAACCAATCTCGGAGTACTATGATACAAGCAGCAGTAACCGGCGCCTGTGGACGCATGGGTACACTCATAATGAGTAACATTCTTCAGGCTGGCGATATAGAACTGGTAGCAGGATTCGACTTTGTGCGAGTTGGTGAAGATATCGGAAGTGTTGTTCTTGGTGGTGCACTTGGTATAAACGTAACTTCTCCGGATAACCTTGAATCTGAGCTTGTAAGAACCATGCCTGACGTGTTAATTGATTTTACCATTGCACAGGCGGCAGTTAAAACCATTGAAACTGCATGCAAGTGTGGGGTTGATCTTGTGGTTGGTACTACTGGATTTACGCAAGAACAGCAGCAGCAAAACATGGAAAATATAACAAAAGCAGGCATAAAAGCGGTGATAGCCCCTAATTTCTCAATTGGAGTAAATGTATTCCTAAAACTCCTGGAAGAAGCTTCAAAACACCTCTACAACTATGATATTGAGATTATCGAAGCGCATCACAACCAGAAAAAGGATGCACCAAGCGGAACAGCAATAAAAGCGGCTGAGGTGATAAACCAGCAGATTGGAGTGCAAAAACCTGTTATATATGGGCGTGAAGGTTTTTCCCCGCGCGGGTCTGAAATTGCCATCCATGCACTCAGGGGTGGAGACATTGTTGGAGACCATACCGTGCTGTTTGCAGGAGAGGGGGAACGTATTGAAATAAAACATCAGGCACACAGCAGACAATCCTTTGCAGCAGGAGCTATAACCGCAGTCAGATGGCTGTGTTCCCAGCAAAACATCCCCGGAGTGTATGGGATGAAAGATGTATTGAAGCTCTAAGATTTTACAGTTTGTTAAATTTGAATTTTTAGTGCATGGTAAAGATTAACCGACCACGAGGCACAAGGGATTTTTTGCCTGAAGAGATGAGGTTGAGGCGTGCCAGTGAAGCTATGCTTAGAGATGTTGTAAAACGGTGGGGTTACAGCGAGGTTAAAACCCCAACCTTTGAACAGCTCAAACTTTTTACAGTTAAATCAGGTGATGCGATTCTTGGCGAGATCTACAATTTTGCCGATAAAGGAAACCGGGAAATGGCTCTTCGTCCGGAGTTAACAGCACCTGTAATGCGCCTGTATGTCGAAGCACTTCAAGTATCAGCAAAACCCTGCAAGCTGTTCTATTTTGATAATTGTTTCAGATACGAGCGCCCACAGAAGGGGCGTTTCAGAGAGTTCTGGCAGTTTGGGGTTGAGTTAATTGGAAGCAATCATTCCGAAGCTGAAGCTGAAGTTATTGCACTTGCTGTAGAGATGCTCTCAAGCGTTGAAGTTGAAGGTGAACTACGTGTGGGACATCTTGGAATCATCCGTACGATCACTGGCATGCTCGATACAGAACAGCAGGCTGTGATCATGCACCTCGTAGATAAAAAAGACGAGCCTGCACTCAAGAACTATCTGAAACAAATTGATGCGCCGATACCGCTATGTGAGAAACTTCTGTTGCTGATAAATCTTTCTGGTACAGATGCCATTCCAAAAGCAAGGGAAATCGTTGGAGATATTACGCAGTTAAACCAGTTCGAAGAAGTCCTCTTACTGCTTGATGCACTAAATGTTAAATATGTCGTGGATTTTGGAATTGCACGCGGGCTTGATTATTATACTGGCATGGTATTTGAAATATACTGCGAGGGACTTGGTGCAGAGAATCAGGTATGTGGCGGAGGCAGTTACAGTTTAGCCCAGCTTTTCGGAGGCAGTGTCACATCTTCGACTGGTTTTGGGATTGGCTTTGATCGCATAATGGAAATATGTACTATAGCTGTGCCAAAAACCACACTGCTCCATGTGGTGTACTTTGATGATACGCTTGTTGATGCAGTAAAAATCACAAAAAAACTTCGAGAGTACACAACAGTCAACATGGATGTGATGAGAAGAAGAATCAAAGACCAGATGAGCTATGCAAACAGCACCGGGGCAGACTTTGTTGTGATTGTTGGAAAAGATGAGGTTAGATCCGGCAAACTTGCTTTTAAAAAAATGAGCACTGGAGAGCAGGAATTGCTTACTATTGAACAGATAATCGAACTGGTAAAAAGATAGAAAAGGCTATTTCAAAAAGTCAAGCTATTTATTTTGTATGTGCTTCGAGCTGATGCCGAAAAAATCAGAGAGTTCATAATATGTACGTTCGGGATGAAGCTTTTTTAGCATAAAGTTAATACGTTTCATTGAGTGTTGAAACTCTGTGCAGAATGTGATATTATCCAGGGTCCTGAATGGTACAAACGATATGTCCAGAGTTATTGAAAATGTACTTGCCGGGGAAGATATTTCGCCAGAAGATGCACTACAAATCTATAAAAAATGCGACTTTCATCTTATCGGGCAAACTGCCAACTACCTGCGAAAACATACCTCTGGCGACATCGTTACATTTGTAGTAGATCGGAATATCAATTACACGAACGTGTGTACTTCAAAATGCAAGTTTTGTGCATTCTATCGAGAAGAAGATTCAGACGAAGCTTATGTGCTCAACACAGAAGAACTGATCTTCAAGGTGCAGGAAGCAGTAGACCTTGGCGCCACACAAATACTCCTGCAGGGCGGGCTTCATCCGCGTCTTCCATTTGAATTCTACGAGGATATGCTCGTAACACTGAAACAGCGATTCC
Organism: Candidatus Argoarchaeum ethanivorans; assembly: GCA_004193545.1. Taxonomy (GTDB): domain Archaea; phylum Halobacteriota; class Methanosarcinia; order Methanosarcinales; family EX4572-44; genus Argoarchaeum; species Argoarchaeum ethanivorans. Next base: position 1,913 of record RPGO01000040.1, on the reverse strand, counting down.
CAGATGTTCAGCTTCATGCCCTTTCGCCACCGGAAATAGCACATATCGCAAAGATGAACCACTGTTCTATTCGAGAGGCAATCTCCCGACTGCATGATGCAGGTCTTGATTCGATACCAGGCGGAGGTGCTGAAATACTTGATGATCGTGTGCGAAACAGCATCTCACCAGATAAAGTGGGTTGGAAAACATGGAGACAGGTTATGATAACAGCCCACGAGCTTGATATTCCAACAACTGCTACGATGGTCTTTGGGCATATAGAAACACTCAGCGAGCGCATTCGTCATATAATTCGCATCAGAGATATACAGCAGGAAACAGGAGGATTTACAGCTTTTATACCATGGACATTCCAGGAAAAAAATACCGCTCTTGAAGGCATGTTCAAGCTTGCTTGCGGGGTTGACTACCTTCGTACTATTGCAATCTCACGAATTATTCTCAATAATTACATACCTAATATCCAGGCTTCATGGGTTACGCAAGGGAGTAAAGTAGCACAACTTGCGTTATGTTTTGGAGCAAACGATCTCGGCGGAACCATGATCGAAGAGAATGTGGTACGTGCGGCAGGAACTGCATTTCATAAGATGTCAAATAAAGAAATAGTGCATATTGTGCACAGACTTGGACGGCAGGCAGCAAGAAGAGATACACTGTATAAAATATTACAAAAATACCAGTAACTGCACAATTTCGTTGTGCAGAAATAATTAGCAACTGCACAACTTCGTTGTGCAGAATTCTCGATTGCGAGGCAATCGAGTGCAGCACGATCGACACACTGTTTTTGGATCTTAACCGAGCAGATTTGCAAGATTTGTATAAATATTTACCAGAATATTTTGTAACTGTAAGCTTTGTATAAGGTGCACTTCCAAGAGTTGCACATGGATATGTTGATCATGGATGGGAAGTTGTTGAGAAATATATTGGGACGTAAAATTACAAGGAGAAACCAAAATGTTTATAAGAAGAAAATCACTAACAAGCCCTGTACTTATAAGTATGGGGTATAGTGACTAAACTAAAAATAAGGATGTGAAAAAATGACAAACTATCAAAAAACCGCGTTGGTGACAGGTATGTCAAGAGGTATAGGCAAAGCTATTTGTGAGAAATTAGTTCGCGAAGGGTATTTTGTCTACGGTACATACAACACAGGTAAACAAGAAGCGGAAAAAATAAAAGAGACTCTCAAATCTGTTGAGATTTTTCAGGTGGATTTTAAAAATAGAGAACAAACGTTGGCCATATTAGATAAATTGAAGGATTTTCAATTTGATGCAATTATTAACAATGCAGGAATGTTTGAATGGGAGAATTTTAAGAAATTTGACTTTCAAATTTGGTATGATACTATTGAGGTTAATTTAAATGCGCCTTTATTGATATCCATTAAGTTACAAAATAATATTAATGAATATGGTTCTATTGTTAATGTAGCTAGTGTCTCGACAATTTAGTTCTTAGACATAATACTTGGACAGTTTCTTATCCGCCTTCCCCCTCGTAAACCCCCAGTTGATTTTCTTTTCATCGTCATTCCGTTTCCTGGTCCATGCAGCCACTTCCCGGACCAGTGTCTCCATATCTCCAATCCGTCTGTCAGTGCATTCGATATCCATCACATTGATCTCGATTTCAGCGGCATTAAGCCAGCTTGCATGTTTTGGCGTGTAATGAAACTCGATCTTGCTCAAAATCCTTTCCGCCTCCTCCTCACTGAATGCCTCGTAAAATGACTTTTCCTTGTGAGTATTGAGGTTATCCATGACCAGTTGGATGTTTTCAACGTCTGGGTATTCTTCATCGACAAGCATCCTCACAAATTGTGCAAAATCCACCATGGTTCTTCTTTTGGTGATCTGGGTCACACGTTTCCCTGCTTTGAATTCGACCGCCATGAA